>JBBILQ010000006.1:0-59768 GCA_037444845.1 Candidatus Aminicenantota bacterium | reverse complement strand
TGCGGGTTGGTGGGGCCGAAAAGGCCCACGACAGGAGTGGCCAGCGCACAGGCTGCCTGAAGGGCAAAAGTATCGCCGCTCACGAGGAGAGCTGCCTTTTTAATCAAGGCCAGGGCCTCTTTGATCGTCAGAAAAGGGGAGAGGAGCGCCCCGGTTCTCTCGTGCACTTCCAGGGCCATGTTTTTCTCTTCCTCGTTCCCCCAGAGGAGAAGAGGAGAAGAGCCGTCGAACCGGGTTTTCTCGATCAACTCTGCCCATTTTTCCGGAAACCACCGTTTTGTCTCCCAGGCGGCTCCAAGGTTGTAGATAATAAGCCTTTTTCCTTCCGGGATTCCGGACTCAGCGAGCTTGGAGGCCACGGAGCTCAGAAGCGTGCCGGGAAGGACGAGCGGGAATTCATAGCTTTCTTCCTCAACGCCCAGAGGTCTGAGCAGCCTGAGGTTTTTGCTGATAACATGGACATCTGATTCATCGATATGGTCAATTTTTTCCGTGTATAACAGGGAGGCGAGCGGTTCTCTCAGGTTTTTCTTATGGAAGCCTATTCTCCTCCGGGAACGGGAGAGATAAGCCAGAAAAGCAGACTTTATCAGCCCCTGGAAGTCGAGCGCCGTCCTCCCTTTTTGCCGGATATCGTTTGCGCTCCTGCGCCACTTTTTCCGGTCGATGACGGCAATTTCGTCCAGGCCGGGGACGAGGTCTAAAATTTCTTTTCCGTTTTCCTCGACGGCCCAGGTTATCGTTGCCGCGGGAAAACGTCGCCTCAAGGCCGAAAAGGCGGGAAGAGTGTGGATGATGTCTCCAAGCGAGCTGAGCCTGATGATGAGAAAATTCTCCTTCATTCTTTGCCCGCAGCGATTTTTCTGATGATGTCTGAGGTGTCGCGGATTTTCGGGCCTCCGGCGATGGCGACTTTCCCGCCGTACCGCCTGACCGTGTCCTTCTCGGGAACCGTTTCCTCCGTGTAGTCGGACCCTTTGACGTGGACATCGGGCTTGAACGCAGCGAGGACTTTCTCCACGTTCGTCTGGAAGAAAATCGTGACATAATCGACGAATGAGAAGGCAGAAAGAATTTCTGCTCGTTCTCTCTGGGGAAGAATAGGCCTTCCCTTGCCTTTGAGTTTTTTCACTGAGGCGTCGCTGTTGATGGCCACGACAAGGATATCTCCCTTTGCCTTGGCTCCACGCAAATAGCGGATGTGTCCGACATGGAAAAGGTCGAAACAGCCGTTTGCCAGGACGACGGTTTTGCCTTTCGCTTTTTCTGCAGCGATGATCTTTCGGAGTTCCGTAAGAGTTTTCAGTTTTTTCAATTCAGGACGAGATGGCCTCCCTTAGTTCCGCGACAGTGAGTGTCGCCGTCCCTTTCTTCATGACGACGACCCCGCCCGCATAGTTGGCGAGCTCGGCGGCCTCGCGGAAGTCGGCTCCGCAAGCCAAGGCCAGCGTGAAGACGCTGATGACTGTGTCGCCTGCGCCTGTGACATCGACGATGTCGGTTGTGCCGTGGACCGGGATGAGGAGCGGCTTCCTTCCCCGCTCGAACAGGGCCATGCCGCGCGAGCCCCGGGTGATAAGCAGGGCCCGACACTGGAGCTTCTTCAGGAGAAGGCTCCCTGTTTTTTCGACCATCCGGATGTTATCCCCGAGCTCGACCTGGAGCGCTGCCTCGGCTTCAGGTTCGTTCGGTGTGGCTGCCGTGACGCCTTTAAAGCGGAGGAGCCGGAAACGCGAATCGAGAGTCACCGGCCGCTGCGCCTTTTTCCAGGCGGGCATGATGCTCGAATAGACATCCTCTGCGACCGTCAGGTAATTATAGTCAGATATCAGGAGGGCGTCGGCCCGGCTCTTGGCTTCAAAAAGAAAGGACGAGAGACGCTCCCTGAGTTTCCCGTCGGACGGCACTTGAGCTTCCCTGTCTATCCTCAAGATTTGCTGCTTGCGCGTGTTTTCCTCGCCAGCGAGAATGCGCGTCTTGATCGGAGTCTGATAGGATTTCGTTTTATGGACATATGCAGCGGGGATTTTTTGGCCGCGGAGGATGGCGATGATTTGCTCGCCTGGCTCATCCCTGCCTACGACGCCGATGGGCAGGGGAGAAGCTCCCAGAGCTTTGAGGTTGAGGACAGAGTTTCCCGCCCCACCTAAGGAGAGATCTTTCTTCTGGTAGCTCAGGATGAGGACCGGTGCCTCGCGGGAGACGCGCCGGGTGGTGCCGTAAATGTATTCATCGAGGATGAAATCCCCCCAGACGGCGATTGTTTTGCCGGCAAACCTGTCTGTGATAGTGAGGAGAGCCCTTTTTTCTTTATCCACGGATTGCCTCTATTGTCAATCGGAAATTTTTATCAGAATCGCCGAAAAAGGTCAACTTGACCAGAATTGCCATAAGGCATGTGCTTTTGCTGTCATCGAGAGCGCTCCCCGGGTGCGTGGCGACCTCAGGATTATCGCCCGGCAATACTGAATGATGAAGTTATTCCTAAAAATAGGCCGCGAGGCAAATCTGGCGATTCCCAGCGGCGTGGCTTATTGAAAAAAGGCGTCAATTCGCCTATATTCTTACTGCAACGCCGGAGTGGCGGAACTGGCAGACGCGCTGGACTCAAAATCCAGTCCCTGGCGACAGGGGTGTGGGTTCGATTCCCTCCTCCGGCACCAACTATTCCCTTAATTTCTTTTCTTGTTTGTGCTAAGAATGCGAGTAGGCACTATTTTTCGCTTTTGATTGCTCAAGGAGGAACAATGAGAAGAAGCGCCGCATTTTTTCTTATCTTGGCAACGGCTTTTGTCTTCTTGGCCGCGGGTCAGACCCAGCAAAAAGTCGTGAGCTTCAAGAAACTGCAGGAGTTCTTGCCCAAGATCGAGCTCGCCGGATTCACCCGGTTGAAGCCCGGCGGAGAGACAGCCTCGGCCATGGGGATGACAAGCTCGGAGGCCCATGTCATCTATGAAAAGGGGAGCGGCGACAACATGATCACGATCGAGGTCAAGATCAGCGATCTGGCTGGAGTGCCGTTTGCCGAGATGGGCGCGTCCGTGATCGGGATGATGGAGTTTGAGAGCGAGACAGAGACCGGTTACGAGAAGTCCGTTAAAATCCAGGGGTTTCGGGGAACGGAAAAGGTTGACAACACCGAAGATAACAAGTCCGCTGAAATCCTGCTTTTCGTCGGCAAGCGCTTCTCGGTTGAGCTCAGAGGCTCGGGGACCAGCGAAGCCGCGCTCCTCCACAAGCTCCTCGACGACATGAAGCTCGGCGAGCTGGCCAAGCTGAGTCAGTAAGGATCGCTGGCCTTTTATCTCCATTCAAGGCTGTAGCGCTTCACAGACAGGAGGCCCTCCTCGTCTTCCTCGATCGTGTAGAGCTTCCCGTTTTTGATAAGAAGTATCCTCGCCGGGAGCAAAACTCTGGCCACGTATCTCCCCTCGGCATCGAAAACATCATAAGAGCTGCCTTTCGCTTCCTTTCTCTTTGTGTAGGGCCTGACGAAAAGCCAGCCGCGGTCGTCCATGATGAAATCCTGAAAAGCTGGGTAATTTTTCGGCCACTCAACGCGGATATCTGAGGGAGGGCCCTGGTCACCCCAAATTTCTCTGGCTTTCTTCTCTCGATCCTCTTGGGTGAGTTTTTCAGGCTCATAATCCTTGATGATTCTTTTGATGAACCTCCCGTCAGGGTTGACGATGCGGAATTCATATTCTGTCGTTATTCCCCAGAGAACATTGCCTTCCGGAGTCACTTCGAAATGAATCAGAGGAAAGTACGGGTTGAAAACTGGATACCTGGCGATGGGCACAGAGGCGATCGTGAAAAGCGGCTCCAGGTTTGAATTGAATCGGAGAAGCGCCGATCTCGCTTCCATGTCCATGATCGTGTGACTGCCCACGATATCTCCCCTGGAATCTGTTTTGGCCTGGGTAAACATCCACATTTTCCCCGCTGAAAGTTCTCTTAAAAAATCTCCGTCGAGCTTGAACAAAAGCACGCGCCGCGACGTCGAGTCACAAACGAGAATCTCCTCCTTCGGAGTAACCTGGAAATCCGACGGACGCTGGAATTCTCCCGGCCCCTGGCCCTTCTTTCCGATTGCCCTGACGAACTTCCCCTGGCGGTCGAAGACTTTGATGTGGACCGCTTTGCGGTCAAGGATGTAGATGTTGCCCGCTTCATCCGAATCCACGTCTGTGGGGTTGAGCAGCGTCGATTCTTCATTTTTCCCGCCTGGCCTCAAGGATAAGTCTTCCTTTACAGACAATCCGGCCGGAACGCCCGGCCGGGGAGCAGGTTCCCTTGGGTTATACACGACTATCACGCCGTTCTCTGTTCTGATTTTGACCTGGTCTCCGTAAGCCCAGCCCGAAGCAAGAAAAATTAAGACAGGGAGAAAAAGAAAGACCGAGCTCCGAAAACGTGAGGTTTCCATTTTTGCCTCCCCAATTTTTTACCTATTGCTGTCAATTACAATAACATAAAAAGGGCCCGTAAACAATCCCTCTGATTGGGCGCCGGATTAGGCCCGAATTTGCCGTTAAAAAATTGTCTTTGCGAGCGAAGCGAAGCAATCTCAGATTGTGTTGATGAGATCGCCACGCACCCAACGGGTGCTCGCGATGACGGCGTTTTCCTAAGGGCAGATCTGGGATTAGACTCCCCCGCTTGCATTGCCCGCGGACTTGTCGTAAATATAGAGCAACGCTTTGATCAGCTCTGATAAGACTTTTGGAATGGAGGAGGGCACATGAAAAAAATGACCGCAGTGGTCGCCATCATGGCCGTGTTCTCGCTGGCCATCTGTTTCATCATTCTTGGCGCTATCTCGGTGGAGCTCATGACCAGCCTGGGCATCAACGAGGGCCAGTTTGGCTCCCTGGTCATGGGACTTTTCCTGACAAGTTGCATCGTCCAGGTCATCATCGGGCCGCTGGTCGACAAGTTAGGCTACAAGCCGATTGCCATCCTCGGGTTTGTGGTGACGAGCGGCAGCCTGTTTCTTCTGGCTTTTGCGCCGAGCTTTTCCTTGGCTCTGCTGGCTTGCATCCTTCTTGGGGTTGGAGCCATGAGCCTGAACACAGTTGGCAACACGCTTATTCCAGTTGTCCTTTTTGAAGGAAAGGATCCAGCCCGCGCCAGCAACCTGGGCAATGCCTTTTTCGGGCTCGGGTACGTGCTCACGCCGCTGCTTTTCGTCTTCTTCCTAAAGACGCTGGGCCTGAGCTACAGCGCTGCGGTGGCTATCATCGGTGCGCTCATCATCGTCTTTTTGCTTTTTGCCCTGGCCACGAGCTTTCCCAAAGCCGTGACTGGCTACAGATTTTCTATGGCCATCAAGCTCCTTGGAAACGCTGCCGTCCTTGTGGCTGCCTTAGCCCTTTTCTGCTACGTTTCGCTTGAGATCACCATGGCAACCTGGGTCAAGCCGCTCATGACCGAGCTTTTCGGCGCCAGCGGGAGTCCCAACGCCGTTTCGAACGCCGGCCTGGTCCTGAGCTTTTTCGGGGTGGCCATGATGGTCGGCCGCTTCCTTGCTTCGACGATGAAAAACCTGACCGCCATGGGCGCGAAGATCATCTCGCTCATGGCGCTCGTCTCCGTCCTGGCCATCGTCATCATGATCCTCACCAAGAGCGCGGGTTTGGCCATCGTGGCTGTGCTCCTGACCGGGCTAGTTTTCGCGCCAATATTCCCGACCATTGTTGGCGTGACGTTTGCCAAATTCGAGGCCAGCCTCTACGGCAGCATCTTCGGGATCATCTTCGCCGTCGGCCTCTTAGGCGGGACCTTCGTTCCCAAGATCATCGGGAACCTGAGCGTCGGCCGCTCGGTCCAGGGGAGCCTGCCGATCGCTGCGGTCATGGCCGGGATTCTCTTCATCATTTCGCTTTTCATCGGGAGGATAGGCCGGGGGGCGAAGGCAGCGTAAGGGGAACAAGAAGCTTCAGCCAGAGCGGCAGGGGAATCTGATTGAACGGCCTGACTTCGATCAGCTCGGCAAAGAAAAACAGGCGATCATTTATAATAAACGCAGCCAGAGCGATGATCGTTGCCTTGACGGGTTTTTCGTGCTTGAAGCGCTGTCCGGAAACCAACTGGGGCATGGACTATCTATGCACAAGCTGCCAGAAATTGGGGTATCCTGCCGCTATCGGCACGTGCACAGCCTGCGGAAGAGGAACGAGCAGCATCGCTTTAGAACTCTGCAATAGCTGCGGCTGCAAGCTGGACCAGTGCCAGCATTGCCGGAAATCGCTTTAGGGCAAAAAGGAGCGCCTGAAAGTTGGGGAGAGGGGATATGCCTGAAGAAAGGATCATTGATACTCTTCACGTCGGAGAGTATCCGGTCTATGAAATAATCGAGGTCAGCAGGGGAGGGGATATCAAGATCCGTTGCATCTATAATCCTGAAGAATCGATCACTCTGATCAGGAGTTCAATCCCAAAGCTCGTCACGATTCTCGACCGCATCAGAGTTTGAAGGACGGGAGATAGCTGCTGCCCGGTTTTACCAAAGCAGATGGAGCTTGCTGCAAGATTGAGTCCAGAATAAGCCTTTTCTCCAGACAAGCTTTTTGCTAATATTTAAGCAGGATTGGATGCGCTTTAGGGCAAATAAGCGTTGAAAACACTGACAGTCCAGAGCACACTCAGCGAGCTGGAAAAGGTCCGGAGTTTTCTCCGCGCTTACCTTGATGGATGGGACATTTCCGAAGAAGATTTTTTCAGGATCGAGCTTGCTCTGGTCGAGATGTGCACAAATATTATCCGCTATGGGTATCCTGGAGGCAACGGAGAGATTCAGGTCAAAGCCTGGCATGAGGATGAGAGGTTCTACCTGGAAATCCGGGATAGCGGCGTGCCCTTCGACCCCAGCCGGATAAGAAAGCCGAGCCTCAAGGACCTGGCCACCAAGGAGCGGATGGGAGGACTGGGCATTTTTCTGGCCCGCAAACTCATGGACGGGTTCGCCTATCGCCGTGAAAACAACCTGAACATCCTGACCATGTACAAAAAGGTCAGGCCGCCGGCGAGCTGACGGCCGAGCTCGAGATCAGTACAGGACTTTATCTTCTCCGCTCTGCTCGATCAGCTTGTTGATTTCCTTGATGATCAGCTCTTTGCGGGCCAGGACAGCTTTGATTTCATCATCCGCGAGATATTCGCCAACCAATCCCTTGATCGTGTCGTAGTCGAGCGCCTTGATCTTCTCAAAAAAATCCCGGGGGAGTTCGCGCATAACCATCGGGCCTTCCGGGTGCTTTTCCGTGTAGAGCAGCTTTGTCGTCCAACTTTTGCCCGTGCGGAAAGAGCGGGAGTGGTCGGGCAGGATCATCCTCCAGTCCTCCATGAAGAAGTAGTTGTTCTGATGGCGATCCTCGTTCCCGATCAGGTTATCGAAGGCGCGCTGGAGGTATAGCGCTCTGTTGTAGTAAAAAACCTTGTAGGACGGGACCTTGATTTTTTCCTCCTTGATCTTTTTCAGAGTTTTCCAGTAGGTGACCCACAGCTGACAGGAGCCCCGGCTTCCCTGGAATCGTTTCTCCACAGTCGGCGGCACCATGTTGAGGCCGAGATATTTATCGAAAAGATAGGCGGCGATCTCGTACCGCCAGCCCTCGATAAAGCCTTTCATCCTGCCCTCAGGATTCTTCCAGAGGGCATTTTTGGTGATGCCATCCAGCTCCAAGGTCAGCTTCCAGGGGCTGGTGACGGACTCAGGTCCGACCAGCTGCTCCTGGCCGGCGATGTTGGCATTCTTGAGATACTCTTCCCATTTTGGCCGTTCAGCCAGCTCTTCGGGGGTGAACTGGCTGAACAAGGGGAGCGCAAAACCGAGCAAAACGATAGAAAAGACCGAAATACTAAATTGTCTTTTCATGATCCCTCCTTTCTTCTTCTCATCTTACTTCAAAGCCCCATCTCCTTCATCTTTTTCACCGGGGAAAAGATGAGGAAATAGGGACTTATACTGGCCAAAGCGGCAACCTGCCAAGAAAAACTTTCCCCCCTTGAGCGACTGCTGGTCACAAGATCCCCGCGGCCTCAATAAAGAACATTGGCCTCGCCGCTTTCTTTGATCATCTCTTCGATTTCAGATAGAAGAAGGATTTTGCGTTTCATGACGGCCTCGATCTCCTTGTCCGTCAGGCAGGGCCCGACAGCGCCTTTGATGCTCTGGTAGGTTAGCGTTTTCACCGCCTCGACGAAGGCCCGGGGGAGCCGCCGGAAGAGGATGGGCCGGCCGTCGGCGAACTTCTTCAGCCCGTTTTTTCCGTTCATCAGCCTCTCTGTGTGTTCCTTGGTGGAGCGGAAAGCGCGCGAGTGGTCGAAGATGATGGTCCGCCAGTCATTGGTGTAGAGGATGTTCTGCTGAGTCCTGTCGTCGTTGGCGATGAGGGAGTCCCAGGCTCTGGTAAGGTATTTCATGTCATCTGCCTGTTTCAAGACTTCCTTGGGGATTTCGATTTTTTGCTCCATGATTTTGAGCAGGCTGTACTGGCTGGTCACCCAGAGGGAAAGAGCTCCGGGCTTGCCGTTGAACTCCCTTTCCACATACGGCGGCACCATGTTCAGCCCGATGAGCTTGTCGAGCTCGTAGGCGGCGATTTCGTACTGCCACCCTTCGAGAAACCCTTGCTGCATTCCCCGCGGGTTCTTCCAGGCGCCGCTTGCTTCTATTCCGTCTTTTTTTAAATAAAGCCTCAGCGGTTTGGTCACACCCTCGCCGATCTCTTCGGCCCGGACGATCTCGGCCGTCTTGAGGAATTCCTCCCAGAATGGTCTCTGTGCGATCTCCTCGGCGGTGAACTGGGCGTCAACCGGATAAGCGGACGAAAGAGCGAGCAAGAAAACCGTCCCGACGATCCATTTTCTGATCATGGAGACTCTCCCTTTGGGTCACTTTTCCCCTGTTCTTCGATGCGATTATGATAATTATCTGGCGGCAAAAAATCAACTCGTATTTTTGCCCGATATCATTGACAGGGATTTCTCAATAAGATAAATTCCTCTTTTCCATGGCGGGACAAATCCCGTCATTGCTCATGATGATCGAATCTTTTTCTGTGAGGATATTCACGATAAACATGCTTTGAGAGAGGAAAAAATGAAAAAAGCCGCCTTCTTAGGAGCGTTGGCCCTCTTTTTTATCGTTTGCGGCCAACCCAAGTATTCCCCGAGCATTCGCTTTCCCTATCTCTGGCTCGATGTCCACGGGTTCGGCGGCGACATCGACAAGCAGCGCATCCCTGAGCCATCGTGCATCTGCTATCATCCTCAGCGGAACACGCTTTTTGTCGTCAGCGACGAAGGTTTCGTTTTCGAGATAAACCGAGACGGAACGCTGGTGGCAACCTGGGAGATCAAGGGGGACCTTGAGGCTATCACGGTTGTTCCCCGGACCGGGCTCCTGTATATCGCCGTCGAAGGAGACGACGTCATCCTCGAGTTTGACCCCGATAGGGGAGAGGTGGCAAGAAGGTTTCCGATTAGCCGGGAGTTCCAGGGAAACCCGAATTTTCTCCAGAAGCAGACCGATGACTATGACAACGGGATTGAATCGATCGCCTTCGTTCCTGACGAAAACCATCCCGAGGGCGGCACGTTTTATGTTGGCAACCAGTGGGACCCGCCCGTGATCATGGAAGTATTCGTTCCGCTGAAATCGAGTCAGGCACCGGAAGTCGAAGCGAAGATCATCCGGGTATTGCCTTTTAAGATGGATGACCCGGCCGGCATGTACTACGACTTCAAGACAAAGCATCTGAATATCGTCAACGATGCCGACAACATTTTCGTGGAGATTACGCTGGACGGGAAGCTCATCAAAGAGTATGCCTTCCTCGGGAATGACCAGGAAGGGATCTGCCGGGATGACGAGGGCTTCCTCTTCATCGTCCAGGATTCGGGGGGAATCATCAAGGTCAAAGACTTGCGGAAGCGCTGAGGCTCCGCAGCCATCAGTGGTGCGTCTCGCAAGTAATTTGGCTTTGGAATGATCCCCAAAGACGCGCCTCCGCGGGGGAGTTTGAGGGGGACGGCGTCGTTCCCCTCAGGGGGTCAGCAGAGCAGTGCGAAGCGCCGAGGGGGGAGCTTGACTCCCCCCTGGAAGTGTCCCGTCTTTGGAGAGGACTTTGGAAAGAGAATTGCGAGACGGGACACTAGCTAATGGGCTCTTTCCCCTGAAGCGCGAGCGTCTTTTTCTTCTTGTACTCTCGGATGATGAGAACAGTGAGAAAAATCCAGACGAGGATGCAGGCGACATTGATCACGGCAAAGCCTTCAATCGAAAGAGCGAAGTAAGTTGTTCCCACCCAGACCGCGATTGCCTGGACTGAGTCCCCGGCGCGCACAAAAAACGTCTCGGTGGCCATCTGAGCTTTGTATTTTTCTTCTCTTTTTGTGATCAGGAAAAGGGCCGCCCGGGTCGTCCTCATCAGCGAATAATCGGTCGCGTTCTCAAAGGCTTTGATCCACTTGAGGAAAAGGAGCGAGGCCCCGAACGTGACATACCCATAGCCTCCCAGAGCGATCATCGGCAGGAAGAGGAGGGCGCCGCTGATGCCGACGTAGCGGAAAATCCGGGAAACAAGGAAAAGCTGGATGAGCATGGTGAGCAGGTTCGTCAGCCCCTGGTAGCCAGCGAAGGCCGAGGAAATATAATTCTGCAGGTCAATAGTTCCGGTGGCAGCAGTCCCGAGCGCCCTCAGAGCGGCGCTCCGCTGCAGGTCACTGAACATGTACTCGCCCAGGGAATTAATGAAGTTGTAAAGCCCTATGACGCAGGCGATGAGAAGAAGATAACGGCTCTGGAAGATCAGCCGAAAACCGCCGCTTTTGTCCAGAGGTTTCTCTTTGATCTTTGTTTCTGGGGGTTTGCCCGTAGAGATGAGGAGCTGACGGGCTTCCCCGAGGTCTCTTTTATGAATGATCCAGGTCAGGATAATACAGGCCGTAAGGATCGATGACGTAACCAGCATCATGCCATAAGAGCCAAAGTTGGGGACAAGTTTTTTGGCGACAATCGGGCCCAAAACTCCCCCCAATGTCGCCCCGAAAGCGATCATCGGGAAGAGCCGCTTGCCAGCGTCTTCCGAGTACATGTCGTTGGCAAAACCCCAGAACTGGGCAGGGATGAACCAGTTGTACATCCCGATCCAGACGAAAAAAACGATGCCCATGACCGCCACGCTCACTCCGGCCAAATTCATGACGTTGAAAAGGACCAGGTTGGAGATACAGAAGAGCGTCGCGTAGGTAATTAAAAGGTGGCGCGGGAAGCGGGAGGCAACTCTGGCGAAAGCCTTGACGACAAAGATAAGAAGAATTGCCTGGGGGATGGCCAAATAGCTCTTGATCGTGGCGGGATGGGCGGCCAGGAGGAGGCCTTCGCGAATCGGCTTGATCTGATAATAACCGAACATGATAAGAAAACTGTTGAGGAATAAAAGAGAAGCTTTGGCCGCCTCTCCGGACCTGATGTCGGTAAAGAGCTTGAGGAAGCGATAAAACAAGGTGTATTGTTGCGCCACCATCCCTCCTTTCCGTCGATCTATTCTTAGGAAAAAAGCACGGCCTGTTCGCCTTTTTCTTCAATCAATTTCCGGATTTTTTCGATAATGAGGTTTTTTCTCTGGAGAAGAGCTTTGATTTCTTCCCTGTTTAAATAAGGCGCGAGAGAAGAGGCGATTGTCTTATCTTCTAATTCTAACAACCCTTGATAAAATCTTTTAGAGCAACGAGTGATGGCGCAGTCCTGAAGAAGTTCATCCGAGGGGAAAAACGCCTCGGAGAAGTCAACCCGGCACACGGTCCAGTTGTCCTTATGAATCCAGATATCATCCGCGTCCAGGCAGACGTCGTAGACGAGATTTTCGAAGACCCTGACTTCTTCCAGTGCATCCGCGAGGCTCTTGGGGTCGGGGGGCTCGATTTTTCTTCTTTGCCTGTCCTTTTCCTTGAGGCAGTTTTCGAGAAAGACCTGGAGAGAGCCTTTTCGGCCGCCGACCTCCCTCTCGACGACAGGAGGAACAATTCCGGTACCCAGGAGCTTGGCGAGCTCATAGGCAGCCAGCTCGTACTTATAGCTGTCCGGAGTGGGCTGGGGCCTCCGGCTGTCCACATGCTTGAAGATAGCCCTCTGTCTTTTTTCCCCGTCGTCGAGGGTGACGATCCAGGGCGCTGTCCTCCCCCCGACCTCGTTCTTGTCCACCTCGACGACTCGAGCTTTGCGGAGAAAAATCTCCTCTTTTTGCTGCTCGCTCAGTTCTTCACCGGCCAGCCCGAAACCCGGCCAAACTCCCGGACAGGATAAAAAGAAAGCAAGGATGAAGAGCGTCCGCGTTTTCGATGGTTTCATGGTTTTCCCCCCAAACGGTGAATTCCCCGTTTTCAATAATCAGAGCGCTCAGACGACCGCCGTAAGCCCTTGAAATGCCCGTGTCGACAACCCAGACTTTTCCGTCAAAACGCTTCATCTCCTCCTTTGTGGCGGCTATTCGCGGCGTGTGGGCGATGACGATCTTCTCGGCAGCCAGGTTGGCCAGGATCCTGTTCACTTCATCTCTCAGGTCCTCCTCGGCAACCGAGGCCAGTTCCCTGTACCAGAGAGGACCATACTCATCGTAAACGACCTGTCGTCTCTGGAGGTTCGACGGCCTGCCGGTCTCAGCTTCCTGGCGCAGATCGGCAAGTTCGAAACGAAGCCGGTCGTTGATGTCCTCGATTTTCCACTTGGAAAATCTCTCGCTGATTCCGCCGTGGACAAAAATGATGCCGTTGATCTTGATGACAGCATTTTTCTTGAGGAGCCAGGAGCCGTACGTCCGGTTGAAGTTGACAAGGTATTGGCGCTGGCCATTCGGGTCTTTCCTCAACCTGTTCCAGAATTCGCTGACGGCTCTGTTTAGCTCATTGTCGTTGCCACTCAATTGAAGGTTGACGATTTTTCTCCGGAGTTCGTTTTCTTTTCGTTGACGGTACCCATCAGGCAGGAAATTGATGAACTGGTCCACGGTTACGTAGTCAGGATAGCGGAAGGCGATACCGGTGATATTCATCTCTTCGTGATTGCCGAAGAGCACATGGACCTTGCCGCAGGCTTGCTCAGCTTCCTTCTCCAGTCGCATCAACAGGTCGAAAATTTTGCGAGCGTCTGATCCCCTGTCCATGATGTCGCCTGTCTGAACGAGATGCGTCCTTCCCGCCTTCCAATGAAGTGCCTCATCGACGATACGGGTGCGTTTGAGGATTTTGACAAAATTCTCGTAGTCGCCGTGAAGGTCACCGACAGCCACGATCTTCCCGACACCGGTCCACTGGCAGGGAATGGAGGCTCCAGAAGCGCAGCCGAAAAGGGCAACAAAGAGAAAAATAAAAGCAAGGAGCGAGCAGTTGCCTCGGTGTCCTGAAGAGGTGGTCATTTTTCCCTTAATCGGGAGCCTCTTTATCTATCATAGATAAAAGGAAAACATTGTCAATCGCCGCTTTTGATTGAAATCCGGGCTTCTCTTCGATATAAATAGACCTTGGAGATTGTATTAAAGGAGAGTTCATCATGAAAAAAGGACTGTGTCTAAGCCTTGTTCTGGCGATCTTGATCGCCGGTTGTGCGCTTTTGGCTCAGGAACCTTACAAGCGGCCGCCTCAGGAAGTCATCGATATCCTCGATGCTCCGCCTTTTCCGCGATCTTTCACCAGCCCTGCCCGAGACCTGCTTCTTTTGGCAGATTACGAGACCATGCCGTCCATCTCCTATCTCTCCCAGCCGCTGCTCCGTCTGGCCGGGATGCGGATTACGCCGGGTAACAACAGCCAACAGCAGCTAACTTTTTATACGGCTTTGACGCTGGTCGCCGTCAAGGACGGTTCGGCCCGCAAGATTTCCCTTCCCGACGGGATCAAAATGGGGTTTCCCGAGTGGTCTCATGACGGGAAACGGATTGCCTTCTGTCGCTATCTGGATACTGGCGTTGAACTCTGGCTAATTGATGTAGTGGCCGGCCAGGCCAGGCAGCTCGCACCTGCCCGGGTCAATGCCGTGCTGGGCTCAGGATTCACCTGGCTTCCTGACAACCGGCGCCTTCTGGTCAACCTTGTCCCTGAGGGGCGAGGAAAACCACCTGACAAGCCGCTTGTCCCGGCAGGCCCGAACGTCCAGCATACCTCGGGCAAGTTTTCCAAGGTCTGGACCTATCAGGACCTCCTTGAGAACCCCCACGATGAAGCTTTGTTCGAGTATTATGCCACCTCCCGGATTGTCGAAATCGACGTTGGCAGCGGTCAGACCCGGGATGTCGGTCCGCCCGGCATCTACCTGGAGAACTCGCCTTCTCCGGATGGAAACTACATTCTGGTATCCAGGATCAAGAAGCCGTTTTCTTACAGCGTGCCTTTTTACAACTTTGCCCGTTCGTTAGAGGTTTGGGACAAGGAGGGGAAGCTCATCCGTCTCATCGCCGACCTCCCGGTGGCTGATGAAATCCCGATCAACGGCGTGGAAAAAGGGCCTCGGAGAGCGCACTGGCAGCCACTCCGTCCGGCCAGTCTCGTCTGGGTGGAAGCTCTCGACGAAGGAAATCCTGAAATAGACGTCCCCTTCAGGGATGGGCTGAAAAGCCTCGAAGCGCCTTTTAAGGACGATCCCCGTGAAATCGGCAAGACGCCGGAGCGGTATGCGGCCACGACCTGGCTGGGCAGGAAAGGCCTGGCGCTTGTCTCCGACTTTAGCTGGAAAAAGCAGTGGCGAACAACCTTTCTGATGGATTTCAGCCATCCGGAAACCCAGCCCCGAAAAGTCTTCGACCTGAGCGTCCGCGACCAGTACAATGACCCGGGCCGGCCGGTGACGGTCGTCACCCCGGCCGGCGAGCGCATCGCCCTTCAGGATAAAGACATAATTTACTTGGCCGGGAGCGGCGCCAGCCCTGAGGGAGACCGCCCTTTCCTGGACAGGATGAACCTGCATACAATGGCCAAGACAAGGTTATTCCGCTGCCAGCCCGGCCGGTACGAAGTCTTCGTCGATTTTTCTCTAAACTCCAGGGACCAGATCATCATCAGCTCAGAATCAAGGACAGAACCGCCTAACTATTACCTTCTCAACCTTAGGTTAAAGAAACGCCGGGCTCTGACAGATTTCAAGGACCCAGCTCCTCAGCTTACCGGAATGAAGAAGGAGCTTATCAAATACAAGAGGGCTGACGGGGTCGATCTTTCGGGCACGCTTTATTTGCCGCCCGGGTACAAGGAAGGAGAAAAATTGCCCGTCGTCGTCTGGGCCTATCCCCTTGAATACACGGATGCCCGCGTGGCCGGCCAGGTCAGGGGCTCGCCCCACCGTTTCACTTTTTTCCGCGGCACTTCCCAGCTTTTCTTCTTGACCCAGGGGTATGCCGTGTTGGACAACGCGCAGATGCCTGTCGTCGGAGACCCAAAGACAGTAAACGACACCTTCGTTGATCAAATTGTCGCCAATGCCAAAGCGGCTATCGACACCCTTGAGGCTATGGGGGTGGGAGATGCCCGCCGTGTCGGAATCGGCGGCCACAGCTATGGAGCTTTCATGACCGCCAACTTGCTGGCTCACTGCGACCTGTTCGCGGCGGGCATAGCCCGGAGCGGAGCCTACAACCGGACTTTGACGCCATTCGGGTTCCAGAGCGAGCGCCGGACCCTCTGGGAAGCGCCCGAGATCTATTTTAAGGTCTCGCCGTTCATGCACGCCCACAAGATCAACGAGCCGATCCTTCTCGTCCATGGAGAAGCGGACAACAATTCCGGAACCTTCCCAATCCAGTCCGAACGTCTCTTCCATGCTCTTAAAGGCCACGGCGCCACGGCCCGGCTTGTCCTGCTTCCCCATGAGAGCCACGGCTATTCAGCCAGGGAATCCGTGCTCCATGTCCTGGCTGAGATGTTCGAATGGTTTGATAAGTACGTCAAGGGAAGGACGTGAAAGCCGCGCCCCGGCTTTTCTTCTCATTGCCTGCAGTATTGACTGTTCATTGGCTAATCTGCCCTATTCACAAATTATGCCAGAAAGCAGGCCCCTCCCCTGGGGGGAGGGGATAGAGGGGAGGGGGAATCTTTGAATGATCCCCCTCACCCCGACCCTCTCCCACATGGGGAGAGGGGATTTTTTCCTTTCATTTCGTGAATAGTCCAGGCTAATTGATATCCTTTGGCCGAAAGCAGAGACGCAGGGAAAAAGGAGGGCCGGACAATGTTTGCGCGACTTACGACGTTAAACGTCAGGCAGGACAAAGTCGATGAGGCGATTGCCATCTACAAAAAAACCGTAATCCCGGCTGCCAGAAAACAGAAGGGTTTTGCGGCGGCCTATCTTCTCTCAGACCGGAAAACGGGCAAAGGCATTTCCGTCACCTTCTGGAAGTCTGAAGAAGATGCGCTGGCCAACGAGCAGAACCGCTATTATCAGGAGCAACTGATCAAGTTCATCGACCTCATGCAAACGCCGCCCATCCGCGAGGGCTATGAAGTCGCCGCCTCGTATGCAAAAGCCTTTAGAGGCCGTTGAGAAAAGGCTCACTGACGTTCCGAGAGGAACGACCTGAGCTTGCCCGTCTTGCCCAGGCTTTCGAGTTTCCTCAGGGCTTTGGCCTCAATCTGGCGGATTCTTTCACGCGTCACCTTGAAGATATCGCCTACTTCCTCCAAGGTATGTTCTTTTCCGTCCATCAGCCCGAAGCGGAGCTTCAAGACCTCGGCCTCTCTTTCGGTCAGGCTGTCCAGGGCCAGCTCGATCTGCTCTCTCAGGCTGCGGTGAATAGCCGTGTCTTCGGGAGAGGGGCTGGCCTTGTCTTCGATGAACTCCCCCAGCCGGCTCTCTTCCTCATCGCCCACTGGCGCGTCGAGCGAGACGGATTCCTGGGCGACTTTGATAATCTCTCTGATTTTGGCCAAGGAGAGCCCCATTTTCCGGGCCAGCTCTTCATGAGTTGGTTCGCGGCCCTTGTCCTGGACGAAGGCCTGGGCGATTTTCTTGATCCGGTTGATCGTTTCAACCATGTGCACCGGAATCCGGATGGTTCGCGCCTGGTCGGCGATGGACCGGGTGATGGCCTGCTTGATCCACCAGGTGGCGTAGGTCGAAAACTTGTATCCCCTGCGGTAATCGAACTTTTCGACGGCCCGCATCAGCCCGATATTCCCTTCCTGGATCAGGTCCAGAAAGCCGAGGCCGCGGTGCGTGTATTTCTTGGCGATCGAGACGACCAGCCTCAAGTTGGCTTCCACCAGGTCTTTCTTGGCGCGGTCGCTCGTCTGCTTGCCCAGGCTGATCCGGCGGAGGACCTCTCTGGACTGCTCACAGGTCACGCCGGATTCTTCGTGGCTTCTTTTCAGCCGCCTGTTGATCTCGGCGATCTTCTTTCTTAATTCGGTCTTCTTCTCCTGATCTCTGATCCGGCGCAGGGAAAGGAGGAGTTCTTCCTTGGTTTCTGCCAGCTCGCACGTCACCTGGAGCTTGATGTAAAGGTTGTTGATGATTCTTTCCCAGTGGGCCGGGCTGACGCTGAGCCCTCTAAACAGGCGGATCATTCTGACCACGGGCCGGCCGCGGGCAAGAGAGAATTTCTTGCGCAGGGGGACTTTTTCGAGCTTTGCGTAGAGCTCTCTTATTTTCTGAAAGGTTTTCAGGACGGATTCTCGCTTTCTCTCCAGCTTGTCTTCATCAACGTCTTCCCCGCAATCAAAGATTTCCGGCAGCGCCTGGAGGTCTTCTTTGATTGTTTCCTCCAAAGACAGCATTTCCTTCAGCAACAGGCGTGTCCTGGCCAGCGCTTTGAAAATAACCTTTTGGCCTTTTTCAATCTCCCTGGCCAGAGCGATCTCGCCTTCCCGCTTCAGCAGCGAAATGCTGCCCATATCTCTCAGGTAGAGTTTGACAGGATCAGATGTTATCCCAAGCTCTTCTGATGGCAGGACTTCACTCTTGCGGCCGTGTGGTTTGATGATGAATTTGGCCCTTCTGCCCAAGATGTCAGAAAGCTTTTCCAGGTCGTCCTCAAACTCGTGCGCTTCCCTAAATTTTTGGTCTTTAAGGTCAAACGGAAGATGGCCGCGTTTCATGCTTTTAGGCAAACCTCATCTTCTTTAGCAGGCCCTCCATCAGGGCTGATCTGTGTTTTTATTCTCCCAGATTCTTGGGCAAAAATCAATTCGCTATTGCTTGCCTGAAGTTGACTTTGCTTTGGCCTTCTGATACTAACTAATGAGAAGGCCTGAGAGACGGGGAATGACCTTAGTTATTTTGAGATCGAGGACGAAGGATGATGAAAATTCAACCACGGTTTAAAAACGACATCGTCATTTTTGATATCGAGGGCGAGATCAAGAGGTCGGATATCACGGACGTCACTCTTCACCAATTAGTCAAGGAGCAACTGGATTCAGGGCGCAGGAAGATCCTCCTCAACTTTGACCGGGTCGAGTTCATCGACAGCTTCGGCGTCGGAGAAATCCTGGCCAGCTACATTTCCACGCACAACCTGGGAGGCAAACTTAAGCTCGTTAGGATTTCCAAAAAGCTTTACCTCATCTTCCAGGTGACCATGCTGACCAAAGTCCTGGATATTTTTGAGGATGAGGAAGCGGCGATGAAGAGCTTTTTCTGAATTCTTCGATGGCGAGAAGCCGGCGGCGTCCTTTTCTCTCCCGCGTTGTTGAATTCAAGCCGGGAGAGAGGGCTGTCGCCTGTTTCTTCTTTATCTATTTTTTCCTGATCACAGCTCCCTACTACGTCATCAAGCCGATCCGCAACCAAAGCTACCTTGACCAGCTCGGCGACGAGCGCCTTCCCCTGGCCTATTTTCTGACAGCCGTCCTGATGGGATTTATCGTCAGTTTTCACTCCAGGCTCCAGGTCCTTCTGTCGAGGAAAATTCTTATTGTCTCCAGCCTGCTTTTATTTTTCCTGAACATTTGCCTTTTCTGGTGGCTTTTTCAGCAGAAATGGAGCTGGGTGCCTGTCGGTTTCTGGGTCTGGGCCAATATTTTCGCCGTTGTTCTTGTGACCCAATTCTGGATGTTAGTCAACGATGTTTTTAACCCGCGCGAAGCCAAGCGTTTGATCGGGTTTATCGGCAGCGGCGGCCAGCTTGGAGCGATCCTCGGCAGCCTCCTGGTGGGAAGTCTCGCGAGGACAAAAGCTTTTGGTGTTCTCCTTCTTATCGCCGCGGTTATACTCTCGATCGCCGTCCTGGCTGTTCTTCGGATTTTCAACTTGCAGAAGAAGGGGCAATTGGCTGAGGAAGTTGAGGAAAGATGGCAGAAGGAAAGACCGGGGCCGACACCTAAAGTAGGTTTTCGGGACGCGCTGGAAACAACCCGGAAGAGCGTCTATCTCAAGCTCCTGGCCGGAATCATGTTAGTCACTCTCATCGTCTCCACGCTCATCGATTGGCAATTCAACAGCGTTGTCGACAACAGAGTTGCAGGAGGAAGCTCGCTCGCTTCCTTTTTCGGCTATTTCAACGCCGGGGCCATGGCCTTTGCGTTTCTTTTCCAGCTTTTTTTAACCTCTCCTATTATTCGGCGCTTCGGCATTCGGATGACACTCCTGTTCTATCCCGTCATCCTCCTCTTCTGCGCAGCCGGAATCGGGACCATCGCCTATGCCAGCATTCTGCCGGCGATCCTGATCAAGGCGAGCGACAAGAGCCTGGCTTACTCGCTGAATCAGTCCGTCCGGGAGCTCCTCTATATTCCGATCTCTCCAGAACAGAAATTCAAGTCGAAGATCTTTATCGACATGTTCGTCAACAGGTTCGCCAAAGGCCTGGGGGCCGTGCTCCTGTGGCTCCTTCTCGCTTCTTTTCCCAAAACGACGGCGATCAGGGCAATCAGCCTGGCAGTTATTGGATTTATCGCTATCTGGATCTACCTCAACCTGCGGGGAAGCCGAGAATATGCCAACCTCGTCAAGGAGAAGCTGGAGTTGAAGTGGGAGCGAGGAGACAAGCTTGTCGCCGAGAAGATGGATGTCGATTTCACCAGATTGGTCTTCGACACTGTGGAGAGCAAAAACCGCAGCTCTGTCCTCTATGCCATGCATCTTTTTGACATGATCAAGCAGGATAAGCTGACGCCTGAAGTCAAGAAACTCATCTCTTATAAAGAGGACGAAGTCCGTGTCTCTTCTCTGGGAACGCTTATCGAGCAGGCCGAGATAGGCCTTGGGCCGGCCAGCCAGGATGAGTTAAGCGAAGACGTTCTCAAAAAAGAAGTTGCCGAGATCATGGCCTTGGATGTTTACCAGGAGGTCGTGAAAAGCCACATCGAAAAAACTCTCGAGGACAGAAGCGAGGCGTCAACAATCGCTCGCATGGAAGCGGCCAAGGCCATCGGCCTGATGGATAGCCGGGCGCCCGCGGCCGAGAAACTCGCCGACCTTCTTGAAGACGATTCGGTTGAGGTCAGCCGGTACGCCATGGAAAGCGCCGGCCGTCTCAAACGGAAAGAGGATATCCCGAGTCTTATCAGCAAGCTCAAGAATCCAGTCTTGCGGGAGGATGCGTCCAATGCCCTGGTCAGGTTCGGCCCTATAATCACCGGGACCCTGACGGATTACCTGGCCGATCAAACTGAGGACCCTGAAGTTCGCCGCGCCGTTCCCGGCATCTTGGCCAGGATTGGGACACAGGAGGCAGCCGATTTCTTGAGCTGGGAGCTGGGCGGTGCCGAGAGCGAGCTGGCCGCTGCAATTATCGATGCCCTGGAAAAGATTAGGACTGAAGACCCGCACGTCCGCTTTTCCCCAAGCATGATCAAAGCCAGGATTTTTACGGAGGTCAAATCTCTTTGCCAGAACCTTCTTGGAGCACCGGAGCAGGAAGCCAGGAGAGAGAAGAAAGATGCCGATTCCGAGGAAAAACGACGGGCAGAATTGACCTGGAATATTTTCAAGCTTCTTGGCTTGATCTATCCCCAGCAGGATATGGTCAAGGCTTATCAGAACTTGAAGACGGGAACGAAAGATTCTGTGGCTTACGCCTTGGAGCTTCTGGATAATGTGTTAGAAAAGGATATCAGGGAAGCAATTTTTCCTGTGGTTGAGGATGTCCCCACAGAGGAGAGGGTCAGACGGTGCCGCGCGCTGCTGGACAGCCTGTCAGGCGGAAAAAGAAGAGAATGAAGAACAACCTGAGGCCTGCCGAGAGCCGCCTCTCTCGCCTCATGTTTGCCTACTTTTTCCTGGCCACTCTCTCCATCTATGTCGTTAAGCCGGCCAAAGAGTCGCTTTTCATGGATGCTCTCGGCAAGGCTAAGCTTCCATACGCCTTCCTGCTCACGGCGATCTTGATGGGGCTGGCCGTGGCCGCAAACTCAAGGCTGGTCCAGCGCGTTCACCGGCCGTCTTATGTTTCCGCCACGCTCTGGTTTTTTATCTTGACGAGTTTTGTTTTCTGGGCTTTGATCCACAAGCCTTCGCCTTGGCCCTGGATTTTTCTTCTCTTCTGGTCCTGGGCCGACATCCTGTTAGTGACGACGATCACGCAATTCTGGATCATGGTCAACGACCTCTTTAGCCCCAGGGAAGCCAAAAGACGCATAGGATTCCTGGTTAGCGGCGGGATCCTGGGCGGCGTCGGGGGTTCTCTCATTGCATATTTTCGGCCGGCCGGGCTGGAGACAGAAAACCTCATCTTGATTTGTCCGGCCATTCTCCTCGTTTGCGCCCTGATCGTCTTTTTTGTGCGGGGGAACTCTTCCCGGGAAGACGGGGAGGAGGCTGAAGGCAAGCCTGGCCGCCGAAAGGAGGAGAAGCCTGGACTCATCAGCAGTTTTGCGCTTCTAAGAGAGAACCGCTATATGCTTTATTTGAGCGGAATGATGATCGTAGCGATCGTCATCTCCAACTTGGTGGATTTTCAGTTCAAGGCCCTGGGCAAGGCCTTTTTCCCAGACAAGAATGCGACGACATCCTTTTTCGCCTGTTTTAACCTGGGGTTGCTCGTTTTTTCTTACCTTTTGGCCGCCCTTATGACGACGCGAATCCTCAAGAACTTTGGCATGCGGATCGCCCTGCTCATTCCGCCCGTCTTCTTGCTCGTCGGCTCTATGGCTGTTTATTTTATCCCGGCGGGCGCTCTGCTTATCTGGGTTATTTATATGAGAGGAGCTGATAAAAGCCTGGCCCATTCCCTGAGCCAGTCGGTGAGAGAGCTCCTCTACATTCCTCTTCCTCAAAATATTAAATATAGAGCCAAAGTTTTTGTCGATATGTTCCTGAACAAATTCGCCGACGGTCTGACCGGCCTTCTGCTGATCGCTATTTCGCCTTTTCTTGAGCTCAGCCCAAAGGAAGTCAGCCTGCTGGCGATCGTTCTCATTATCATCTGGATGGCTTTGAATATTCGCATAACAAGCGAGTATGTCGGCATCGTTAAAAGGAATCTGCAGATCAAATGGCAGGACGCTGACAGATTGGTCACAGAAAAGATCGACGTCGACATGACCAAGCTGGTCTTCGACACCCTCCAGAGCAGGGAGAGAAGCTCTGTCCTGTATGCGATGAACCTTTTTGACTTGATCAAGAAAGAGAAGCTTAGCCCGGAATTGAAGAGGCTTATCGCTTACAAGAGCAATGAACTCAAGGCCCGCTCGATGGATTCTCTCCTGGATGTCGAGGGAGAAGGCCTTCTCCCTGAAATAGACGATTCGCTGGAGCCAGAGACCGTGGATGCGCAGGTTCGGGAAATCATGTCTCTGGATGTCTATCAAGAACTGATGAAAAAACAGATTGAGAAGGCTGCGCGAGGAGAAGGGGAAGAAGCCGAGGTCGCCAGGATGGAAGCAGCAAAGGTCATGGGAATGATGGCTCCGCGGTCGCCCCTCGTCCGGGAACTAACAAAGCTTCTCAAGGATGAATCAGCCGAGGTCGTGCGGTATGCAGCGGAAAGCGCCGGACGGCTCCGGCGACGAGAATTTGTCCCGCTTTTGATAAACCTTCTGAGCCGGGCAGCCACGCAAGAGGCGGCTAAACAGGCTCTCGTTGCCTATGGCGACACGATCGCGGGGACTCTTCACGACTCGTTAGCTGATCCTTCGGAGAACCTCGGGACGCGCAAGGCCATCCCGGATATCCTTGCCCGGGTGCAAGCGCAGCGAGCTGCGGACATGCTGGTCTTGGAGCTAAAAAAGGAGGACCCGGCGGTCGAGGCCGAACTCATCGACGCTTCCCGTTGGATGCGCTCAAACAGCCCTGGGCTTGTTTTTCAGGAAAAAATCGTCCTGACCAAAGTTGTCTCTCTTATCAAAAAGTGCTACCTGCTCCTTCTCCAGATTCAGGAACTCAGGGCCGACAGAAAAAAGGAAATCCTGGCCAAAGACTTGGAGAATAATCTCAGCCGGGCCATGAAGCACGTCTTCGAGCTCCTCGGGCTCATCCTACCGCAGGA
This sequence comes from Candidatus Aminicenantota bacterium, assembly GCA_037444845.1. Taxonomy (GTDB): domain Bacteria; phylum Acidobacteriota; class Aminicenantia; order Aminicenantales; family UBA8522; genus JARYMI01. Next base: position 36,348 of record JBBILQ010000006.1, on the reverse strand, counting down.
AGACGTTATCCGGGCTTATCAGAACATCCTGGCAGGAACGCGGAAGTCGTTGGATTATTCCGTCGAGCTGTTGGATAATATTCTCCGCAAGGATATAAAGGAGCTGCTCCTGCCTTTGATAGAGGACACGCCGGTTGAGGAGAAAGTAAGGGTTAGCCGGAAGATGCTCAGGGCCGCTGAGAAAATAGACTTTACTTGAAGCTTTCGCCTCGTTCGGCGTATAATTTCATGAGAAGGCACAGATGCCGAGACTTTTTATCTATCCGAAAAAAGGCGAGACTTTCTGGCATAGCCTTAAGCCCGAGAGAATCTCTATCGGCCGGTCGGCAGACAACGAGCTTCCGCTCCCCGACCCCTTTTCTTCCGGGCATCATGCCCTGATTTATCCCTCCAACGGCAAATTTGTCATCCGCGACAAAGACAGCAAGAACGGAACGTTCCTCAACGGCAAGAAAATCCATGGCGAAGTGGAGCTCAAGAAGGGAGATGAAATACTCATCGGCTCGACGCGGATCATCTTTGACAAGGAACTTTCCAGCAACGTCGAGATGACCGAAGTCGTATCGCCGGCCCGCAACATCAACACCATCCTCCATCTGCGCGAAATCCTGAAGAAGGAGGACATTGAAACAACGCTCCAGGAAATCGCGTCGCCGTCCGACCTGGTGAAAATCAAGTCGGATTACAAATCCCTGGCCGTGCTGAATGAGGTAAGCAAAGCTCTTGTCCTTCATCAGCCGTTGAATGAGCTTCTCGAGCGGGTCATGGAGCTCATTTCTGAGTACATGCCGATGGACAGGGGAGTTTTGATGATCAAAGAGGGCAACCCGCCCCAGCTCATCCCCAAGGTGATCCGGATCAACAACAGGAGCCTCGCCCAGAAAAAAATTCAGGTCAGCCAGAGCATCATCAACCTTGTCCTGGACAAGCACTCTTCTGTGTTGACGACCGACGCCCTGGCCGACCCCAGGTTCATGATGAAGGATAGCGTCATCAAGTCCAATATCCATTCGGCCATGTGCGTTCCTCTGTGGAACAACAAGGAAATCATCGGCGTCATCTATTCCGACCGGATCTCTCTTGTCGATCAATTCTCCCAGGACGACCTAAGGCTGCTGACGCTGCTTTCGAACTTGGCGGCGGTCAAGATCGAGAACGCCAGGCTCATCGAGAAGGCCATCGAACAGGAAAAAATGGAGAAGGAGCTGGCGCTGGCGGCCGGGATTCAGAAAGATTTCTTGCCCAAGGGAAACCCGGTCTGTGAGAAATTCGACATCGCAGGGACGAATATCCCCTGCTATCAGGTGGGCGGTGACTACTACGATTTTATCACGATCGACCCCTGCCGCCTGGGCGTGATTGTGGCTGACGTTTCGGGCAAAGGCATCAGCGCCTCGCTCTTGATGGCTTCTCTGAGGGCCGCTCTTCACTCTGAGGTCCACCCCAAATTCCGTCTGGCAGAAATGGCTGCCAAGCTGAATGATTTTGTCCACCGCAGCTCTGCCATCAACATGTTTATCACGTTCTTTTTCTGCGAGCTGGACATGAACACGGGGCAATTCCGGTACATCAACGCCGGACACAACCCGCCCCTCCTTATCAAGAAAGGCGGAAAGGTCGAGCGGTTGGAAGCGAGCGGCTTTTGCCTGGGGATGTTCCCTTCTGTGTCTTATGATATAAAAGAAGCAGGCTTTCATCCGGGAGACTGTGTGGTCTTTTACACCGACGGCATCACCGAAACCCGAAACAGGAACAACGAGGAATACGGGGAAAAGAGGCTGATCAATTTTATGAAAAAAAATGTCAAACAGTCGGCATCGATGATCGTGGGAAAAGTCTGCCAAGAGATGGCCGCATTCTCAACCGGCGTTCCGCCGCTCGATGACATGACCTTCATCGTCGTGAAAAGGGTCGCTTAGCTCCCCTCCCGCTCATAAGATCATCAAGATATGAACAGGAATCGAAGGAAAAATCTGGAGAACAAGAGATGAAAAAATCGCTGATTACTCTATGGATGGCGGCCGTGCTCATCCTTCAGCCCTGTTGCCAAAGGAAAAAAGTGCCGCGGCCAGCAGGGCAAGAGGTCATCAAGCCAGGAGTTGAGGTTTTTCTGGCGAGCCATCTTGATCTCGTCAAAGGAAAGAAAGTGGGGCTGATCACTAATCCAACAGGCGTGGACCGAGAGCTGCGGAGCACGGCAGAGCTTTTCGCTGCCAACCCGTCGATCAATCTTGTGGCCCTGTACGGGCCCGAACACGGGATAAGAGGAAATGCCCAGGCCGGCGAATATGTCCCATTTTATTTCGACGATAAATTTAAAATCCCGGTCTTCAGCCTCTACGGACAGTCCTTCAAGCCAGATCCTGGCATGCTCAAAGACATCGACGCGTACATGCGCTCTTTTGACACGACTGAAGCCGGCAAAATCCCCGAAGAAGCGATGATTCAGGATGTCGACGTCCTTGTTTTCGACATCCAGGACGTGGGCACGCGTGTTTATACATACATCGCGACCATGGCGTACGCCATGCAAGCCTGCGCCGAGAGCGGCATTGAGTTCATCGTCCTGGACAGGCCAAACCCGGTTAATGGCGTTGATCTTGAGGGGCCCATCCTTGAATACCCGGCGTTCAGCTCCTTTGTCGGGCTTTATCCTATCCCCCTCCGGCATGGAATGACGGTTGGCGAGCTCGCCCTGATGTTCAACGAACGATTCTTGGAGAAAAAGGCAAAACTAACGGTCATCCCGACGGAAGGCTGGAAGCGGACGATGTGGTTTGATGAGACAGGGCTTCCCTGGGTCATTCCTTCGCCGAACATGCCCGCCCTGGAAACGGCTTGTGTTTATCCCGGACAGGTTTTTCTCGAGGGGACGAATGTATCCGAGGGCCGGGGCACGACGAGGCCGTTTGAACTTTTCGGCGCCCCCTGGATAGACGGCTTCGAGCTCGCCCGAAGGCTCCGAGGCGTTGGGTTAGCAGGAGTCGAATTTCGGGAGGCCTGGTTCACCCCGTGGTTCTCGAAGTATGCCGGGGAAAGATGCGGCGGAGCTCAAGTTCACGTGACAGATAGGAACGCTTTTCGGCCTCTGGCAACATCGCTCTACGTCATTAAAACAATCCGCGACGTGTATCCCGGGAATTTCTTGTTCCATCCCGAGTATTTCGATCGAATAATGGGCAATTCAACGGTTAGAGAAGCGATAGAGAGAAACGCCTCGGTTGATGACATTCTGGCCAGTTTTGAAGACGGCCTGAAAAATTTCGCCGCGGACCGAAAACCCTACCTCTTGTATTAAGCCCAAAGAGCCGGGTATCATATAGGCTCTGATAATAAAGGAGATGCCATCATGCCGAATCATCATTCCCGCTATGCCCTGGCCAACCCGCTTTCTGTGATCCTCGACAGAAGCCCGGAGGATTTCAGCCGGGCCGATTTTCTCAAGGTCATCGACGAGAAAAACATCGAGCGCATCACCTTTCATTACACGGCGCTCGATGGAAAGCTCAAGGAGCTCAAGCTGCCCGTAGCCAATCCCGGCCAGGCTGAGACGGTCTTGGCCGAGGGAGAGCGAGTCGACGGCTCCTCGCTTTTCAGGGGAATGGTTGATGCCGCTCTTTCCGACCTCTACGTCATCCCCCTCTACAAAACGGCTTTTCTCAACCCTTTTGACGAGGGAAGCCTTGATTTTATATGCCGCTACGTGACCAAAGACGGCGACCTTGCGCCTTTCGCTCTTGACAGCATTCTGAAACGGGCCGACAGCGTATTCCGCAAGAAATCAGGGCTCGAGCTTCATGCTCTGGGCGAGCTCGAGTTCTTTCTCCTCAGGGATCACGACCGGCGCCTTTATCATAGCCAGAGACAACACGGCTATCACGGCGCTGCTCCTTTTATCAAGAGCGGCCAGATCCTTAACGAGATGGTCCGTCATATCACCCAAATCACAGGAGCGGTTAAATACGCTCACAGCGAGGTCGGGTTTGTAGAAAGCGTTCGCAGCGACCTGGAGGAAATCCGCGGCAAGCAGGCTGAACAGTTAGAAGTTGAGTTCCTGCCGCGGCCCGTCGAGGAAATGGCGGATGCCCTTGTCCTCAGCCGCTGGCTTATAAGGAATATCGCCTGCAAATACGGCTGCGTGGCCACCTTCACCCCGAAAATCGAGGAAGACGTGGCGGGAAACGGGCTCCATTTTCATCTTGAGCTCCGCCGGGATGGCGCGAACATCATGGTCGATTCTGCGGGAAAGCTCTCTACCGCCGCCCGCCGGCTCGTCGGCGGCTTGTGCGCCTACGCCGATTCACTCACGGCTTTCGGCAACACCGTCTCCTCTGCTTACCTCCGGCTCGTCCCCAACCTGGAAGCTCCCACGCGAATCTGTTGGAGTGACCTCAACCGGAGCGCCATGATCCGAGTGCCACTGGGTTGGACGAACCTTCGCCATCTGGCCAAACGGCTCAATCCTCAGGAAAGCGCAAGCTATGAAGACCAGCAGAGCCGCCAAACAGTGGAACTCCGCAGCCCGGACGGGAGCGCAATCATGCACCTCCTGATGGCTGGGATCGTCATGGCCGCCGACTGGGCCTTCCGGGAGGACAATTCACTGTTCAAGGATAACCTGCCGCTCGAACCGGCCAACAGGCTCTTTGTTCAGGGAAATGTTTTCACCGACCAAGAGCTCCTTAATAAGCTGCCCGCTCTGCCGCGCAGTTGCGTCGAGTCGAGCCGCATTCTTCTGGCCAAACGCGACCTCTACGAGAGGGATGGAGTTTTTCCGCCGAGCATTATCGAGTACATGGCGCGGGTTCTTCAGGCTGAGAACGATGAACTGATGAACCAGAAGCTGGCCGACCTTCCCGCTGACGACCGCCTCCACGAGACTCGAAAGATTATGCATAAGGACCTGCACAAGCATTGAGGGCAGCGGGGCCTGCGGATGCCGAAAGAGACGCTGACACCGCGGGAGCGGTGGCTGGCCGTCCTCCGGCGCGAGAAGCCCGACCGCTTGCCCATGGACTACTGGGGCACGGATGAGACGACCGCTATTCTGATCAAACATTTAAGCTGCCGGAGCCGGCGCCAGGCGCTTGAAAAACTCCATGTCGATTTTGTGGCCAGGGCCGAACCGCAGTATGTCGGACCCCGGCTACCGCGGCTCACGGACGTGTTCGGCTGCAAATACCGCATCGCTCGCTACAGAGCCGGCAAGTACGCGGAATGCATAGGGCATCCCCTGGCTGAGTTCCGTTCGGTGGACGAAATCGCTCGCCGCTACGACTGGCCGAATCCTGACTGGTGGGATTACAGCCAGATTGCCCGCCAGGTCAGGCCGTACGAGGAATATCCCATCAAGGGCGGCGGATCCGAGCCTTTTCTCACTTACAAGAAAATGCGCGGCGAGGAGCAAGCTTTTATCGATTTAATCGAAAACCCGGACATCGTCAGCTATTGCCTGGGAAAGCTCTTTGACCTGGCCTATGAGAACACCGTCCGTATATACGAGCAGATTCCGGGCAAAGTAATGCTGACCTATGTATCCGAGGACATGGGCGGCCAGACCGACCTGCTGTTATCGCCGGCTCACATCCGGAAATTCCTTCTTCCCGGGATAAAGCGCATGATCGACCTCGCCCATCAAGCCGGCGCTTTCGTCTTCCACCACAATGACGGAAACTGCCGCCGGGTCATCCCCGACATGATCGAGGCAGGCATCGATGTCCTGAACCCGATCCAGTGGCGCAATACCGGCCTGGACCGTGAAGAGCTCAAGAAAGAATTTGGCGATAAAGTCATCTTCCACGGCGCTATGGACAACCAGCACACGCTGCCGTTCGGGAGTCCTGAGGATGTGCGCCGGGAAGTCCTGGAAAACCTGCAAATTCTGGGAAGGGGAGGGGGCTATATCCTCGCTCCCTGCCATAACATCCAACCTATCACTCCGGTCGAAAACATCCTGGCCATGTATGAAGCCGGCTACGAGTACTGCTGGACCTAATCCAATAAGCCCTTGGCAAACATTTAGAACCTACATTCCGCAGATTTCGAGGGGCAATAATTTGAATTTTCATCTTACATAAATCTATCATAATGAATAAAATAGCTTACTGATACATTATGCCTCTTTTTGAAATTAAGTCTGATTGAACCAAATATCCCCGCTGAATTGCAATCTTATCTTATAATCATCCTTGTTATATTTCAAGCCACACGTTCCACGGCCGCAAAATCCATCCTGGGAGTATCGACAAGCCTTGAATTTCAACACCTGAATAGCTTGCCACTTCTGCCTTAGATGTAATTATAAAAAGAATTTATTTACGAGATCAGCTAGCCTGGACTATTCACGAAATGAAAGGAAAAAATCTCCTCTCCCCATGTGGGAGAGGGTCGGGGTGAGGGGGATCATTCAAAGATTCCCCCTCCCCTCTATCCCCTCCCGCCAGGGGAGGGGGCGTTTTATCGTATCATTTTGTGAATAGATCAGGCTAGCATTGCCGAATACAGAGTAAGTCGGCCAAAAATTTCGTCTGCATATTTTTCTTTGTAGGTGTGAACGGCTAAGTTCCGGTCATCCAGCATTTTTAGCCAATTGTCATCGTAATTGATCAGCTTCAATTGGAAAGCTGTTTTTAAACAACTCCGGGGAGAATGGCATTCTATGCCTTCCTGATGGGCATAGGCTTGAATGCATTTCCAGGCCAAGTCGAAGCATAATTCGAATCTTTTGATGGCTGAATCTCTAACAATATCTGTTTTTTCGAGATTTAGTACTTCTGCCAGCCTAACAGTAGCTCGCTGGAAATCTTTGAATAGAGGGATCTCAGTTAACATATTCAATCGTCTTTAGCGCCTCGTTTCTGAATTCTGGCGTAACCTTTTTGAAATCAACTATATCAAATTTATAGAGAACAGGAAGATTTTCCAGATCTTCTATTATTTCAACCCTAATGTTTCCTGGAATTTCTTCAGGACCTTGTATGCCGATATCGATATCAGAACGCTCAGAGTTGAAGCCGCTGACCCGTGAGCCGAACATGAAGACCCGGTAAAGGCTCAAATCGAGATATTTCCCGACGATATCGAGAATCTGAGCCTTGAGCTTCTTCTCTGGATAATGCTCGAGTTTCATGAGTTTTCCCTAAAATCGACTTTCTCTTCTTGATTCTTAATAGTTTTATAACAAAGACGAAATCCCGATGTCAAATTAGTTCATATGCCATTATGATATGACGATCTGGGCACGCTGTCTGCAAATAGCATGAGAAAAGAAAGCCTTTCCTTATCTTGATCTTGTTGAGGCCTGGTGGGCTTCGAACTCGCGAGATAAGGTTTTCCAGAGCGAATTGAACCTCTCATGGAGGTCATCGTAAAGGGAGATATTCTTTTTCCGGGGCTCGATGGTCACATTACCAAGCTTGACCGTCCGCTCGACAATCGAAGCGATGTCAGCTTGGCCGCCTCTTTCTCGCTCGTAGCTCCAGATAGATTGGAGGGCCGCCCCCAAGGCGGCAGCTTCTTGCTCGGCTAAAGTCACGACCGGGACTTTGAAGACGTCGGCCACAATCTGCAGCCACAGCCTGCTCCTGGCTCCGCCTCCTGTCGCCCGGATCTCAGAAGGTCTGAGTCCGAGGCGGCGCATCCTGCCGAATCCATAACCCAGGTTAAGGATCGTCCCCTCCATGATCGACCTGGCGAGATAGGCGGAATGGAAGGTTTTCTTGTTGAGGCCGAAGAAGACACCAGTTGAAAAAGGAAGAACAGGAACCCTTTCGCCATCAAGAAAGGGAAGGAAGATCAAGCCGCCTGCGCCGGCTGGAGCTTGAGTCGCAAGCGCTTCCAAGCCCTTGTTGGAAAGCTTGAGGATTGCTTTTAAATGCTCGGTTGTGTTGGTGACGTTCATTGTGCAGAGGAGCGGCAGCCATCCGCCGGTGCTGTCGCAGAAGGCAGCAATTTCGCCCTCGGGGTCGATAAACGCTCCCTTTGAATAAGAGTAGATCGTGCCCGAAGTGCCCAGGCTGAGGGTGCAGATTCCTTGGACCACGTTGCCTGTGCCGATGGCCGCCATCATGTTATCCCCGCCGCCGCTTGAGACGAGGACTTTGCCCATTCCATACCGAGAGGCGACCTCTTTCTTGATGTAGCCGATGGGCTCAGCGGGATGGCGAAGCGGCGGCAGCTTGGCCTCGAGTCTGGGGTCAATCGCGGCGATGGCTTCTCTGTGCCAGCAGCGCCGCCGGATGTTCATAAGACAGGTGCCTGACGCGTCGCCGAACTCCATGGCCGATACGCCCGTCAGCCAGAAATTCAGATAATCGTGCGGCAGGTGGATGGTGGCTAACTTGGCAAAACTCCGCGGTTCCTTCCTCTTCAACCAGAGGATTTTTGAGGCCGTATACCCGACAGCCAGGCTAATCCCGAGTTTTCGGATAAAACCCTTTTTCCCGCCAAGCTTCTCAAGAATAATATCAGTTTCCTCGACTGTCGATGTGTCATTCCAGAGCTTGGCTGGCCGGATAGGAATTCCTTTTCTATCCAGGGGGACGAACCCGTGCTGCTGGCCGGATATCCCCAGGGAGAGGATACTTTTATGATTAATCTTGGCGTCCGCCAACGCTCCGGCCAGCGCTTTCCTTAGAGCTTCGACCCAGACACGGGGATGCTGCTCGCTTTCTCCAGGTCTAAGGCCTGGTGGGAAACGATGCGGCGCATAACCGCGGCCTAAGACTTTGCCTGTGAAATCTATGACCAGAGCCTTTGTTCCCTGCGTGCCAGAATCTATCCCGACGGCAAACATCGGCTCCTGCTTGCTCTACTTCTTTTAAAGAATGGGTTCATTGTAGGGAAACGCTCATTAGAAATCAAGGCACAGGAGTGATGAAGTTGACAGGCAGTTACCCCTTTGTTATAAGGGACTGGCCGCACGGTTTATCGCCGCTTATTCAAGAGGAGAAGGCGCCATGCAATTGTCCCTCGCCGATTGGATTGTCATCGGACTCTACTTCGCGTTCAGCCTGGGAATCGGCCTTTACTACCGCCGCAGGGCCACTAAAAGCGTCAGCGACTTTTTCGTCTGCGGACGTAACGTGCCCTGGTGGCTGGCCGGGACATCGATGGTCGCCACGACTTTTGCTTCTGACACTCCGCTTGCTGTCACGGGGCTCGTTGCCCGAAACGGCATTGCCGGGAATTGGATCTGGTGGAGCATGGCTTTTAGCGGCATGCTCACGGTGTTCTTCTACGCGCGGCTGTGGCGCCGCGCCGGCGTCCTGACCGATGTCGAGTTCGCAGAAATCCGTTACAGCGGCGGAGCAGCCAGGTTCCTCCGCGGGTTCAGAGCTTTCTACCTGGGACTCCTCATCAACCTCATCATCATGGGCTGGGTGAACCTGGCCCTCGTGAAAATCCTGATGCTCATCCTGGGAGTGAATAAGGTCCAGGCCCTGCTGATCACAATCGGCGTGATGCTCATCACCGCATCCATATCCACACTGGCCGGCCTATGGGGCGTTCTCGTCACTGACCTGTTCCAGTTCGTCCTGATCATGATCATGGTCATCGTCCTGGCTTTCTTTGCTGTCTCCAATTTCGGCGGGATGGGGAACGTTATCAGCGCTGTAAAGGCCGTGGAAGCGGGCGGCGAGGCTTCAGGCTCTCTTCTGTCTTTCCTGCCGGCCCTCGACTCGACCTGGATGCCTCTCCTGACCTTCCTTGTCTATATCGCCGTCAACTGGTGGGCTTCCTGGTATCCCGGGGCTGAGCCGGGCGGTGGAGGGTATATCGTGCAGCGAATCCTGAGCGCCAAGGACGAGAAGCACTCCCTGCTGGCCACCCTGTGGTTTAACGTAGCTCATTACGCTCTCAGGCCGTGGCCGTGGATTGTGGTGGCGCTTGTGGCTGTGGCCAGGTTTCAGGGCGACCCCTCTTTTGCCTCAGACCCGGAGTCCGGGTATATCCGGATCCTTCTCACCGACCTTCCGGCTTCGCTGCGCGGCGTGATGGTTGCGGGCTTTTTCGCCGCCTACATGTCGACGATCGTCACTGAGCTCAACTGGGGAGCCAGCTATTTAGTCAATGACCTTTACCGGCGTTTTCTGGCCCGGAAGAAGAGTGAAAGACATTACGTTGTCATCTCGCAGTTAGCCACGATGTTGCTGATGATTCTTTCGGCCGTTGTCACTTTCTTCATGGAATCGATCGCTGACGCCTGGAAGTTCATGATCGCCATCGGCGCGGGAACCGGGCTGGTCTATCTCTTGAGATGGTTCTGGTGGCGGATCAACGCCTGGAGCGAAGTCTCGGCCATGATCGCGGCTTTTGTCGCCTCTCTTATCCTCCAATTCGGGTTTGGCCTGAGCGAGAGCGACCCGCGCGAGTTCGCTTATCTTGTTCTCATTACGGCCGCCGTGACGACTGCCATCTGGCTGAGCGTAACTTTCCTGACAAAGCCTGAGCGGAAGGAGGTGCTTCTGGCCTTTTATCGAAGGGTCAGGCCGAGTGCCGCGCTCTGGGGGCCAGTCGCCCGAGAAGCCGCGGACATCGTGCCTCGCAAGGACGGGCTTTTTAATCTCATCGACTGGCTCTGCGGAGTGGCCATGATCTACGGATTTCTCTTCGGCGCCGGGAAAATCATCTTTGGGCAAGTCCAGCTCGGGATCGGATTTATCGCAGCGGGCCTCATTTTTGGCGCAATCATCTACGCTGATTTGAACAAGCGAGGATGGAAAACTGTCGTCGAATAGCTGGTAGGGCGAGGAGGTCACTATGACCGACAGATTTCTCTATCTTTCACGGGCTGATATCGAAGGGCTTGGCCTCGCCACGTTAGACATTATTCTGGCTCTTGAAAAAATGTTCCGCGAAAAGGGAGAGAGACGGGTGGAAATGCCGCCAAAGCCTGGAATCCATCCCCGGCCGGATTCCTTCATCCACGCCATGCCCGCCTACATTCCGGCCCTCAAGGCCGCAGGGATGAAATGGGTGAGCGGGTATCCGGAGAACCTCTCAAAGGGCCTTCCTTATATCAGCGGCCTGATCATCCTCAACGACCCTGAGACGGGCTTGCCCACAGCCGTCATGGATTGCACATGGATAACGGCAAAACGCACAGGCGCAGCCACGGCGGTGGCGGCAAGATACCTGGCCAGGCCCGATTCCGAGGTCGTCGGCATTCTCGGCTGCGGCGTCCAGGGCCGGACGAACCTCGAAGCTCTCCGTGTCCTTTTTCCAATCAAGCGAGTCCTCGCATATGACGTCAACATCGAGGCCCAGGCGCGCTATATCGAGGAAATGAAGGCGAAGTTTGGATTAGAAGTCACCCCGGCCCACGAGCCACGCCAGGCTGTGGCCGGATGCGACATCGTGATCACGGCCGGACCTATCCTCAAGACGCCCCACGCGACGATCAAGCCCGGCTGGCTGGGAAAGAGCGCCTTTGCCTCCCTGGTGGACTTTGACTCCTACTGGGACCGGGCGGCGCTGCGGGAAGCCGATAAATTCTGCACGGATGACATTCCCCAGCTTGAGTATTACCAAAGCCTGGGCTATTTCCAGAACATTCCTCCCATCTACGCTGACATGGGAGAGCTGGTGACAGGGCGGAAGGCGGGCAGGGAAAGAGCGGAGGAGAGGACGATAGCCTGCAACCTTGGGCTGGCTCTCGACGACATGGCCACTGCGCCGCTGGTTTATGAACTGGCGCTCAACAGGGGAGTGGGCACCTGGCTTCCGTTGTGATAGCCGTTCGGGAATTATTTGTATTGCGCTGTCATACCCAGGTTCTTGAACGTGAAGGACCAGATGTCCGTGAGCTGTTCGATGGCTTTGGTCGTTGAGCTCGCGCCGTGTCCCGACCTGGTGTCGATGCGGATGAGAACCGGGCTTTTTCCTGCGTGCTTTTCCTGCAATGCGGCGATGAACTTGAACGAGTGGGCCGGAACAACGCGGTCGTCGTGGTCGGCTGTCGTGACGAGCGTGGCCGGGTAACGCACGCCTTCCTTGATGTTGTGGAGCGGAGAATAGGCATAGAGATACCGGAACTGTTCCTCGTTGTCGCTCGACCCGTACTCGACGACCCATCCCCAGCCGACGGTGAATTTGTGGAATCGCAACATGTCCATGACGCCCACAGCCGGCAGGACCACTTTGAAAAGCTCCGGGCGTTGCGTCATGCACGCGCCGACGAGCAACCCGCCGTTAGACCCGCCGGCAATGGCCAACCTCTCCGGTGATGTGTATTTTTCCCTGATCAAGTATTCGGCTGCAGCGATAAAATCGTCAAAGACGTTCTGCTTGTTCTGGAGCATTCCTGCCTTGTGCCACTCCTCTCCGTACTCGCCTCCGCCCCTAAGGTTGGCCATGGCATAGACGCCACCGTTTTCCAGGAGGATAATTCTCGAAACATCAAAATTCGGCGTCAGGCTGCTTTGGAACCCGCCGTAGCCGTAGAGGTAAGTCGGCCGTTTTCCGTCGAGCTCAAGCCCCTTCTTGTGGACGATGAACATCGGAATCCGCGTTCCATCTTTGCTCGCGTAGAAAACTTGCCGGGCCTCAAAATCTTCTGGATTGAACTTGACCTCCGTCTTTCGGAAAACCTCGGACTTGCCGCTTTCAATATCGTATTTGTAGATCGTCGGCGGATAGGTGAAAGACGTGAACGTATAGAAGAGAATCTTGTCCTCTTTTTTCCCGGCAAACCCGAACGCGCTTCCGATCGCCGGGAGCTCGATCTCTTTCTCCAGGTTGCCGTTGAGGTCGTACTGGAAGACGTGCGTGCTTGCGTCCTTGAGGTAGGAAACGAACATCTTGCCCCCGACCAGGCTGGCGCTCCTGACCGTTTCTGCTTTTTCTGGAACGAGGGTGACCCAGTTTTCAGGGGCGGGGTTTTTCGCGTCAGCCAGCACGATTTTGCCCTTCGGGGCTTCCCGGTCAGTCAGGAGGACGAACTTGTCCTCGAGGTTGTCGACGACGTTTGTGTCGTACTCGAAACCCACCTGGAGCGGAACCCACTCAGCCTTCTTCGCTTTCAGGTCTTTGAAATAGATCTCGTTGCCGTGAGTTCCTTCCGAGACGTAGAGAAAAAGATACCTCTCGTCATCAGTGACGCTGACGCTATGGTAGCGACGAGGATGCTTTCTGTCTTCGTAGACTAACCTATCCTGGCTTTGGGGTGTTCCCAGCTCGTGGTAGAAAATTTTCTGGTATTCGTTGGTGGCGGTGAGCTCCTTGCCCTCCTCCGGCTTATCGAATCCACTGTAGTAGAACCCGTTCCCGTGCCAGGCCGTGCCCGTGAATTTCACCCACTGGATACGGTCCTCGAGCTCCCTGCCTGTCGCGATTTCCATGACCCGGATTTCCCGCCAGTCTGAGCCGCCCTCCGAACGCGAGTAAGCGGTGTAGCGGTCATCATGGGAGAACCCGATCAGGCTGGCCCGGGTCGTGCCGTCGTGCGAGAGGGTGTTCGGGTCGAGGAAGACTCTGGGCTCTCCATCCAACCCCTTCTGGACGTAAATCACGCTCTGGTTCTGAAGGCCGTCGTTTTTGTAGAAGAAGTAGTACTCGCCCGACCGGAAAGGCGCCGAATAGCGAGGGTAGTTATAGATTTCAGTCAGCCGCTGGCGGATGTTCTCGCGGAACGGGATTTTCGCGAGGTAGTTGAAAGTCACGTTGTTCTGGGCTTCAACCCACTGTTTGACCTTTTCAGCCTTGTCGTCTTCCAGCCAGCGGTAAGGGTCGGCCACTTTGGTCCCGAAATAATCGTCGACGACATCGACTTTTTCGGTGACGGGGTAGGTGAAAGTCTCTTGCTTGGCCTTGCAGCTGAAAACAAGAGATATCAGGATCAGGGCGGGAATAAGGCTAATCCATTTTTTCACTCTCATCGTCTCCTCCTAAAACTTAGATTTTTCATCAAAGAGGCTTTTTCTCCCTATCTCCGATAGACATAGATGGAATGCTCTTCGCCGGCGGCATCCTTAACGGTCAAGCAGGCGACCTCTTTTTTCTCCCAGCCCGGGATGGAGTAATTGTGGGAGACAACATAGGCGCCGGGCTTTAGCTGGTCATCGAGGAGAGGGCGGAGAAGCTCGTTCGACTCGGGCAAAAGATAGAGGGTCACTACCGTGGCCCGGGAAAAGTCGGCCCTCATGACATCCTGCACGCGGAACTCGACAAGATTCTCTACACCGGCCGCCTTGGCGGCTCTCATTGATTCCTCGATGCGTTTAGGGTCGATGTCGATGCCAACACCACGAGTTCCGTATTTTTTTGCCGCCGCGATAACGATGCGGCCGTCGCCGCAGCCGAGGTCGAAGAGGACATCGTCCTTATCAACCTGGGCCAGGTCGAGCATCTTTTCAACGACAGACATCGGCGTGGGCACAAACGGCGCCAGGTCAGCCACCCCGAAAAGGCCGTGGGATCCGCTGTAGAGCTCGATCGCGTCGTTATCAGAGTAGCGGAATGCGTAGGAGAGCCCGCATTCAAGCGTGTAGTCGACTGTCTCATTCCGGCGTTTGAACATTAAGTCCAGGGGACCATCGCACGGCCACCTATCCAGCCCGTCAGGCTTGATGGAGCGCCTGACAGGAGGGCTGTCACCGCTAAGCCTCAGGATCGAGTAAGAAATCGTCTCTTTAGTCAGGTTGCGGACAGTCGTCTCTTTCTGTCCTGCTATTTCTTTTTTCTCTTGGGCCGGGAAGGTCAGGTGGCAGAAGAGAAGCACCCCGACAAAGAAGAGAAGGCAAAAGAAAGGGGAAAGGAACGTTTTTTTCATGAGAAGAAGTTTATACCACAAGGCCGGGAAGTATTCAAAGGCATGACGCTTAATCGATGCTTGCCAGGATATTGTTAAAAGTGGACAAGGAAGCTGAGGTCGAAGGAGAAGGAGACCTTCTGTTTCAGGTATTCCCATTCAGTCAGAGCATAGGAGATTCCGACCGCGCCGTTGAGCCCGAAACGGCCTTTGCGGAACTCAGCCCCGGCTAAGACAGAAGGCCCCCAGAGCGTTTTTTGTTCCTGGCCGAGGACATAAGTGTATTCCCAAACGCCCAAGACAATCTGGGCTGCCTCAACCCTTAACCCGCCGTACTGAACGTCAACATAGGGCGATAGAATCGATGACTTAACGGGGAGATAATATTTGACTCCGGCGCTGTAAAGAATCGTGTTCTTGACCCAGTCGGTCTCGGAGTAGATGAGCGTCGTGGGATAATAACCCAGCCCTCCGTGAAGAGCGAAACCGGCCTTCGTGTTGAATTGAAGAGACACTCCGGCTCCGCCAAGGGACTGTCCGTAGCCAAGGCCAAGGACGAACAACCCTGGCCCCTTCTTGGGTTCTACTTTTGGGAGAGGCTTAACTTGCTGGGGCTCAGCGGCAGGCTGGACAATTTTCCAGGCTCTGTCATCCCGGGCCTTCCCTTTTGCAGGAAGCCCGACCGCTCTTGAACGGGGCAGGGGAGTGGCCATAAAGGTTTCGATGAGTTTCACAGGCTTTTTTTCATCGACGCGGATTTCTGCTTTCTTGGGTGGCTCAACCATACGAACAGGAGCGAGGGGCTTCCAGACAGCCTCCCTGAGCTGAGGCAGCCGACGCGGAACCTTGAGAACCTTGGTTTGTGGGAGGCGGCTGGCGATGAGCGTTTCCTCCGGGCGAGGCGGAGCCACGGGTTCAGGTTTCGCTTTTTTTTCGATTTTTGGCGGCACGGCTACCTCTTTTTCTGGCGGAAGTGCGGCTTTCTCTCGTTCTGCTATTTTTCTTGTTGGTGAAAGCGTTGGCCGTTCGACAACCACCTCTACAGCGGACTCGTGAATGAACCCGGAGATACGGGCGCCGTACGTCGGCGACTGGAAGCTGATATAGTACCAGACATCGCGGACTTTATTTTGCTGGAAAAGGGTTAAGACCGTGCCTTTTTCGACGACATCGATCCTGGCGCTGCTGCGGGCAGGCTCGGAATAGATGGTGGCCCTGTCGGCGATCACTCGAACTTGCTTTACGGCAGCGGAGTGCAAAGAAATAAGGAGAATTCCTGCTATCAAAATAAAGAATATGGAGATAACCAGTCTCTTCCTCATCCAGACTCCCTTATCAATGTAATCCAGATAAGCCAGGATGGTCAAGAGAAAACATAGGCTCTTTGACTGGTTTTGATCAACCTCCTACGTTCTCTTCCGCATCGCGAGCATTGCCATTAGCGGAAGGGCGATCGCGCCCGCGAAGGCCAGCAAAAACGAGGGGACGTTGGCAGACAACGCTCCGACAGCCGCGTATACGGCTGAGATGCCGAGATTGGATAGCGTCGACAGCAGCAGGAACCGATGGAGCGGCATTTGACTAAGCCCGGCGAATATCACGGATGCCTCTGCCAGCACGGGGACCGGACGCGATATCACAACTGCCCAGTTGCCAAAGCGACGGCTCATTTCTTCTAAACGGTCCAGCTCTCTCTTGCCCACGAGGCGAGAGGCGAAAGGACGGCCGAACTTCTCCGCCAACCAGTAGCCGAGGATGCAACTGACGATCATCCCCGCCGATGAAGCGAGGAGACCTCTGACGAAACCCAACAGGAAACCCGCCGCTGTGCTGACCGCGCTGGAGGGAACAGGCGCCAGGATGTCCATCGCAAGAAGCGACCCTAACACCGTGGCGACCGGGAGGGGCTGCTTGGACGCGGAATCGATGAATGTCTGGGCCCAGCGTTCGATTTGGGACCCAAACAGGAAGAACGGCACCAGGATGATTGTCAGGACGATCGCCCAGAGCGACAGCCAGCGGAGTGCGCTTTGTCTGCTCCTGTATGGTTCAGGGTTCGCTCCGGGCTCGTTTAAGGGAGCATGATCGGCCTGGCCGGCGCTCATAGTCGATGCAGCGGGTTTCTTGGACATGAAGCTTTGATTATAGAAAATTGGTTTTTGGCTGTGAACGCAGCGAGAGTGTCCTTGTAGCAATTTACCCATCCTAAGCTTCGCAAGAAAGTATAAATTGCGGCTTGGAGAGATGTCAAGGACAGCCGGGATTGTTCGTGCTAGCTAAAAACAAAATTGTTTGGTCCTCCCCCAGGACATTTTCATAATGATGGCGAAGATATTTTCCTCCCGAGCGAGGCGGACGTTTCGAGGGTGATATTTCGGGAAAAAAATCGCCTTTTGGGGTTGTTGACAGAACCTCTCGGCGGGCTCATATATTAAGGGGTTGAATATCGCTCAAAAATTTTGACCAAGGAGGAAATCGTCATGAGAACAAAAATTATTCTTATCATAACGCTTTTTATTCTCTCCATCGCGAACACCAATTGCGACCTGGGTTTCACCCCTCTTTCTCCAGATGTCCCCAAAACTGATCAATCGGGCAAAGCTGTTCTGACTGGAACGATTTCTCTGATTTCTGGCAACGCGAGTTTTAGCTCGATCATCATTGGCATTCAAGGCACCTCTCTCCAGACAGTTCCAGATGGCAATGGCAATTTTCAAATTGAAAATCTGCCCCTGGGGGATGTCGTCGTCGAGGTCAACGTGCAGACTCAGGTATCTAATTTGACGATCCGGGGTGTAATCAGCAATGAAGAAATTAAAATTCGCATTGAGATCCAGGCCAACAACACAGCGGTTCTCGTCGAGCAGCAAAGGAACAGACGTTCTAACAGCCAGCTCCAGGTCGAAATCCAACCCGACAAGTGGAATGTGGACTGGACCAACAGCACTGAGGAGGTCATTGCCAAGATCAGCGGAGAGGGATTCAACACCATCGTTGCTTCGACGGTGAAGATGGTCGGCCCGGCCGGCGAAATTACACCCTACACTCATGAGGTCGGCGGAGTCTACTTCATCGCCAAGTTCTATCAGAGCGAGGCTATCAAGATTATCTCCAATCCCAAGGCGGGGGAAAGCTACGAAATCCGTGTCACCGGAAAGCTCGGCGACGGCTCGTCTTTCAACCTGAAAGACACAATTACCATCGTCGGAAAATAAAATAAAATAGAAATAGACTTCTCATATCGAAAAGCTTTTATAATCTGCGAAGGGGATTTTGTTCGGAAACTTTGTCGCAGGCCGCAGAACAAGAACTGAGTTGGCCTTTTGCCTTGATTGGGTCAGACGATGAGGATATAATTTTGTTTTATAAAAGCTCTTTCTATCAGCTCGATGAAGATAAAGAGAAAAGCATTCCTCTGCCTAGCGGCGCTTCTTTTTCCTCTTTGTCTCGCGGGGCAGAAAAAGCTGGAGGAAGAGGCGCTGCCGCAAAAATACCGCGACTGGCTCAACCTGACACGATACATCATCCTTTCCGAGGAGACCGAAGTCTTCCAGAAGCTATCGAGCGACCGGGAAAGGGACATCTTCATCGAGGCTTTCTGGAAGCAGCGCGACCCGACGGCCGGCACCCCTCAGAATGAATACAAGGAGGAAATCATCAACCGCTTCCTCGCGGCCAACAGACAGTTTGGAAGAGGGACGACGCGCGAAGGCTGGATGACGGACATGGGAAAAATCAGCATTCTTCTTGGTCCTCCGGTCAGCCGCGAAAGGCACACCGAAGTCAGGGGAATACACCCCTGCGAAGCCTGGTTTTATTACGGCGACCCGGAGAAGGGCCTGCCGACCTATTTCGGGCTCCTTTTTTTCCAGAAAGGCGGCATCGGCGAGTTTAAGCTCTACAGCCCGATTTCAGACGGGCCCGCCAGTTTGCTCGTGGACAGGCAGGGCCTCGACCCTGCTGACTACCAGGCCCTTTATGAGAAACTAAAGGAGTTTGCCCCCACCGTCGCCCCGCTTGCCCTGTCCCCGATTCCTGGCGAGGCACCCGCAAGTTTTCAACCTTTGTTGAGGACTGACCTTATCCTGGCCGATATTATCAACTCTCCCCGGAAAGCTGTCAGCCCCTCCTACGCCACGCATTTTCTGAATTACCGGGGCATGGTCAGCACAGAGTATCTGACAAACTACGTCGACATTGACGGGCTGGCTGAAGTGATCCCTGATCCACAAATGGGCATTTATTTTATTCATTTTTCGCTCTTTCCCAAATCGGTCTCAGTCGATTTCTACCAGCCGAAGAATCAATACTACTGCAATTACTCGATCGACGTTAGCCTGCGAAACGGAGAGAAAATCATCTATCAGTACAGCAAAGATTTCCCTTTTTATTATTCGCCCGAGGACGATCCTGTGGTCAGGGCAGGCGGCATCTGCCTCCAGGACTCTTTCCCCGTCATCGAAGGAGATTTCAAGCTGGCCATCCTGGCCAGGAATTCGGTGAGCAAGGAGTTCAGCGTCTATGAAAAGGACATCGCCGTTCTGAAGGGAAATGGGCCGAGGATCGCCGGGCCGTGGCTCGGCTATGGCCTGGAAGAGACAGCAATTGATCTCCATGCTCCCTTCAAACTCAACAATAAGAGGCTTATTATCGACTCCAAGAACACGTTCACCCGGGCCGATCAAATCGCTGTTACGTTCGCTGTGGAGAATATCCCGGAAGAGCTGCGAGATTCGGGCTCAGCTAAAATCGCGGTGCGAGGTCTCGAGGGCGCTCAGCCGACTGAAAAAATATACAACCTGGCGTTGGCAGGTCGAGTTTCTCGTTCTCAGGCGGTGATTGAGTACTCTTTGCCGGCCGCTGAGCTTACACCCAACTATTATGAGATGACCGTGCATCTAATTGGAAAGGAGGCGGTCACGGTGGCTGAAGGAAAAGCGAACTTCATCCTCTCGCCCGCCGCATCCCTCCCTCGACCGGTTGTGATAGCCAAGACGTTTCCTCTGGCCAACGCTTACGTTTATTTCTACATGATCGCCGATCAATATGATAAAGCCGGCGAGCTTGACAAAGCCGAGGCTTCGTACGAGAAGGCTCACAGCCTTGCGCCTGCTTACAAAGAAGGCCTCGCTTATTTCAGCAACTTCCTTGTCAAGGTCAAAAAGCCTGCCCGGGCCCTGGAGCTTGTCGAAGGGCTCAAGGGTGAAGAGAAATTCTTGTTTGATTACTATTTCATTAAGGGCCGGGCCTATCTGGGGCTGGGAGAGTATGATCAAGCCATCGCCAGCCTCCTTGCCGGAAACGCCATCTACGACAGCGACATTAACCTTCTCAACACCCTGGGGTTCTGCTTCATGAAAGTCGGGAAAAAAGACGAAGCCAGGAAGGCCTTGGAGGCGTCGCTCCGCCTGAACCCTGAACAACCCGAAGTAAGAAAGCTCCTCGAAGAAGCAAGAGAGTAAGCTCTTCCACGGTTTTTCGCCGAGTTGATCTCCGTCCTCAGATATGATACAAAACAGAGCCTGACTCTTGGCTTTGAAGCACCTCTGGACAGGGAGAATATGAAGAAGATTGCGACTTTTGGGGAGATCATGCTCAGGCTATCGCCGCCGGCCCAGGAGAGGCTCTTCCAGTCGCCCTCGTTGATCGCTCGCTTTGGAGGGGGAGAGGCCAACGTGGCTGTTTCCATGGCGCTCTTCGGACATAAAGTAAGGTACATATCCGTCGTTCCTGAAAATGAACTCGGCGACGCCGCTTGCGCTGAGCTAAGACGATGGAATGTAGATACAATGTATATACTTAGGCATGGGAGAAGACTGGGCGTTTACTTTGCGGAAACAGGGGCCAACCAACGGCCATCCAAGGTTATCTATGACCCTGAAGGTCATCGCCGTCATCAGGATGTCGGACGAGAAAAAAGTCTTCAAGGTGATTGAAGCTCTTGAACGGGGCGGAGTGAAAGCCCTTGAAATCACCATGACCACGCCCGGCGCTCTTGGGATTATTGCTTTTTTATCCAGGGAAAAGACTCAGGGAATTCTCGTGGGCGCGGGAACAGTCTTGAACCTGAAAACAGCCATGGAGGCCATCCGGGCCGGAGCCGATTTCCTCGTCTCCCCGGTCGCAAATTTCGACATGATTCGGGTCTGCCGGGAGGAGAATTGGAACCTTCTCTCTCTCAGGGCCAAAAACCTGATGGACTCCTTGGTATAAAAAAAGTATCCTGGTAAAATTCCCCGGAATCGGAAAATGAGCCGCACGGAAACTTACTGGAATCGAAACTTCTGGCTGGCCCTCTTGGGCTATTTTTTCCTCTTCATGAGCGTCAGCCTGTTTTTCATCTTTCCGCTTTTTCTCAAGAAGTTTGACCCTTCGGAGAGCCGCGTCGGCCTGATCATGGGCATCCACAGCTTGATGGCTATCTTTATCAGGCCTTTTTTTGGCCGGATGATCGACGTCCGAGGCAGGAAGGAGGTTTCGCTCTCCGGCATCGGGCTGCTGCTCCTCGTACTTCCCCTTTTCCATCTCATTCGCGACGCCGGGTTGTTTCCGATTGCCCTGAGAGCCCTGATGGGCGTGGGCTGGGGAATAAGCATGACCGCGACCATCACCATCTGTTCTGACCTCGCCCCTGTGGAGAAGTTGGCCCATTCGATGGGCATCGTCGGCGTGGCCGGGCTTGCGTCGAGTGCCCTGGGGCCGATCCTGGCCGAGGAGCTTGTCCGCCAATATGGGTTCAACTCGCTCTTCTTGGTGAGCTCGGTTTTCCTCGGGCTTGCCTTTCTTTCAATCCTGGCGACAAAAGAAGCCTCGCGGCCGGCCGTCCCGGAAAAGAGCTCCGGGCCCAACCTTCTCCACCTGCTCCCCCTGACTTCGCTCGTCCTCGTTGCTTCCCTGCCGGTTTTTCATGGGGCTGTCAGGAGCGCCGTCGTCTATTTCATCGCCCTCTTCGGAAAGTCTATCCCCGTCGAGAGGGTGGGGCCGTTTTTCTTAACATTCTCGGCTGCAGCCATCCTGACACGGCTCTGGATCGGCGATATCTCGGACCGCTACGGCCGGAAACAGGTCATCTTTCCTGCGGCCCTCATCATCAGCCTGAATTGTCTGTTCATCTCCCGGGTCCAGAGCCAGGGAATGCTCCTTCTCACTGGGTTTATCGGCGGGTTTGGCCAGGGCCTTATTTTTCCGGCGCTCAGCACCTACATCATCGACATCCTCGGCCGGGAGAACAAAGGTCTGGCCCTCAGCCTCTACCTCTCCCTTTTCGACATCGGGATGGGCCTGGGCTCGCCGTTGTTCGGCTGGGTTTCCGACCTCTTTGGCTACAGGACGATGTACGTGATCGCCGGCAGCACCCTGTTCCTTTTCAGCATTCTCTTCACTCTCAAGGCGCCGTCGCCCCGGCCGATTGACGTTGATCGGCGCGGAATGACGTGATAAAATCTCTGCCTTAAGAAAGGGAAATGTCATGAGCAAGAAAAAGACATCATCACTCAAACGAAGGGAATTTCTCAAGGCGTCGCTGGCCGGAGTGGCCGCCGTGCCGGTCCTGCGCCTTAGGGGTCTGTCGATGAATATTCAGAAGAAGACGGAAATTGCTCTGATCAAGACCGGTGACCGCAAGAGAGCGGTGAAAGAGGCTCTGCGCCTCCTTGATTTCGCGTCGATGAAAGAGGAAAAGGTTTTGGTCAAACCGAATTTCAACACGGCCGACCCGTTCCCGGCTTCCACTCACAACGACACCCTTGTTGCGCTCATCCAGGAAATCAAGGCCCGCGGGGCGGCAGCGGTCACCGTAGGGGAGCGGAGCGGCCCGCCGCCGACCCAAAAAGTCATGGAGGACAAAGGGATCTTCGATCTCGCCAAAGAGTTGGGGTTTGAGGTTATCAATTTTGAAGACCTGGCCGAGGCCGATTGGGTTCATTTCAACCCGCCTGCCAATCACTGGCCGGAGGGGTTTGACGTGCCCCGTCCTGTCGTGGAAGCCGAGACGATCGTTTCAACGTGCTGCCTGAAGACCCATCAATACGGCGGGGTTTTTACGATGTCCTTAAAACTTTCTGTGGGCGTGACGCCCAAGAAACTGATGCGGACGCTCCACCGGTCGCCGGACATGAGGAAAATGATTGCCGAAATCAACGTTGCTTACTCGCCGCAGCTCATCATCATGGACGGGATTGAGGCTTTTGTGGACGGCGGGCCCTCAACGGGCAAAAAAGCTGAGGCCGATGTGTTTGTCGGCGGCACAGACCGCGTCGCCGTGGACGCGGTGGGCGTGGCCATCCTGAAGGAGCTCGGCTCCAACGAGACCATCATGAACAGCCGCATTTTTGAGCAGGAGCAGATCAGCCGGGCCGTCGAGCTCGGCCTGGGCATCTCGTCTCCTGGACAGATTGAGTTCGTGACCCCGGATGAGCCGAGCCGCCTGTATGCAGAAAAACTCAAAGGGATACTGGCTCAGGGATAATCCTGATGAGCGTTTATGATTTCATCCTCAGGCGGCGGACAATCCGCCAGTTTCAGGCTGCGCCCGTTCCCCGCCCTGTGCTGGAAAAAATCGTCAACGCGGGCAGGCTGGCTCCATCTGCGGGAAACCTTCAGCCCCTTGAGTTTGTGGCCGTTGACGACAATGAGGTGCGAGCCGCAATTTTCCCCTGCTTGCGCTGGGCCGGATACATCACACCTCGAGGAGACCCTGAGCCTGGACACGAGCCAGCGGCCTATATCATATGCCTGGTCAACCTGAGGGTGAGGGAAAAAGGGTATGAGTACGATGTCGGCGCGGCCATGGAAAACATGACTCTCGCTGCCTGGGAGGAAGGGATAGGGTCATGCTGGCTGATCTCCGTGGACAGGGAGAAAGTCGCGGAAATCTTGGCCGTTCCCGAAGAATACAGAGTCGATAGCGTCTTAGCCCTCGGCTATCCTGCTGAAAACCCGGTGGCCGAGGAGCTGCAAGAGTCGGTGAAATACTGGAAGGATGAAGCCGGGGTGCTTCACGTGCCAAAGAGAAACCTTAAGAATATCCTTCATTTCAATCGATTTGGATAATTCTACTCGCCGGCAACGACGAGCTCGGCGACTTTGATGGTTGGTCCGCAGACAGCGGTTCGAAAATCGGGGTCGTTCCCCACGGCCTCGATATTCCTTAAAATGTTCTCCAGGTTTCCAGAGACAGTGACTTCTGCGACCGGATAGGCAACCTCTCCTTTTTCCACCCACAGGCCAAAAGCGCCTCTCGAGATGTCGCCCGTCGCAGGGTTGAGTCCGTGGCCAATCGTGCGCGTCAGGATGAGCCCGCGCTCAGTCGAGGCGATGATTTCCTGGGGAGATAGGGATCCCGGGACAAGATAAAAATTGTTCGGGCCGACGCCCGCGCCGTCAGCATTTCCCGTGGACGGGAGCTTGAGTTTGCGGCCGGCGTACGTATTGCACAAATAATGGCGGAGGATTCCCTTGTCCAGGACAGTCGTCTTTCGACAGGCCACTCCTTCCGTGTCAAACGGTCGAGTGCCGAGCCGTCCGGGGATGAGGCCGTTGTCGATGACTGTCATTTTCTTGTTACCGATCCGTGTGCCCAGCCGTCCGGCCAGGAACGTGGCCTTCTGGTAGACAGCCATGCCGGAAACGCAAGCGGAAAGGAAGCCTAAAAGCCAGGCGGTCATCTGAGGTTCGAAAATGACCGGCACAGCCTGGGTTTTGATTTTCCTCGGGTTAAGCAGGCGAACCGTCCGTTCCACGGCCTTCCGGGCGACCGACTCGGGCGGCTCCAGCTTTTCAAAAAAGCGCTCTGTCGAGAACCAATAGTCCTCGGCTTTGTTGTCAGTTTTTCCAGCCTGGAGACCCAGGCTCAGGCTGCAGAAGGTCTGTTCGTATGATCCAACGAAACCCCTGGAATTGGCCAGGACAGTCAGGATTTCGTTCGTCACAAGGCTTGCTCCGTGTGAGTTTGTGATTCTCTTGTCTTCGAGGGCGATGCGCTCGGTCTCTAAAGCCAGGGCGATCTTTTTGTCTGGCTCGATTTCTCTGATTTCAGGGTCGAAGAGGTCAAGCGCGGCACCGTTCGTGTTTTCAGAAAAAGCGAGAGGGAGTCCTGCGCATACATCCTCATTAGCCAGTTCGGCCCGGGCAATGGCGTTTTTGATCAGGCGCTTCAGAGTCTCCTGGCTGAAGTCTGAGGAGGCGGCAAAAGCTGTCTTTTTGCCTTTGATTACTTTCAGGGCCAGGGCTCTTGAACCGGCTTCAACTAAACTCTCGATCTTTCCCAGCCGGACGTCCAGGCTGAACTCGCGGTCGTCACTGATCGTGATTTCGACCTCGTCGGCACCGCTTTTCCGGGCAAACGTGACAAATCGCTCGGCTAGTTTCTCCAGCTCTTTTTCTCTGGCTTTCTTCGTCACCTTTTTCCCCCGACGGTCATCCGGGAAATCTTGATCGTCGGACAGCCGTCTGTCACAGGAACTTCCTGTCCCTCTTTGCTGCACGTCCCGGTCTGGAGCCCGAAGGAAAGGTCGGAGCCGACCATGACGATTTTTTGAAGGATGTCTACGTTCGTGCCGATGAGTGTGGCCTGCTTGATCGGAGCGGTCACTCTTCCGGCCTCGATGAGACGGCCGGAGCTGATGGAGAAGGTGAATTTTCCCGAATCCTCGACCTGGCCGCCTTCAAACTTTTCAGCGTAAATCCCTTTAGAGACCGACCTAATAATATCTGAGGGGTCGTCCTCGCCTCTTTCGATGTAGGTGTTGGACATCCTGGGGATGGGAATGCAGGTGTAATCCTGGCGCCGGCCGTGGCCGGTCAGGGGCCTCCCCATCAGCTTGGCCGACAGCCTGTCCTGGAGGAAGGACACGACTCGTCCTTTTGTGATCAAGAGTGTTCTCCGGGGAACTGTTCCCTCGTCATCGACGGCATAAGAGCCTCGGAAACAAGGAATGGTCGGATCATCGGCGATCGAGACGATCTCGCTGCCGACCTTTTTTCCCAGCTTATTCCAGAAAATCGAGGTCTTTTTCCGGTTGAAATCAGCCTCTAATAGATGACCGACCGCCTCGTGAACGAGGACGCCGCTGTGGCCGGGAGCGAGGACGACCGGCATTTCGCCGGCGGGCGCCTCAACGGCTTCAAGCAGTGTCAGGGCGTCTTCGGCAGCCTCTTTCCCTATGCGCTCGGGAGTGAGCACATCGCGGAAGTACTCAAGGCCGACGCGGCCGCCCCCGCCGCAGAACCCGATTTCTCTTCGCTTGCCTTTTTCGGCAATAGCCGCGCAGATAAGTCTCACCTGGGGCCGGATGTCCCGAGCGATAAAACCAGCGGAGTTGACGATGAGCACCTCCCGGACGTGATCTTGAAGCCCGGCCTTCACTTTCTTTATTTTCTGACTCGACTTCTGGCAGGCCAGATAAGCTTTCTTGACCAGGGCGATTTTTTGAGACAGGTTGGTTTCGTGAAACGGCTCTTTGACAGGATACGGATCGCCCTTGATCCGGACGCGCGCGAATCTCGGGACGCCTTGTGTTCCCTTGCCCGAGGCAATGGCGGCGGCAGTGAGAGCAGCTCTCCGGATTTTATCGAGAGAGAGGTCGTTGGTGTAGCCGTAACCGGTTATATCTTCACAGACGACCCGGACGCCCAGGCCAAGGCTGATTGTCTCGGCGGTCTCTTTGATGATATCTTCCTCCATGTTGACGAAGCTGAACTGTCTGTGTTCGGCGTAGATTTCAGCAAAGTCGCCGCCCCTGGAAAGCGCCGCCTCCAGGATTTTCATTAGGTCGGTTGCTGCGAGTTTGATATGGTCGCCAAAAGCGGTCATTTTCTCTTCTTTTTCGCAAGATAAGGCCAGGCAAGGATGAGGATGGAAGCGATTCCCAGCGAGTACTCGAAGACGTTAGTCAGAAAGTGAACTCCGATTCCCGAGATGATGGCCAGCCCCGGGTCGAAATTCATCAGCCTGAACGTGAGCGCCCAAGCTGACTCCCAGGTCCCGAAACCGGCCAGCCCCTTGATGGGCAGGGCTGAGGTCAGCTCAGCGCCGCTGAGGCCGAGAATAAACGTCCAGAAGCTCAGTTCCTGGAAGGAGTAGCCGTGGCTGCGCAGCAACCCGAAAAAAAGTGCAAAGACCGAGACATACTTGGCCAGGCGGATGCAGAGCGAGAGGAGGAAAATAGGTATGTAGACCTTGCGTTCTTGGATGAGAGAAAGGCTCTCGATCGTCAGCTCGAATTTTTCTCTGGCCAGCCTGGTTCCCCGCCTTTTCTCCAGCTTTGTGGCTGCCATCATGCGCTGGAAAATTCGAAAAAGCAGCCGCGAAATCGGCTTAATTTGCCAGAGGAAAAAGAAGACGATTAGAAAAAAGAGAACGGCCACCCAGAGGAGGGTGAATGTGGAAACGGCCGTCGTGCCAACGCCCACGGCAATGATCGCAACAATAAGAAAGGGGCTGAGTGTCAGGAAGTCCAGGACAAGGGCGACGACAAAAGTGGATGTGGCGGTTTCAAAAGGAAAATTGAGCCGACGGTTAAGGACATAAATATAAGAGAGCGACCCTATCCTTGCAGGAAGAAGGTCGATCAGACTGTTCCGGATAAAGGTCACGAGGAGAATATTTCCCCAGGTTATTTTTTGAGGAAGGAGCAGCAGCTTGTAGCGCCAGGCGCGAAGCCACGCCCCGGCGAGGGCGACAAACACGTAAACAATGACAGCCGGGACGTAGATGCGGGAAAATGTCTCGATGACGTCACGCGTTTCGATGCGGGAAAGCAAGAGCCAGAGGAGGACAACTGAGACCAGGGCTGAAAGAGCGATGTAAACGAGCCTGTTTCGCTGCATCAGAGCCTATTCTAACGGACGGCCAGCGATTGTCAAATGCCCCCGAAATTGCCTCTGAAACTGCCCGACGGGTCTTGTCGTGGTTCTCCCCCGGCGCTCCCTCGCGATCCATGTTATTTGTCGGTAAGTGGAAAGATGGACGGCATCAAACGCTCGGGTCGGCGGGGGCCCCCGAACCACGCCACCCCTCGGGTATAAGCGTAGGGATTTTCATGGACCTCTCGCCTTTGGTAAAATAGCAGCCGCTTGATATTGCTTGCTCAAAACGGAGGAATAATTATGTCCCATGATCTCTCGATTCATCTCCTGGTTTTGATTATTTTCTTGATGCCGGGTTTTGGCCTGGCGGCAGCTGGGGAGAAAGCTCCTGGGCCGCAGGCGCCGACAGATCTCCGTCTGGAGTATCTGGTCAACCCGCTTGGCGTCGATGTGAAGCTGCCGAGGTTTTCATGGGTTTGCCGCCACAGCGAAAAAGGCCAGCGCCAGTCCGCCTACGAGATCATCGTCTCCAGGCAGCCCGGCGCAGAAAAAGGAGATATGTGGGAGAGCGGAAAAGTGCTTTCAGGTGACTCGACCCAGGTTGTTTACGGCGGCAAGGCCGTGGTGAGCGGTCAGACCTGTTACTGGAAAGTTCGTCACTGGGATAAGGACGGCCGAGTAAGTCCGTTCAGCCAGGTCGCCCGGTTTGACACTGGCCTTTTCTCCCGAGCCGACTGGAAGGGCAAGTGGATAGGTGGGCATAATCAGCTCCGCAGGGAATTCAAGCTTGAGAAGAAAGTCGTCCGGGCCAGGGCTTACATCTGCGGTCTCGGGTATTACGAGCTTAGGGTCAACGGCCGCAAGGTCGGCCGGAATGTCCTCGACCCAGGCTGGACGACCTACGACAAAAGGGTGCTCTATGTCGCCTATGATGTCACGAATTATCTTCAGGCCGGAGCTAACGCCCTGGCCGTGATGTTAGGAAAGGGCTGGTACAAAGATTATGCCCTCCTTTTGCAGATGAATATTGAGCTTGAGGGAGGGGAGAGAATCGAGGTCGTGAGCGATGCCTCCTGGCGAGGGAAGAGCGGCCCGATTATATCAGATAGTATCTTCAACGGCGAAACATACGATGCTCGTTTGGAGACACCCGGATGGGATAGGCTTGGCTATGATGACAGCGGCTGGGACGCTGCCAAGGAAGTGACCGGGCCAAAGGGAGAGTTGTCAGCCCAGATGATGCCGGCTATCCAGGTTATCGATACGATCGTGCCTCTTAAGATGACTAACCCGAGGACAGGGGTCTATGTGTTCGACATGGGCCAGAATTCGAGCGGCTGGGCTCAGCTTCGCGTCCGCGGCGAGCGCGGGACAGAGGTCAGGATGCGATTCGCCGAACTTCTCTACGACGACGGGATGATCAACCAGGAAAATCTCCGCGGGGCCAGGGCTCAGGATGTGTACATTCTGAAAGGAGAAGGTGAGGAGGTCTGGGAGCCGCGCTTCACCTACCACGGGTTCCGGCATGTGGAATTGACAGGATATCCCGGAGTGCCGACAGTCGCGACGCTCCGGGGCCGCGTGGTCCATAGCGCGGTCGAGCCGGCCGGGAATTTTGCCTGCTCAAAGCCCATCCTGAACGCTCTCCAGAGAATCATCGTCTGGGGTCAAAAGACGAACCTGCATAGCATCCCGACCGACTGTTCCCAGCGCGACGAACGAATGGGCTGGCTGGGCGATGCCCACGTCACGGCGGAAGAGGCCATGCACAATTTTGACATGGCTGCTTTTTATGCGAAATTCCTCCGCGACATCCGCGATGTCCAGGATGAGGCTGGCGCGATCACCGATACGGTTCCTCATGTCTGGGGGTCGCGGCCGGCTGACCCGGCATGGGGCACGGCCTATCCGCTTCTCTGCTGGTATATGTATCAGCATTACGGAGACAAGCGCATCCTCGAAGAGCACTACGAAGCGGTTAAAAAGTACGTCGAGTTCCTGCGGACGCGCGAGGAAAACGGCCTGGTCAAGTTCAGCTATTATGGGGACTGGGTGGCTGTGGACAAGACGCCGGGAAGCCTTGTCTCGTCTTTTTATTATTATTATGGTGTCAAAATCTTGGCTGAGATGGCCCGTGTCCTGGGCAAGTCTGAGGAGGCCAAAACTTATGGCTCTCTGGCCGAGCGGATAAAAGCAGATTTTCATAAGCTCTATTTCAACCCAGAAACAAAATCTTACGCCAACGGCACCCAGACAGCCAACGCGCTGCCGCTTTTCCTGGGCATTGCCCCTGACCCAGTCCGCGGCGCCGTATGGAGAAACCTCTTCGACAATATCGTTTACAAGAACGATTCTCATCTGACGACGGGAATTATCGGGACGAAATACATCATGGAGCTCCTGACCAGCAACAGGACCTCGGATCTGGCTTATGACATCGCAACCAAGACGACCTACCCGAGCTGGGGCTACATGATTGAAAACGGCGCGACAACGCTCTGGGAACTCTGGCAGCTTCGCGAGGGCCCGTCCATGAACTCCCATAACCACCCGATGTTTGGGAGCGTTGGGGCCTGGCTTTATAAAGCCCTGGCGGGAATCAACCAGGCCGACGGCTCGGTCGGGTTTGAGAAGATCCGGATCGAGCCCCAGATGGTGAGAGACCTCCGGCATGCTGCAGGCTCGGTGAAGACGGCGCGAGGAGTCGTCTCCTCGGACTGGTGGCGAGACGAGAAATGCATCCGGCTCGATGTGACCATCCCTGTCGGGAGCGATGCCGAGATTATCCTTCCAAAATTCAACCTGCAGAACGTCGTGATAAAGGAAGGCGAGCAAATTATCTGGGATGGTAAGGGATTCAAGATGGGAGCCCCGGGCGTGGAAAAGGTCGAGGAAACCGGGGCCGGGTTTCTCATCAAGACCGGCTCAGGGAGCTATTCATTTGCCCTTCACGGCCAATAAATTGAAATAAATTGTGAATTCCCAGAATGGGTGGCAGCTTACGTAATTACCAGAATATCACGAGTTTGATAAAAATCTTGTGATCCCTTGCTATCCTGACCTATTCACAAATTATGCCAGAAAGCAGGCCCCTCCCCTGGGGGGAGGGGGAATCTTTGAATGATCCCCCTCACCCCGACCCTCTCCCACATGGGGAGAGGGGATTTTTTCCTTTCATTTCGTGAATAGTCCAGGCTATTTAGCTAACGACTCAAATAAAGCTAAGCAGAAGGCGAGTGCGGGAAAAGTTAGGGTAATTATGTATGCTGTCCCCAATTTAGCAATTTAGGTTTTTCGGTGTTTGGCCCAGAGCGTGGCGAAGACGAACCAGCCGAGGGAAGCGACAAGAAACACGAGCTTGTATTCTGAAGCCTGGAGCTTTCCCAAAAAGTAACCCACGGCCGAGAGAAGACATACGACCAGGCTGAGGAGCGAAAGAAGGCCCAATAAGATCTTCCTCATGCTATTTTCTCCCGATCGCACTCAGCAAAGTGTAAGAGACGAGGGCGATGAAATACCCCGGCAGCCAGCGGAAGAAGAGGTGCAGGGGAAGGAGGAGACAGACGACGAGCGTGCCGGCCCAGACGGCCAAAGCCCTCCAGTTGAGAAGCCAGCCGCGCTTTTCAGCCCGGTATTGTTCGAGCTTAAAAAGCGGAAAGAGCCAGTGCTCGGCGAAGACGATAGCGCCGACGGGCATAAGGACTAGGCCGTAGATGGCGACATAATCAAGCAATCTCATGAAAAAAACGGGAAAGCAGGAAAGGACTGTGGTTGCCAGACCAGCAGCCAGGGTGACCTTCCATCGCGGCCAGTTCGGTGTGATTGTCTGGAGGGCAAGACCCGCGCGGTAAAGCGTTGGGTTGGCTGTTGTCCAGCCAGCGATGAGAACGCCCGCTGCTCCGGCGAGCCCGGCTGCTTCGAAAGCCATGAGCCCAGGGTTCATCTCCCTGCCTACGGCAGCCACCATGATTCCTGAGCATATCCAGGCGAGCATGTGTCCGGG
This sequence comes from Candidatus Aminicenantota bacterium, assembly GCA_037444845.1. Classification (GTDB taxonomy): domain Bacteria; phylum Acidobacteriota; class Aminicenantia; order Aminicenantales; family UBA8522; genus JARYMI01. The sequence goes on along the minus strand of JBBILQ010000006.1, from coordinate 4,789 downwards.
ATACATGCCGAAAGCGGAATAAAGGCCGTATGTCCAACGCCTGGCATAACGGAACAGGGCCATGTCCGAGAGCCCGACGTGCATGGCCAGGTTGCAGAACCAGGCGAAGAACACGATGTGCCAGAACCCGAATTTGTCCTGGCCGGCCACAGCCAGGCCATTCCAGATCTTTGCTATCGCAATTCCCCAGAAATTATCGAGGCTCGGGTGGACACCCAGCCTTGGCAGCATTGCTGCTGCCCCCGCGATAAAGACGACGAAAACCCAGGGCGAGCAGACCTCGGCAAAACGGCTCAGCTTTTCAAACCCGAGGATGGCCAGGATGAGGAACAACGAGCCTATGGCCAGGGTCAGAACGACCCAGCCGAGGCTAGAAGGAAGGACGTCATTCAGAGAAGGCGTCTTGATGCGGAAAGCAAGTCCGACGGCTGTGGCTGAGACGGCGATCATCGCGCCGGCGAGAATACAGTAGAGGATGGCATTTGCCAGGTTGTAGATCAACGCCAGCCCTGGCCCGGCAATTTTCCTGAGGTACCAATATAAAGTCAGCCGGGTCCGTGCGGCAATCGGAGCGCAGACGAAGGTCCAGCACAGGACTGCCAGGAGGTTTCCAATAAGAAGCCCCAGAATAAGATCTTTGGCCGTCACGCCGTGCAGCACAAAGAAGGCGCCGATGACGAACTCGGTCGCGGCCACGTGCTCGCCTGCGAAAAGGCCGGCGAATCTTCCGCCCGACTGAAGTTTTTCCGCCAAGACCGGCTCGCGGTCGAATTCATAGAGCTTATCCATCCGCGAGGCGAGCGATGACAAGCGGCTTCCGGCCATCTGAGTTTTTTCTAATATACACAAGAACCTGGCGGGTGACAACAAAAGACAATTTTTGTGTTATAATCAGCCCCAATGTTGGATCTAAAATTTGTTCTCGACAGCAAGGAATTGGTCCTTCAGAAGATGACCGCGCGCGGACTGCGCCTGGATTTTGACGATTTTGCTTCTCTCGCCGAAAAGCGAAAAGGAATGCTGAAAAAAGTCGAGGACCTCCGGGCCGAAAAGAACAGGGCTTCGGATGAAATTGCCGGGATGAAAAGAGAAGGGAAGGACATCGCTTCGCTTGTATCAGAGATGAAAAAAGTCGGCGATGAAATCAGCCGGCTGGAAGAGGAGCTGAGTGAATCCGACGAACGCCTGAGAGAAATTCTTCTTCGTCTTCCCAACATTCCCCATGAATCAGTCCCCGAAGGAAAAAGCTCTGAGGACAATGTCGAAATCCGCCGCTTCGCTGAAAAACCGCGCTTCTCCTTTCCCCTCCTGCCGCACTGGGAAGTGGGGAAGCGGCTCGGGATTCTGGATTTTGAGCGGGCAGCCAAAATCGCGGGCTCGAGGTTCGTCGTCTACCGCGGCGCCGGGGCTCGTTTGGAGCGAGCCCTGATCAATTTCATGCTGGATATTCAGACGAAAGAAAGAGGTTACACGGAGGTCATTCCGCCTTTTATTGCCAACGCCGAAAGCCTAACCGGAACGGGCAACCTGCCCAAATTCGAGAGGGATTTATTCAAACTGAGGGGCCGGCGCTGGTACCTGATTCCGACGGCCGAAGTCCCGTTGACAAACCTCTACAGGGGAGAAATCCTGGATGCCGCCGAGCTTCCGCAAAGGTTTGTGGCTTACACGCCCTGTTTCCGGAGCGAGGCTGGCTCCTATGGAAAAGATATCCGCGGCTTAATCCGTCAGCACCAGTTTAATAAAGTTGAATTAATGACATTCTCTTTGCCTGAACGGTCGTTTGACGAACTGGAGAAAATGACCGTTGATGCCGAAGAAGTCTTGAAGAGGCTCGGGCTCCACTACCGCGTCGTCGTCCTCTGCACGGCTGACCTGGGCTTTGCTGGGGCCAAAACTTATGACCTCGAAATCTGGCTTCCTTACCAGAAGAAATACCGGGAAATTTCCTCTGTAACCAACTGCACCGATTTCCAAGCGAGGCGGGCCAATATACGGTTCCGACGCGAACCCATGGCCAAACCTGAATTCGTCCATACCCTCAATGGCTCGGGTGTCGCCATCGGCCGGACGGTAAGCGCCATCCTGGAGGCCTGTCAGCAGGCTGACGGCTCGGTTATCATCCCCGAGGCTCTCCGGGCGTACATGGATGGCATGGAGAAAATCAGTCCTCCCTGAACTGGCTAAAGTTTTTGCTTTTCCAAGAAATGATCAACCTGCCGGATATATTCTTTAAAATCTGATAGGGCAATTAGCATCGCTTTGTAGACTTTTTCATCATCGATATCCATATATTCATGTACGAGGATATTCCTCATTCCGCCTGAACCTTTTAATCTGTTCGCCAGCTCAGCTGTCAACATTCCTGCCTCTGATGCTCTGATAAAGGATGAAGCGTAATCTTCAGGCGGTCGGTGCTCCGTTTCCACCACAACATGATTGTTAATATCGGAAGCACAATCGACGATCAATTGAATCAGCCTTTCGGATGAAGCTTTCAGATAAAAATCAGAAAGATACTCCTCAAAGGTATGCTCAGCGATAGGCTTTAGTTTGTCAAGGTACATGTTAAGACGTGATAATTTCCTTCGAATTAAATCTGCCTCAATCACGGTTTACCCCTTTTCAATAGCATATTTGATATAGAGCTTATCCAGCGCCCTGAATTTTTTTGAGTCCATGTACCTGGCCATGGATTGCATTCTGAAGCTGGCAAAAAGTCCCTTCCTTTTTTCGTACAGAGGCTGGCCAAGTAAGGCAACGCGGTAGCTGATCATGGGTTCTGCTCCGTTGAGAAAGACCGGGTCAAACTTGTCGCCAAAAATGCTGCCGAAATCTTTCAAAATGTCAAAATACTTATCTGAATCGACTTTATCAGAGCTCAAAATGCCGATATCAATGTCGCTCTGAGCGGTCGCAGTTCCTGTTGCATGAGAGCCGTGCAATATCAGGAGGTTAATCCTGTGCTTCTCACAGAGCTTTTTAATTTTCTCTCGGTTAATTTTGAGACTCATTGTAAATTTTCCTTTGGGGCTTTTATTATAGCATACATTAGTTGTTATTAAGTTGCTAAATTTCCGGCTTCTGCTCTTTGACATCTCCTGTTTGTTTATGCTAATTACTGCGAGGAGCAAATTGGTTGCTATGACTAAGCGGAAATTCTTCTTGTTTCCCTGCCACAAAGTAAGGCCTGACCAGGCTGGGTTCTTTCGCCGGTTCCTTGCTTTTGCGATCGATTCTATCATCATCCTCATCTTGGCTTTCTTTGTTTATCTTATTTACACCGAGATAAGTGCGGCTATCAAGAAAGAGCCGGGCCTTGTGGCCAGAGCTGTTCAAGCTCTCAAAGAAGGGGGACCGTTTCTGATTGCGACAGAGTCGCAGGAACTGGACGAATTCCTGAAGAGATTCTATCTTCGAGAACTCGAGAAAACCCTTCCTCCCGAAGAATATACACGAGCAAAAAAAATGGACTTCTCGGAATTAAAACAGGCCTACCCTCTGGGAGGGAAATTAGAGAACCTGGAAGAAAAAACTGTCAAAGCCGGCGAAGGAATTAACGTTCTCAGAGAAATCATCGTTGCTTATCTCTATTTCGGGTTATTTTTCCGGTTCCGCAGTCAGACGCCGGGTAAGCGCCTCCTGAGGCTGAAAGTCGTCGATTTAAAGGGGAAACCCCGGTTAGGCTGGCACCAAAGTTTCGAGAGGGCTCATGGCTATGCGGCTTCCGCTCTTTTCGCCAGCCGCGGCTTTCTTCAGGTCCTCTGAGATGGACAGGGACTGGCCATGCACGACAGAATCGCCTCGGCGACGGTTGTAAAACTTCCGCGGAAAAAAACGGAGCGCGCCAAACGCCGCCCGAAAAAAGCGGCCGCCGAATGATTTTTCCTCTAACGCAAAAGATATGATCCGAGCCCTTTGATATCTCCCCTGTTGATATCTTGAATCTGATAACATAATAGGTGAGTATTAAGGCCCTGGGTCAGGGGCTATTCCCATTCGATTCTCGGGGCGACCCAGTCCCGGGCAGACGTGTGGAAAACGTGGGCCTCAAGGACAAGCTCGATGTTTTTTCCTGCATATTCGTCCAGAGAGATTCCGATCGGGTCGAGTCTGCCATCGTAGTAGCACCAGGTAGTTGCTGAATAGGATGGGTCCTTTTTCGCATAGACCCTGAACTTGACGCCGTTGGTCTGGGTGGCCCCTTCCGGAACCCGACTTCGGCTTCAAACAGCGCTTTTGCGGGGAGGTTTGATATCTTGAAAATACCGAGGATCAACCCGTCTTCGTTTCTCCATTCCGGGTGCGTCTCCAATACCTTCGGGTACACTTTGCCATCTTCGAGCTCGACATTCTCTGATAAGCGGGCGAAACCTCGTTCATCTGTCTCTTCTCCGGGAAAGGACAGCGAAACATTCCCGTTGGTCCATTCGGTCGTCTGCGCTCCGGCCAGAGGCAGCAGGTCGATGACTTTTCTCGGTCGGGCGATGACTTTCTCTTTCACAGCTTGAACCTGGGTTTCCCAAACAGCAGACCATAAGGAACTAACCGGCGCAGTTTCTCCCGGGGATGATGAGGTGGCAACGAATTGCGCGATCAAGAATGCTCCTGCTATCAAGGCAGAAGCTCTTAAAATTCTTTTTTGTCTTCCTTTCATCTACGCGCCTCACTTTGGATCAATCCCGTTTGATAAGCTGTCTAGCCTGATCTATTCACAAAATGATACGATAAAACGCCCCGACCCTCTCCCACATGGGGAGAGGGGATTTTTTCCTTTCATTTCGTGAAT
>JBBILQ010000005.1:0-76349 GCA_037444845.1 Candidatus Aminicenantota bacterium | reverse complement strand
TTTTTCCGTTGAGGATTCTCAGAAGACGGATGATTATTCGCTCCCTTATGTGAAAAGGGATAATGTTGTCACCGAAGTTCCGTTTAGAAATATAGACGCTGTCGGCCCTGCGGGTTCGATAAACTCCTGCGTTATTGATATGCTTAAATGGGTACGGTTTAACCTCGATAAGGGGAAGGTTCGTGACGCTCAGATCATTTCCGAGGCCGGACATAAAGAAATGTACACGCCGGCAATGTTCATGCGGGAACCGATACTTTCGCTCCAGCCGGACGGGCAATCCAACATGGGCTACGGGCTTGGATGGTTTTTGGAAACCTACAGGGGTCACAGGCTCGTTCATCATGGAGGAGCTATAGACGGCTTCTATTTTTTAAACGCCTTTCTCCCGGGGGACGGACTCGGCGCCGTCATCCTTAGCAACCTGTCCGGCACACCGCTTCTCTATATCTCAATGGGCTATGTCCTGGATATGATGCTCGACCTCGATCCAGTGTGGGAAAAGCTCAGCCAGGAGAGGTTTGAAAAAGCCAAGAAGGACAGAGAAAAAGCGGAAGAGGAAAAAAAGAAAAAGGAAGAGGACCGGGTTCAAGGAACGAAACCTTCGCACCCTCTCGAGGCCTATGCCGGAGAATACGAAAACGCCGCTTATGGAAAGATCCCCATTGAGTTCAAAGACGGCTCGCTCACGGGAAAATTCAACTCCTTCGAATTCGGGTTGGAGCACTGGCACTACGATGTATTCAAAGCTGTGTCCCCCAAGTCCAGAGCATCGGCCGTGGAGGGCCTCCTGTTGGCTTTCCATACGAATATCAAAGGAGATATCGATAGCATTTCTGTTCCTCTTGAGGCGACAGTCAAGGCAATTCTTTTCCAAAAAAAAGCTCCTGAAGAAATGAAAGACCCTAAATTTCTCTCTCAGTTTGTCGGCGATTACGAAGTGATGGGGATAGTGATTTCTATTTCGCTGAAAGGGAATGCTCTGTTTGTCTCTCTTCCCAGCCAGCCGACCGTCGAGCTTGTTCCTTACAAAGGGACAGAGTTTACATTCAAGGGCCTTCAGGGCGTTAGTCTGAAATTCATTCAGGAAAAAGGCCAGACAACCGAAATTGTCGTCAGCCAGCCTCAAGGAACGTTCAGGGGAAAAAAGAAGACAGGGTGATACGTCCTGACCTTTAAGACATACGATGCGCAGAAGTCATTCACTTCTTTTCTGCTGAAAATAGCCGTTTCACGCCGGAGCGCTTTTCATGAAGGACGTGAGCGGTTTTCCCCTACGTGACGGTCATCCGCTCGCACCGCTTGAGGAACGCTTCGTCGATATCAGCTCCGTGCCCGGGAGTATCGGGAAGGTTGATCTCCCCCGCGTTATACTCAGCTCCTCCGATGACAGGGTCTTCTTTGAGAGCGATGTGGCCGTCGAGGTCAGCATAGCGGATGTTCGGCCGGGAGGATACGAGGTGCGCCGCGGCGGTTAACCCGAGTCTTGTTTCCATCATGCATCCCACCATGCAGCGGACGCCCGCTCCTTCGGCAATCGCGTTGATTTTCAGAGCCGTGTGGATACCCCCCGCTTTGGCGAGCTTAATGTTGAAATAATCGCAGCAACCCATGGCGGCCAGCTTGAAGGCATCATGATGATCAAAGAGCGATTCATCGGCCATGATGGCGATGGACGTATTCTGGCGAATGCGGCGCATGTTCTCATAGTCCCAGCGTGCGATCGGCTGTTCGCAGTACTCGATTCTCATGGGTTCCAGGGCCTGGAGCACGGTGACGGCGGTCTTGTAATCCCAGCCCTGGTTGGCATCTATCCTTATGGGGAGTTCTTCGCCGATGGCTTTCCTTATTTTTCTTATCCGTTCAATGTCACGGTCCGCGGTTTCACCGAGTTTGACCTTAATTGCCTTGAATCCCTGATTCTTGTAGGCGGCCGCCTTTTTCGCCATGTCATCAGGCTCGGAGATCCCGATGGTGTTGTCAGTCCAGAAGGAACGCTTCCCGCCTCCAAGGACTGCGTAGAGAGGCAGTCCTGATGCTTTCCCCAGGAGGTCGTAAAGAGCCATGTCAAACGCACTGCGGAGAGTGCTGTTGTGAACCAGAAACCCCGAGAGCTCCCTCCCCCTTGTTTCTATGTCAAGCGGATTTTTTTGGAGGATGATCTTAGCCAGATCAGATGCCCCAGCGAGGTTTATCGCTTGTGTCTCGCCTGTGATTCCCCAGGTGGGGTTGGCTTCTCCCATCCCATAAAGGCCCTTATCTGTTTTTATCCTTATGAACAAGCTTTGGGCGCTCCGGATTTCCATGATGGCAATCCGGAATGGCTCTTTGAGCTCGATATTGGATTTGTAGATATCAACGCTTATGATTTTGGGTGCTTGTTTCATGATCGTTCCTCCTTAGTCGGAATGTGTACCCTTTATATCATATTCATGTCAAGCGTTTACAAACGACTCCGCGTTATTGACAATAATTTTCTTGCTGAGTTATATTCGCCGCAGTCAACACAATTTATGATGAAGACATGCGTCAAATATCAAGCTTGCATAAAGAGGGAATGAAATGAAAAAGAAAGTGGTTTTGATTTCAATCATGATATGTGCGTTCAGTTTTTCTGCCTGGCTCAATGAAGCGGACAAAATCCCTGCGGCTGCTCCGTTGAATGAGGAATTTCTGAAAATCCAGAAGGAACCAGGGTTAATTCTGTTAATGCGATATTCCGACGACGGCCGTCCCCTAGGGTTATTGCCGAGTCCTCATGACATTTCTCATCTTAGAGTCCCTCCGCGCTCAGGAATAATGACTCTGGCGAATGTCTTTGAAATGCCGGCCAGGCCGACAGAGTATGTGTTCGGAGAGAAAAGCAAGAACTTCCCCCGAATTTCGCTTGAGAGCTTTCCCGCTTCTTATGACCTGCGCACCAAAAACAAGCTCACCTCGGTGAAAAATCAGGCCAATTGCGGCTCTTGTTGGGCGTTTGCCACGTATGGATCCCTGGAATCGTATTTGCTGCCATCAGAGAACTGGGACTTTTCCGAGCAAAACCTCATTGATAAGCATGAATTCGACTACGGGCCGTGCGTGGGTGGTCAAATCTTTATGTCGACAGCTTATCTATCCAGGTGGAGCGGGCCGGTCAAAGAGGAGGATGACCCGTATATTTATTCGGCCTCCCTGGGGTTCAAGGTCAGAAAGCACGTTCAAGAGGTGAGGTTCCTGCCTCCCAGATTGACCTATCTGGACAATGGCCTCATTAAAGAAGCGATCATGAACGACGGCGCGGTCTACGCCAGCATGTTTTATAAAAGCAGTTTTTATAACCCGTCACACCAATCGTATTATAATACAGGCACGAGAGAAGGCGGCCACGCGGTGGCCATTGTTGGCTGGGACGACAATTTCGATAAAAACAAGTTCAACATCCTTCCGCCCGGAAACGGTGCGTTCATCGTCAAGAATAGTTGGGGAACGACATGGGGGCAAAGCGGATATTTCTATGTTTCTTATTATGACGAATTCTTCGCCAGCAGAAGCGCGAGCGCCCTTGTTAAAGGAGAAACACCGACCAACCATGAGGTTATTTATCAATATGACCCTTTAGGATGGGTATCTTCTCTCGGGTATGGAACTGAGACTGCCTGGTTTGCCAATATTTTTACGGCCACCTCGGATTTTCCTATGACAGCAGTCGGATTTTATACGGCTTCATTGCTGAACGCATACGAAATTTTCGTCTACGCGGACGTAACTGACAATCAGCCGAGGACCGGGACTCTTGTCAGCAGGAAAAGCGGCAGCCTAAATGCTCCAGGGTACTTCACGATTTCTTTGGATCGCAGTGTTCCGCTTAAAGTCAATCAAAAGTTTTCAGTTGTCGTCAGATTATCAACCAGCCATCATCATTATCCCATCCCATTCGAGAGGCCTCTCTCGAACTACAGCAGCAGGGCGATGGCCAACGCTGGTGAGAGTTTTGTCAGTTACGATGGCGTCTCCTGGAATGACCTTCATACCTCCTGGGATGGGAGATACAGGAATTCGAATGTCTGCCTGAAAGCCTATGCCGGATATCCGCCCCTGTATCCTCCGTCAGGCGTTGCGCTCCAAAGGCTGGAAAACAACTTCGTCTTTTTCAAAGAATACATCAATCGGCTGACGTGGCGAGCGAATCCACAAAACAGGACAAATGTGATTGCTTACAGGATTTATCGGAAGGATAGGGGGGCGGCTGACAAGGCGTTTCAGTTGATTGCCGAAGTGACGAATTCCGTGTTCATGCATGATGACAGGGGCTTAAAAAAGACGGACTTCTATTCGTATTGGCTCACTTCGGTTGACGATTATGGCCGGGAAAGCGAGCCGGCCGTCGTCAGCAATTAAGGAGAATGATCGTGAAGAAAGCGTTTTTTGTCGCAATGATGTTCGCCGGCCTGGCTTCAGGACTTTATGCAGCGAGTTCTGGCGTTCATCTTGAGGCAGGCGCTCTCTATGGGCCAAGATCTGTAGCCGATTCAGACATCAAGAGCATTTACGGAGGAGGACTTGTCTATTTTCCCTATGCAGCCATCATGTGGAAGGGTATTTTGATCGGCGGAGGCTACGAAGGCGGGTATTCGAAGAGCGGAACTATTGGGTTGTATGAAGAAGCTTCGTCGCTGAAGATCAGCGGCTTAAGGCTTTTAGCAGGGATAGGATTTTCTATCTAAGATGTCGATGTGATTTGAACAAATCTTTACGATGCTGTCGCCGTCTCGCCTGAATTCGCCAATAAGGGAAAAGAGAGAAACGCACTCTTCTGCTCGCCACCGACGGGGTTGAAAACGACAGCCTGTGCACGTGTTGAAAAACAATCAAACAAAATGTATATAAAAGAAAGGAAAGTTAAAAACAGGCGGGCGAAAATACTGGTGCATGAATAATGTAAAATCAGACCTGGGCTACTCAGAAGCGGTCATCGACCACTTCCAGAACCCTCGAAACGTCGGCAAAATCGAGCATCCGGACGGAATCGGCCGGATCACCAATCCCGTCTGCGGAGACGTGACCGAACTCTACCTGCGGATAAAGAGTGGAGCCATCGAGGGGGCAACGTTCCAATCGCTGGGCTGTGCAGTGACCATCGCCTCGGCCTCGGTGTTCACTGAGAAAATCAAAGGCTGCGAGATATCCGGGCTCATTTCGGGGCAAGACGAGGAGGTAGTGGGCCGCCTCGTTGGCCTGATCGAGAGCGAGCTGGGCGAGCTTCCGGCCCAGAAGCTTCATTGTCCGCCGGCCACTGTCCAGGCTTTTCTCGAGGCAGTCGAACAGCATAGCCAAAAAGAAGGAAACATAGAGCTCGCTGCAAGGATAAAAGCGCTGGTTCCGCTTGTCGCAAATTACTACAGGCGCGGCGCGAAGAAATACGGCGAGTGACGCTGGCCGTGACGGGGAGGATTTCCGGATGAAAGCCATGGTCATGACGAAGATATGCGACATTCGCCAGGAGAGAACGCCGCTCGACCTCAGGGATGCGCCGAAGCCTGCGGCCGGAGAGGGGGAGGTTTTGCTCAAAGTCCTGGCCTGCGGCGTTTGCCACACCGAGCTTGATGAGATTGAGGGAAGAACGCCTCCGCCGCGCCTGCCCGTTATCCCTGGCCATCAGGTTGTGGGAAGGATCGAAGAGATTAACCGGGGAACCGCAAGATTTAAAGTCGGAGACAGGGTTGGCGTTGCCTGGATTTTCTCGGCCTGTGGAAAATGCAGGTTCTGCCGCAATGGCCAGGAGAACCTCTGCCCCGATTTTCGCGGCACGGGAAGAGATGCAGACGGCGGATATGCTGAGTACATGACTGTTCGCGAGGATTTCGCCTATGCCATACCCGAGGTCTTTTCCGACGTCGAAGCGGCGCCTCTTCTCTGCGCCGGTGCCATCGGCTATCGCTCCTTGAAGCTCGCCGGCCTCAAAGACGGCCAGAACCTCGGCCTGTCCGGTTTTGGAGCTTCGGGACATCTTGTTCTCTTGATGGCCAGGCACAAGTATCCAAGAAGCAAAGTCCATGTCTTCGCCAGGGCGGAAAAAGAGCGTGAGTTTGCGAGAGAACTCGGAGCGGTCTGGGCAGAGGAGACAGAGGCCCCTTCTCCAGAAAAGCTCGATGTTGTTATTGACACGACACCGGTCTGGAAGCCGGTTGTCGAAGCCCTGAAGAATCTGGCAAGCGGCGGAAGGCTCGTTATCAACGCCATCCGCAAGGAGGACGCGGATAAAGACTGTCTCCTGAAACTCGATTATCCTGCCCACCTCTGGATGGAAAAAGAAATCAAGAGCGTGGCCAACGTGACGAGGACGGATGTGGCCGAGTTTCTGGATCTGGCGGCCAAGATTCCCATTAAACCTGAGGTGCAGGCGTTTCCGCTCGAGGAGGCGAACAGAGCCCTGCTCGAAATCAAAAACCGCATAATCCGCGGCGCCAAAGTCCTCCGCATCGGGTAGAAACAGGCTCATCTCGCTGTTAAAAAAGCGCTGGACCGCTCAGCCGCGGCGTTATCCGATAGCCTTTAAGAGAATCTTTTGATCTCATAGGCATAGCTTCCGCCTGTGAGCTGGCGGGTCTTTTCATAGGCGGCGATATACATCCCGCAATTGCTTCCGATACGGTTCTCTTCCAGTTCTCCGATACTGAGCATAACTTCATAACCGGCCTTCCTCAGGTCAGAGATGATTCTCTCTCCATCAGGATGAGGAACCAGCGAAGAAATCCGGTTCCTTGCAGCCTGGAGCGTCGGGTTGACGGGGGTAATTTTTATCAGAAATGTATCGGGGGAGAAGTATTTCAAGAGCCGACAGGGGTCAACCGGCAGTCCCTCTGCCAGGGCAAAATTGAGGGTTATTTTTTTGCCTCCGCCATCGGCGAATCTCCTTCCAAACGCTGCGATCTCTTCAAAGCTCCACTTTTTGACCGGGATAAGCCAGTCTCTCGCCTGATCGTCTGTGGAATGGACAGAGAACTGAAGTTGAAAGCTCCTGGCATATTTTAGGTTCTTTATTTTTAGCAATCTTTCGAAAAAATCATGCGGACTTGCTGGAGCAACGGTGGAGAAGGACGGAATAAGCCCCGGCGCATCGTATAATTCAGGCAGACACTCAAGCACTTCCAGGACATCGGGGTTGAAAGAAGGCTCACCCATTCTGGCAAACTGAATTTTGAACTTCTTAACAGGCACCTTTTTCTCAGGAAATCTTCTCTCTACCAGGTAATCAATCTGGGAAATAATCTCGTCTTTGGTCAGAATTCCTTTGTAGAATCCTCCCGCATCACAAAAACGGCAGCAGACAGGGCATCCCTGCAGCGTCGAAACAGTCAAAACCCATTTTTCCTCTATGGGAAGGGGAGGCTGGAGAGATTCTACGAATTCAATAAAGTTTCCTTTTCCTGTTTCTCCGATATAAACCATGGCCACGTCTTCCCGGCCTGTTTTGGCAATTATGCGCACGACTGAGCCTCCTTTTTTTCCTTGAAGATTTCCATGGCCGCCTTGATTCCGTCACCGGCAGATATGGCAGCCTGTCTGTAAATGCCGTTTTTAACATCACCGGCCATATAAAGCAACCTTTCTTTTCTATATTCCTTCAGGTTATTTTTAAGATTCTGGCTCAAGAAATCAAGATTCGGCCTTCTTCCCACGGCCACAACAAGAAAGGAAACATGGATGTCACGCTTCTCATGAGGGCTGCGACCACAGAGGAGCAGCCCGCTATCAGCCTGGTTGATGGTTGTGACCTGGAGATTCTCGAGATATGAGATTGTTGACACCTCCATGGCTCTTTTCCAGAGGAGCGGAAGGCATTTGATTTTTTCCGATCTGTTGAGGATGAGAACCTCGTTCTTTTGAGAGAGGCTCAGCGCGTAGTCAAAGGCGGCGTCACCTGAGCCGATGACGGCAATTTTTTTGCCCGAAACCTGGGCCAGCGGGACAATTTCATAAAAAATACGGCTTTCTATCTCCTTGGGAACGGCCTGCGTAAGCCTGAGGGGAACAGTGCCCGAGGCAATCACCGCGATCCGGGAAGCCAGCGCTCCCCCGTTTGTCCTGATAATAAAAACGCTCCCGTCATGATCGAGTTCCAGAACTTCCTGGAATGAGACGTGAACTCCGGAATTTTCCAGGTGGCTCTCCAAAAGCCTGACGAGATCCTGACCCGGAATGCCCCCAGGGAAGCCGGGGTAGTTTTCTACGAGGTTCGCGTTTAGCAGCAGTCCTCCGATTCTCTCTTTTTCGAGAACGATAAATTCGATGCCATACCGCCTCAATTGAATGGCGGCTGAGACTCCGGCAGGCCCTGCTCCGATTATGGCCACATCCGTGACAGGTATCATCAAGACACCTCCATTCGGTCCATCAGCTCCTCACAGAGCACGGGGATAGCGAAGCCATGAGCGAGGTTGAGGAGTGACGCCTCAAGAAAACTTTCCGCGAAAGTCGCTGTCCCGTCCACGGGCAGGAAGACTGTGAATCCTCTCATAAAGGCAGACCTTGCCGTGGTCTCGCAGCAGAGGTGGGTCGCCACTCCCGTTATGACAACCTGCTTAACTTTTTTTCTTTTTAATATATTCTCGAGATTGGTCCGGTAAAAGGCATCATACTGGGTTTTTTTGATTACAGTCGCCCCCTGGAAATCTAATTCGGGGATGACGTGGCTCAGCCTGCTCTTTTCCGTGATGACGTCTTTCCACCATTTGCCCATGAGTTTGGCGTTTCTCTGGGTGTTGATGTGGCGCGTGAGGATAACCGGCAAATTCATTTTCAGGAATGCTGCTGACAGATTTTTGATTTGGCCTGTGATCAGAGGAGCGTCTGGAATAAAAGCGTGCGAGCGCCTGTCCAGAAAATACCTCTGCATATCGACGATGAGAAGAGCAGCGCTTTGAGGCATGAACACAAAAGCGCGCCTCTTGCTGAACTCCTTCAGCTTCTCAAGACTCTCCCGTGATTTCTTCTGAAAAGCATCAGATTCGATCAGGCTTTTTTTCATCTTGTCACCAGTCCTTTCATGGCAGGTCACAAAAGCGGATGCCCTTTTCGATGGCCGCGCGCCCGTCCCGGCCGCAGCACAGCAACAAGTCAAGACTTGAGAGGTTCATGAGGAAATCACCCCAGAATTGAGGATACTGGGGCGGCAAATAGCGCAACAGCCTCACCCGGATATGTTCATCCCTGAACTGAGCGCAATCTATCGCTTTTTCCGAAAAATAAGGCAGGATGACTTCATGAGCGCCGAGCTTTTTGGCGATGGAAACGAGCAGGGGAGTGCCCCTGCCGGCGATGCCGAGGCGGGACTGGAGAATCAGCTCCGTCTCGATGCCCAACCCAGTTTTCAGGATATCAAGGAGGGCCCGTGTTAGAGGTAGAAAATTTTCTCCAGGATTCTCCGCGGCCGCGCGAATGTCGGCGAAGACGGGCTCAAAATAGACGGATTTGCCGTAGTAATGTTTGAGAGTCAGCAAGAATTTTTTGGCCCACCTTTCTTTTTCGTAGATTTCGATGTCTCTTATCTTCTGCCGGCCGCGGCCCTTGCGCTTGAGCGGCACGGTTATCCAGACCTCTCCCTCGGGTCCTTTGATGCGATTTCTGTTGACGTACGTGAAACCGCGGGCCAGGATGGTCTCATCGAGGAGAACCATTTTGTCGGAGGACATCAGGCGAGCGAAAAACCCGCCCCACGGAATGAACGCCGGCTGGTTAAAACTGAGTTTCATCACACTGTAAGCTTTTCATGCGAACCTGACAGCGACCAGAAAATTCGTCTCTTATTATAGATTGAAGAAATTGCCAAAGAAAATCAAAATATCTTGAGGCTGGCGATAGAAACAAAACGAGCCCAGGTTACCTGGTGAAAAATTTATGGACGGTCAGGCTCGTGTATTTCTCGCCGGGGCGAAGGATCGTCGAGGGGAAGTCAGGCTTGTTCGGCGAGTCGGGAAAATGCTGCGGTTCCAGGCAGAACCCGTAATGCTTCCGGTAGGCTTTTCCGCTCTTGCCGGTGATTGTGCCGTCCAGGAAATTTCCCGAGTAGAACTGGATTCCCGGCTCTATGGTGTAAATTTCCATCACGCGGCCGCTCGCGCGTTCCACGACGCGGCCCGCCAGCCTGAGCGTCCCTTCGCCGTCGCGCAGGACGAAATTGTGGTCGTATCCGCCAGGGACGGCGGCGATCTCAGCGCCGATAGCCCTGGGGATGGTGAAATCCCAGGGCGTTCCCGCGACGGGACGGACCTCGCCTGTCGGGATGAGGCCTTCGTCAACAGGAGTGAAGTGGCTGGCGTTAAGCATCAGTTCATGGCCAAGGATATCGCCTTCTCCCTGCCCGGCCAGGTTGAAGTAGCTGTGATGGGTAAGGTTGACTGGAGTGGGCCTGTCGGTCTCGGCTTCGTAGCTGATTCGTAACTCGTTCGCTTCTGTCAGCCAGTAAATCACGGTTGCAATCAGATTCCCGGGGTAGCCTTCCTCCCCGTCTCGGCTCAGGTAACGGAGCTTGACTCCGACAGCGGCTTCCTCCTTTATGGGTTCGGCCGTCCAGAGGACCTTATCGAACCCCTTGACCCCGCCGTGGAGGTGGTTTGCGCCGTTATTTGCAGCGAGCTGGTATTCGACGCCGTCGAGAGTGAACCTGCCCCGAGCGATTCGGTTTCCATACCGGCCGACGATCGAGCCGAAGTAGGGGTTTCGAGCCGGGTCAAGATAGCCCTCCAGAGAGTCGTGGCCCAAAACGATATCGGTTAGTTCCCCGCTCTTGTCCGGCACTTCGAGGGAGACAAGGGTCGCGCCATAGGTCATGATCCTGGCCTTGAGTCCGTGGCTGTTGGTCAGGGTGAACACTTCGACCTCGGACCCGTCGGGCAGCCTGCCGAAGGATTGTTTTCGAATGTCCATTTTAATGAGTCCTTCAAATGGTTTTTGCTGTTTGGCTTTCTCGCCTTTGCAGGAAAAGAAACTGACCAGGATGACGGCCATGATTGCCACGCTGAGATAAAGGCCTCTGTTTTTCTTCATTCACTCCCTCCTTCATGTTCCTTTTGTTAGCTTATAGCACAGATCAAGGCATCAAACAATGGCAAGGACGGCATCTGCTTCGGGCCGGGGTTTTGACACTGGCTCTTAACTGTACTATAAGAGAGAAAAAAGAAATGAAAGGAGAACGGAATTGTCGCGGGATGGTAAAAGGATGAAGGCAAACCAGCGAATGCCCGGTTTTCTGGCGGCAAGGTTAATTTTTATTATTCCGATAGTTTTTATCGTTTCTATCGATTTTGTCAGAGCGGAAGACAGGCCAAGCTTCGGTCAAGCGCTCCTCAAGAACTTCACCTTCCGCAACCTCGGGCCTTTTCGCTGCGGCTCCTGGGTGACAGGTTTTGCCGTGCCCGATGCGCCAGCAAAAGCCCACCTTTATACTTTCTATGTGGCCACAAGAAACGGGGGCGTCTGGAAGACGACGAACAACGGCACGACATTCGAGCCCGTCTTTGACGGCCAGGAGTACCTCTCCATCGGCGCTATCGCCGTGGCTCCCTCCACCCCGGACATCCTTTGGGTGGGGACAGGCGAAGCCTATAACGCGCGGAGCTCCCATCGCGGGGACGGCGTTTACAAATCCACTGACAGCGGCAAGACCTGGACGAACATGGGACTCCGCGATTCCCATCACGTCGCCCGGATTGTCATTCATCCCAAGAACCCGGACGTCGTCTACGTGGCAGCCATGGGCCATCTTTTTTCGTTTAACGATGAGCGCGGAGTTTTTAAGACAATGGACGGCGGGATATCATGGGAGAGGGTTCTTTATATCAACGAAAAGGTCGGCGTCATTGACCTGGCCATGAACTTGAAAAACCCCGACATTCTGTACGCCGCGGCCTACGAAAAATACCGCTATCCCTGGCATTTTGAGGAGGGCGGGCCAGAAAGCGGCATCTACAAAACAACGGATGCAGGCCGAACCTGGCAGCGGCTCGGCGGCGGGCTTCCCTCGGGAAAAATCGGCCGGATCGGCGTCGATCTCTACCGCAAGAACCCGGACATCGTCTATGCCGTCGTCGAAAATGCCAACATGCGTCCGCCAACCGAGGAGGAAGCAAAGGAAGACCGCCGCCGCGGGATTGAGCCGCGGCCGAGGGCCATCGCAGGCGAAGTCTACCGGTCTGACGACGCCGGAGCGACCTGGAAAAAAATGAACTCAGACCGGGACGATGTCTCCGGCAAAGCCGCTTACTCGTTTAACCAGATATGCGTTGATCCCAACGACGATCAGAATGTTTATATTACCGGCATCGCCATTGCCTATTCCTATGACGGCGGAAAAACCTGGAAGAACTTAGGCTGGCCTCCGACGCTCTTTGCCTCGGCCTTTGGCGACGTGCGCGCATTCTGGATTGACCCCGAGAACTCCGACCGGATGCTCTTCGGCAGCGACGGCGGGGTCTACATCTCTTATGACGGCGGCAAGACGTGCGATCATCTCTACAACATCCCTCTCGGCGAGTTCTACGCCGTCGGCGTGGACATGGAAGAGCCGTATAACATCTACGGCGGCCTCCAGGACCATGACTCCTGGAAAGGGCCGTCGAACGCCTGGTCGGGCGAAGTCACGTTGGAGGATTGGGTGACCGTCGGCGTCCAGGACGGAATGGTCAACGTCGTCGATCCTGAGGATAGCCGCTGGGTTTATAACACGTATCAGTTCGGCGGCCACAGCCGGGTGGACCAGAAACTCGGCATGCGGACGAATATTCAGCCTGTCCGAGAAAAAGGGAAACCCCCTTACAGGTTCAACTGGACCCCGCCCATCCATATCTCGCCGCACAACAGCCGGATTATCTACACCGGCGCTCAGGTGCTCCTGCGGTCGTTTAACCGCGGCGACACCTGGCAGGAGATTAGCCAGGACCTGACCCTTAACGACCCCGAAAAGACGGCGGGCCGGGGCCATATCACGTTCTGCACGGTCACGACCATATCCGAATCTCCGCTCTCGCCCGGGCTCATTTGGGTGGGGACGGACGACGGCAAAGTCTGGCTGACCCGCGACAGCGGAGCAAACTGGTCGGATCTGACGGCAAACTTGAGCCGCGCGGGCGCGCCCGAAGACCGCTGGGTCAGCCGGGTCTTCGCTTCCCACCACAGAGAAGGCAAGGCTTACGTGGCCAAGACCGGTTTTCGCAACGACGATTTCCGGCCGTTTGTTTATAAGACGGAGGACTATGGAGCAACCTGGAAGAGTCTTGGGAGCAGCCTGCCTGAATTCCCGGTGAACGTCGTCTTCGAAGACCGGAAGAATCCGGATCTCGTTTTTCTGGGGTCTGACGGCGGCGTTTTCGTCTCCATCGACAGCGGCGGGACGTGGGTGCGGCTGAAAAACAACCTGCCGTCAGCTCCGGTCAAAGACTTTCTCGTTCATCCCCGCGAGAACGACCTCGTCGTGGGAACCTACGGCCGCGGCGTTTTCGTGACGGACGTCTCGCCGCTCCAGGAGCTCAACGATAAAGTCTTGGATGAAGATGTTTATCTTTTTGAGGTTGAACCTCGCACCCAGTGGATGACGAGGGGATGGGGGAACTACCGGCTCATGGGGGACAGGCACCTGGCCACTCCCAACGAGCCAAACGCCGTGACTTTCAATTATTATCTTAAAGAAAAGCCAAAGGATAAGGTCAAAATCACGATCACTGACCCCTACGGCCAGGTCCTCCGGGAGATCTCCGGAAAAACCGACCCTGGCCTGAACGCTGTGCTCTGGGATATGAGGGCCACGCCGACAAAAGAGGAGGTGGGCGAGGCAGGCTGGGACCGGTCGAGAGGCCAGCTCGTCGATCCGGGCGAATACGTCGTCAACCTCGAAGCTGGAGGAAAAAAGCTCAGCCGAAAGGTGTTCATCAAAGACCGGAGGGGCTGGACCATAGGGCCTCAGACTGTCCCGGTCAAATAGAAGCGATTTCTTTGATGGTGAATACAGGATCCCCTGCGAGCTCGTTAGAGGAAAAAACAAAGGTGCAGGCGAATTCAAAGAGACTCCGGATGGAGCCGCTGGCGGGTTTTGCGGGTTGGCGGTGATCAAAGAAAGGTGATAGAATAGGAATTCCTGCCAGGAAAATGAGGAGGTTAGGCGGATGAAAAGGACAAAATGGCCTTGTTTTGCCATCGCCATTCTGGGCATCTTGGGTTCTGGGGTTTCTTGCAAGAAAGCGGTTCAATCGGGATACCCTCTTAGCCCGGTTCTCTTTACTGAAGTCAAGCTGGTTGACGAGTTCTGGGCGCCGAGGATTGAGACGAACCGCGCCGTCACCATCCCGTTTGCCTTCAAACAGTGTGAAACGACCGGCCGAATCGCAAATTTCGAGATCGCCGCAGGCCTGAAAGAAGGCTCCTTTTGCACCAAATATCCCTTCGACGATTCTGATGTCTTCAAGGTCATCGAAGGAGCATCCTATGCTCTGATGACGCACCCCGACCCGGGGCTTGAGAAATACGTGGACGAGCTCATCGCCAAGATCGCTGCAGCCCAGGAGGACGATGGGTATCTCTACACGGCGCGGACGATCGACCCTGCTCATCCGCCCGTGGACTGGGTGGGCAAGGAGCGTTGGTCCAACCTCTACATGAGCCACGAGCTTTACAATCTCGGACACCTTTATGAAGCAGCCGTGGCCCATTACCGGGCTACGGGGAAAAAGAACCTCCTTAACGTGGCGCTCAAGAGCGCTGATTTGATTTTAAACGTTTTTGGCCCGGGCAAGAGGCACGATGTTCCCGGCCACCAGGAGATCGAGATCGGCCTGGTCAAGCTCTACCGCCTGACCGGAAAAAAGAAATACCTGGAGCTGGCCAATTTCTTTCTTGCTGAACGGGGAAACGCCAAGGAGAGAAAGCTCTACGGCGAATACTCCCAGGACCACAAACCCGTCAGCCAGCAGGCGGAAGCGGTCGGACATGCTGTCCGCGCTACGTACATGTATTCGGGAATGGCCGATGTGGCCGCCCTGACCGGCGACAGAGCCTACCTCGAAGCTCTCGACAAACTCTGGGAGAATATCGTGTTTAAGAAGATGTACATCACCGGCGGCATAGGCGCAGCGGGCGGCATCGAGGGGTTTGGCCCTGATTATGAACTTCCCAACGCGTCAGCGTACTGTGAAACCTGCGCCTCCATCGGGTTTGTCCTCTGGAATCACCGCATGTTCCTCCTCACAGGAGAGTCGAAGCACATCGACATCCTCGAGAGAACCCTTTATAACGCCCTCCTTTCGGGAATCGGGTTGAGCGGCGACCTGTTTTTCTATCCCAACCCGCTGGCCTCCTTTGGCCAGCACCGACGCAGCCCATGGTTTAACTGCGCTTGCTGCCCGTCGAACGTCACCCGCTTCATCCCTCAAGTTCCCGGGTTTATGTACGCAACGAGGGATGATGCCCTGTACGTCAACCTCTATGCGGCAGGGAACGCCAGCATGAACTTCAGGGGACAGAAGATCCGGGTCGAGCAGGAAACGCGCTATCCCTGGGAAGGGAAGGTCATGGTTTCCTTTGCTCTTGAGAGGCCCGCCGAGTTTAGTCTCCTTCTTCGGATTCCCGGCTGGGCCCTGGGCAAGCCGGTGCCGGGCGATCTCTATCGTTATCTTGATGAGGAAAAGAGCCCGATCGCCCTTCGGGCAAACGGCCAGGAAATCGAGCTCGAAATCAGCCAGGGTTATGCCGTCGTCCGGCGCGCCTGGAAGAGCGGGGATGTTGTCGAGCTCGATGTTCCGATGCCCGTTCGTCGGGTAGTGGCTCATCAGGCCGTCAAAAGCGATGAGGGCAGGGTCGCCCTGGAGCGCGGCCCTCTTGTCTACTGTGCCGAATGGCCGGATAACAACGGCCTTGCGAGCAACCTTGTGCTGCCCGACGAGGCGACGCTCGAATCGGAGAAACGGGATGGTCTTCTCAACGGCGTCTTTGTCGTCAAGGGCGGAGCCGCAGCGCTTCGGGAGGGCCGGATGGCAGGTTCTGTGGAGAGCATCAGCCGGGAGTTTACAGCCATCCCTTATTATGCCTGGGCCCACCGCGGGGAAGGGGAGATGGCTGTTTGGCTTGCCAGGGAAGCCGCCAAAGCTCGTGTCCTGCCCAACCCAACGGTCGCTTCGCGAAGCGCAGTCAGCGCCTCGAGCGACAGACCTGCGTTTGCCGTTAATGATCAACGGGAGCCAACGAGCTCGAGCGACCAGGAATGCCCTTATTTTCACTGGTGGCCTGCCAGGGGAACCACGGAATGGGTTCAGTATGACTTCGCCCGCCCGGCTCCCGTGTCTGCAGTTGAAGTCTACTGGTACGACGACACGGGCCGGGGCGAATGCCGCGTTCCGGCCGCCTGGCAGGTCCTGTACAAAACCGGTGATGAATGGCGGCCTGTCGAGAACCTCGATCCCTACGGCCTGGAAAAAGACGCCTTTAACATAATGAGGTTCAGGCCCGTCAGGACCCAGGCGCTTCGCCTTGAAATCAAGTTGCAGCAGAATTTCTCAGCAGGGATCCACGAATGGAAGGTGAAATGAAGGGAAGAGCCCTTAGCCTGGGCTTTGATTTCGGGACAAACTCTGTCCGGGCTCTGTTGGCTGACGTGGGCAACGGCCGGGAGATAGCCGCTGCAGTCCATGAGTACGAGACTGGCCAGGCAGGAATCATCCTCGACCCCGCTGATTCTAACCTGGCCCGGCAGGATCCCGGGGACTATATCAGGGGAGCCGAACGAGTCGTGCGCAAGGTCCTGGCCGAGGCGAAAAAGGCTGACTCGACCCTGAAGAAAGAGCAGATTATCGGCATCGGCATCGACACGACAGGCTCAACGCCATTTCCCGTCGACCGGGCCGGCACGCCGTTGAGCTTCAGGGATGAGTTCAAGGATAATCCAAACGCCATGGCCTGGTTGTGGAAAGATCACACGGCTTTTGCCGAGGCTGCGGAGATCACCGAGCTCGCTCGAAAGGAGCATCCCGAGTATCTGGCCAAGTGCGGCGGCACCTACTCTTCCGAATGGTTCTTCAGCAAAATTTTCCACTGCCTGCGGACAGACAGGCGGGTTTTCGAAGCGGCTTTTAGCTGGGTCGAATGCTGCGACTACATTCCCGGGTTGTTGACGGGAAACTCAGACCCGTTGACCATGAAGCGGAGCCGCTGCGCGGCCGGACACAAGGCCATGTTTAACGACGCCTGGGGAGGATTGCCTTCGCGGGAGTTTCTGACCAGGCTTGACCCCAGGCTGGGAGAACTCCGAGGCCGCCTCTACGATAAAACTTTCACTTCTGATGCGGAGGCGGGAAGGCTTTCAGGCGAGTGGGCCCGGCGACTTGGCCTGGAGGCTGGCATTCCGGTCGCGGTCAGCGCTTTTGACGCTCATTTTGGGGCTGTGGGAGCGGGCGTCGCGCCGGACGTCTTGGTTAAGATTCTCGGGACGAGCACATGCGACATCACCGTCTGGCCCAACACGGACGCGTTAGCTGATATCCCAGGGCTGTGCGGCATCGTCGACGGCTCGGTCCTGCCCGGCTTTTTTGGACTCGAGGCGGGACAATCGGCTGTTGGGGACATCTTTAACTGGTTTGTGCATTCCATCAACCCGGGAGGGACGGCCGAGGGTGCGCACGAGGCGCTGACAGCTAAAGCAGCTAAACTCAAGCCGGGCCAATCCGGCCTTTTAGCCCTGGACTGGAATCATGGCAACCGGACTGTCCTTGTCGACCAGCGGCTGGCAGGGCTGCTCATCGGCCAGACGCTCGCCACGACGCCCGAGGAGGTTTACCGGGCCCTTATCGAGGCCACGGCGTTCGGCGCCCTGACTATCATTAACAGGTTTGAAGAGTACGGCGTCAGAATTTCCGAGATCGTCAACTGCGGCGGCATCGCCGAAAAGAACCCGTTTGTCCTGCAGGTTTACGCTGACGTCACAGGCCGGGAAATGAAGATCGCCCGCTCGCCCCAGACCTGCGCCCTTGGAGCTTCGATCGCCGGCGCTGTCGTCGCCGGGAAGAAGCGAGGCGGCCATGCCGATTTTATCGAGGCGCAGCGAGCCATGTGCGGCGTCAGGGCTGAAACCTTCCGGCCGAACGCAGAGAATCACAAGGTCTATAAGGAACTCTATCGGCTCTACCTCCAGCTCCATGACGCTTTCGGCACGAAGGAGTGGACGGGGAATATGTTTAATGTCATGAAAGACCTGCTGGCCATCCGCGACCGGCAGAGAAAGGCCGAGTGATGCTCCGGGCTCTCAAAGAGAAAGTCTGGCGAGCCAACCTGGAACTGGTCAGGCTCAACCTGGTGACCCTCACGTGGGGCAATGTCAGCGGAGTTGACCGGAAAAAAGGCCTGGTGGCCATCAAGCCGAGCGGTGTATCTTATAAGGAATTAAAGCCATCGGATATCGTCCTCATCGACCTCGAAGGGAAATGCGTGGAGGGAAGCCTCGTCCCTTCTTCAGACACGCCGTCTCATCTCGAGCTCTACAAGGCTTTTCCGGGTATCGCTGCCGTTGCCCACACTCACAGCGAGTACGCCGCAATTTTCGCCCAGGCAGGCCGGGAGATCCCCTGCCTGGGGACGACGCACGCGGATGTTTTTTATGGAGCCGTGCCCGTCACTCGTTTCATGAGGCGGGCTGAAGTCAAGCGGGATTACGAGAAAAACACGGGTCTGGTCATCGTCGAGCGGTTCCAGAGCCTGAGCCCGGAAGATATTCCCGGCGTTCTTGTGGCCGGGCACGGCGCCTTCACCTGGGGAAAGACTCCCGGGGAAGCGGTGGAGAATAGCCTGGCTTTAGAGAAAATTGCCAAAATGGCCTTCGGGACCTTGCTTTTGAGCCGGCGCTGCGCTGTCTTCCCGCGCTATCTTCTGGAGAAACATCATCAACGAAAGCACGGCTCCGGCGCCTATTACGGCCAGAAAAGAGGAGGGAGGGAATGACAAATATTCCCCGGCTTAAACCCGGAATCGTGGCCGTGAGCCGCGACTGTTTCCCGCTCGAGCTTTCCAGGCAAAGAAGGGTCAACGTGGCCGAAGCCTGCCGGGCAAAAAAAATACCCATCACGGAAATCAAGACAGTTGTCGAGAAAGAAAGCGATGCCCTCAGAGCTCTGGAAGAGGTCAAGACCAGGGGTATCAACGCCCTTATCGTTTATCTCGGGAATTTTGGGCCGGAAGGCCCAGCGACACTCCTGGCCCAGCGGTTTGACGGGCCGGTGATGTTCGCGGCCGCAGCCGAGGAGACGGGAAAAGACCTGTACGGCGGCCGGGGGGACGCTTTCTGCGGGTTGCTCAGCGCAAGTTACAATATCGGCCTGAGAGGTCTGAACCCGTACATTCCGGAGTATCCGGTCGGCACGGCGGCCGAGGTCGCCGGGATGATCGGCGATTTTATCCCTGTGGCCCGGGTCATCGCGGGCTTAAAAAAGCTCAAGGTTTTTGCTTTCGGCCCCCGGCCTCAGGATTTCCTTGCCTGCAACGCTCCCCTTAAGCCTCTTTATGACTTGGGCGTTGAAATAATGGAGAACAGCGAGCTCGACCTCTACGACATCTACCAGGCCGCACGCGGGGATCGAAGAATCAAGGCTGTGGCCAGAGACATGGCCAAAGAGCTCGGGAAGGGGCTGGCTTATCCCGACCTCCTTGAGAAGCTGGCCCAGTACGAAATCGCCCTGATGATGTTTTTTGAGGCCAACCTCGGCGCTTCTTCGCACGGCATTTTTGCCAACAAGTGCTGGCCTTCCTTCGAGAAATATTTCGGGTTCGTTCCCTGTTACGTCAACTCCCGTTTGGCGGCCAAGGGGATTCCTGTCGCCTGCGAGGTCGATATCTACGGCGCCCTGAGCGAATACATGGCCACCTGCGCGACCGAGCTGCCCGCCACACTGTTGGACATCAACAACACCGTGCCGGCTGACATGGTGAAGGCTTCCGGGAAAAAAATCAAAGATTACCAGCTCGCCGACCTGTTCATGGGATTCCATTGCGGCAACACACCGCTGGTTTGCTTGGCCGGCGGAGCCCTGAAATACCAGCTCATCATGCACAGGCTGATGGAGGGGGACAAGGAGCCTGATATCACGAGGGGAACAATGGAAGGCCGCATCAGACCGGGCGCGGTGACCATTTTCAGGCTCCAGTCCACGGCCGGAACCACTCTCCGCTCTTACGTGGCAGAGGGCGAAGTCCTGGACATCGACCCGAAGTCCTTTGGAGGCATCGGCGTTTTCGCCGTCAGAGAAATGGCCCGGTTCTATCGCCATGTCTTGATCGAAAAGAGGTTTCCCCACCACACCGCGGTGGCCTTCTTGCATGCCGGGAAACCGCTTTTTGCGGCGGTCCGGATGTTAGGCGTGGAAGAGGTGTTTTTTAACCAGCCCGCAGGCATGTTCTACCCGGGCGAAAACCCGTTTAGATAGCGAGCTATAACCGACATCCGGATTTTCTTGACTTGGAAAGGGGATGAGAAAAAATGAAAGCTGCCGTCCTCGCGGGAATCAGGAAGATAGAAATTCGCGAAATCCCAAAGCCTGCCCTTGACAAGCATAATGACGTCCTCGTTCGCGTCAGCGCTGTCGGGCTGTGCGGCTCGGATATCCATTATTATCATGAGGGCCGGATTGGCGATCAGGTCGTTGCGTATCCTTTCACTGTCGGTCATGAGTGCGCCGGCGTGATTGAAGAGGCCGGGAGATCAGTCCAGGGCCTCAAGCCAGGCAGCCGGGTGGCCGTGGACCCGGCGGTCGTCTGCCGAACCTGTGACCAGTGCCTTGCCGGCCGGCCGAACACCTGCCGCCGGCTTCTTTTCCTCGGAACGCCCGGCCAGCTCGATGGTTGCCTGAGCGAATTCATCGTCATCCCTGCCGAGAACTGCTATCCGCTCGAAGAAGGCGTGACCTTCGAAGAAGGAGTGCTTGTCGAACCTCTGTCCATAGGCATCCACAGTTTCAGGCTGCTTGACGGTCCCGTCCCTCAAAAAATAGCTATCCTCGGCGCCGGCCCGATCGGTCTCAGCGTCCTTCTCGCGGCTCACGCATACGGCGTCTCCAAGATCTATGCAACGGACAAAGTTGACGCTCGAGTCACAGCATCTCGGACGGCGGGAGCTGTGTGGTCCGGGAATCCTGACCAGGAAGACATCGTGGCTGAAATCGCCAGGCAGGAGCCGGGCCAGCTTGATGCGGTCTTCGAATGCTCGGGCGACCCGTCAGCCCTCGGTCAAGCTGTCGATTTGCTGAGGCCGGGAGGCAAGCTGATGATCCTCGGCATCCCGGCCGTGGATCGTGTTTCTTTTGACGTCCATAAACTCAGGCGCAAAGAAATCGCTATGTTCAACGTCCGGCGTCAGAGGCACTGTTACGAAGAAGCTCTCGACCTTATCAAGACAAAAAAGGCAGGCGTCCGTTTCCTGGCCACGCATGAGTTCAGGCTGGAGGAGGCTGCTGAGGCTTTTGAGCTTGCGGCAAACTACCGTGATGGCGTGATCAAAGCCATCATCCGAAACGGCCGAGAAGCAGGCGCCGGGAACTTGAAACAAGGAGAAAGCCATGGCGACGCATGAAGAGATCGCCGGGATGATCGACCATTCCCTGCTTAAGCCGTCCCTGACGGAAAGAGAGGTTGAAGAAGGCTGCAGGCTGGCTCATGAATACAGAGTGGCGAGCGTCTGCGTCCGGCCCTGCGATGTCCGGCGGGCTGCTGAGCTGTTGAAGGACAGCCCGGTGCGGGTTGGCACGGTCATCGGGTTTCCTCACGGGGCGACGACAACAGCGACGAAAGTCTTTGAGGCGAAGAAAGCTATCGAGGACGGAGCGGTCGAGCTCGATATCGTGCTGAACATCGGCAAGTTGAAATCCGGGGATTGCGCTTATGTCAAGAAAGACCTTGACGCTGTCACCAAGGCCGCCCATGCCAAAGGCGTCATCGTCAAGGTTATCTTCGAGAACTGCTATCTTACTGATGAGGAGAAGATCGCCGCCTGCAGGATCGCTGACGAGGTCGGCGTCGATTACGTCAAGACATCGACCGGGTTCGGAAGCGGCGGCGCTACAGACCATGATCTCAGGCTGATGAGAGAATACACCAAGCCTTCGATAAAGCTTAAAGCAGCCGGAGGTATCCGGACCCTGGAGAGGGCCATTGAAGTTAAAAAACTGGGCTGTTCTCGCATCGGCGCCACGGCTACTGTGGCCATTCTGGAAAAGCTGAAGGAGAGCGCTTCATCTCACTAAACCCTTGAGCAGGCAGGGGAAGAAGACAACCAGGGCAACCATCAGGGAGGTTTGAGCATGAAGAGGGAGAGTAGAGAACTTGAAGGTCGAGTGTCCATCGTCACGGGCGGCGGCCAAAGAGGTCGCAGCCTATGGCATCACCGTCAACGCCGTCTGCCCCGGCCTGATCGACACGAAGATGGCCCGGGCCACGACGACAAGCGATGAGCTCCGGGAGTTTATCCGCTCTTTTCCGGTGAAAAGGCTGGGCCGTCCGGAGGAAATCGGCGACCTCGTTGTCTTCCTCTGTTCGGAAAAAGCCGCTTACATCACCGGCGCCTCGATCGACATCAACGGCGGCGATTTGATGATTTGAGAATGAGGGCGCACATGGAATTCATCAGCATTTTTAACGATGTCATCGGACCGGTCATGCGTGGGCCCTCCAGCTCCCACACAGCCGGCTCCTACAGGGTTGGCAGGATGGCCAGGTTATTGCTTGGAGAAAAGCCCGCTTGGGTAAGGCTCGCCTTTGACCCCCGGGGTTCTTATGCCAGGACCTACAGCGAGCAGGGAGGGGACCTCGCGTTTGCGGCAGGGTTCCTGGAGTGGCCGATAACGGATGACCGGTTTCCCCTGGCCCTTGAGTTTGCTTCTCGGTCTGGGATTTCCATGGAATTCAGGGTGAGTCCGTTAGAAAAAGCTGATCATCCCAACGCTGTCAAAATCGAGATGACGGGGCAATCCGGGAAAAAGTTGCGCCTTGGGGCCCAATCAACTGGCGGAGGGCTGATCATTATCAACGAGCTCGAGGACTGGAACGTTCGCCTGACGGGCAAATCTTTTGTCTTGCTTATCGAGTCAGAGCGCGGGGCCGAGCCTGGTATCATGACTGCCCTGAGGGATGAAAATGAAGACATCGGGTCGCCAGAGGTGCAGAGCCGAAGAAATTTAACCTTGCTGCAGGTTCAGTGCCGCAGACGATGGAATGACGCTGCTCTCAACAGACTGCGACGTTTTTCTCCAGTGCGCAGACTTTGGTCTGTTCCCCCAATTTTCTATGTTCAGCAGGGAGAGCCTTTATTTTCCACAGCCGGGGACATGATTTCGGTGGCCCGCGGGCGCGGCTGTTCACTCGGCAGAGCCGCGCTGGAGTACGAGTCGGTGCTCCTGGGAATGTCTGAAGAGGCCGCCAAAGCTGAGATGCTCCAGCGATGGGAAATCATGCGCTCTGCCATTCATCAAGGCCTCCGGGGCGAGAGCCTGAAAATGAAGCATCTTGAGCCTTCGGCAGCGGCCATTTTACGGGCTGAGGCAGAAGGAAAAACACCTGCGGGAGGCGCAGCCACCAGGGCGGCGGCTCGTGCCTTGGCCGTCCTTCATGTCAGCAACAGCGGGGGAGTCGTCTGCGCTGCGCCAACCGGCGCCTCTTCAGGAGTCATCCCGGCGGTTTTGGCGACTCTGGCCGAAGAGAAAGACTTGAGTCTCGATGGAATAGCATTGAGCCTTTTTGCTGCAGGAGCGGTCGGCCTGATCATTGCCAGGCGGGCGACTTTTGCCGCTGAAATCGCCGGCTGCCAGGTAGAGGTCGGATCTGCCGCAGCCATGGCCGCGGCTGCGGTCGTCGAAGCGGGAGGTGGCACAGCCGAGCAAGCAAGCGATGCAGCGGCTATTTCCCTGCAGAACACCATGGGCTCAGTTTGCGACCTCGTTCAGGGAGTTTGCGAAATCCCTTGCCATACCCGAAACGCGATGGCTGCAGCGGGCGCTTTTGTCTGCGCAGACATGATCATAGGAGGGTACAGGAATCCCATCCCCCTCGACGAGACAATCGATGCCGTCTTCTCTGTCGGCCAGATGCTTCCGCCTGAACTTCGCTGCACCTCTCTTGGAGGCATTGCGTTGACGCCTTCCGCCCTTTCCTTGCGCCGTCGAAAGCCCCTCAAGTTCTGTGACAAATAGGATGACTGATATCCGAGAGGAGTGACAGGAGTTTGATGGAGGGATTAGGAAGGCGCTCGAGGATATGTTATCAGGTCCGACGTCCCAGAACCGGGAGAGGGCAAGAAAAATCTTGAGTTGACATTTTATTTGAGTGGATTTATATATAGATTAGATTGCAAGGCCGTGGAGGGAGAAAGAACTAAAGAAGAATAGCCCAGTTTATTGACTGAAGAAGTGAGAATTTTTAAGACAAGCAGAGGGAGGGAAGATTCATAACGGAAAGAAAGGAGGAAAAAATGAAAAAATTAGAGCCGTTGATTCTAATTCTAATGGTGGTTATTATATGTTCCTTTGCCTATTCTCAGGCAGTTGGAACCAGGGGGTCTGTTTCTGGAGTTGCTAAGAGCATAGAGGGTGTGCCCTTGGCCAAGGCAAAGGCAAAAATATCCGGGGCGCTTCTTCCAGCGGGGAGAGAATACACCACAACTGATAATGGCTTGTTCCGGTTTGCTGGACTCCTTCCCGGAAGATACACACTGGAATTAACCCATCAAGAAATGATCGACCTGTCTCTTGAAGTCATCGTCGCCCTCGACAAGGAAACCCAGGTTGAAGCTATCATGGTTCCTGTAGGAAGGGTTGAGGAGGAAGTTACGGTAACGGCCGCTTCTCCGTTAGTCGATGTCAAATCTACTGAAATATCAACCAGTATTGAATCAAAAGTCATTCAGAATCTGCCGCTCGGAAGGACCTATGGTTCCCTCATCGCCCTTGCTCCAGGGGTGGCTGGAGGAAGGTTGAATGCCGGCGGGAATCAGCAAGACAACGTATTCCTTTACGATGGCTCTAACGTCACCAACCCATTCTTTGCTAATTTGTTTTCGAGCTTCTCAGAACTGGATATTCAGGAAATTAATATAAAGAGAGGGGCCGTCTCGGCTGAATTCGGGAGAGCCGTGGGCATGGTCACGAACGCTATTACCAGGTCAGGGACAAATAACCTCTCAGGTTCACTCAGGTTTGTCTATGAGCCAGCAGACTGGTACGCCAAGTTCAAGGACCCGACCATCGTCACCAAGACCGATGTAAGCCGGCCATCCCTCGGGTTGGGAGGCCCACTTATCAAGGACAAATTATGGTGGTATTTCTCGGGCAATCTGCCCTATTCAAAAACAACGGGGAGGGTCAATAGATGGGGTCCTGTTCCTGACTCAAAATATCCTACCAACGAATTCTTCCTGAAGCTCAGCGCCAATCCCCATCGCAAGCATCAATTTGTCGCCAGTCTCAGAAGCAGTTCGACGGAAGGGGAGAATGCGGGGATTGGAGTTAATGACCATCCCTCCACAGCCACAAACTATAAAGGGACGGAGCGGATCTACTATTTTTCCTGGACATGGGTGATTAACCCCAACTCCTACCTGGAATTAAAGTATGACCATGTTGATCAGAAAAACAGGGATGTTCCAGTGACGGAGCTTGGCTACAAGCCCGCTTTTGACCCCGCAAGGCTTGATAGAATGGGCTATTTCGCAACTGTCTCAGGATACATGTTTGGTGCCCCGGCAACTGGTCTTTTTGTCGGCGGGGCCTCTATGTTCAACACGCAGGATTTCTTCCGGGACGAGCTCAAAATAGTTTTTACTCAGTATCTTGATTTTAGGTACCATACCCATGTCATAAAGGCAGGCTTTGGGTTTGATCATGGTGGCGAGTATCTCGATAGAGTGGCCAATGGATGGGGCTCTATTACTTACTTCTCTAACATTGCGCCGTTTGTCGGGGGCGCCTCAAGACCTGGATTCCGGGCAAGATACCTTCCGGAGGGCTCAACTCAGAAGTCTGCCGGAAGGACCTACGCTATTTTTGTCCAGGATACAGTGACCATAGGAGAAAGGTTGACTCTCAACCTCGGCGTTCTTCTAAACAGGGATGAATACCTGACCTTTGGAGAGAATGCCTTTTCTTTCCTCGTGGATAAAGACGCCTGGCTGGCCGATTCGACCAAGGGCAAAGAGACAAGGAAGTTCTATTTCGATTTTGCGGATGAGGTTCAGCCAAGGCTTGGTTTTACCTTGGTACTTGATAAGAAAGTCGGGGATAAACTCTACGGTAATTTCGGCCGGTATTACGCTCTTGATAACAAAAGCATTGCCCGTGCCGCGGCCCCCAAGAGAATTTTTAGCATCGATGCATATTTTGAGGTCACTGGAGCACCTGTAAGAGAAATTCCCTCAGCGGCGGAGACAGGAAAGGTTATTCTTCCCGAAATAAAGCCGACTTACCAGGATGAAACTGTCTTTGGATACAGCCGGCCGCTTTTTGGAAAAAGCTGGGTGGTTGACTTATGGTATCAGTTTAGAACGGTTAAGAACGTCATCGAGGATTATCCCCTGATAAATTTCGGAAAATGGACTGCTCCTTCCCGATTTGTGTACAGCGATGTCCCCTGGGCTCGCAGAAAGTATAGGGCGTTTACGCTCCAGGTGCAGAGGCCCTATGCCGAGAGATGGTCATTCCTAATGATGTATACCTGGAGCAAGCTTTATGGCAACTGGGACCTCGACTATGCTGAATCCCTGTTCTATGCCTCCTCTGCCCTTGATGATTGCCCCGGGCTTTACATGACAGACCCTAACAGAGAAGGCACCCTTTTGGGAGATAGAACACATGTTTTTAAAACGTTCTTTACCTGGGAATTCTGGAAGAGAACGGCCATCGGAGCCTATTTCAGGTATCAGAGCGGCGCGCCCTGGCAGGCTCAGGGAAGAAGCTGGTGGTATGCGAACAGAGCATATTTAGAGCCAGCGGGAAGCAGGAGGGTTGAGCCTTGGGCAAACCTTGATCTTCAGCTTTCGCACCGCATTCCCTTTGGAAGGCTTAACGGTGTCATCGAGGCAAGGATAATGAACCTCTTTAATAACCAGGCTGTCCTTTACGTTGACCCGGTTAAATACTTTGATGTAGAAAAATGGGACCCTTATACTCCAAAGACAGAAAATCCCAATTTCGGCAGGCCTACTTCCTACGCCAGTCCGAGAAGGTTCGTCGTGTCTTTCTACATCAATTTCTAAGGTCGATCGCGTTCACGCTCAGAATAGGGTGAGGGCGGGGAGGGGAATGTGTTCCGCTGCCCGCCCTCTGTTCATATTTATAAGAAAGAAGGTGAGCCCGGATGGCTAAGCGGCTCTTCCCAGGGCCGTTAAGGACTCCGCTACCCTTCCTACAGCCAGGATATAAGCTGCTTCCCTCATGGTGACGCCGTATTTTTCCATCGTGGCCACGACATCCCAGAAGGCCTTTTTCATCTTCTTTTCTGTCTTTTCGCGGACTTCCTCCTCTGTGAAAAAATACCTCTGAAGGTTCTGGACCCATTCAAGATAAGAGACGGTCACTCCGCCGGCATTGGCCAGGATGTCCGGCGCGACGAGGACTTTTTTATCTTTCAGGATCTCATCCGCCTCTAAGGTCGTCGGGCCGTTTGCTCCTTCGAGGATGATTCTGGCTTTCACCCTGTCCGCGTTGTCCCTGTTGATCTGGCCTTCCACGGCGGCGGGGATGAGGATGTCGCAGGGCAGGGCAATCAAGCTTTCGTTATCGATCGGCTCTGTCCCCGGGAAATTGACGATGCTTCCCGTTTGCGCAACCTGTTTTTCCAGCTCAAGTGGGTCGATGCCTTTCTCGTTGTGAATTCCTCCAAATATATCCGTGACGGCGATGATTGTGCAGCCGGCTTGATGGACGAGCTTGGCGATCGAAGAGCCGACGTTGCCGAAACCGAGCACAGCAACCTTCTTTCCTTCAAGATGGAAATCGAGATGCTTGGCCGCTTCTTCGAGGACGAAATAGAGTCCTGTGCCCGTTGCCATGGCCCGCCCCAAAGAACCCCAGAGGTGGACGGGCTTGCCGGTGACGACCGCCGGTTCCAGGTATCCCTGCCCCTGGCCATACGCGTCGGCAATCCAGGCCATTGTCTGGGCGTTGGTAAACATATCCGGCGCTGGAATGTCCTTAAAAGGCCCGATGATGTCCCTGATAGCCAGGGTGTACTCCTTGGTCAGCTTCTTAAGCTCGTTTTCCGACATCTTGAGCGGGTCGCAGATGACCGCGCCTTTGCCGCCCCCGAAGGGAAGGTCGAGGACAGCGCATTTCCAGGTCATCCAGGTGGCAAGGGCCTTGCATTCGCTGAGCGATGCGTTCGGGCTGAACCGGATGCCTCCTTTAGCCGGCCCGCGGACAGTGGAATGCTGGACGCGAAAGCCCGTGAAGCTTTCCGCTCGGCCGTTATCAAGTGTGATCGCTAAGTGGACGGTGAGCTCTCGCTCCGGGTACTTGAGCCTCTGGTAAATCCAGTGGTCCAGGTCTAAAAAAGTGGCTGCTCGTTCGAACTGCAGGGTGGCTTCAAGAAACGGGTCGTACTCTTTCTCGCGCAGCTCGGGCAGGGGGCTGATGTACCGGACTTTTGCTTCTTCTTTCTTGGCCATCGTCTTACCTCTTCTCAGCCAATTTCTTTGACAAGAAGCTTCAGGAGCTTGTCGTATCCGGATTTCTGGAACTGGAGGATGGGGATTTTTTTGCCGCGATAATGAAGGTACTTCCCTTCCAGGCGGGCCTTCTTTTTCTGGCCGGGCTTTTTGGCGATTATCTTTTGGATATCAGGGAAAGGGATGACCTCGGCCATCTGGCCGCCTTCATTTTCGAGGAGGGAATCCTCCTCTTTCTTTTTGATAGCAGCGGATGATTTGTTATAAATGCTCATGTCAAACCTCCTTTATGAACACACCCAAGGAATTGCAAGCCTTATGCCATTTTCTATCTTATTGAAAATAAAGAAAATAAAAATCTTTAGACGCTGAATTATAGCATTTTGCACTAACGCATTTTGCAAGGTCTTCTGGCTTGGGGCAGGCATCGGCCGCTTGGCCCGAGCTTAAGGATTAGCAGATATACGAGAGGCGGGTCAGGGGGTTTCCCAGGATTTCAGCTTTCTGAAAAGCGACGTCGGATGGATACCCAGAATTCTGGCCGCATGAGATTTGTTCCGGCCGGTCGAGGCCAGGACTTTTTCGATGTACAGCTTCTCGAGCTCTTCCAGAGTGGGCATCGATTCCCCGGGAGCGATTTTCTCGATGATTTTGTTTTCCGGCAAAGCTCGATAATCCCGAATTTCAGCCGGAAAATGGACGAACTGAACCTCTTCCTCCGCATAAAGAGACATGATTCTTTCGATCATGTTCCTGAGCTCTCTGACATTACCCGGCCAGGGATAAGAAAGCATGGCCTGAGCCGCTTCTTGGGTAATTCCCTTGTAGGCGCGCCGCAGTTCCTGGTTGAGCTCCTGGACGAGCGAGAGGGCCAGGGGAAGGATGTCTTCTTTTCTTTCTCTGAGCGGCGGGATGACGATGGGCACGACGTTCAGCCTGTAGAAAAGGTCGGAGCGGAATTGACCTTTCTCTGTTGCTTTGGCCAGATCCTGGTTTGTTGCGGCGATCACCCGGAGGTTGACTTTGATCGGCTGCGCCCCTCCCAGGCGTGTAAACGTCTCTTCTTCCAGGACGCGCAGCAGCTTGGCCTGGAGGTTTAGCGACATATCGCCAATCTCATCGAAGAAAACTGTGCCACCGTCCCCTCTTTCCAGGAGACCCGCTTTTCTTTTTCTGGCATCCGTGAAGGCTCCGGCCTCGTACCCGAAGAGCTCGCTTTCTAACAGGTTTTCAGGGATCGCTGCGCAGTTGATCTCCACAAGCGGTTTTTCGGCCCGCGGGCTGTGGTAGTGAATGGCCTTGGCCAGGAGCTCTTTTCCTGTTCCGCTTTCGCCCTGAAGAATAACCGTGGTCTTATCTGAAGCCGCCACCCTCTTGGCTAACCGGACGACATCTTTCATCCCGCGGCTCTCAGCGATGATTTTCCCGAAATAATAACGGCCTTTCTCTGATTCCAGATGTTCCAGGACGCGGATGCGCAAGGAAAGGGTCTCGAGGGCCCTCCGAATGGTGTTCTTGAGGTCGCTGACCTTAAACGGCTTCAGCAGATAATCGTAGGCGCCCAATTTCATCGACTCGACAGCCTTCTCTAAGATCTCGTACGCGCTCATCATGATGACAATCGTCTCTCTCTCCAGCTCTTTGATTCGTTTGAGGACTTCAATTCCCGAGATACCCGGAAGCATCAGATCCAGGAGAACGAGCTGAGGCTTATATTTTTCGAACATCTCCAGGGCTTTTTCTCCCGAGTTCGTGACCAGGACTTCGTAGTTCTCTTTTTCCAAAACCTTTTTCAGGTTGTTCAGGGTGAGAATCTCATCATCGACGATCAGGATGGAATACAGGCTCACGAGATGATCTCCTCGTCTTTCATCAACGCTTTGCCTTTCTGCCGGATGGGCAGGACGATAGAGAATGCCGTGCCTTTATTGACCTCGCTCTGGACAAAGATATCTCCGGAGTGGTTCTTGATATAACTCAGGCTGATGCTCAAGCCGAGCCCTGTTCCCTGGCTCTTTTTTGTCGTGAAAAAAGGGTCGAAGATTTTTTTCAGGTTATCCGGCGGGATACCGATTCCCGTGTCGATGATGTCAACCTGGATGAGGTCCTTGAACTTGACCTTGGAGGTTTCCACCCGGAGATCGCCGCCTTTCGGCATGGACTGGGCTGCGTTGATGAACATGTTCGTCAAAACCTGGCGGATTTGATTCGGGTCGGCCGTGACCTGAGGCAGGGAAGGAGGCAGGGTTTTATCGATCTTTATGTTCCTGAAGATAGGCTGATGACTCAGGAAGGACAGAGTATCCGCTATGAGCTGGTTGATGTTAATCTTGGTAAATTGGGGCGGAGTGGGCCGGGCAAAATTAAGGAGACCGCGGATCGTCTCTGAGATTCTGTAGACATTCTCCAGGACAACCTCGATTTCCTGCTTGTCTCTCTCTCCGCCGGCTCCCTCGCGGAGGATTTCGAGGTAAGAGGATATGCCCAGGAGGGGGTTGTTGATCTCGTGGGCGGCGCCGAGGGCCAGCTGGCTCAGGGCCGAGAGCTTTTCGTATTCGGCGAGCTGTCCGTGGAGTTTCTCCCGCTCGGTGACGTTTTCGATGAGGATGCTCACGCCGAGGATCTTGCCGTGGCCGTCCTCGACAGGAAAGAATGAGAGGTTGAAATACTCGTCTCCTTTTCCCCTGTCGATCCTTCTTTTCTCGACCCGGTTGGGCCTGCCGTTGAAGATCGTGTTCTCAAAGGCCAGTTCGATATCCTTGTCGTTCAGCCAGGGCAGAGCTTTGAGAATATCCTGTCCTTTCTTCAAATCAGGGAGGTTGAAGAGACCGCGGATCTCTTTATTGAGATGGGTGATCTTTCCGGATGAATTGAGGCCGATGACTCCCAGGGAAATGCTGTCCAGGAGGTTCGTGATGTATTCTTCCGAAAGGCGCAATTCCTCGGCCAGGAGATCGCTTTCTTTGGCCCTCTTTTCCAGCTCAATGTTCATCACATCGACCTCTTTTTTCTTAGCCCTGGCTTCCTCGAGCGCCGACCTGAGGTTCGTGGTCAATTTTTTGACCAGAGACGTCGTCCGGCGAGCGTGAAGGTTGGAAATGACGATGAGAAGGACAAAGAACGGGATGAAAAGCAAGAGCACGATCTTGTTCACCTCCCTGAGAAGGATCAGCGCTTCCTTGAGGTCCATCTCCGAGACGAGAAAGAAGTTGAACTGGCTCAGAAACTCGTAGGCGCAGAGGACCTTCTGGCCGCGGTAGTCTACGTGCGTCGTGACACCGCGTTCCCCTTGATGGGGATTGCCCTCCTTTTCCCAATAGCCCTTGTCTGCAAGAAGTCTTCCTCCAAGCTTTGTCGGCGAGAGGAGCGTCCCGCTGCTATCGACGAGGAAGAGCTCGCTGGTCTTGCCGATCCTGAGGTCAAAAAGAAGGCCGTAGAAGCTATTGAGGTCGACGGAAGCAGCCAGGACTCCGATGATACGATTCTCCTGGTTGAGGAGGGGATGAGAAAGGACCATGACGGGCGACTGAATAATGTCCGAGTAAAAAACTCCAGAGTTAAAAAATTTTCCTTCCCTGGAGACCTGGAAGTACTTTCTGTTGGCGATATTGCCAGAGATGTCCCGGTTGATGGACAGGATAATGTCGCCTTCAAGGTCAGCGACGATGAGGAAATCATACCATTTTTTTTCGCTGAGCAGGGTCTTCAGAAACGGCGATAAACTCTGGACCTCCTCGATTTTTTCGATGTTGAGATGGGAGAAGGAGCGGAGGTCCGTCTCCCTGTCCTGGAGGAAAATGGCAATGGTCTTGATGTTCTCAGCGACGGTGTCGGATAAGTGGGTGTAGATTTGACTTTTGATAAGAGAAGAGACTTCGTGGTTGACGGCGAGATAGAGAAGAAAAAACGGGATCACAAACAGGAGGATGGTGACAAGCGTGTTCCTCGAAGTCAGCTTCTTGTAGTTGACTTCATCGGGCAGCCCGAAGTCTTCCCTTGACGACGATTTCATCAAAATTATTGTATCACAAGATCTTAAGAGACGCGATAAAACCAGTTGCCCTCAGGGTGCGTTTTTTATACAATGACTCGAAATGACGATGAAAATCCGCGTTATCGTGGAGTCGATGCGGCCAGCGCAGTGGACGAAGAACTTCTTCGTCTTCGCTGCCCTCATTTTTGCCAGGAAATTCTTCGAGGAGGCGCTCCTCCTCAGAGCCGGCGCAGCTTTTGTCATCTTTTGCCTTCAGAGCAGCGCCTTTTATATTTTCAACGACCTCTGCGACCGCGAGGAAGACAGAGCCCATCCCAAGAAATCCCGGCGGCCGATCGCCCGCGGCGACCTCACGCCGGCTGCGGCTCTGACGGCCTTCATTTTCTTTTCTCTCGCCAGCCTGGTCGCAGCGTTCTTCCTTCATCGGTCTTTTTTCCTAGTCGTCCTCCTCTATTTTTTCCTTCAGTTAGGTTACAGCTTGAAGCTCAAGCAGGTGGTCATCCTGGATATTTTTGTCATCGCCGCGGGGTTTGTCATCCGCGTCATCGCCGGCGGCCTGGTCATCGACGTCCCTATTTCCTCCTGGCTTCTCATTTGCGCCAGCTTGCTCGCCCTTTTTCTTGCCATGAGCAAGAGGCGGCATGAGCTTGTCCTCCTCGAAGACAAAGCCTCGGAGCACCGGCCCATCCTTAAGGAATACAGCGCGTACCTGCTCGACCAGATGATCGCCGTGGTCACGGCCTCAACTCTCATCGCCTATTGTCTGTACACGATTTCAGAGGAAACCGTCGAAAAATTTGGCACCCACAACCTCGTTTGGACGTCCGGGTTTGTCCTTTACGGAATCTTCCGTTATCTCTATCTCGTCCATCAGAAGAAAAAGGGGGGGAGACCTGAAGAGATCGTCCTCCAGGACAAGCCGCTCCTCGTCAACATCGTCCTGTGGATCGGCGCTGTCATTCTCATCCTTTACTTGAGGAAGTGAAGGCTTTTGGGTTCTTTCTCTAAGTGGAAGATGATGAGGCTCTGCAAAGTCCTCCGGATGGCTTCAAGCTGCTCGGGAGCAAAGGGGGCGACGCCTTTTCGCGGGGGAGGGTTTTTTTTGACCCAGTCGAGGAAAGAGATGACCTCGGGGGCTGTCCGGTCTTTTTTTTGCGGCGCGCAATCAGCGCAGTAAACGCCGTCCATCCTCGGCGCGAGCCAGCCGCCCGCTTCGGTCCGCTGGCGGCATTTCTTGCAGCGCTTGAAATCAGGCAGGAGGCCGTTGATCTGCAGGAACCAGGCCTCGAAGTAGCGGCTCACGAGGTCCAGATCCCCCCCTTCCTTGACCGCCTTGAGCATGGAGAGGAGGAGACGAAAGAGGATGTCCTCCCTGGCCCGTGACGGGAAAAATTCTTCGATGAGCTCAGCAAAATAAGAAACCGTGCAGGAAGTCCTGTAGTCGCGAAGGACCTCGAAGCAAGAATCGAGCAGGTCGCAGCTGCTCAGGGTCAGAAGTTCCTGCCTCTCTTTTTCATGATAAAAAATTCTGACTAAAGACATGGGCTCAAGGCTGCTGCCGAAGCGGTTTCCGAACTTCCGCGCTCCTTTGGCAATGGCCCTGAGAAGGCCCTTTTCCCGCGAAAACAGGACGACGATTTTATCCTGGTCGCCCACGTTAAAGCTGCGCAGGACAATGGCTTCGGATTGGTCACGCGGCATGGCTGCCTTGGGGTCAGCTGACGAACGTTATGTTCAAGGCCTTGATTTTCTCCCTCAGGGCGGGCTCGTCGATTTTTAGGTCAGAGGCGGCTCTTGGGATTTCCCAGTTGTTCCGCATCAGTGTTTCGTGGATGAACCGCTTTTCAAATTGCTCTTTGGCTTTTTCCAGAGAGTGGCCCTCGAAGAACCCGGAGATGTATTCGAGTTCTCTCGTTTCGACGAAGAGCGAAAGGTGAGAGCCGGAAATCTCATCTTCTTGGACCATGATGACAAACCTTTCGATGACGTTCATCAGCTCGCTCACATTTCCAGGCCAGACATACTTGAGAAAGGCGTTCATCGCCTCCGGGCTCATGGACTTCGGCTTCCGGCCGTACTCTTCAGAGAAGTGCTTGAGGAAATGGTCGATCAGGAGAGGGATGTCCCCGGCTCTCTCGCGCAGCGGCGGCAGGGTCAACGGGATGACATTCAGTTTAAAGAACAAGTCTTCACGGAACTTTCGCTTGGCAATAAGATCGCGCAGACTCTTGCTCGTTGCAGCGATGATCCGGCTGTTGAAGGAAATGACTTCCGTCGAGCCCACAGGTTCAAAACTTCGATCCTCGATGGCGCGGATGAGCTGAGCCTGCGCCTTCACGCTCAAGTCGCCGACTTCGTCCAGGAAAAGAGTGCCGCCGTCAGCCAGCAACAGCTTTCCTTTCTTGTCTTTTTGCGCGTTGGCGAAGGCGCCTTGGACGAACCCGAAAAGCTCGCTCTCGATCAAATTCTCCGGGACGGCCGAGCAGTTGACCTCAACAAACCTCTTCTCCCGACGGGCGCTCTGCTGGTGGATGAGTCGGGCGACAAGTTCCTTGCCCGTTCCGTTTTCTCCGGTGATAAGGACGCGGCCGTTGGACAGAGCGGCCAGCTTGATCTCTTCTCTCAATCTCTGGATGGCAGGGCTGTGACCGATGAGGTAGTATTTCGTCTTCAGCCTTTCGCGGAGCCGGATGTTTTCCTCCTCGAGCTTTTTTTGCCTCAGGGCGTTGCGCACGGTCAGGACGACTTTCTCGAGAGAGAGGGGCTTTTCGAGGAAATCGTGGGCGCCGAGCTTGGTGGCCCGCACGGCCGTCTCGATCGTGCCGTGGCCTGAGATCATGACCACTGGAGGGGTTTCTTCCATGGTCTTAATTTTTTTTAAGACGTCCACCCCGTTCATCTTGGGCAACCAGATATCCAGCAGGACGAGGTCGATGTTCTGATTCCTGATCGCTTCCAGGCCTTCCTCTCCGCTTTCTACGGTTGTCACCCGGAAGCCCTCGTCCTCCAGGATGCCTTTCAAGGAGGACCGGATGCTGACTTCGTCGTCGATGATAAGGATAGTTTCTTTGCTCATGCCGGGAGATAGATGATGAACTTGGCACCGGTAGGCGCGTTGTTCTCAGCCTGGATCGTGCCGTTGTGCTCTCTGACAATCTGGTTGACGATGGCCAACCCCAGCCCCGTGCCCTTTTTCTTTGTAGAAAAGTAGGGCAAGAAGAGCTTGGCCTTGTCCTCGGCGGAGATTCCCGGCCCCGTGTCGGCGATCTCGACTTTCACCCGTTGCTCTTTTCTCTCAAGCGACGTGCGAACGATGATCTTGCCTTTCTTGTTCATCGCCTCGATGGCGTTGTCGATGATATTGATGAAGACCCTTTTCATCTGCTCGGGATCAAGCTGCAGGGCGGGCGGGATGTCCCGGCCATGCTCGATTTCGAAGTCGACCTGGCTGAAAATGCCGCGGAAAAGAGCGATCGTCTGATCGATCAGGCTGCGCATGTCGGCCGGCTTCGGCTCGACCTTGGGCAGGCGGGCAAAGTTGGAAAATTCATCCACCAGAGACTTGATCGTCCGGGCCTCCTGGATGATCGTCATCGCCCCCTCTTCTATCACGGCCCGGGAATTCTCGTCATTTTTCTTCAGGGTTTTGATGATCCTTTCCGCTGAAAGCTGAATCGGAGTCAAGGGGTTTTTGATCTCATGGGCCACCATCTGGGCGACTTCTTTCCAGGCAGCTATTTTCTGGGCCTTGATGAGCTGGGTGAGGTTATCAAACACGACGATCATTCCCGCAAAATCGCTGTTCGATCCTTCGAGCGGGGAAAGCGCCAGGGCCACGGTCGTTATCTGGCCGTTTGAGACGATGGTGATTTCTTTATCAGAAAGCCTGTATTTATTCCTCAGGCCCCAGTCAATATTCTTAACGATTTCGCTGTACCTGAGGTTGCTGAGGACATCCCGGAAGCTCTTGCCGACAGGGTGTCGTTCCTCCAGGGCCAGCATCTCCCTTGCCGACGGGTTGATGGTCGTGATATTTCCGCCAGCGTCCAGAGTGATGACGCCGGTGGTGATGTTGTTCAGGACCGTCTCGATGTACTGCTTTCGGTTTTCCAGCTCAGAGGTTTTTTGGGCGATATGCTCCTGGCTTCCCTTGAGGTCGGAAATCATCTGGTTGAACGAGTCAATGAGCGTTCCCAGCTCATCAGAGGCGGGGTCCTCGACATGCACATCCAGGTTGCCGCGGGAAACCTCCTTGGTCGCCGAGGCCAGCTTTTCGATGGGCACAGTAATACCCTTGGCCAGGTGAAAGCCGATCCAGCTGGCGGCAAAAATAATCACCACGGTCACGAACATCAGGACGATCACGTAGAACGTCTTGACCGTGACTTTCTGGGGGATGAAAAGGCGGTATCTCTGGACGTAGGTGTTGATGGCATTTATTTTCTGGGCGTAGCTCTGGGGAAAAAATTTCCCCGTCGTCACCAAAACTTTACCTGCGCCGGAAATGGAGAGGCTGACGCCGCGGCGGATCATGTCGCCGTTTCCCATCGGCTCGATCGTCCGGAAGACCTCACCGGCCTGAGCCCGCTGGACCATCCCTGATTGGATGGACTTGTAGTTTTGGAGCGGCAGGTTTGGGTTGAGATAGGTGAACAATTCTTCCTCTTCAAGGAAGATGCCGATCTCATCCAGGCGGTATTCGGCCAACTTGGTCCGGATAAATTCACGAAGGATCAGCCTGTTCTCCAGAAGGATCAACTTCTGATTCCTGATGTCCCGGCCGAGTTCAAGAGCGTAATGGTAGGCCTCTTCTTCTGCTCTGGCATAGACGCCCTCGGCCAAGCCTTGGGCATCATCCAGGATCTTATCGAGAGGCGTCTTGAACCACATCTCGATGTTTCGGCTGATCAGGTCGCTTGCAAAGAAAAAGAGGAGAAGCGTCGGGATGAAGGAGAGGAAAATAAAGAAAAGGACGAGCTTGGTCTTGAAATGGGAACCGGCGACTTTTCTTTTTCTTTCCAGGTTGAGCTTGAGGAGATACCTGCCCAGGATGAGGAGGAAGATCAGGAAGAGCAGGAGGACGATGATCTGGAGCGATGAAAGAAGGACATCAGTGACTGAGGTCGGGGAAAATTCCTGTGATTCACGGATAAAGAGCTCGATGGCAAAGAAGAGGATGATGAGCAGGATGATAACGGCGCCGACAAAGCGCGGCCCCTTTTTGCTTGGAATGGCCATGGTCTTTTAGCTCTCGCTCTCCTTTTCCGGGAGAAGGTATTCGCCGCAGTTGTTGGGGGTAATCCTGATGTCCTTGCGCACAGCTCCCCTCGGCCCGAAAGGCTTTCCTTTTTTTCCGTTGATGGTGAAGGCGAGTCCGCCGGCGTTGCCGAGGTTAAGCCCAACTTCCCGAGATGCCCTAACCTCGAGTGATTCGCCCCCTTTCTTGATTCCATCCCAGATCACAGCACCGTCGGCGGAAGCCTGGAGCCAGGTTTCTTCGAGAAAAGAGATGTCAAGGTTCAGACCCTCTTCAGTTTTTTGCTCAGTTTTTGGTGCTTCGACCGGCGCAGGCGGCGCTGGGCTGGGGGACGGTTTGAACTCCGGCCTGAGTGACGCCTCCGGGTTTTTCCCTGGCGCAAGGACAAGAATAGAAATGAACCCAAGGGCCAGGATGATAAAGATGCAGGCAAGGAAAAGGGGCAAGTTTCTCCGGCGGCGGATGGGTTGGCCGCCTGACTTCTTCGGAGCGGCGGCTTCGACCTCGTAGTCAAAGGAGCTCTGGAGTTCCTGGTATCTGTTGAGCACCTGGTTTTCATCGAGTCCGATGCTCTTGGCGTAGGAGCTCAGGATAGCCCGGATGAAGAATTTGCCGGGGATAATGTCGAGCCGGTCCTCTTCCAGCGCCTCGAGGAATTTCAGGCGGATGCGGGTCGAAGCGGCAATCTCCTGGAGAGAAATTCCTCTCAGCTCTCGCTCTCTCTTGAGTT
This sequence comes from Candidatus Aminicenantota bacterium, assembly GCA_037444845.1. Classification (GTDB taxonomy): domain Bacteria; phylum Acidobacteriota; class Aminicenantia; order Aminicenantales; family UBA8522; genus JARYMI01. Next base: position 37,717 of record JBBILQ010000005.1, on the reverse strand, counting down.
CCTGACCGAGGGATGCCATTTGCAAGAATTGTAGATAAAACCAGGCGGGTGTGTCAAATGACGGGCCTCTTCCGCTGTGTCGGCCGGGGCAGAATTTGTTAGAATAAAAAAGGAACAATGAAATGAGGACAGGGATGAAACTGGACCGAGCCATTCGACTTCAAGAAGAGTTGGCCCGCCGCCTAATTCTGGAATGGGGCGGCGGTGAAGTCTCGCTCGTCGCCGGAGCTGATTTTAGTTATGACAAGAAAGAAGAGCTCATCGCGGCTGTCGTCGTTGTGATGAAGCTCCCTGAGCTTGAGATGGTGGAAACAGCCGAGGCCGTGATGAAAGTCGGCTTGCCCTATATCCCCGGGTTCCTGTCTCTCCGTGAGACTCCAGCATTCTTCGCAGCCTTTCAGAGAATCAAGTACCGGCCCGATGTAACCCTTCTCGACGGCAACGGGATTGCCCATCCTCGCCGGATGGGATTAGCCTCCCACGCTGGCGTTGGCCTGGACATTCCCACCATCGGCTGTGCCAAGACGCCCTTTTTCCCCTTCCGTCCGCCTCCTCAGGCGAGGGGAGCGTTCACGTATTTCAAGAATCATGCGCAGGAGAAGGTCGGTTTCTGTTTGAGGACGCGAACCGGGGTCAGGCCTGTTTTCGTGTCGCCAGGACACCGTGTCAATTTCTCGCTGAGCCGCAAAATCGTCCTGGAGTGCTGCCGGTTCAGGATACCCGAACCCATCCGCCAGGCCCATCTCCTGAGCCGGAGGGTCCTCGACCGCTGAAGCGTTTGTTCATATTTTTAAAAATCGGGAGAGCGAGCTCAAACTCCCCAGCAATCCCATCAGGGCACTCCCGATGATTAGGCTGATGCATTGGGATAGAGAAAGATAGCGGAAGTTGATGAATTCCTGGAGAACGCCAAGGGATTGGCCCAGATAAAGCGGAAAAAGCTTGATCAGGATGGACAACAGGGCCAAGGAAAGGGCGCTGCCGAGAACGCCGAGAGAGAGGCCTTCGAGGAGAAAAGGCAGCCGGATAAAAGTATTCGTCGCCCCCACCAGGCGGAGGATCTCGATTTCGTTCTTGCGAGCGAAGACATTGAGCCTGATGACGTTCGAGATGATAAAAAACGAAGCCAAGATGAGTATGCCTCCGAGGAAAAAACCGATGGCCCTGGCCAATCGGCTCAGGGACTGCATTTTCTTCACCCAATCGCGGTTAAACTGAACATCCTCCACTCCCGGGAGCGCTTTGATGTCTTCGATGAGGCCAAGGGCTTCTTCTGACAGGAAGGCCTTTTTCTGAAGGACGGCCTCATAAGAGGCAGGGAAAGGGTTTGAGCCAAGGTTCTTCAGGATATCCTCGAGCTCAGGAAAACTTTTCTGGAACCTGGCCAGCGCCTCTTCGCGGCTGACAAATTTGACATGCGCAACTCCAGGGGAAGCTTTGATGACTTCTTCGACCCTGGCTTGCTCCCTGGCCGATATTCCCGGGTTGAGGAAAAAAGCAACGACCATGTTCTCGGCGAGCCGGCTGGCCAGGAACTGAAGGTTGTTGGACAGAGAAAAAAAGACGCCAACGATAAGAAAGGAGAGGGCGATGATCGTGGCGGATAAAAGGTTTCGCACCCTGTACTGCCAGAGGTTATTCAAGGAATCCCGGACAAAATACGTTATTTTCTGGAGAATGGTTGAACTTCCTTTCCGATGATTTTTCCTTTAAACAAGAACAAAATCTTATCCCCGAAATGACGGATGAGCTCCTTGTCGTGACTGCAGATCAAGACGGTCGTCCCTTGCCTGTTGATTTCCTTGAATACGCCGATGATCTCGAACGCAAGCTCCGGGTCGAGGTTGCCGGTCGGTTCGTCGGCCAACAAGATCTGCGGCTCATTAACCACAGCCCGGGCAATGGCCACACGCTGTTGCTCTCCGTACGAGAGGTGAGAGGGGTATTCCCACATTTTTTGATGAAGGTTGACGAGCCTGAGGGCGTTGAAGACGCGGCGGCGGATTTCTTTAACCGGGATACCCATGACATAGAGACCGATGGCCACGTTATCAAAGACTTTTTTATGGAAGAGAAGGCGGAAGTCCTGGAAGACGATACCCATCGACCGGCGCAGCTTCCAGATTTTGTGGTCTGGCAGGCGCAGGATATTAATGCCGTCGATTACGATCTGGCCGCGCGTGGGCAAAATTTCACGGAAAATAATCTTGAGGAGCGTTGTTTTGCCGGAGCCGCTCGGGCCCGTGACGAACCAGAACTCTCCCCTTTTAATGTGGAGATTGATGTCCATGAGAGCCCACTGGCCCTCCTGGTACTGCTTGGAAATGTGATAGAGCTCAATCATCCCGATGTTTTCAAGCGCCGTCTCGAGACCCGGTGACCGGCCTGAGGCCGGCAAGCCCGTTCATTTTCTTCCTGTTCCGCCCCGCTCGAAGCAAGGATTATAACACATTAGGGGGGCGAATAAAAAACTAGTGGTGCGTCTCATAAATAACTTCACTTAAGTCGCGGTCCCTGAAGGCGCACCACCCGCGGGGGAGTTTGAGGGGGACGGCGTCGTTCCCCTCAGGGGGTCAGCGGAGCGTAGCGAAGCGCCGAGGGGGGAGCTTGACTCCCCCATGGAAGTGTCCCGTCTTTGCGGAGGACTTCGGCAAGGTACTTACGAGACGGGACACTAGAAGGGACGCGGAAGTTTCTCCGTTTGTGTTGCTCTGGGGGAAGAAAACATATGCGGGAAAGCTTCCGGGGACTGCCAAACAGCTATCAGCGGGTGAAAAGGAACATGAACCAGCCGAAGGCCAGCCCGCAGATGACCATGATGAGAAAAAGGGAGAGGCCGTACTTGACCTGGCTTTTTAACTCGTTCCTCCGGACGAGTGCCAGCACGACAGAGACAAGAAAAGCGTAGATGATCATAGAAAGAAGGTGGCTTTGGAAGATCATTTCTTCTTTCCACGGGCGATATCAAAGGCGTCGAGGGCGATGAGGTAGTTCAGAAGCCCGGCACCGGCCACATAGGCTGTCCCGAACTCAAAGGTGGAGCGTTCAAGAGCTCCCTGCCCAAAAGACAGAAAACGGCTCAGTGCATAGATTAGAAGGTTGCCAAGGTCGGCGAAAAAAGCCAGCAGAGCGAGCGGATTTTCCTTCTTGAACAGGTTGGTGACGATTTCAAGAACGGTCTGAGGTTTTTCGAGATAAAGCGGGTAGATCTTCCCCCCCATGGCCAGGCCCATTCCCGTCATGCCCAGAATGGCGAGGAGAAAGATAGCGCCCCGCCAGAATTTCTTCTGGAGAAAATGGCCAAGGCCGGGAAAAAGCCATCCGGCCAGAAGGCAAGCATATGGTTTCATCGGCTTTGAGTTTTAAGATATTAACCGAAAAGCGTCCGCAAATCAAGCCCGTTATCACAGGGGTTGAAATCATGTCTTCGTTGACAGAAGAATTGTTTTTGTTATAAGGTTTTATGTTGTTCCAGGGCAGGCCTTTCCCGAAGCATCCAGGGAAATTAGACGGGCAGGGTCTCGAAGTTTAAAGAATGCAAGAAAGGAGCTGGCCATGAAATTTTCGAGTTTTGCCGAGGTCATTCAGTTTGCCGTCAAGAGGGAGGAGGAAGCGGCCAGGAATTACGGTAAGCTGCTCCATATGGCCAAGGAACAAGCTTCGAGGAAGCTGCTTGAAGATCTCCGAAAGGACGAGAAGAACCACAAGAAAATACTCCTGGGGTTGACTAAGGTCAAAGTTGAGGCCGCCGCGAGCAAGGACGTCAGGGATTTGAAGATAAGCGACTATCTGGTAGCCGAGCCTCTCACTCCCGAGATGAATTTCCAGGACCTTCTCATTTTCGCGGCCAAAAAGGAAAGGAAAGCCGTTGACCTGTACACAAGCCTGGCCAAAAAAGCCAGGAAGAAGGAGCAGAAAAAGCTGTTCGAGTTCCTGGTCAAACAGGAAAAATCTCATAAGCTTCGCCTGGAAATCGAGTATGAGAGACATGCCCTGTGGGAAGACTGAGATTTCGGCAGGTTGCGTCTCCATTGATTGAATTCATCATAAGATAAAAAAGGAGAGAAACATGGAGAAGTGGGAGTGCACGGCCTGCGGCTACGTCTATGACCCTGAGAAGGGAGACCCTGATACCGGCGTCAGCCCGGGGACTCCTTTCGATAACTTGCCCGACGATTGGGTCTGCCCGCAGTGCGGGGTGGGCAAGGAATTTTTCCAGAAGGTCGCCTGAGCGCTCAGGAAGCAGAGGTTTTCAAATGAAGGTGATCGTCATCGGAAACGGGCTGGCCGGGACCATAGCAGCCAAGACCCTTCGTGAGCTGGATTCAGGGGTCGAGGTCCACGTCTATGCTGAAGAAAAGGTCCCATACTATCCTCGTCCCAACCTGGTCGAGTACATCGCCGGCAGGTTGCCTTATGAGCGTCTTTTTGCCTTCTCGGAGGACTGGCATATCAGGCAGAACATCAATATTCATCTGGGCAAGCCGGTCAGGAAGATTCATCCGAAGTCTAGGGAAGTCGAGATCGAGAGCGGCAAAAAGGTGAGCTATGACGCCCTTTTGGTGGCCAACGGCGCTTCCTCTTTCATCCCGGCCATCAAGGGATCAGAAAAACGAGGAGTTTTCACGCTCCGGAATCTCGACGACGCCCAGGCCATTCTCGACTTTCTTAAGGACCATTCCCGGGTCGTCGTCATCGGGGGCGGGCTCCTGGGTTTGGAGATCGCCCGCGGCCTCAAGTCCCGGGGCGCCGAGGTCGAAGTCGTTGAATTTTTTGACCGGCTGCTGCCTCGCCAGCTGGACAAGCACGGAGCTTCTCTTCTCAAGAAGCAGATCGAGAGCCAGGGTATTCGCGTCCGCCTGGGCGTGGCGACTGAGGAAATAGCAGGGCAACAGGAAGTCACTGGATTGAAGTTTAAAGGAGGAGAGGGGACAGTCGCCAACCTGGCCGTCATCGCGGCTGGAGTCAGGCCAAACCTCGGGCTCCTCATAGAGGCCGGGTTGACAACTGATAAAGGCCTCGTCGTTGATGATTTTCTCAGGACAAACCTGCCCCAAATATTCGGCGCCGGAGACAGCATCCAGCATGATGGGAAGGTCTACGGCATCATTCCCGCCTCCTTCGACCAGGCACGGACTGTCGCTTACAACATCCTCGGCGAGCCAAAAAAATACGAAGGGACTGTTCCCTCCAACACGCTCAAGGTGGCCGGCATTACCATGACTTCAGTCGGAACGGTGAACCCAGAGGGGCTGGATTACCAGGAAATCAGGACACTCAAAGAAGACGAAGGAGTCTACAAAAAAATCGTTCTTTTGGGCGGAGCCATGGTCGGGGCCATCTGGATGGGAACAGAAAAAGACACGAACGAGATCGTTAGGGCCGTCACCGCCAGGCGCCAGGTGAGTCAATGGATTAACCACCTGCTTGAAGATACGTTTGATTTTTCGGTCCTATGAGAGTCAGAGACATCCTTGCTGTTCTTTCCTTTTCTATCGGCATCTTCTCTCAGGAAACGAAGGCTCAATTCAAAGCCAACGGTTATTTTTCCTTCCAGTACGAGAACGGAGAGCGCCAGGCCAAGTTTCCCGATGGAACGTTCAGACAGGTCCAGGCGGGCCTTCTTTCTGCCGGAGAATTGAACAAGATATTCTTCTACGACCTCGAGGTCAGGTTCAAAACCGAAACCAGCGTTGAAATCGAAGAGGCCTGGGTCGCTATCCGGCCTTCGTCGGCTTTCCAACTGAGACTTGGCTGTTATCTCGTTCCTTTTGGAAAATACAACCGGGCCAGCCGGCCCCATGAGACAGACTTCATCAAGGCTCCTCTCCACGTGGAGGCCCTTTACCCCGCAAGCTGGAGGGATATCGGGCTCATGGCCGAGGGGAGCATTAGCTTCTTCAATTATTCTGGGTACGTGGGCAACGGACTGAGGGAGGCTCAAGACATCCCTTCAGGTCAGCAATTCAAGGACAATAACGGGGACAAAGCAGTTGGAGGAAGGGCAGGGGTCTTCCTGAGTCAATCCTTTGAGGCCGGTTTTTCCTTCTACCGGGGAAAACATGACGATGAGGGCAGCCGCAGCCTGGTTCTGCAGGGAGCGGATGTTACCTGGCAGACAGATTCTTTCCTGTTTTTCTATGAGTACGGGAAGGCCCTCATTGATAACCCTGGCGAGTATGTTCGTGGCGAAACAGAAGGCCATTTTTTTCTCCTGTCGCTAAAGACAAACGAATTTGCTCCTCTCATCAGCTACCAGGTGATGAAATCCGATGACCCCTATCACGGGCCTGGTTTTCTTGCTGGCGTAACCCCCGGATCGGGAATTTCCTCGGATCTCAAACGTTGGGCTGTCGGGTTAGCCTATCGCCCTTCTTCCAACGTCGCGATCAAAATCGAGTATGATTTTAACAGGGAGAAAGGCCTCAGCCTTAAAAACGACGTCCTTCTCGGCCAGGTTGCGCTTCAATTCTGAGCTTGTCGAAGGCGCTGACTTCTGGTAGAATTTTCTCTCCGCGATTCATCTTGAAGGCTCGGTCAGGCATCCTGATCAATTCGTGAGGAAGGATTCGTATGTCCAACGTCATCGTCCTCGGGACTCAATGGGGAGATGAAGGGAAAGGCAAGGTCGTTGACCTTCTCGCGCCTTGTTTTGATGTTGTCGCCCGATACCAGGGCGGCCACAACGCCGGCCATACCGTCTACTTGAACGGGCGAAAGCTCGTCCTCCACCTCATTCCTTCGGGCATCCTCCACCCGGGGACACTCTGCCTTATCGGCAACGGCGTGGCCTTCCACCCGAAAGCATTCCTCGAGGAAGTGGCAGCTCTCGAAGCGCTGGGCATCGATGTCGAAACCCATCTTGTCGTCAGCCGGAGCGCCCACCTTATCCTTCCTTATCACGTCCTTCTGGAGAGGATTGCGGAAGAAAGGCGGGGGAACAAAAAAATCGGAACAACGAGCCGCGGCATAGGGCCTTCTTATGAAGATAAGGTCGCCCGCTGCGGCGTCCGAGTGGGCGATCTTCTCGACATCGCTGTCCTTGAAGAAAAAATTGCTGAAAACGTGGCTGAGAAGAATGAACTGTTCCGGGCACTTGGTTTTCCCGGTCTTGATGCCGGTGAAATCTTCAGGGAATACGCCGCCTACGCCTCAAAGGTGGAAAGATATATCGGCGATGTCTCTTTCCTCCTGGCGCAGCAGACAGCCCAGGGCAAAGCCATCCTCTTTGAGGGAGCTCAAGGTACTCTCCTGGACGTTGACCACGGGACCTATCCCTACGTGACGTCCTCGAATTCCTCGGCCGGAGGCGTCTGCACCGGTCTGGGCATAAGCCCGACAAAGATAGACACTGTCCTTGGCGTCACGAAAGCCTACACAACCCGGGTGGGCAGCGGGCCGTTCCCGACCGAAGTGTCTGATGAAAAGGGGAGGTGCTTGTCGGAAAGAGGGAACGAGTTCGGGGCAACCACAGGCCGGCCCCGGCGCTGCGGCTGGTTTGACGCTGTCGCCGTGTCTCACTCCTGCCGGGTAAACGGGATCGAGAAAATCGCCCTGACAAAGCCGGATGTTCTTGACGTATTCGAGACCATTCTTGTTTGCACAAATTACAGCTACAGGGGAGAGAAACTGCCGTCTTTTCCCACTGAGGCCTGGATATTAGATAAGGTCGTGCCCCAGTATCGTGAAGTCAAGGGTTGGGAAAAACCCATCCATGGCCTGACCGGTGAAGCTTCCCTGCCGGATGCCTTTCTCGATTATGTCAAACTCATCGAGGATTTGATTGAGGCCAGAGTGGCCATCATCTCGACGGGCGTTGAAAGGAAGGACTCAATCCTGATAGATGACGAGCTTGGAGGCATCGTCGATCCCGTGAAAATACGAGCCAGCCTTGCTTAGAGCCGGCTAACTTAAGAAAAGGAGAGAAGAACCATGCGGCTTACTGCCAGGACGAAGATTGATGAGATGTTGAAAAAATATCCTTTTCTCCTAAATTTTCTTGTCGGCCTGACGCCAAAATTCTCCCGGCTGAAAAGTCCGGTCATGCGAAAAACAATCGGCAAAGTGGCCACGTTGCAGCAGGCGGCCAGTTTCGGGGGCATGTCCCTGCCAGAACTCCTTCAGAAGATTCAAGCCGAGATCAAGCGAGCGAGCGGGGAGGAGGCAGAACTGGACTTGGCCGAGGCGAAGAGCGAACCGATTGCCTCAAAAGAAGCGAGACTCGAGGTGCTCAAGGATATTATTCGCGAGCTCCATGAGGGAGGGGACAGGGAAGAGTTGAAGAGGCGTTTTGCCGAGCTCATCCAGGATGTCAGCCCGACAGAGATTTCTGAGATGGAACAACAGCTAATTGACGAGGGAATGCCCGAAGAGGAAGTCAAGCGCCTCTGCGACGTCCATGTCCAGGTTTTCAAGGAATCCCTGGAGAGCCAGCTGCTTCCGTCTTTGGTCCCGGGTCATCCTCTCCGTACGTTAGAGCAGGAAAACAGGGCGCTCGAAAAGATTCTGGAGGGGTGGAGCAACCTGCTCGGGCAGGTGGAGGCTGAGGGCGAAACAGGCCTGAAGCAGCATAAAGACGCCCTCGTTTCCCAGCTCGCCACCCTGGCGGAGGTCGAAAAGCACTACCTGAAGAAGGAGAATCAGCTCTTTCCCCTCCTTGAATCAAAGGGAGTGAGCGGTCCGTCTAAAATCATGTGGGCCATCCACGACGATATCAGGGCTCGGCTCCGCGAGTTCCGCCGGCTCATCGATTCTGGCCTGGCTGTTGAGATCGCCGCTCTCGGCCGCAACCTGAGCGGGATGATCTCGGACATGATCTACAAGGAGGAGAAAATCCTCTTTCCGATGAGCCTCGAAACGCTCAGCGACGAGGACTGGGCAAGGGTCAAAAAAGGGGAGGGGGAGGTCGGATACGCATGGATTGAGCCAGAGAAAGAATGGAAGCCGGCTGTCCATGCTGAAGGGCGGCCGCCGCTCGCTTCTTACAGGCGTCCGCCGGCGGATGTTGAGCTTGACACAGGCTCACTCACGCCGGAGGCTATTAATCTCATTCTCAAGAGCCTGCCTGTTGATGTCACTTTTGTCGACGAGAATGACACGGTCCGATACTACTCCGCTTCTGCCGAGAGGATCTTTCCGCGCAGCCCGGGAGTCATCGGCCGCCGCGTCCAGAACTGCCACCCGCCGGCGAGCGTTCACATGGTCAACCGCATCCTCGACGCTTTTAAGGAAGGCCGCCGAGACGTCGCCGAATTCTGGATCGAAACGAAGGAAAGATTCATCCATATCCGGTATTTCGCCGTTCGCGATGAAAAAGGAGTTTACAAGGGCTGTTTGGAAGTCAGCCAGGATGTGACCGATATCCGCAAGCTCAAAGGGAAGAAACGGCTCCTTGACTGGGAGTGAGAAAGGAGGATGGCCCTCCGGGAGGACCGTCCCCAAGTTGACATGGGAAGGCTCTGGTGGTAAAGATATCCATGCCGAGTTAAATCGCCAAAAGAAGGAGGTATCGAATGCCAACGAAAGCAAAAACGGCGAAAAAACCGACATCTAAAATAAAAAAGGGGGACGCCTACGAATGCGGCGTTTGCGGGTATCGCCTCATCGTCGATGAAGCCTGCGGCTGCGCAGAAGAGCATGTCTTCATCTGCTGCGATAAAAAAATGAAAAGGGCGGCCGGGAAAAAATAGGCCGTTCTGACAGAAATCCGACCCATCCCGCCATGAAAAGCGTTGCTTTCTACATCGTCGACGTGTTTGCCGAAGAAAAGTATGCCGGAAATGAGTTGGCCGTTGTCCGCCGGGCCGGCTCTCTTTCTGACCTGGAAATGCAGAAGATCGCCCGGGAGGTCAACTTTTCAGAGACGACGTACATCTTGAGGGACGAGGAAAACCGAGGCGGTTTCGACGTCCGCATTTTCACTCCGAAGGAGGAACTCCCGTTTGCGGGCCATCCGACTCTGGGCACAGCCTTCATCATCCAGCAGGAAATCCTCAAGGCTCCGGTTAAAGAAGTCGTCCTCAACCTCAAGGTTGGCCCTATCCCCGTCACCTTCACCTACCGAGGTGATGTCCCGGACATTCTCTGGATGAAGCAGATTAAGCCGAGGTTTGGAAAAACGATAGAGGCCGAGGCGGTGGCCTCTGCGATAAGCCTGGAGGCCGGCGAAATCGACGCAAAGTTCCCGATTCAGGAAGTCTCCACCGGCGTTCCCTTCATCATCGTCCCGCTTAAGACACTCCGTTCGGTGAAAAGAAGCCGGATCAACCTTGAGAAATACTTCAGCCTGATCGAGGGCACAGAGGCAAAGTCAATTCTTGTCTTCTGCCCGGAAACATACAGCTCGCAGAATGACCTCAATGTCCGCGTGTTTGCGGACTATTACGGTGTGCCCGAGGATCCGGCTACCGGCAGCGCCAACGGCTGTCTTGCTGGCTACATGGCCAAGCACCGGTATTTCGGCTCACCCCTGGTTAACGTTCGGGTCGAACAGGGCTACGAAATCGGCCGGCAGTCGCTTCTTCTGCTCAACGCTGAGGACAAAGCTGGAGAAATCGGCATCTTTGTCGGGGGCAAGGTGATCCTGGTCGCGAGGGGGGAGCTGGTTTAGGTCGGCCGCGCCCCGGTCGCGAACTGATCTGACCGGTTGGCCAGAGGGTGGAAAGCCGCACAATCCTTACTATTCCTATAAAAATACTTGTATTTTGCTGACAAAAAGAGTAGACTTTTACTATAATGAGGCCATGCTCGACGCCTTGGAGGGAGCTTGAGGCCTCGGCGTTTCCCCGGATGGACGGCAATGTTAGGGTTCCAAGATGATTAAAGACCTGTCCGTGATGATCGCCGGCAAGGCCGGAGACGGTGTTCTCTTCACGGGCAATGTTCTGGCCAGGTTGCTCAAGCGACACGGCTGGGAGGTCGTCACCGGCAGGGATTTTCCTTCCAATATCCGCGGAGAACCAACCCGCACCACGATTAGGGCTTCGTTGAATGAAAATTACGGCCCCGGCGATCTCGTGAACATCCTCTTGGCCTTCGACTGCGAGGCCATCTTGGATAATCTGCCGCTCATGGCCGCAGGCGGTACTGTTCTTTGTGATGGCGAAGTTGTCGTGACGCCGCCAAGAGATCAGGCCGAAGGAAAGACGTTTCATAAGTTTCCCCTCCGAGCCATGGCCAGGGAGAAGTTCGGGCATGAAATCTTCAAGAACATGATTGCCCTGGGAGCCCTCACCTTTCTTCTTGACCTGGAGACAACCCTATTCGAAGAAATCATCACCGAGATGTTCTTGAGGCGGAAGGGCGAGGAGGTCGAAAAGAAAAACATCCAGGCGGCTGCCTATGGCTATGAAAAAGCCAGAGAAATCACTCTTGCGAGGGAGCGGCTTCCTCTGGCCAGAAAAGAAGACGGGGAGCGCCTTCTTCTTTCTGGTGATGAAGCCATCGCTTTCGGTGCTTTGGCGGCAGGATGCCGCTTTTTTGCTGCTTATCCCATCTGCCCCGCCTCGGAAATCTCCCACTGGCTCGCTCGCCACATGCCTCAGTTTAACGGCGTCGTCATCCAGACCGAGGACGAGCTTGCCGCTCTGAACATGGCCCTGGGAGCTGCCTACGCTGGCGCCCGCGCCATGACGGCCACGTCGGGCCCGGGTGCTTCCTTGATGATGGAAGCTTTCAGTCTGGCCGGAATGGCTGAAATCCCGATCGTCATCGCCCATATCCAGAGGCTCGGCCCGGCTACAGGCATCCCCACGAAAACCCAGCAGGGAGACATCCTCCAGTGGGTTTTCGGGTCCCATGGCGAGTTTGCGCGGATCATCCTTGCGCCCGGGACTCTGAGCGAGTGTTTTGAGCTCACAACCGAGGCTTTCAACCTGGCTGAAAAATACCAATGTCCGGTCGTGCTCCTGACAGAGCTGGACATGGGCCAGGATTACCGGACTGCGCCTCGGTTTGACCTAAGTCGAGTCAGGATCGACCGCGGCAAGCTCCTCACCCAGGAACAACTTCTGGGGATCCAGGATTTCAAAAGGTACGAGTTCACTTTCGACGGAATATCCCCCCGCGCCCTGCCTTCTTCAAGGAAAGGCCTTCATATGGTGGAGAGCCTTGAGCATGACGAAAGCGGTTACCGGGACGAGAGCGAATCGAACAGGATGAGGATGATGGAAAAGAGGATGAAAAAACTCAAGAAGGCCTCAAAAGACCTTCCCCGCGCGAGAGTCTGGGAGTCAAGAAAAGCCGGCGCAGGGTTGATCACAACCGGCTCGACTCTGGGCCCGGTCCTTGAAGCAGCGGCCGAGCTTCGAAAAAAACATGTCCAGGCTAAATGCCTTCAGCTCAGAACCCTTTGGCCTTTTCCCGTTCATGCTGTCAAGAGGTTCCTGGACGAGTGCGATAGGGTTTTTGTTATCGAAAATAATTGTTCGGCCGAACTGGCGACGCTCATCAGGAGTCAGGTCATTCCACTCCCTGAGATGGTTAGCATTCTCCGTTGCGGGACGCGGTCCTTCAGGCCGCGCGAGGTCGTCGAACAAGTGGAAAAAGCCGTGCGATGAAAAAAAAACAGACCTACCACCGTGCTCATCCCACCTGGTGCCCGGGCTGCGGCCTGTTTGGAGTCTTCGATGCCCTGAAGAGGGCGGCAGCAAACATGGGCCTGGCGCCTGAGGATGTGGTTGTTGTCACCGGAATCGGCTGCCACGGCCGGATGAATAATTATTTTTACTCTTACGGGTTCCACGGCCTGCATGGCCGGGCCATGCCCGTGGCCACCGGCATCAAGCTGGTCAATCCCAAGCTGACGGTTATTGGGGTGAGCGGCGACGGCGACGCCTATTCAATAGGGCTCGGACATTTCCTCCATGCCGTACGAAGGAACGTCGATATTACCTATATCGTGGTCAACAACCGCCTTTATTCCCTTACGCAGGGACAAATGTCGCCAACAACGATGTTCGGCATGGTGACAATCTCCACACCCTTCGGCTCCAAGGATTTTCCGATTGAGGGGCCTGTTCTTGCCCTGGCCGCGAGAGGAACGTTTGTCGCCCGCGGGTTTTCAGCCGAGGCCGGTCACCTGGCCTTTCTAATCGAGAAAGGGATGAGGCACAAGGGGTTTGCATTCATTGATGTCCTTAGTCCTTGTGTCACCTACAATAAGCTTAACACCTTTGAATGGTATAAAAAGAATACCTTTATGATCGAGAAGGAGCCTGATTACAGCCCCGGGGATAAGAGTAAAGCCTGGGAAATCCTGAACCGCGACGACAGGATTGCTGTCGGGCTCCTCTATGAGGAGGAAAAACCGAGTTACGAGGAGCTCATCCTCCCCGACACGGACCAGCCCATCGCTTTCGTTGATCTTTCCGTTCGCCGGAAAGAACTCGAAATAATCATGGAAAATTTTCGTTAGCCAGGCTATAGTGATAGATGATTCTGAAAGGAGAAACGGATGAGAGAAAAAGTTGAGGCTGCGCTGAATAAAGTCCGTCCGGCCCTGATGGCCGACGGCGGGAATGTCGAGCTCGTCGATGTCCAGGATGACGGAGTCGTCAAGGTCAGGCTTACCGGCGCCTGCGGCGGTTGCCCGATGTCCCAGATGACACTTAAGATGGGGATCGAAAGGCTCCTGAAAAGGGAAGTTCCCGAAGTAAAGGAAGTCATCGCCGTTTAGAGATGAAAAGAGTTTATCTCGACCACATAGCGGCCACGCCTATCGAGCCGCGCGTCGTCGAAACTATGTTGCCCTTTTTAAGGGAAAAGCATGGCAACCCCCAGAGCCTCCATTCGGAAGGACAGGAAGCCCTCGAAGCAATGGAGGAGGCGCGAGCAAAAGTCGGGGAGCTCATCGGTGCGTCAAACGAGGAAATCTTCTTCACCGCTTCCGGGTCTGAAGCCAATAATTTCGCCGTAAAAGGGATAGCGCTGGCCAGGCGAGAAAAAGGGAACCATGTTGTTGTTTCGGCCGTTGAGCACCAATCCGTTCTTTCTTCAGCCAGGAGTCTGGAGAAATTCGGGTTCTCCTCGACTCTTGTCCCCGTGGATCGGCACGGGCTTGTCGACCCGGAGGATGTCAAGAGGGCGATCAAGAAAGAGACTGTCCTCGTTTCGGTCATGCTGGCCAACAGCGAGGTGGGGACGGTTGAGCCTTTGGCCGAGATAGCCCGCGTGTGCCGCGATGCGGGCGTTCCAGTCCACACCGATGCCGTGGCCGCCGTGGGGAATATTCCGGTCGATGTCGGCGCGCTCGGAGTTGACGCTCTCAGCCTTGCAGGTGACCAGTTCTATGGCCCAAAGGGCAGCGCCGCGCTTTTTATCCGGAAGGGGACGAGGATCTTGCCTCTCGTAGACGGCGGCATCCAGGAAGCTGGACGCCGTGCCGGCACGGAGAACGTGGCCGGGATCGTCGGCCTGGGCAAAGCAGCGGAAATTGCCATAAGCGGACTGCCAGAGCGGATGATGAGAACGGAACAGCTTCGCGATCGGTTGATCGACGCGCTGCCGCGGCTCGTGGACCATGTCCTCCTCACCGGACACAGGGAGAAGCGGCTGCCCCACCACGCTAGCTTCTGTGTGCGATTTGTCGAAGGCGAGGCTATGCTTCTTAACCTGGATATGAAGGGCGTTGCCGCATCGAGCGGCTCGGCCTGCACCTCGAGAGCGCTCAGAGCGTCTCATGTCCTCCTGGCTATGGGCATTGACCATGCCCTGGCCCAGGGGTCGCTCGTTTTCAGCATGGTCGACGGCACGACAGAAGAGGATATTGATTATCTCCTCGACGTTTTCCCGCCGATTGTCGAAAGGCTGCGCAAGATGTCGCCGCTCTACACAGAATTCATGAAGGAGAGCAGGAAATGATTTACAGCGAGAAAGTCATGGAACATTTCCAGAATCCCCGCAACGTCGGCGTGATCAAGGAGGCCGATGGAGTCGGCCAGGTTGGCAACCCGGTTTGCGGCGATATGATGACCTTCTATATCAAAGTCAAAGACAACAGGCTCGAGGATATCAAGTTCCAGACGTTTGGCTGCGGCGCGGCTATCGCCGTCTCCAGCATGGTCAGCGAAATGGCGATTGGCAAAACGCTGGACGAGGCGATGAAAATCACCAACGAGACCGTGGCCGAAGAGCTCGGAGGATTGCCCAAGAACAAGCTTCACTGCTCGAACCTGGGAGCAGATGCCCTCCATGCGGCGATCGAAGATTTTAGGAAAAAGCGGGCTGTGACAGAAAAAGAGGAGGGGGCCGGCGCCTCTTCAGGAGCGGAGAAATGCTACTGCCCGTACTGTGATGGGCCGATCGAGGGCCTGGAAGAGTATTGCCAGAGCTGCCAGGTTGAGATCGAGGAGTGCCCGCATTGCGGAACCCTCACCAAAAAGGCCGGGGATAAGTGCATCAATTGCGGGGCTGAAATCGAGCCCATGTGAATCCTCCCTCCCGGTTGGAAAAAGGGGAGAGGTGAAGGACTGAGGGGAGCTTGAGTTAGCGATGACGAAAGAAGAGACCGTCTCCAGGATCAAGGAGCTCAAACAAATAAGAAAGGCCGTCATCCTGGCCCATAACTACCAGGTTGGCGAAGTCCAGGATGTGGCCGATTTCACCGGCGATTCACTCGGGCTAAGCCAGGAAGCGGCCAGGGTCGATGCAGAGACGATCGTGTTCTGCGGCGTCCATTTCATGGCTGAGACTGCCGCTATTCTCTCGCCGCGCAAGATCGTCCTCCTCCCCGACCCCCAGGCTGGCTGCCCGATGGCGGCGATGATTACCGGCCAGGAGCTCAGGGATTGGAAAAAAAGATATCCAGGCCGGAAGGTTGTCTGCTACGTCAACACAACCGCCGAGGTCAAGGCCGAATCAGACGTCTGCTGCACGTCGTCCAACGCTGTCCGCGTCGTCAACTCTGTTCCGGACGAGGAGATTCTTTTTGTGCCGGATAAGAACCTGGCTGCCTATGTGGGCCGCCAGACGGGCAAAAAGATCATCGCCTGGGATGGCTATTGTTATGTTCACAACCGGATTTATGCCAGAGACGTCCTGGAGAAGAAACGTCTTTACCCTGACGCCGAGGTCTGGGTTCATCCTGAATGCCGGCCCGAGGTCATCGACATGGCGGATCAAGTCTTGTCCACGGGCACGATGGTCAAGGCGGCGCGAGAGACGACGAGACAGCAGGTCATTGTCGGCACCGAAGCCGGAATCATCTACAGGCTAAAGAAAGAAAACCCGAAGCCGGAATTTTATCCGGTCAAAGAGATGGCCCTTTGTTCCAACATGAAAAAAATCAACCTGAGGAAAGTCTGGAAGGCCCTTGAGGAGATGACGTCCCGGGTCGAGGTCCCGCCGGACATCAGCCGGAGGGCCAGAGGTGCCATCGAAAAAATGATTGCGATTTAATGGGAGGGTCAAATGAAAAAAATGACGGAGGAGAACCTCAAGAATGCCTATGCCGGCGAAAGCCAGGCCCATATAAAATACCTGGCCTTTTCCGACGCTGCAGAAAAAGACAAACTGGCCAACGTGGCCAGGCTTTTCCGGGCCACGAGCTTCGCTGAACAGGTCCATGCCGTTAACCACTTGCGAACCCTGAGTGGAATCAGAAAGACAGCCGACAACCTTGAAGCGGCCATGGACGGCGAGAATTTCGAGGTCAAGGAAATGTACCCTGCCTACACGCTGGTGGCCGAGAGCCAGGGGGAGAAAGCGGCCGTGATGTGGTTTAACGCCGCTCTGGCGGCCGAAAAAGTCCATGCCGGACTCTACAAGAAGGCCAAAGAAGCCGTTGATCAGGGCAAGGACCTGGATTTTATTGCCATCCATGTCTGCTCGGTTTGCGGGTTCACGGTCGAGGGAGAGGCTCCGGAAAAATGCCCAATCTGCGGCGCTCCCAGAGAAAAATTCGTTGAATTCTAATGGGGAGAAACGTTGGCACTCAACGCCAGGCTCAAACCTTTTGACGCCCTGGCCGAAGCCATCGGCTCCGAGATCGAAGCAGAAGGTTTTTACGCCGGGCTCCTCGGCCGGGTCAAGAACATCGTCCTCCAGCAGAAACTGAAGTTTCTTGTCCATGGCGGTCCATGAGGAGCAAGGTCAGAGGAAGACGATGGAACCGGATGAAAAGAGAGTCGGCAAGATCATTCAGATACTTAGAAAAGAATACCCAGCAAGCCGCACGGCTCTGACTTTCGAAACGCCGCTTGAGATTCTTGTCGCCACGATCCTGGCCGCCCAGTGCACGGACGAGCGAGTGAACAAAATCACGCCGACTTTATTCAAGAAGTATCCGACTGTGGCTGACCTGGCCCGGGCAGATCGGGAGGAGCTGGAGAAAATCATCCGGCCGACGGGTTTTTTCCGCAACAAAGCCAAGAGCATTATCGCCGCGGCCAAGAAAATCGTCGGGGATTTTGGCGGCCGCGTCCCCGACCGGATGGGGGACCTTATCACCATTCCGGGCGTGGCCAGGAAGACAGCCAATATCGTCCTGTCTTCCGGGTACGGAAAAGCAGAGGGCATCGCTGTGGACACGCACGTCCGAAGGCTTTCCGGCAGGCTAGGCCTGAGCTCGGAGAGAGACCCCGAGAAGATCGAAAGGGACTTGCTGGCCGTTGTGCCGAAGAGAGACTGGCTCGACTTCAATTACATGCTGGTCAATCACGGCCGGAAGGTCTGCCAGGCGCGGAAGCCCCGCTGCCCGGAATGCGCCCTGCGTACGGTCTGCCCTTCGGCCGATGAATTTTACCCTGACCTTGAACCCAAGGCCTGAGCCTGAAAAGAATCGGCAGGGCGGTGCCCGGCTGAGAAGAGGAAGGCCAGAGATGAAAAAAGAGGCCATGCTCTACCGTCCCCTTGACGAGGGGAGAGTGGAGTGCGCGCTCTGCGCCCACCGCTGTCAGGTCGACCTGGGAAAGTTCGGCGTTTGCGGGGTGCGCGAAAACAGAGACCAGAAGCTTGTTACCCATGTCTACGGCGAAGTTATCGCCGCACACACCGACCCAATCGAAAAAAAACCCCTCTATCATTTTTTGCCCTGCTCGACCTCTTTTTCCATCGCCACCGTGGGCTGCAATTTTCGCTGCCCTTTTTGCCAGAACTGGCAAATTTCTCAGGTGACAAAAAAAGACAGGGAATTCCGGGAAGGATACAAGCTCTCGCCAGAGGAGGTCGTCCAGCGGGCCAGGGACAGCGGCTGCCGGAGCATCTCTTATACGTACACTGAGCCGACGATTTTTTTCGAGTACGCCTATGACGCCGCCAGGCTCGGCCGGACGGCAGGACTGGCCAACGTTTTTGTCACCAACGGGTATATGACCGCTGAGGCGCTGGAGACAATAAAGCCTTTTCTCGATGCCGCCAACGTTGACCTTAAAGCGTTTCGCGACGAAACCTATAAAAAAGTTTGCGGAGCCAGGCTTGAACCGGTCCTTGAGTCGATCCGCTTGATGAGGAAGTTAGGGATCTGGGTTGAAGTGACAACGCTCGTTGTCCCGGGGATGAACGACGGCGACGACGAGCTGCGGGACATCGCTCGGTTTATCGCCTCAGTCAGCCCTGACATCCCCTGGCACATCAGCCGATTTCATCCTGATTACAAATACACAGACGCCCGGGCCACGCCCATCGCGACTCTAAAGAAGGCTTTTTCTTTGGGAAAGGGAGCAGGACTCAAGTACGTGTACATCGGCAATGTTTGGGGAGAGTCCGAGGACACGCTCTGCCCGAAATGCCAGATGCCAATCCTGCGCCGGAGTGGTTTTTATGTTGAAAAAAACGCCATCAAGGACGGAAAATGCCCTGACTGCGGCACCTCCATTGCCGGAGTGTTTTAGCTGCGCGGTCGGGCTTTCCTGGACAAACCCGGAAAAAGCACTTTGTTGAGGCCAAGGATGAACGCGTTAAGCGGCTCGAAAAGGACGAGACCCCATTGCCCCCCCACCTCGACATGGCCTACAAGATGGTCGAGTATGCCGGCCAGTCGGTTCTGAAATTGAGCCCGGGCAAGGAAACCGTTGTTGGCAAAAAGCGGGTTTTCTGTTTTTCCTCTCCATCGCGCGCGCCGCTCAGAGAATCACGCGCCTGGAACTGGGCGAAAGCTGATCAATAGAAGTCGATCCCTTGTGACTCCAGGTACGTATCGACTGTACCCTCTTCGCCGAGAAGCCCGAGACAATCCGGGTGAAGCGGCATCACAGCAAAACGCTCCTGGCCATTTCTATCGATAATCTGGCCGAGAGGGAAGAGGCGGCAGACAAGAGGCCGGTCGTCGTGGACGCCGCATCCTTCCGGCTTGAGGAACACACAGCTTCCGTCGGGTTTGAGGCGAAGAACCTGGCCTCCTTTTTCGACATAGACGTGTAAGAATTCTGTTGTCGTCAAGCCGAAGTTTCGAGCGAGGCGGAGGGCTTCGCAGGGGTCGATCAGGATGGCTTTGTTGTGGCAGCAAGCGCCACAGACCTGGCATTTGAAAGAGAAAGCACTCGACCTGGATAGGTTGAAGACAAGGGAAGATGGCTGGCTGCTTTGGTCCACGGCTCGGTGCTTAAGCCGCTTATGCTAATGCAGGTTAAAAAGGAAGTCAAATCCAGCCTCCCGGCTGATTTGGCGTACCGGTTTTATCATGGTAAAATAATAGTCAAGTCGAAGGAAAACGAGCCTCGAGGCTCTTTGATAATTTTTTGGAGCTGGAGCTCAATGGAAAAAAAGTATCGCTTTCTCAACCACACGGCTGATGCCAAGTTCCAGGCTTTCGGCCGCACGCTTGAAGAGGCTTTTTCGAACGCTGCCCTGGCCACAGCTTCCCTGATGTGGGACGTGGGTGCGGTGGCCAGGACGGTCAAGCGCCGCGTTTGTGTGGAGGGGCGAGACCTCGAGCAGCTACTCCTGCACTTTTTGGAGGAGGTCATTTACGCTTTCGAGACCCAGTCGTTTCTCCTGGCCTCTGTGGAGGAGATGAGAATCAAGGCCGGAACTGGAGGTGGCTTCTGGCTCAGGGCGGTCTTTGTCGGCGACGACGAGCCGTCCAAGCACAGGCTTCATGGCGAGGTCAAGGCGGTCACCTACAACGAGATGAAAATTGAACAAGCCGACTCTGTCACCGTCCAGGTGGTCGTCGATATGTGAGGTGAGACCATGGAGATTCGTCAAATAAATGAATTCGTCTGGGAAATCCCCAAGCGTGGCGATATGAGAGTGCCCGCGGTCCTCTTTGCTTCGGCTAAACTCCTCGAGAGCGTCAAGAGGGACATGACTCTTCAGCAGGCAAGAAACGTGGCCTGCCTGCCGGGGATTGAGCGGATGTCCTATGTCATGCCCGACGCCCATCAGGGCTACGGGTTTCCGATCGGCGGCGTGGCCGCTTTCGACATGGACAGAGGGATCATTTCGCCTGGAGGAGTCGGTTATGACATCAACTGCGGGGTCAGGCTGCTGCGGACGGATTACACCGAAAAAGACGTTGCTGACAGGCGGAAAGAGCTGCTCACCGAGATCTTCAAGGAAGTTCCCGCCGGCGTGGGGAAAGGCGGGATCACGAAACTCAGCCGGAGCGTCTTGAAGGAAATCCTGATTAAAGGCGCGGAATGGGCCGTGGAGAACGGCTACGGAGAGAGAGAAGACCTGCTGATGACTGAAGAGGGCGGACGGATGAAAGACGCTGACCCCAGCCACATCTCCGAGCGTGCCCTGGAGAGGGGAGTTCCCCAACTGGGAACGCTGGGAGCGGGCAATCATTTTCTTGAGATTCAGAAAGTTGCGCACATCTATGACGAAGCGATCGCCAAGGCCTTTGGGATCGAAGCCGAAGGTCAGATCCTCGTGATGATCCATTGCGGGAGTCGCGGGCTGGGACACCAGGTGGCTTCCGATTACATCGAGAAAATGGAAAATGTCTTCGGGATCAAAGGGCTTCCGGACCGTGAGCTCATCAACGCGCCCATCCGCTCGCCGCTCGGAGAGCAGTACTACAAATCGATGTGCGGAGCGGTTAACTATGCTTTCACAAATCGGCAGATGATCGCCCACTGGGTGCGGGACGTATTTGCCAAGGTCATGGGGAGCTCCAAGGGCATGAGACAGGTCTACGATGTTTGCCACAACGTGGCCAAGGTCGAAAAGCACGTGATCAACGGTCAAGAGCGAGAGGTCTGCGTTCACAGGAAAGGCGCGACGCGCAGCTTCGGTCCGGGCCGGCCAGAGATCCCCGAGGCCTACCGGGCTTACGGCCAGCCTGTTATTATCCCTGGAAGCATGGGCACAGCGTCTTATCTTTTGGTCGGAACCAGAGAAGCAGAAGACCTGAGTTTCAGTTCGACGGCCCACGGCGCTGGAAGGGTGATGAGCCGGCATGAGGCCCTCCGCCGTTTTCGCGGCGAGCAGATCAGGGACGAGCTCCAGAAAAAAGGGATCGAGCTTCAGTCAACGAGCTGGAAGGGAGTGGCTGAGGAGGCCTCAGCCGCGTACAAAGATGTGGATGAGGTTGTCAGGGTCTCCCATGAGGTCGGTATTGGCCGTCTGGTGGCCCGGGTCGTTCCCGTCGGCGTGATGAAGGGCTAAGAGAAGACGATTTCCAACCGCTAACGGCTATTTCGGCTCCTCTCTAAGAGCGGCCATGAGAGGCCATAATCACCCCAGGAATCATCCTTAGGGGCGATAGACTTATTTTCCCCATTCCAGGAAAATAGTGTCCCGGACACAACGACAGGGGACTGCCGATGTCTCAAACTGAGACGACATTTGACAGAGTGTTGGCTGAAATTGCGGCCATCACAGGCTTTAGCGCTCATGAATACCGTCCGACAACACTCAAAAGGCGCTTGGAGCTGAGGCTAAGTGCGACCAATTCCAAAAGTTACTCCGACTATATCGCCTATCTCCAAAATAACCCTTTGGAAAGCTACAGATTCTTAGACGCGCTTTTCATCATGGTGACAGATTTCTTCAGAGATCGGGCCGTCTTTTCTTACTTGGAGAAAGAAGTCTTCCCCAGTTTGATCGACAACGTTTTGGCCAAAAGGAAAGGCCAGCTTGCCATCTGGTCGGTTGGCTGTTCCCAGGGGCAGGAAGCCTATTCCCTGGCCATGAGCCTGGATCTTGTCAGGCGAAAGAAAAAGAAGAGACTGAAGATATCCATCCTGGCCACGGATGTTAGCACAAAGAGCCTTGCTTTGGCCAAGAAGGCTTTGTACAGGCGAGCTGAAATGAAAAATATTCCGCCAAAATGCAAACATGAATTTTGCAAGAAATTAAACAGCGATCGTTTTCGAATAATCGATCGAATTAGAAAAATGGTTAGGTTCAAACAGCATGACTTTATCCGGGAAGCCTCCCCTGGGAAGTTCGACCTGATTTCCTGCCGGAACATGCTCATTTTTTTCACGGCCGACGGGCAAAGCAAGATGTTCCGGAAGCTCCATTCTTCCCTGAAAAACCTGGGGATTTTAGTCCTGGGAACAGCCGAAGCCCCGAAAGAAGAAGGGCTTTTTGAGTGTCTTTCCCAGGTCCATCATGTTTACCGAAAAATTCAGGGCGAAAGCCCTGGCAAAGCCCATTTTCGTCCGAAGGAAAGAGAAAATGGCCTCTAAGGGTAGTCGGCAGGTGGCCTCTCTGGAAAAGCTTTTTCAAATCCTCGGAGAGGATGTTGAAGCGTTAAAGCGCCTTTCCAAAGACATCGGGCTGACCCGGAGGAATCTGCTGCAGAAAAACCGCGAAATGCAGGCTCTCAACGAGAAATTGACCGCTTCTGAGGAAGAGCTCAAAGCGATGAACGAAGAGCTCGAAGCCACAAGCGAGGAGCTCAGGGCCTCCAACGAAGAGCTGGCCGCTGTCAACGAAGAGCTCAAGTCTTCGAATGAGCAGATCTTGGAGACGAAAACTGACCTGGAAGGCCTTTTCCAGGCGATTGATGACATGATCATCGTCATAGACCCAAGCTTGACGATCGTTCAGACGAACAGCTCGGCTCTGAAATTCCTTGGCAAAAGGACTCCGACTGCCTTGCTGGGTAAAAAATGTTACTCGGTCTTCTACAAAAGGAAAGGTGCCTGCTCTAATTGCGCGGCCAAGAAGGCCTTGAAAACGAAAAAGCCCATCTATTATGAAGGGTATGCGCCCTATTTGGGCAGACACCTTTCGGTGTCCACGTCCCCTGTGCTGGATAGAAAGGGGAACGTAATCAAGATCATCCAGGTTGGAAGAGATATCGATGAACGCATCCGGGCTGAGAAAGAGCTCGAGGAGAGCAAAAAGGAGCTGCGGAGCCTGTTTGACGGAATCCCGGTCGGGCTCTACCGGATAACTCCGAAGGGAAAAAGAATCGAGGGAAACCCAGCCATCGCCAGAATCCTGGGATATCCCAGCCGGGGTGCCTTCCTTCGAGAGTCCGCCGAACACTACCTGAATCCCGAGGATCAGAAAAAATGGGAAGCCTTGATGGAGCGCGACGGCATGGTGAGGGGGTTTGAAGCCCCCTGGAAACGCCGGGACAATAAGGTTATTTGGGTTCGGGACAACGTCAGGACGGTCAGGGACAGAGAGGGTAACATCCTCTATTACGAGGGCGCCATCGAGGATATCACGGAGCAGAAAAAGGCGGAAGAGACGATCAAGAAACGGCACTCCCAGTTGGAGCTTGTCCATCATATCCAGAGCAGAATCCCTTTGAACACCGACCTTGAAACGATCCTCGTCCAAGCAGCAGAGAGCATCGGCCAGGCCTTTGGATACTACAAAATTTCTGTCAATCTTTTTGACCACCAGACAAAAGAGGTTGTCTACCTGACCGGCTGGAACAAGACCGGCATGCCCCTTCCCAGGGGGCACCGGCAAAAATTGGGCCAGGGGCTGATTGGCAGAGCTGCCGAGCTGAAAAGGACGATCGTCGCTAATGATGTCTCCAAGGAGCCGGGCTATCTGGCCATTATTTCGGATACGAAAGCCGAGCTCATCATCCCCTTGCTCGTCAAGGACAAGCTCGTAGGGGTTCTGGACCTCCAGGACAGAGTGATCAACGCCTTTTCAGATGACGATGTTTCGGTTCTTCAATCTGTGGCTAACTATCTTGCTTATATCATCGACGAAAAACAGAAAGATGAAGCGCTCCGCCAGGAACGGGATAAGGCCAGGACGGAAAAAGCTTACCTGGACGCATTGTTCGACAGCGCTCCGGAGGCCGTCGTCGTTACAGACATGAACGGCCAGGTGCTCCGCATCAATACTGAGTTCACCAGGCTCTTTGGCTATATGACTTCGGAGGCCGTCGGCAGAGCCATTGACGATCTTGTGGCCCCTTCGTTTGATTATGAGGCTGCAACGTCGATCACCCAAAAGGTCGGAAGGGGAGAGAAAGTTTCTGTGGAAACTGTCCGCCGCCGCAAGGATGGGGCGCTCATCCATGTTTCTCTCCTTATCTCTCCGGTTCTGATCGATGGCCGGCCAGAGGCCATCTACGCTATCTACAGGGACATCACCGAGCGCAAGCGAGCTGAGGAATCTATCCAGCGTGAAGCGGCCAAGCTCTCGGCCATGATTTCAGGGATGGAGGAAGGCGTCTTGTTCGCCAACAGCGAGAATCAGGTCATCGAAGTCAATGACTTTTTCTTGAGGCTTTACAGCCAGACAAGAGAGGATGTTTTAGGGAAGGACATCCTCCACCTGAGGCTTGGAGAAGAGCCAGAAAAGATCAGGACAATGATCGAAGACTTCAGGGCAACACCGGGCCCAGCGCCGGTCATCGTCCAAAAGCCTTTTGGCAATCTTGAGATTGTTTTTCGCTTCCAGCCGATCTATCGGAACGGCCTTTACGATGGTCTCTTGATCAACCTTATCGATGTCACTGAGCTCGTGGCAGCCAGAGAGAAAGCGAAAGCCGCCAGCCAGGCCAAGGGAGAGTTCATCGCCAACATGAGCCATGAAATTCGCACGCCGATGAACGGAATCATCGGCCTGACGGAGCTTGTTCTTCAGACAGACCTATCTGCTGAGCAGAGCGATTACCTGAACGCTATTGGGGAATCCGCTCATATTCTCCTGAACCTCATCAATGATGTTCTCGACTTTTCCAAGATCGAAGCCAGAAGGATCGAGCTTGAAAAGATTGCCTTTAACCTGCGTGACTGCGTCGAGGAAACCGCCTCAATCCTTGCTCTCCAGGCTCATAAAAAGGGGCTGGAGCTGGTCACTTGCCTTCCGCCTAATCTTGTGGAGACGGTTATCGGCGACCCGGGCCGATTGCGTCAAATCCTCATCAACCTCATCGGCAATTCGATTAAGTTTACAGAAAAGGGCGAGGTGGAGATTTCTGCAGAAGAAGAGGTGAGAACCGAAGCTGATGTCTGCGTTCGTTTCGCGGTCAGGGACACGGGGATCGGCATCCCCAAGGCGAAAGCCGACGCGATCTTTGAGATGTTCACTCAAGCTGATAGTTCGACAAGCAGGACTTTCGGAGGGTCGGGCTTAGGCCTGTCCATTTCTTCCAGGCTTGTCGATCTTATGGGAGGGAAGATCTGGGTCAAAAGTACATTGGGAAAGGGGAGCACGTTCACTTTTACCGTCCGTTTCGAACTCCCGCAGCCTCAGGCCGTCCGGGTTGTACCCGATTGGCTCGAGAACCTCAAGAATCTCCCCGTCCTGATCGCCGATCGCAACGTCACAAACAGGAGAGCTTTGAAACAGATGCTCCTCAACTGGGGGATGAAGCCAGACGAAGCTTCGGGCTCAAGGCAAGCCCTGAACCTGGTGAAAAAGGCGAAAGAGGCCGGCCGACCCTATGAGCTTATTCTCCTCGACGCTCAAATGCCCGAGATCGACGGGTTCACCCTGGCAGGAATGATTGAAAAGGACCCCCGCCTGGCCAGCCCAATTGTCATGATGTTGACTGCGGCAGGAGTTTACGATGAAATCAGCCGTTGTCAAAAACTGGGTGTCTCCGGCTATCTCACCAAACCTATAAAACAGCCTGACCTTCTCCGCACCATTGCCTCCTCCCTCAAGCTCGCACCCCTTTCCGATGGGGGCAAAGCCACCGTGAGCGCAGCCTTCGCCCGGCCTGCGTTGGGAAGACCGCTTCGCATTCTGCTGGCGGAAGACAATCGTGTCAACCAGATGGTAACGGTTCACATTCTCAAGAAACACGGGCACGATGTGGCTGTCGCCGGAAACGGCCAGGAGGTTCTGTCGGCTCTGAAAATGGAACATTTTGACCTGATTCTGATGGACATCCAGATGCCAGAAATGGACGGATACGAAGCGACGCAAGCGATTCGCAAGAGAGAAAGAAAAAAAGGGACTCATATCCCCATCGTCGCCATGACGGCTCATGCCATGAAGGGCGATCGAGAGCGGTGTCTGCAGGCAGGCATGGACGATTATGTTTCTAAACCAGTCAAATCAGACCAGCTTTTGGAGAAGATTGACCGGGTGGTGAAAACAAGCTTGGCCGATTCCTGCGGCCGGGACTTGAAGAAACGAGATATCGCTTGAGAGGGAAGTCCCCGTCGCTGTCCCGATGCGTCAGGTAACTACCTTGTCGATGTCGCTCTCCCCATAATCCTCAAACTGCTGAGCCATGGCGTATTCGCTCCGGAGCATGAAGTGGTGGCTTCTTTCCACCTGGCTCAAGTACTCGAGAATTTTCTTCTGGGGAGGTCTGATCTTGCGGGCTAAGCCGGCATAAAAATCCTGGGCCGACTTTTCCGCCTGCATGGCCTGGTAGAGGATATCGACAAGAGAAGAAGAGCGCTTGAGATGAACAACGGGGAGGAGCTTTGGAGACACGCTCTCAGGAACCTGGAGCTTTTCTCCGCGATAAAGACTCTCGAATAAGTTTTCCAGGACTTTCTTGTGCTTTTTTTCCTCGAAGGCCAGGACTAGGAACTTCTCCTTGAGGAGGGGATTCTTGACTCGTTTGGCTAACTGCATGTAAATCCTCCTGGAATCAATCTCGGCCCGAACGGCGTAGCCCAAAAGTCTCCTCACAGGCTCTCTGGCAAGGCTAACCATGTCTCGCTCCTTTCACCAACCACAATACATGACTTCAAGAAATTCATCAATGAGAGAGGATAAGCGAGTTAGGGGCGGTGAGTTGACATTTTCTTTTCCTGCTCTTATCGTAAAAAGCCGTGAGAGTAATCCTCGCCGGATACAATATCGACAGCGAAGTCATCGCCGACCTCAAGCGGCATGCTCCGCCCCGGGACGATGTGACGCCAGAGACGCTTTCTGCCGCCTACGCCCGCATTTCCCGGGACCCCCGGCCCATCGATGAGCTCAGGGCCGCAGCCCGCCAGGAGGTGGAGAAGGCCAGGCGGTCCAACCAGACCATCATATTTAAGATGGGCCATCACTCGGTCGCCGAGCACGCTGTCTTTAACTTCGACCTCATCGGCCTCAGCCGTCTGGCGCTCGAGGAGGTGGAAAAGTTCCGGCTCTGCTCCTTCACTGAAAAGTCCCAACGCTACATCACTTTGGGAGATGATTTTGTCATCCCGGAGGAGATCAGGCAGAGCGGCCTGGAGGAAGTTTTTGTTCGGATGGTCAGGGCCCAAAACGCTCTTTACGAAAGCCTTTACAAGAAGCTCAAGCCTTATGTTTTTAATAAGCACAGGGATATTGCCCAGAATACAAAGAATCACCCCGTCCTCGATGGTTGGGCCAAGGAGGATGCCCGGTATGCCGTCAGCCTGGCTACAAAGGGACAGGCGGGCATGACCATCAACGCCCGTAATCTTGAGCTCCTCATCCGGCGCTTCGCCGCCAAAAAGCTGGCCGAGCTTCGAGAGCTTAACGCAAAAATCTATGCCCTGGCCAAAGAGGTGGCGCCGTCGATCATTCTTTTCACAGAGCCCGGCGACTTTGACTCAAAGACTTGCGCCGGCCTGGAAGAGCGAGCCAAGAGGCTCCCCCAGCCTGAGCAGGAAGGCCTTCGCCGGCCGGCTGACGACCGCCGGGCTGTCCGCCTCGTCGGTTACACGGCCGACGGCGATGACCGCATCCTGGCCGCGCTCATCCACACCGTATCTGCCCGTTCTTATGAGTTTTGCCATGGTCAAGTCCGCGACATGTCTCAGGCGGAGAAAAGCGAGTTCATCAGATCTTCTCTCGAGCACATGGAGTTTTATGATTTTCCGTTGCGGGAGTTCGAGCACGCGGACCTGACTTTTGAGCTGATCGTTTCCGCTGCCTGTTTTGCCCAGCTCAAGCGCCACCGCATGGCCACCCTGACAAGGCAGAGGTATGACCCCGAGCTCGGCGTGACGATTCCCCCTTCTGTCGAGGACATCGGCGCAGCCGGGGAATTCCTGGCCGTCATCGAGCAAACGAACGATGCGTATGCCCGGTTGAAAAGGGAGGCCGGAGAGGCTGCCGATTATGTCCTGACCAATGCCCACAGACGGCGGGCGATCCTCAAGGTTAACATCCGAGAGCTCTACCACATTTCCCGGCTGCGCCAGGACGCGACGGCGCAGTGGGACATCCGGAGGATTGTCGGGAAAATGGCGGACGTTGCCCGGGAAGTGATGCCCTCGAGCCTGATGCTCCTGGGCGGGAAAGACCGCTTTCCTCGGGTTTATAAAAAGGTTTTCGGCAGAGACCCGAAAACCTTCCCTCCAGACTTCCTGAAGTAACGATCAGTCCAGAAGTCGCCTGACCTTCTGCTTGGAATGAGGCCGTTAAGGACCGCGGGTAATATCAGTCTCGAACCCTGATCTTGTAGAATTTTCTCTTGCCTACCTTCAGGATGTGATCGCGCTTTTCGGCCAGGCTCAGCCGGAAGTCGATGTCCGCGACGCGGCTGCCGTCGAGAGTGAGCCCCCCTTGGCGGATAACCCGTTTGGCCTCCCCGCGGGATGGAAAAATCTTTCTATTCACTAGTAAATCTATTAATTCTATAGATAAAGTAGATTTAAGCGGAGCCTCTTCGTGCTGGCTCCGCGAGCGTTTCTTTGAGGCGCTGGCTTTCTCGCTGGCCGCTTCGGCGATTGACACGTCGATCGTGTTCTCGTCCACATCGGCGGGGATCTCCTTGTGCTTGTGAACCCGGTCGAATTCCACAGCGGCTTTTTCAGCGCTTGCCCTGCCCCAGAAATCGGCGACGATCATCCCCGCCAGCCGGGCCTTGAGGTCGCGGGGGTTGATCTGGCCGGCAGCAGCTTCCTTTTTCCAGGCCTCAACCTGGGCCATGGGCACGTCTGTGAGGAGCTCAAAGTATCTGTACATCAACCCATCCGAGATGGACATGATCTTGCCGTAGATTTCTTTGGGCGGTTCGGTGATGCCGACAAAGTTGCCCAGAGTCTTGCTCATTTTCTCGACGCCGTCCAGGCCTTCCAGCAAAGGCTCGGTGATGACGACCTGGGGCTCCTGGTTGAACTCGCGCTGGATCTCGCGGCCAACGAGCAGGTTAAACTTCTGGTCTGTCCCGCCGAGCTCCACGTCCGCCCGCAGGGCAACAGAGTCGTATGCCTGCATGAGCGGGTAGAGGATCTCGTGGACAGAGATGGGCAGGCCCTTCTTGAGGCGATCGGAAAAATCGTCCCGCTCGAGAACCCGGGCGACTGTGTACTTGGACGTGAGGTTAATGAGGTCGAAGCTGGTGAGTCGGCTCAGCCAGCGGGAATTGAAATCGATGATTGTTTTTTCTTGGTCGAGTATCTTGAAAATCTGAGCCTTATACGTCTCAGCATTCCTGTCGATCTCCTCCCGGCTCATGGCCGGACGGGTGGCCGACCTGCCGGACGGGTCTCCGATAAGCCCGGTGAAGTCACCGACGAGGAAGATGACCTCGTGGCCGAGGTCCTCGAAATGCTTCATCTTGCGCAGCAGAACAGTGTGTCCGAGGTGGATATCGGGTGCCGTCGGGTCAAACCCGACCTTGATACGCAGCGGCTTTCCTTGTCGGAGCGACCGGGCGAGCTTGGCTCGAAGCTCTCCTTCCTGGATGACCTCCACCGTCCCTTTTTTGATGATGGCCAGCTGCTCGTCGACCGATTTAATCATTTTCCCTGATGAAGACCCTCCGGCCGCGCACTTCCAGCCTTCCTTCAAAGAAAAGGCGGACGGCCTCAGGGTAGATTTTGTGCTCTTCTTTGAGGATCCTGGCGCTGAGTGTTTCTTCGGTGTCATCCTGCAGAACAGGAACGACGGCCTGGATGATGATCGGCCCCATGTCAACCTCTTCGGCGACAAAATGGACTGTGGCTCCGGAGTACCGCACCCCCCAGTCTATGGCCTTTTTCTGGACGTGGAGTCCGGGAAAAGAGGGGAGGAGGGCTGGATGGATGTTCATGATCCGGTGCCTGAACTCACGGCAGAAATACGGAGTCAGAATTCTCATGTAGCCGGCCAGGCAGATCAAGTCGATCGCTCTTTTCCTCGCTTCTTTGACGGCTTCCTTGTCGTACTCTTCACGGCTGGAATAGAGCTTGGGGTTGAGGTGAAGAGTTTCAAGGCCGCGTTCCCGAGCTGTTTGAAGCCCGGGCGCATCCTCGACATTGCTGAAGACAAGAGCGATATCGGCGTTGATCCCGCCCGTCAGGATGGCGTCATGAATGGCCCTGAAATTGGATCCACGGCCTGACAAAAAAACAGCAATCCTCCCTCTTTTTTTGGGGCTGATAAAAGTTTCTTCGGCCATGCTTTAGACTCTCCTTTCTGGTCTTCCGGGCTTCAGAATTTTGACTGCCTCCCTATTTTAGCCGAACAGCCGTTGAAATCAACATCTTTGCTTTTTTCCGGTCAGCGCGGGCAGAGTCAACTTGGAGGGGGAGCCGCTCGTCAACCTTAAGGAAGAGAGAACAGGCGGGGGATAGCTTCCTTCCACATCCTCCAGCAAGCTTCTACGGGCAGGTTAATGACCTTTCGGCCAGCATAGCGAATGATAAATCTTCTGCCTCCGCACGTGCCTATCGGGGCGGCCTCAACCCCGTTCTCTTTGGCAAGCGCCAGAAACGAAGCAAGGATTGAGCTCGGGAGACTGACGATGATCCGCGATTGGGTCTCGCCGAAGAGAAGCGCATCCGCCCGGAGAGAGCTTTCCAGGTCAAGGATGCAGCCAATTTTTGCGGGACTCAAGAAACAGCTTTCCGCGGCGCAGACTGCCAGCCCGCCTTCGGAGATGTCATGGGCAGACCTGATAAGGCCCCGAGAGATCGCCTCAAGACACATCTCATGAACCCGCTTTTCTTTCTCGAGGTCGATGGCCGGTGGTTTTCCTCTTTCCAGGTTGAAAACTGACCTGAGGTATTCGGAACCTCCCAGTTCTTCTTTCGTCTCCCCTATAAGGACGACGATGTCGCCTTCACTTTTGAACCCGGGGCTTACCATCTGGCTGATGTCCTCAACCAGGCCGATAACACCCAGGACAGGAGTCGGGTACACCGATACGCCTTTGGTGTCATTATAGAAGCTCACGTTCCCGCCTGTAACGGGGATAGAAAAAACACGGCATGCT
Source organism: Candidatus Aminicenantota bacterium (assembly GCA_037444845.1). GTDB lineage: Bacteria > Acidobacteriota > Aminicenantia > Aminicenantales > UBA8522 > JARYMI01. Next base: position 6,276 of record JBBILQ010000005.1, on the reverse strand, counting down.
TCAGCCATGCCCTCGATTACTTCCTTGAACTGCCACATGACATCCGCCTTTTCAGGGTTCCCAAAATTCAGGCAGTTGGTGACTCCGACCGGCCTCGCGCCCACGCATGCGAGGTTGCGGCACGCCTCAGCGACGGCGATCTTCCCCCCTGTCCTGGGGTCAAGGTAAGTATACAAGGAATTCCCGTCAACGACGACGGCCAGGCCTTTCTTTTTACCTTTGATCCTCAGGACTGCGGCGTCAGCGCCCGGCAGGAGAGCGGTGTTGATCTGAACCATGTGGTCATACTGCCGGTAGACCCATTCTTTGTCAGCTACGGCGGGGGATGAGAGGATCTGGAGAAAAACTTTGTCCAGGTCCAAAGGAAGAGGCGGTAGTTTGAGCGCTTGAAGGGATTTCAAGGTGGCTGGCTTTCGGGCAGGCCGGCGGTAGGACGGACAGAGGTTGACGATCGCCTCAACCGGAAGGTCGACCACAACATCACCCCTGGAAGTCACCTGGAGCTTCCCGCCCTTTGTGACTTCTCCGATCTTGACCGCATCCAGATCCCACTTGGCGAATATTCTCTGAACCTCAGCGACGTTTTCCTTCTCGGCGACGATCAGCATCCGCTCCTGGGATTCAGAGAGCATGATCTCGCAGGGAGTCATGCCTTCTTCCCTCTGGGGCACAAGGTCGAGGTCGATGGCGATTCCTGTGCCGGATCGCGCCGCCATCTCCGAGGTCGAACAGGTCAGGCCGGCTGCACCCATGTCCTGAATTCCGGTGATGAGGTTTTTATCCATGACCTCTAGGCAGGCTTCGAGCAGCAGCTTTTCCTTGAACGGGTCTCCGACCTGGACGTTGGGGCGTTTTTGTTCCGTCTCTTCACCGAACTCGGCCGACGCCATGGTTGCGCCGTGGATTCCATCCCGGCCCGTCTTTGAGCCCACATAGAGCACGGGGTTGCCCGCCCCTTCGGCCTTGGCCAAGAAAATTTTGTTCTTATGAGCCACGCCCAGACAGAGCACGTTGACCAGAGGGTTTTTGGAATAGCGCTCTTGGAAATGGACCTCGCCTCCGACCGTGGGCACGCCGACAGAATTGCCGTAGGAAGCGATACCCGCCACAACTCCTTCTGTGATCGCTCTGTTCGTGGATTTATCGAGCGGGCCAAAGCGCAACGAATCGAGGATGGCGATCGGCCGGGCCCCCATGGTGAAAATATCGCGCAGGATGCCTCCGACTCCAGTCGCCGCGCCCTGGAAAGGCTCTATAAAGGAGGGGTGGTTGTGGGATTCTATTTTGAAGACAACAGCCAGCCCGTCTCCGATATCGATGACGCCGGCGTTCTCGCCCGGCCCCTGAATGACGTTTTCAGCCTTGGTCGGGAGTTTTCGAAGGTGAACCTTCGAGCTCTTGTAGCTGCAGTGCTCGGACCACATCAAGGAAAAGATTCCCAGTTCGGTCAGGTTTGGCTCGCGGCCGATGAGCCGGATAATCCTTTCATATTCCTTGACGGTGATGTTGTGATCGGCGAGAATCTTCGGGTCGATCATGTTTTCATTTCGTTAATAAGCCAGGCTAATTCTGTGCGCCATCGGTTTATTTGATCCATCCTCATCTCTTAACGCCACAGGATCGTCGACTCAAAAATAAGACGGCCGTCCTGGCTTCCCAAGATGGCTTCAGAAGCGCGTTCAGGATGAGGCATCATTCCCAGCACATTCCCCTCGGGGTTGATTAATCCGGCGATGTTGGCCGCCGAGCCGTTGACGTTTGCTGGCTCTGTGGCTTCTCCGTTTTCGTCAACATACCGGAGAACAACCTGGTTGCTGGCCTCCAGCTTGCTTAGCGCTTCAGCCGGAGCATAATAGTTGCCGTCGAAATGGGCGATAGGAATGCGGAGAAGTTGGCCCGGCCGGGCCCTGTGAGTGAAGGCGGTTCGGGCGTTCTCCACACGAACGTGGACATGCTGGCAGAGAAACTTGAGGTTTTTGTTCCTGAGCATGGCCCCGGGCAGAAGGCCGATCTCTAAAAGGATCTGGAACCCGTTGCAAATCCCGAGCACGAGGCCGCCCCGCTCAGCGAATTCCCTGACCTCCTCGATCAGCGGCGAAAATTTGGCGATCGCGCCGGACCGTAGATAGTCACCGTAGGAAAACCCGCCGGGCAGGATAACGCAGTCCACTCGCCCGAGGTCATGATCCTTGTGCCATAGAAATGTCGCTTCCTGGCGGAGTACGTTTTGAAGAATAAAAAGCGTGTCGCGGTCGCAGTTGGACCCGGGAAAGACGACGACGCCGAATTTCAATTTTGCTGGACCTTCTCCCCGTCCGATAAAATTTGCCAGGAAAACTTCTCGATAATCGGATTGGCCAGGACCCTATCGGCAATCTCGGGGATGATCGTGCGGGCCTGATCCTCGCTGAGGCCCTCGAGTTCAACCTCAAAAACTTTGCCCTGACGGACATCCTTGATAAAGCCATACCCCAACGTGTGCAGAGCATTCTTCACGGTTTGGCCCTGGGGGTCAAGGACACTTTCTTTGAAAGACACGAGGATTCTAACTTTCATTCCCGAGAACTCGGCGGTAAATGAAGTCGATCTTATCGAGATAGCGGCTCAGGTCGAAGCACGCTTCCAGCTCCTCTGGCGAAAGGACAGCCAGGATGTCCTTATCGGCCAGGAGCAAGTCCTTGAGACCCATGTTTTCTTTCCAGACGCGCAGGCTGTTTCGCTGGATGAGCTCGTACGCTTGAGGCCGCGGCACATCTTTATCGGTCAGAGCGAGAAGCACGGCCTGGGAGAAAATGAGGCCTTTGGTCAGGGTGATGTTTTCCTTCATCCTGTCTTCATGGACGACCATGTTTCGAATGACGTCTGTCATCTCCACGAGCATAAAATCGCACAGGATAAACGAGCCGGGAATGATGACCCTTTCGGCCGAGGAATGAGAGATGTCCCGCTCGTGCCAGAGGGCGATGTTTTCCAGGGCAACCTGAAGGTTTGCTCGCAGAAGCCGGGAAAGCCCGGAAATTCTTTCGGCACGCACAGGGTTCTTTTTGTGCGGCATAGAGGAAGAGCCTTTCTGGCCCTTGGTGAAGGGCTCCTCGATCTCGAGAGTTTCTGTTTTCTGGAGATGCCGGATCTCGACGGCGAATTTATCCAGGCTTGAACCGAGAAGAGCCAGGGCGGAGAGGACTTCCGCATGGCGGTCGCGCTGGAGAACCTGCGTGGAAACCTTAGCTGGTTTGAGGCCGATTCGTTTGAGAGCCAGCTCTTCAACCCTCGGGTCGAGATGGATGTAGGTCCCAACAGAACCCGAGATGCGGCCGCAGCTGATGATGTTCTCAGCTTTTTTAAGGCGGTCCAGATGGCGGTTTATTTCTTCATACCAGACGAGGAGTTTGACGCCTAAGGTAATGGGCTCGGCATGCACGCCGTGCGTCCTGCCGATCATGGCCGTCATTTTATGCCGAAGAGCCTGTTCTTTGATGACCTGTTGGAGGTTTTGAGTATCTTTACGAACCTTTTCCAGGGATTCTTTCATCAGCAGGGAAAGGGCCGTGTCGACGATGTCATAAGAAGTGAGCCCCATGTGGATGAAGCGCGCTTCTTCTCCGACATATTCACCTACGGCCTCAAGAAAAGCGATGACGTCGTGTTTAACTGTCTTTTCGATCTCCTCGATGCGGCTGACCGAAAAGGCGGCCTTTTCCTTAATCCTGTGCAGGGATGAAGGCGGGATGCGGCCGAGTTTTTCCCAGGCCTCGCAGACGGCCAGCTCGATGTCCAGCCACTTCTGGTATCTGTTCTCGTCCGACCAGATGGCTCCCATCTCTGGAAGGGTGTAACGGTCGATCATGAATTGATTCCTTTATTAAGGTAGGCCAAATCATACCAGGGACATAATGTCTTGTCAATTCAGCCAAAGGATTCTGTATAATGGATGTCTAACAGAATGAAGATTTTGATGACCGATGTTAAGGAAGAGGTGCTCGTGGAGAAAGCCCAAGACGGTGACCTGGAAGCCTATGCCGAGCTTGTTAAGAGGTACCGAGAGAGAATCTACCGGACGATCTACCGGTACACCAGGAATCACAGCGACACCGACGACCTGGCTCAGGAGACTTTCCTCCAGGCTTTCCGGGCGATCAAGCGTTTTCGCAAGAAATCGGGCTTCTACACCTGGATATTCCGGATTGCTGTCAATCGGAGCCTGAATTTTTTGAAAAAATCTGGGCGGGAAAAAGAAAAAGCGGGATACGAAGAAAAAATGGGTAATATCGCCGTAACTCCTCTCCATTCCCCGGAGCCGGTCTCAATGGCCAAAGAGCTCGGAGAGCGGCTGAAAGAGGCGGTTGATTCCCTCCCCTTGGCTTACAAGTCGTCCTTCATCCTGGTTGTCCTCCAGGGAATGACCCATGGCCAGGCAGCGCGGGTTCTCCGCTGCTCAGAGAATACCGTATCTTGGCGTCTTTATAAGGCCAGGAAAATCCTCCAGTCCAAGCTCAGTCCCTATTTGGGGAGGTAAGGAATGGGATGCAAGAAATACGAAAAATGGATATCCGACTCGCTCGACGAAGAGCTCAATGCCAGGAGGTCGCGGAAGCTCGCTTCCCATCTGGCCCAATGCGCGGCCTGCCGCTCCTATCAGGAGAGGCTGCGCCTTCTTCAACAAGAAGCGTTGCGCTTAGAAAGCCCGGACTTCCCGCCCCGTTACTGGGAGGAATTTTCCCGCAACTTAGCGCGCCGGCTTCAAGCCGTCCAGCCAGGAGCATCGGACTTGAGGCTCGGTTGGCGGAGCAGGGGATGGGCCTGGGCAGGAGCGGCTGTCCTCATCGCTGTGGCCCTCAGTCTTGTTCTTATCCTGCGGAAAGGGCCCGAAGCTGAGGAGAACGACGTTTTCTCTTTTGAAAAATGTCTTGACCGCGTGTACGGAGAAATCGGCGATGATCCGCAATTAGCGGACCTCTTTAATGTCGCTCTCGTGCGCTCTCTCAGAGAGGGATCCGGGGCAGACGACCCGGTGACGAGGCCGCTATTTGTTGAAGACCCTTTCTTCTTAGAAGGCCTGAGCGAGGAAGAGATGGAATTTCTCAACCGGGAAATCGAGAAAGAAATTAAATCTTAGGAGTCAAAAATGACAAAGATGAAGTTTCTTGCTGTTGTCCTGAGCCTCGTTTTTTCTGTTTCTCCACTGACTCCCCAGGACCAGGCGCAAGAGCCAGCCTATCGAGAAAGAATTCGCGAGAACATCCACCGGCTTCGCTTGCTTCGCATGACCGAGGCCCTTGAACTTACCGAAGAGCAGACGGCTAAGATCTATCCCGCCGCCGCTCGTATTGAAAGAGAAAAAGCCGCTCTCTCTATGAAGATGAGCAAGGAGATTCAGGACCTCCGGGCGATGCTGAGAGGCGAGACTCTTGATGAGCAAAAGCTAGCCGTTAAGGTGAGGTCCATAAAAGGGCTGCGAAAAGCCATCCTTGAGAGGGACCAGGAGTTCGAGGCGATGCTCGAAGTAAACCTGAGTGAGGTTCAAAAAGCCAGATACGTCGTTTTTGCCCTTGACTTTTACCGGGGTTTGGGTGAAAAACTGGAGAGAGCCCGTCAAGTGCCGCTTAAGAAAAGAAATTAACAGAATAATCTTGTCGCTCTTGACAAAAACGGCAATTTCTTCTAATATATCTGGCGTAGATTTTTATTTTATTCAAAAATTTAAGATTTAGCCTGGTAAAGAGAAAGTTTATTTCAATCATTTTCCGTCCTTTCTCTTTTTCCCTGAGCGCGAAGGTCAGATATAAACGCCCCGAGAGTGAAAACTGCGCCAGCGTAGCTCAGTTGGTAGAGCGGCTGATTTGTAATCAGCGGGCCGGGGGTTCGAATCCCTTCGCTGGCTTTTTTCGGGAGAAATGCCGAGATAGATACGGCCTCTTTGGAAGGTCGACGGGCTACAGACCGGCACGCGGGCAGGTACCAAAGTGGCCAAATGGGGCGGGCTGTAAACCCGCTGCGGAAACGCTTCGGAGGTTCGAATCCTTCCCTGCCCATTTACGCGGGAATAGCTCAGCGGTAGAGCATCGGCCTTCCAAGCCGTTGGTCGCGGGTTCGAATCCCGTTTCCCGCTCGTGCGGAGGTTTAGAAGCCCACGTAGCTCAGTTGGTAGAGCACATCCTTGGTAAGGATGGGGTCACCAGTTCGACTCTGGTCGTGGGCTGGTTGAATAAAATTGGCATAAGATTCAGCCGCAAGGAGGTAAGGAATGGCGAAGGCAAAGTTTGAGCGGACCAAGCC
>JBBILQ010000004.1:0-77667 GCA_037444845.1 Candidatus Aminicenantota bacterium | reverse complement strand
GCCAGGGGAGGGGGCGTTTTATCGTATCATTTTGTGAATAGATCAGGTTAAGTGCATTACGTATGACGTCCCCCCATTTTTCCCCCATTTTAAAAGGTGATTTTCAGGCCGGCGCGCAGGCTTAAGCCCGTGAGGTCGAGTTCGGCCTCCCTGACGTCAGAGACTCCGGGCTCGGTTGGAGCCTTCTCCCGGAGGAAGAGGAGGGGAACGCTTCGATCGCCGGTCGTCGCCTGCTGAAAGAAATAGAGCTTGCCTTTGATGTTAGCCTCAGCTCCCCCTGATTCCTGGTAAACCCCCTCGCCTTCAAAACCCTTGACGTGCGAGCGGCGGTAGAGGGCCTCGGCCACCAATGACACGTGAGAGAAAATGCGCCAGTCTGTGCCGATCCCGAAATGATAGCCCAGGTTTCCCGAAGTTGCCCGGGCCTTCCATTTCTGCCAGAAATCGTTTTTTTCGAGGCGGTAGATATACGCACACCGGACAAAAGAGTATTCCAGGCCCGCTCTCAGGTTGAGGAAGCGGACAGGAAAGAAGAGGATGGACAGGCTGACGGGAACGACCTGGACTCCCGGCGTCGTAAGGAACTTCTGGGACCCTCCTGAGCCGAATGAGACGGCGCTCGAGGCCTCGCTCGAGTGATATTCGGCGCCGGCAGCGAAATAGAAGCCTGAGCCTAACGGGAGCTGGAGCTCTCCTCCGGCCACGTACCCGAGGCGCAGAGCCTTGACACGGCCAGAAGCGGGTGCTCCGAGGGTCGCCTCATAGTATGACGCCAGACCATCAGCTCCCGCGTTCAGGTCGCTGACCTCGGTGTACCTGGCTCCCCACCAGAAACACAAGGAAAAATGCTCAGGCCTCGGTTCTGGCTGAGGCGAAGGCGCGGCCGGCGCCGGCCGGATGATTTGCGGCTTTTTTCTTTGCTCCGGTTTTTCTAAGACCGGCTTTTCCAGGATGGGAGCGGCCTTTTCTTCGGGCCTGGGCAGCTCCAAGACCGCGACCAGGCTTTCGTGCACGTAGCCGTTGATGAGCATTCCGCCCTCCTGCTCGACCCGCACGGCATACCACTCTCCCTCTTTTTTATCTGCTTCTAAAAGGCTTCCTTCGTTGACCTGGAGAAGGATGGCGCTGGTGATGTCAGGCCTTTCGCGGATATTGGCCTGCTCGGCCGTGACCCTGAGTTTTATTGTCTCTCCCTGGAGTCTCACTGCGCCAAAAAAGACCAGGATGCCCAGGATAATAACCTTTTCATCCTTTCCGCTCATTCTTTGACGGTATTTGTCTCTCATTTCATGTGTATTCATGATATCAAAACCTCGGCCGATTTCAATAAAAATTAAGCAGCGGTCAACCGGGACTATCGTCAGAAATGGCCTTCTGCGAAAACCGCGCCCGTCGCCTTTTGCTTGCCAATTCCGACAAAAAAGTGTACATTCTTTAAAGCAAGGAGGAGCTATGAAAAGGCATCACGCAGGAACACAGGCCGTGGCCTTAACAGGCCTTGTCTTGCTGCTTTTCCTTGGGAGCTCCGCTCTTCGGGCCGGCGAGCCCCGGATAAAATTCAAGGAGCTGGCCAGGGATTTCGGCAAGGTCAAGCAGGGTGACATCCTCTCTCATGAGTTTGTTTTCGCCAACGAGGGCGATTCAACTCTCGTCATCAAGAAAGTCTCCACTTCCTGCGGCTGCACGGCAGCGCTCGTCTCGGATGAGAAACTGGCTCCCGGCAAACAGGGAAAGATCGAGGTCAAGTTTGACACCCGGGGCTTCGGAAATAGGGTCAGCAAGCACATCTTTGTCGATTCAAACGACCCGGGTCAGGCGCGGGTGCAGCTTGAGGTTTCAGCCGATATCGAGGTCCCTCCGGCGCCGAAGATAGAAGTTGACCCCTATAACTATGATGGAGGGCTCGTCTTGGCCGGGGACGAGTTGCGCGCCTCCCTGAAGATCATGAACAAGGGTGAGCTCGAGCTGAGGGTCGAGTTCAACCACCGCAACGCCTCCTTTTTCCTGGGAGGAAAACCCGCTCCCTCGCCTCTGAAAATCGCGGCGAGAAAAGAAACGACTCTTGAAGCCAGGATTCCCACTCAGGAAAGGTCGGGCACGGTCAGGGAGTACATCCTGATCAAATCCAACGACCCGATGCGCTCCACGCTTTCCCTCTACTTGACCGGCTACATCATCACCAAAGAGCAGCTCAAAGAGCTCTTTAATAAATACAAAGACATCCTCCGCTGAGACCGTGAGGTGATCCTCTTCGGGAATTTTCTGGCTGCCGTTGCGAAGATTCTCCATCTTGTCCTGATGCTCTATCTGTGGGTCGTCATCATCCGGGCTGTTCTCTCCTGGGTCAACGTCCCCTCTCTTTACCCGGTCATCCTCGTCCTCTACCGGCTGACCGAGCCCGTGCTCCGGCCTTTCCGTCGCCTCGTCCCGCCCCGCAACCTGGGAGGAATTGACGTCAGCCCCATCATCGTCGCTCTGGTCATTGTTTTCGTCGATTCTTTTCTTGTCGGATCGCTCGCTCACTACGCTAAACGCCTGCTTGCGACCGCGCGTCCCCCATTCTAACAAAAAACACCGGAAAGCACCCCGAAATTGCCTTTTGGGAATTTTCACCAACAAAAGCGTTTGCTTTGCCACTAAATGAGCATGACAGGGATTACACCCGATGGGTGGCGTGGTTCGGGGGTGAACCGCGACAGGACCCGCCGGGTGATTCTATCTGCGAATTTGTGTAAAATGACATCGCGATAGAAATTGCTCCATTTATAGTAAATTGCGATATTGGCGTCGCCGCCGGGAATCCACCATGGAGAGAAAAGAAGCGGGCGGGAAGAAGGAGAAAACATTGCTGACCGTCCGGGTCCGGCCGGGCGCGCGCCACGCTGGGGTCGAGAAGCTCGCGCCGGGACAGGACCCGTTCTCATGCCACTTAAGATATCGGCGGGAAGGAAGGTCACATGGACGCTTATAACGCGGTGAGTTTTGCCGGCATCTTCATCCTGGCCGCTTTCGCCTGGCTTCTCTCGGCTAAAAGGAGGATTGTCAACTGGCGCGTCGTTTTCTGGGGAATCGGGCTTCAATTCCTGTTCGCTTTTTTCATTTTTGTCCTTCCCGTCGGTACCAAAGCTTTCCTTTTCGTAAACCGGATCGTCGTCACCGTGTTAGACAGCGCCTCGGCCGGGACACGTTTCGTCTTTGGCGTGCTGGCCATTCCTCCAGGGACGACGGGCGAGGCCGGCGAGGCTTCCCTGGGCAGCATCTTAGCCTTCCAGGGCCTGTCCACGGTCATCTTTTTCGCCGGCCTCGTCGGCGCCCTCTACTTCCTGGGTATTATGCCTTTTTTCGTCCGGCTCTTCGCCCGGGTTTTCACCAAGTTGATGAGGGTCAGCGGCGCAGAAGCTCTGTGCGTCTCGAGCGAAATTTTTGTCGGCGTCGAATCCTCGCTTGTCATCAGGCCGTATCTCGCGGAAATGACGCGCTCCGAGCTCACGACCATCCTCACGGCCGGGATGTCCACCATCGCTTCGACCGTGCTGGCCGTCTATGTTTTTTTACTCCATAATGAAATTCCGACCATCGCCGGCCACCTCGTCTCTGCCTCTTTCCTGGCCGCACCGGCGACGTTGGTCATCTCCAAGTTGTTGATGCCCGAGACGGAGACGCCGAAGACTCTGGGGCTGGATATCAAGCCCCATTACGAAAAAGAAGACAATCTCATCCTGGCGATCATCAACGGCGCCTGGAACGGGTTGAGGCTGCTGGGCGGAATCATCACCCTGCTCCTGGCTTTCCTGGGAATCCTGGCCCTGTTAGACCTCGCCCTGGGCTGGTTTGGCGGCTACCTGAATAGCTGGTTCGGCTGGACCCAGGAATGGTCGTTCAGAGCGCTGTTGGGCTACATTTTTTACCCGTTTGCCCTCGTCATCGGCATTCCGCCGGCCGATGCTCTTTCTATCGCCAGGATCATCGGCGAGAGGGTCGTGGCCACCGAAGTTGCCTCTTACAAGGACCTAGCCCGGTTGCTGGCCCAAGGCACGCTAGTTCACCCGCGCTCGGGCCTCATTGCCTCCTATGCTCTATGCGGCTTCGCCCACGTCGCTTCGCTGGCCATCTTTGTCGGCGGGATCGGCGCTCTGGCCCCTACCCGCACCAAGGACCTGTCGCGCTTGGGCTTCAGGGCCCTTCTTGCTGCCACCCTGGTCGGCTTGATGACCGGCGCTGTGGCCGGCACATTCTTCACCGGCAGCTCGATTCTCCTTGGGAAATAACGTGACATCAGAACAATTGGAGAACGGTAAATCAGACCTCGAAAAGGTATCAAGAATTCCATGACAGGGCCGGGTCAGAGAAGTTTTAATTTCCGCCTCCGGTACTCAACCAGGATAAAATCATCCTTTTCCTTTTTCTCCATCTTTTCTAGGGCTAGCTTGGTCAGAATTTTAAGCTTTAGAGGGTCCCTTCTCCGACTTTTTCTATACCTACTCAGACCCCACCTATCCCTGAGGAGAAGGAATTCCAGAGGCGAAGTTTCTTTATACTTTTTTTCTCTCGCTCTCATTCCCCTAAGGTTCTCGCTTTAAAATCATCTCTTTCTCTTGCTTCGGCGTGTTTTTGTTCTTAGCGTTGTCAGTTCCGGGAGAAGGTCATTTTCCGGCAGAGCGGCTTTCGTCTTCAAATAGCTCCAATCAACCTCCTTTCCATACTTTCTCAGTAGAAGTTCGACCATCTCGCAATCGATTTCCGATTTCCAGTGTTTGCAGGCGTTCATGCGATCGATGATCAAATCCTCGAGTCCGAGTATCTTGCACCGCCAGCCTTCGTCGAACTCGACAACCTCGATGGGAGAATCTTCTCCGGCCAGTGTTGAGACAGGAGCCTCGACGGCCATATCCAGATCATGGCTGACCCAGTACCTACCTCTCTTCGAAAACCCGAACTCCCTGAGCACTGCATTCAGAGCTTTCCTGTCGGCATAAGCAAGGTCTATGTCAGCCGTAAAATATACCTCCCGCGTATAGTATGAAAGAGCGCAACCGCCGATGACGACTGGCGTGTCCTTGCCCCGATCCTCGAGCGTGCGGCTGATCAATGCGACAAGGAGAAGCTGTTTTTTCAGCGGTGACTCTGCTCGCTGAAGAATTTTTTTTATTTCTTCGGCCTTCATGACGCCGTAAATAATAACAGTTCTCACCCATTGGGACAAGCCCAAAGCAAGGCGAAAATTCGGCAGGACCCTGTGTTGCTATCATTTTCGAATAAGGAACTGCCTTCGAAGGCGCCAGTTTACTTCTTCACCAACGTGATCTATCCATAAAGGCAGGAGTGATAACGCCTAAAATTGCGCCCGACTATTTATGACGTTTTATATAGATCTGGTACAACCAAGAACCAATTCCTTCTCCGGCAACTTGACGCTTTCCGAGCTGCCGGTTTATACTCCTTATCGATGCCAGCAGGGATGAATGCTTAAAACTTATCTAACCTGACCTATTCACGAATTATGCCAGAAAGCAGGCCCCTCCCCTGGGGGGAGGGGATAGAGGGGAGGGGGAATCTTTGAATGATCCCCCTCACCCCGACCCTCTCCCACATGGGGAGAGGGGATTTTTTCCTTTCATTTCGTGAATAGTCCAGGTTAATAGAAAACTCGCCTATGACAATATCCCCCAGACTATTGGGATCTTAAGGGATGTCTTTCAATTCATCTCACTGGGAACGCTTCCGCCTCAGATGGAATGGATTACCAGTCAATAATTAGGCGCTCATCCAAGTCTTTATATTCATACTTAGAGTATTTTCATCAGGGTTGATGCTCCAGAGGCTGAGAAAGAAGAGGCGGGGTCAGTCGTCTTGAATAGAGGCGGCCGTTTGGGCTGGAAAACACGATCATGCGACGAGGGAAAGGACACTCCCAGGGAAAATTATTCAGGGGCGATGCTGAAAGCCTCCTTTTTCGAGTGGGCTTGAACCTCGTCCTTTCCGACAGCCTCGGTCCGGCCCAGAAAATTATCAACCATTTTGCCAGCCTCGAGGACATTTTCCACGCCTCTCCCTCGCATCTCACGGTCCTCGGGCTGGAAGAAGAAAAAGCCAGAGCGCTCACTTCTCCAGCCATTTTTGACCAGGCCGGCCGGGTTCTCGACTGGGTCTCCAAAAAGGGCTATTTCTTGATCACCCCGGATAGTCCGGACTACCCTGAAACCTTGCGGGAAATCTTCGACCCGCCTTACCTTCTTTACGGCGCGGGAAACCCGGAAGTCCTGAAAGAACCGTCTGTCGCCGTCGTCGGCGCCCGCCGGCCGACTCCGTACGGCCGGGCTGTTGCCGAGAGGCTCGCTAAGGATTTGGCGGCTCGCGGCCTTGTCGTGGTGAGCGGGATGGCCTTGGGGATCGATTCGATCGCCCACTGGGGAGCGCTTGCAGAGGGGAGGACCGTCGCGGTCTTGGGATCTGGGCTCGACAATATCTATCCCCGGGAAAATAAACCCCTGTTTCGTAAGATTGTCGACCGCGGGGCCGTCGTCTCCGAGTTTCCTCCGGCGATGCCACCTTTCGCTTTTCACTTCCCCCTCCGGAACCGTATCATCAGCGGCCTTTCTCTGGCCGTCGTGGTTGTCGAGGCGACCGGCCGGAGCGGTTCGCTCATCACGGCACGGCTGGCCCTGGAGCAGGATCGCGAAGTGATGGCCGTGCCCGGAAACGTCACCTCCGGCCTCAGTCGAGGCTGCCACTGGCTCATCAAATCGGGCGCCAAGCTTGTGGAAACATGGGAAGATGTGGTAGAAGAATTCTCGTTGCCCCTGCGGGAGAAGTTTCTCGCTCGCAAGGAGGAGGAAAAAGAGAAAATGCCGGAACTGAGCACTGAGGAGAAGATGATTGTTGATCACCTCAAGACGGACGAGGTCACTCATATAGATGAGCTGGCCGAGGCGACGACCGCCTCAGTGTCCGAAATCTTAGCCATCCTTCTCGGCCTCGAGCTCAAGGGACTCGTCCATCAAGTCCCCGGGAAGTATTTTCAGAGGAGTCTCTAAATGTCCAGATCTCTCGTGATCGTCGAATCGCCGGCCAAAGCCCAGACCATCAACCGCTACCTTGGCTCCGGCTACCTCGTCAAGGCCTCGATGGGGCACGTCCGCGACCTTCCGAAAAGCAGCCTGGGCGTGGATGTCGAGCATGATTTTGCGCCCCGTTATGTCCTCATCCCCGAGCGGAAAAAGGTCGTCGCCGACCTCGAAAAGCTGGCAGCGGATTCCGCTTCCGTCATCCTGGCCGCTGACCCGGACCGGGAGGGAGAGGCCATCTGCTGGCATCTCAGCGCCCTCCTCGAGAAGCGAAACCCGAACATCCGCCGCGTCCTCCTCCATGAGATCACCAAGAAGGCGGTTGAAGAAGCCTTCCAGAGCCTGGGACACCTCGACGAGAACAAAATCAAGGCCCAGCAAACCAGGCGCATTCTCGACCGGCTGGTCGGGTATCTCATCAGCCCGCTCCTGTGGAAAAAAATCGGCCGCGGACTGAGCGCCGGCCGGGTTCAGTCGATCGCCCTGCGGCTCGTCTGCGAGCGGGAAAAAGAGATCAGGAATTTCGTGGCTGAGGAATACTGGACGGTCGCCGCGCATCTTGAGGCTTCTCGCCCGCCGGCTTTCAAAGCGAACCTCGCCCGAATAGACGGCAAGAAGGCTAAGATCAGTAACGAAGCCAGGGCCAATGAGATCGTGGCCGAGCTGAAGACAGCGGCCTTTGTCCTTGAGGACATCAAGGTCAGGCAAAAAAAACGCCAGCCTGGCCCTCCCTATATCACAAGCACCCTGCAGCAGGACAGCTTCCGGCTTCTCCAGTTTCCCGTAAAGAGGACGATGTCCATCGCCCAGAGGCTTTACGAGGGCCTCCCGGTCGGCGAGCGCGGCCTGGTAGGGCTGATCACGTACATGAGGACCGATTCTGTCCGCGTCTCCGATAGCGCCATCAACTGGGCCAGAAAGCACATCGAGGTCACCTATTCCAGAGACTATGTCCCGGCCAAATCTCGCCTGTTCAAGAATAAGCGGAAGGCTCAGGACGCTCACGAGGCCATCCGGCCGACCTCTCCCGACCTGCCGCCCGATGTCGTCAAGCCCTATCTCAAGAAAGAGGAATTTGACCTCTACACGCTCATCTGGAACCGTTTCTTAGCCTCGCAGATGAGCGCCGCCGACACAGAGGAGACCGAGTTCTTGATCCGGGCCGGACGGTCGGAGTTTAGGGCCAAGGGCGAAGTCATCAGGTTTGACGGCTTCTTAGTGCTTTTCCCCAACTCCAAAAAGGAGGAGGAAGAGCAGTTGCCCAAAGCACAGAAAGGGGAGACTCTCCGGCTCCTGGAGCTTGAGACAAAACAGAATTTCACTCAGCCTCCGCCCCGCTACACTGAGGGAACTCTGGTGAGAGAGCTTGAAGCCAAAGGCATCGGCCGGCCGAGCACGTATGCGCCGATCATCGCCACCCTTCAGGACCGTGTTTACGTCATCAAGGAAAAGGGCAAGTTCATCCCGACCGACCTTGGAATGTTTGTCACGGATTTTTTAGTGGCCCATTTTGCTGACCTGATGGAAGTCAAGTTCACGGCCAGGATGGAGGAGGAGCTGGACAAAATCAGCGAGGGCGACCAGGATTGGCTGTCCTCCCTGCGCCGGTACCACGATCTTCTCAACCAGGACCTGGCCAAAGCCGGGGAAGTCAAAGGCGTCAAAGGGATCCCGGTTGACGAAAAGTGCCCCCGCTGCGGCCGGCCCCTGCTGATCAAGAACGGCCGGTTCGGCCGGTTCAAAGCCTGTTCGGGTTTTCCCGAATGCACGCACAAAGAGAGCCTGACCAAAAAAGAGACGATCAACCTGGATGAGCTCTGTCCCAAGTGCGGCGCCCAGCTCCAGGAAAAGCGGGGAAGGTTCGGGAAATTCGTCGCCTGCTCGAACTATCCGCAGTGCCGGTTCATCAAGAAAGAGAAGACGGAAAAGGCTGAGACCGATATGGCCTGTCCCCTGGGCTGCGGCGGGAAGATCGTCCGGAGGACGACCAGGCGGGGGAAGATATTTTACGGCTGCAGCCGTTTTCCCAAATGCCGTTTTGCCACCTGGGACGAGCCCGTCGCCAGGGCCTGCCCTTGCTGCGGCAAGCCCGTTCTTCTACGCAAAACCCGGAAGGGGGTGACCACTGTCTATTGCCGGGACGAGAAATGCGGCTTCAAGGAAGAGGCCAAAGAATCCCAAAAAGATGAAGCGAGAACTTAGCCAGTTCCTTGACTATCTCCGCCATGAGCGGAACGCCTCGGGCCATACGATTTCAAGCTACAGGCGTGACCTGGGGCAATTGGCGGCTTATCTTGAATCCAGAGAGCTCACCCTGAGCCGGGTGGACAATGTCCATGTCCGGGGGTTCATGGCCGAGCTCCACGAGAGAAAACTCAAGAAATCCTCGCTGGCGCGCAAGCTGGCCGCAGTCCGGTCTTTTTTTCAATTCTGCGTGAGGAAGGGCTGGCTGGCCGAGAACCCGGCCAGAATCGTGGCCACGCCCAAGCAGGATAAACGCGTCCCCTCTTTTCTATCCGAAGAAGAAGTGGCCGGCTTTCTGGAGACGCCCGGCTCCGGCCGGCCCCTCGATCTTCGGGACAGGGCCATCCTTGAGCTCCTCTACGCCACGGGCATCCGGGTCAGCGAGCTCGTTGGAATCAATCAAGATGACGTGAATTTTAAGGAACGGCTGATCCGCATCCGGGGGAAGGGCAAGAAGGAGCGCCTTGTGCCGTTCGGCCGGATCGCCGGAGAGAGGATGACAGGATACGTGGGGGTTAGGCTAACGCTCCTCAAATCCGAGGTCGGAGAAAAAGCGCTCTTTCTCAACTACCAGGGGAGGCGGCTGACGGCCCGGTCGGTGGAGAGAATCGTTGACAAGTACATCCGGCTCGCGGCCGTGCGGAGGAAGATCAGCCCCCATTCCCTCCGGCACTCTTTTGCCTCCCATCTTTTGAGCCGCGGAGCAGACCTCCGGGTCATCCAGGAGCTCCTCGGCCATGAAAGCCTGGCCACGACCCAGAAATACACCCACCTCAACCTCGGCCGGCTGATGGACGTCTACCGCAAGAGCCACCCGCGGTCCTGATCATCCTGTCTTGTATCAATGGTTTGTAAGCGAAAATTCATGTCAATAATGAAGATGAACAAAAAAATTTGCTAATTTCTTAAAACTTGTCTATCTTACAGTCGGGCGAGAATTATCATTCAATTTTGAGGAGGCTGGAGGATGAACACCATCGAAAAAGCTTTAATGCATGCTCTGTTTGTCCATCTTCATCACAACATCGATAAGGCGATTGATTTTAGGGCTATTGAGGCCCTAAATGACCAGGTCAGCAAGATGTTTCCTGGCGCTCTGATCGTCGGCCCGGGAGATGATGCGGCTGTCATCAAATTTCCTGAGACGGACGCATTATTCGTTGCCAAAATGGAAAGCCATTGTTCTCCCTGTGTTCCGAGGCCGTACGACGCTGCTGCAACAGGGGCAGGCGGGGCTATGCGCGATGTTCTGGCCATGGGAGCAAGGCCAATTTTTCTCATGAATTTTATCGGGACCCGGCCTTTGCATGAAAAGGTCATCGTCGGCGTCTGTGGGTTTGAGGGAAGGTGCACCTGCGGAAAGTGCGTCGAAATGACGAGCCAGGAAAGAGTGAATTTGATGGTCAAAGGCCTGAGGGACATGTGCCACGCCATGGATGTGTTTATCATCGGGGGCGGTTTTTCCACCTCATTCTCCGACATCGTTCCGGCCGTCGTTGTTTCAGTGATCGGAAAGTTGGTCACGGCCAGGCCGCTCACGAAGCCCGCCAAGTCGGCCGGAGATAAAGTCATCCTCATCGGCCAGACCGGAAACGACGGCAACGACACTCTCTACAGGGCAGGCCTGGTCAAGGAAATGAGGCCTGCCGTCGCTCTTTTTGAGGAAGAAAGGCAGGTCATGGAGGCAACCCTGGCCGCGTTTCGCACGGGAAAGATAAAGGCGTGCTCTGACCTTGGCGCAGCCGGCATCGGCGCGGCGGTTTGCGAATCAGCCAGGTACGGAGGTTTTGGAGCATCTGTCAACTTATCCAAGGTCCCGGTTAAGGTTGACGAGATCACGCCGGAAGAAATCATGATCTGTGAAACTCAGGGCAGAATGGCGGTCCAGGTGGAAGGGAAAGACGTTGATGACGTCTTGTCCGTCATCCGTTCCAAAGGGGTCAAAGCGGAAATGATCGCCGAAATTACAGATGATGACAAACAGGTGTTCGAGTACAAAGGCAGAACAATCGCGGTCATTCCCAACCGGCCTTCAGAGACAGACATGGGAGAGCTCGAGAAAAAGGCCTGATATGTCCAAGGAAAAGCCGAAATCTGAGTACGCCAAGGCCGGGGTTGACTACGCAAAGATCGAGCCCTTCAAGATGGCCATGGTTGAGGCCGGAAAGCGGACGCTCGAATTTCCGAACAAGAGAGATGTCTACATCGAGGCTGAAAGCCTGGGGCTGCACGGCGTTGTTTTCCGCTATCGCGGGGCTGGGTCTCACCTCTGGTGCAAGACTCAGGAAGGCCTGGGCAACAAGAACTGGATCGCGGAATGGATGTATCACCATGCGGGGACAGGAAGGACGTATTACGAGGGCATTGGCATTGATACAGCTTTGATGGCCGCCAACGACGTGATTTGTCAGGGCGCTCTTCCTGTCATCTACACGGATGAGGTGGCTGCCGGAGACAGCGAGTGGTTCATGGATGAAAAGAGAAGCCATGACTTGGCGGAGAGTTTTTTTAAGGCCTGCGAGATGTGCGGCATGGCCCTTCCCGCCGGCGAATCTCCGGCCCTCCGCTATTTGATCAAACCTGAGCCGCCCGTGAAGAGCGCTCCTTCCCTGTCGGGGTGCGTGACGGGAATCATCGCGCCTGCCGAAAGAATGGTCACAGGAGAAAAGCTCGGTGCGGGCGATCACGTCATCGGAGCGACGTCGTCCGGGCTCCATTCTAACGGGATTTCCTTAGTGATCAAGCGAGCCCTGACGCTTAAGGACAAATTTCTCCATCAGCTGCCGAACGGAAACACGCTGGGAGATGAGGCGCTTATCCCAACCCGCTCTTATGTGAGGCTGGTTGAGGCGCTCCTGGAAAACGGCGTGGAGGTGCACTCTCTGCTGGGAGGCACGGGCGGAGGGATTTCCAAGATTGCCTATGACAAGAGGCCATTCACGTACAGAATCCGAAAATGGGTGGAGGAGATACCGCCCCTCTTCCTGTTCATGCGAGAAATTGGCGTCAGCCTGAAAGACTGCCTGACCACGTTCAACTGGGGGGTGGGATTCTATATCTTCGCGCCTGAAAAAGAAGTGGATAAAACAATTGAAGCGGGCAAAAAAGCCGGGTACGAACTCCTTGACCTTGGCCATGTGGAGGAAGGGGAGCGACGGGTCATTTTCGAGCCAGAAGGGCTGACGCTTCCCCCGGTCGAATGAAACACTCCTGTAGATATCTCCGTTATGTGATTCAATTGGGCGCAAGAGGCTGCCCTTGGCCCCCGCGCCCCGGGGGAACCAGTCCCGTCGGTTCCCCCCATCGGAGAATCCGATGGGTCCCCCCTCCGCTACGGGGGCTTCAGAGCAGCCCCTTGCACCCATAATAGAAATCACATATTTGGAGATTCTTCCCGCACTCCTGCGTCAACGCCGGTTGATCGCGGCGGCAGAAAAAGTCAACGGACATTGACATCAGCCAGCCGGACAAAATTCTATCTCATTGAAAATAAAGTAACTATACAACATCCAGGCTTTGGCCTCCGGTTTGCATAAGGGGAAGACGAAAGGAGGTTATCATGAAAAGCTCAAAGGTCGTAGCCCTGGTCATTGCCCTGGCCGTGGGCCTGTCGTTCCTTCCTCTCATCGCCCAGCAGGCTGGGTCCAAAGGCGGTGAACAGAAAATCAACATCAACACCGCCTCACTAAGTGAACTCCAGAAGCTGCCCCGGGTCGGGCCGCAGGTCGCCCAGAGGATCATCGACTACAGGAAGGAGCACGGGAATTTCAGGAAAATCGAAGAGATCATGAAGGTCAGGGGGATCGGCGAAAAAACGTATAATCAGCTGAAAGACCTGATCACTGTCGGCGCTGAAAGCACGGGCAAATAAGAAGGGGGCTCAGCCCCCTTCTTCCCGTCCTTCTCGCTTTTTTTGCACGCTCAGAAAGGCGGCGAGAAAAGCTTTCATTTTCCGGAGAGCGCGGCCGCGGTGGCTGACTTTGTTTTTCTCCCGGGGGTCGAGCTCGCCGAAGTTCTTCCGCCAGCGAGGGTAGTAAAAAATCGGGTCGTAGCCGAATCCCCGGTTGCCCTTTTTCTTGAAAGCAACAAAGCCTCTGACCTCGCCCCTCGCTTCCTTTAGGACCTTTCCTTTTTGAGCCAGGACCAGGCAAGAGACAAACCGGGCCTGGCGCTGGTTCCAGGGCACACCGGCCATCAGCTGGAGCACCTTCCGGATGTTCTTTTCGTCGGTTGGCCGGGGCGCAGAGAAGCGCGCTGAAAAGATGCCGGGCTTTCCGCCCAAGTGCTCAACCTCAAGGCCCGAGTCTTCAGCCAGGACGAGGCCGTCCGCTTTCCGGCTCCAGGTCAGGCTTTTCAGGCGGGCATTCTCAAAAAAAGTCTTTCCTTTTTCTTCGACCTCCTCGCTTGAGCTCAGGTCATCGAGGGAAACGATATGGACGGGAAGGTCGGCCAGATACTCTTTTATTTCTCTGAATTTGCCCCGGTTTGAGGTGGCCAGAACGAGCTTCTTTTTAGTCAATTTTGATTTCGAGGATATCGGCCAGGTCGTAGAGGCTCTGGTGGAATTCCCTCTCCTTTTCTTCAGACGCAGCGAAGGAGAGGGCGATGGCCAAGATGTTCCTTTCCTTTTTCAGGTTCAACTCCGCCATCTTGAGCCCTAAATGGAAGACCAGTTTTCTCAGGTTGATCAGGAAATCAGGGCTGTCTTTAATCTTGAGGTGATACCGATAAAGGGCTTTCTTGAGGTGGGTTTCTTCGACTCGGCGGAAGAGGACGAGAGTCGCCAGGACCAGCACCGAGAACACCACGGCGACGGCATAGTAGCCTGCTCCGACGACCAGCCCCAGCCCGGTCACAGCCCAAAGGGTTGCAGCCGTTGTCAGCCCGTGGACGCTTCCCTGGGCCTGCATGATCGTGCCGGCGCCGATAAACCCCATGCCCATGATGACGGCAGCCGCGACGCGCAGCATGTCGCTCGTTGCCGCTCCTTTGCCTGCCAGCATGAACTGGGAAAAGGCCATCATCATGGTTGCGCTCAGGCAGATGAGGATATGAGTCCTCAACCCGGCAGGCTTCTGGCTGGTCTCTCTTTCCAGGCCGATAATCCCGCCGAGAGCGATGGCCAGGAGAAGTTTGAGCAACGTTTCCAAGATATTCATGCCTGTCAAACCCCAAACATGTTGCTACTGTATCACAAAAAGAAGGCCAGGGCAAAGAGGAGGAGGAGCACTAAAGTGAAGAGCGCAATCAGCGGGTGGAGGAGCAGAGTTTCCGGTTCTTCCATGATTTCCTTTTCGCGAAGAGTTTTATGGAAAAAGAGGGAGAGATAGAGAAGGAGGAGGGGCGAGGCATAGAGGAGGAGAGGAAGCCCCTGGCTGAGGGCGAAATGCGCGTAGCTTGCCATGAAGAGGACGGCGCTCGCTGCCATGCCGGCGAGGAGAGACGTCCGGGTGTATTTCTTGTGAGAAGCCCTGTAGTTGGCGGCGTTTTCTTTGAGCAGCCTGAATTCTGACAACCTTTTGGCCTCCATCAGGAAAGCCCCGAACGACCACCACGAGATGAGCAAGCTCAGGGGGGGGAAAAGCTGGGAAGGAGAGAACGCATACCAGCCGATGAGGAAACGGATGGGGTTGTTGGCTGATTCGGAGACCGCGTCGAGAAACGGGATGTCTTTCGTCCTGATGGGCTTGATGTTGTATACAAACCCGGCCGCAAGAAGGGACAGGAGCGCCAGGAAAAAGGGCCGGGAAAAAGCTGCTGCTGCCAGGCTGAGGCAAGTCAAGGAAAGCGCGACGCCGACCAGGATGAAGAACGTTTTGCTGATTTCACCCTTGACCAGGGGCCGATGTCGCTTGATTGGATGGTGAGCGTCGTAGGGGACATCGACGATTTCGTTGATCACGTAGTTGGCCGTGGATATGCCCCAGGTCAGGAGAAAAGAAAAAAGAAGGCGAGAGAGAATCGTCGGCAGGCTGAAGGGCTCAAGGATGTCATGGTGGAGGAAAAAGAAGCCGGCGCCCCCCAAAAGGATGGCAGTGCTGCGCGGCCATCGTTCGAGACGCAGAGCCCGCACGTAAGCCTTCATGCGTTTCTGTCCTTTCGGGCATATATTTCAAACGAGTCGCCGAGGGCCAATTTTATCGGAATTCGTTTGAAAAAAGAAGCCATAGCTGAATTTTTGAGCAGAACACGCGTCAGGCTTCTCCTGGAAAGCAGGTAGTGGGCGCTAAAGGTCCAGGCATACCGCCTCTCCTCGATGATCGTGAAGCTGGCCCGGCTGAGCAGGGCCTGGAGAGAGGCGCGGGAGAAAAAAGCAAGGTGAGCCGGGCGGAGATGCCACCACCTCCGGCCAGCGATTTTTGCGGCCGGGCTGCGGATGTCCGGCGTCACCAAAACTAAGATTCCGGCTGGCCGCAAAATTCGCTGCGCCCGGACGATCGCCTCGCGGGGCAAAGGCGTGTGCTCGATGAAATCAACCATCAGCACGGCCGCGTAAGCGTTCTCCTTGAGGCGGGCCGTTTCAAAGGGGCCGTGCTGCAAGGCCAAGCCATATTTCTCCGCTGCGATTCTGACGGCCCAGGAGCTTGGCTCTATGCCGTCCGGCTGCCAGCCGCGGCTGCGGGCGATGTCGAGCAGGATGCCCGTGGCCGCGCCGACATCGAAAAGAGCGCCCCGCTCCGGGACAATCCTTTCGAGAGCGTCGAGAATCCTGAGAAAATTTCTGGAGCGTCCGGCCGCCTCTTCTTCGTACTCTGGGTCACAGACCTCGCCGTAAAGAGAGAAGATAAAGTCCGGAGAAGGACACGGGTTGGCAAAGATATGGCCGCAGTCCAGACACAGGCTGAGGTCCCATACTCTGCCGTACTGACTGTCCGTGATCTTGATCTCGTCCCGGGTCAGCCGGCCCGCGTACGTTCCCTTTTTGTGGGGATGAAAGCTCCGCCCGGCGCAGGCCGGACAGGCGGCGACGTCGATGAATTGAGCCTCTGTTCCTTCCATCTCAACGATTGAGGAGGTGTTTGAGCCAGAAATTGACGGACCGGCGGTTTGAGTTTTCCCGTTTCTTGCCGATGAACCCGTGGCGTTGGCCGGGGTACAGCATGAATTCAAACATTTTGTCTAAGTCCATCAGGGCATCGATGAGCTGGATGGTGTTCTGCATGTGGACGTTGTCATCAGTGGCCCCGTGCTCGAGGAAAAGAACGCCCTTGAGCTTTCCCGCATGGGTCATGACCGACCCGAACCTGTACCCATCTTCATTCTCCTCCGGCCTGTCCATGTAGCGCTCGGTGTAGACCGTGTCGTAGAGCTTCCAGTCTGTGACTGAAGCGCTCGCGAACCCGTGAGTGAAGTAGTCGGCGCCGTAGGTCAGGGCCAAGCAGGTCGTGTAGCCGCCGTAGCTCCCTCCCGTGATGCCGATCCTTTGGCTGTCCACAAAAGGCTTCTGGCGGATCCATTTGGCCGCTTCGATAAGGTCGTGCATTTCCCACTTGCCCAGATTCCGGTGCATCAGGGCCATGCCCTTTTTCCCGAAATGGCCCGAGCCTCGGTGGTCAACGCTCATGACGATGATCCCCTCCTGGGCCAGGAACAAAGAGGATAAAGGCGGATAGGAATTGGAGACGGTGGCCGATCCCGGCCCGCTGTAAATCGTAAAAAGCACGGGGTATTTTTTGGCCGGGTCAAAACCCGGCGGAAGAAGCCAGTAAGCAGGAAGCTCGAAGCCGTCTTCGGTGGGGATGGTGAAGAGCTCTTTTTTTGCCAGCGTGTATTCCTTCATTTCCGGCGTTTCGCTCAGTTCGATAGTTTTGAGCTCGGTCCCGTCGCTGCGGAAGAGGTCCAGCCGCGTGGGAGAATCGACGCTCGAGAAAGAATCCAGGAAATAGCTGCCGCCCGGCGAGACCTGGCTGCGATGGGTTCCGGGCTCGCGGGTGAGCTGCTCGAGGCCCTGGCCGTCGAGCCCGACCTTGAAAAGATGAGTTTCCGTTGTTTTCTCCTTCCGGCCAGTGAAATAAACCCGCCTGTTTTTTTCGTCAACAAGGTTGATGCTCTCTACCTGCCAGGGGCCCTCGGTCAGGCGACGGATAAGCTTCCCCTGGAGGTCGTAATGGTAGAGATGCCGCCACCCGTCGACGTCGCTCCGGAGGAGAAAACCGCTCCCGTCTTTGAAAAAATAGAGGTCCTCGAAAAACTCGACCCATGAGGGCTGTTTTTCGTCGAAGATTTCTTCTTTTCCGCCGGTCTTGAGGTCCATGGCGTAGATCTTGATGTTGTCCTGGCCGCGGTTCATCCACTGGAAAGTCAGCCCGGAGCCTCCGGGAAGCCAGAGCGGCCAGGCGATGTAATGGTCCGCCCTGTCATCGATATCGACCCAGACAATGTTGCCGTCAGGCAGGCTGGCCACGCCTAACTTCACCCGCGGGTTGGGATCGCCTGACTTGGGATACCTCTGGATTTCGAGCTCGCCGTGAACGCCTTTAGCGTGGAAAATGGGAAACGTCGGGACCGGGCTGTCGTCGAAGCGCAGGAAGGCGATCTTTCGGCTGTCTGGAGACCACCAGAAGGCTGCATACCGAGAAATCCGGCCCAGGATTTCTTCGTAGTAAACCCAGGAGGCCCAGCCGTTGGCAATCGTCTCAGATCCATCTGACGTGAGCTGGTGTTCGAGCCCCGTTTCGAGCTCACAGGCAAAAAGGTTGTTCGAACGGGTGTAGGCTAAGTATTTTCCGTCGGGGGAGAAACGGGGATTCTTTTCCTCTTCAGCCGGCGTGGCGGTCAGCCGTTTGAGTTTCTCGGCAGGTTGAACATAACAGTAGAGATCATTCTCATAAGAATACACAAGGATCGAAAAATCTGGCGTGGCAGCCACGTGTTCCCTGGCAACCATGCCCTTGGGAAGGCGTTTTTCGAGCGCGATGACATCCAGGAAGAGAGTTTTTTCTCCTGTCCGGACAGACACTTTGAATAAGCGCCTGGTTTTATCCCTATCGTCTGTCTCTCGGAGGAGATAATTTTCGTCATCGAGCCAGGTCGCGCGCGGGAGTCTTACGAGCAGGCGGGGCTCCTTGTTCAAATAGGCCTGTTCAAAGGTGATTCTTTTCGCCGGAACGTGAGGCTGGCCCAAAGCCAAGTTGGCAAGAAAGAGAAACAGAATGAAGCGGATTATAAAGGCTCGTTTTTGTTTAAACATGAATATTTCTCCTCCTCTACAGGTTTTGTTTTGGCCTAAGATCCCCTGGCTCATCTCGCCCGGGGAACTTCTGAACAAGGATGATATTATAAAACACTGTCCGGCCACAAGTCGCCCGAAAGGGCGGCTTTGCAATAAAATGGCTTGACAGCAGGTTGCAGACGTGATAAGTTGATATAGTCGATTGAATTAGTCGACAATAAAGGGATCGACGCGCATGCGGCTTTCTACGAAAGGCGAATACGCCAGCCGGGCCATGCTCGAGTTAGCCCGTCACTACGAAAAGAAACCCCTCCACATCCGTGACATTTCCAAGGCTCAGGACATCCCGCAGCGGTTCCTGGAGCAGATTCTGCTCCAGCTCAAGAGGGCGGGCTACCTGCGCAGCCGCAAGGGTCCGAACGGCGGCTATACGCTTTCCAAGCCGCCTGCCGAGATTAACGTCGCCGAGGTCATCCGGGTCATGGACGGGCCGCTCGCGCCCATCGACTGCGTCAGCGTGACGGCGCACGAAGTCTGCCCGCACGAGGCCACCTGCACCCTGAGATGGCTGTGGAAGGACGTCCGGGACGCCGTGGCGGAGATCATGGAAAGGACGACCTTCGCCGACCTGGCGAGCAAAGCGAGGGCCGCCAAGCCAGGCCGGAGAAGGAATTAACGCTGATCTATATTTTTTTTATTTATAGTTTAGTTTGTCTATCGATTATATCGTATTAATACAAACGTAATTAATAATATTACATGGTCATTGCGAGCGACCGGCGGGAGCGAAGCAATCCGGCCCTTTGGGCCGTCCCGAGCATGGCGAGGGATCTCATCAAGTGCGAAATAGGCATGAGACCGCCACGCTGCGCTCGCGGCGACTGCGTCGGATTGCTTCGTCACTGCGTTCCTCGCAATGACACTTAATGCGTTTATATTAATATTGATAGCGGAGAAAGATGAGGGCGAACAAAGTCGCGAGCGGCCTCATGACGATCGCCATCACGGTCGTCATCATCTCTCGACCTTTGCCGGCGGAAAAAGGCCTGCAGGGAAGCCTGACGATCTCGGGCGCCTGGGCCCTCTACCCCATGGCCCTCAGGTGGGCAGAAGAGTTTAAGAAAATCTATCCTCGGGTGCGCATCGATGTCCAGGCCGGAGGAGCGGGCAAGGGAATTGCAGACGTCCTGGCCGGCCTCGTCGATGTGGGGATGGTCTCGCGGGACATTCATCCCGCCGAAGTCGAGAAAGGAGCCTGGGCCATCGCCGTCTGCAAGGACGCCGTCGTCCCGACGATCAGCGAGAAAAATCCATTCCGGCGTCAGGTTCTCGAGAAAGGCGTGACCAAGGAAATGTGCGTCATGGTCTGGATCACCAGAGAGGCGACAACCTGGGGCCATCTCCTGGGAAGCGACGAAAAAGCTCCGCTTCATGTCTACACCCGGTCGGATGCGTGCGGAGCTGCCGAGACCTGGGCGGCATTCCTGGGGAAGAGGCAAGAGGACCTCGAAGGAGTTGGCGTCTATGGTGACCCGGGACTGGCTGAGGCTGTCCGCCGCGACTCCTTGGGGATAGGTTTCAACAACATCAACTACGCTTACGATGCCAAGACAAAAAAACCTGTCCTGGGAATAGCCGTTCTGCCGATTGACCTTAACGGGAACCGCCAGGTTGATGAGGAGGAAGATTTCTACGCGAACCGGGATGCCGTCACGCAGGCCATTGCCCGGGGAGCATATCCTTCTCCTCCAGCCCGCGACCTTTACCTGGTGACCAAGGGAAAGCCAGAAAATCCCCTTTTGGTCAGGTTCCTGACATGGATCCTGGGAGACGGCCAGCAGTATGTTGCCGAAACTGGCTATATTGAGTTGAGTCCGGAAAAATTGGCCGAAAGCTTTAGAAAAATCGGCTTTCGCTAAGGGGACAACGTGAGGCTGCTGAAAGACGCGCTCGCTTCAAAGGTAATGCTTTTTTTGAGCTTCTTCCCGGGCCTCGTTGTCTTCCTGATAATCTTCGGTCTGTACCTTCGCGGCCGGCCTATCTTGGCAGAGAAGCCTCTCTTTTCCTTGCTGTTCTCTTCTTCCTGGGCTCCTGGCCGCGGAGATTTTGGGTTCTTTCCTTTCATCATGGGAACTTTGTGGGTCACCGCAGTCGCTTTGATCATCGCCGTGCCGATTTCTCTCTTTGCCTCGATCTATCTTTCCGAATACGCTTCTCGGCCTGTCCGGGAATTCATCCGGCCGATGATCGACGTGCTGGCTGGTCTTCCATCGGTCGTCTATGGTGTCTGGGGCGTCCTCTTGATCGTGCCTCTTGTCGCCCGAATTGCTCCTTTTTTCGGCGGTGCCTCCAGCGGCTACAGCATCCTGGCCGGCGGATTGGTCCTGGCCATCATGATCTTTCCCACGATCATCTACGTTTCCCTTGAAGTCATTTCCTCCATCCCTTACGAGCTGAGAGAGGCATCGCTTTCCTTGGGCGCCACCAAATGGGAAACCGTCAAGCATGTCGTTTTGAAAAAGGGGTTGCAGGGCATTATTGCCGCCGTCGTTTTGGGCCTGTCACGGGCCCTCGGTGAGACCATGGCTGTGTTGATGGTCGTCGGCAACGTCCCTAAAGTGCCCCGGTCAGTCTTTGATGCAGGCTATCCTCTGCCGGCCCTGATCGCCAATAACTACGGGGAAATGATGTCTGTGCCGCTTTATGATTCAGCGCTCATGCTGGCGGCCGGAGTCCTCCTGGTCATCGTCCTGGCCTTCAACGTCCTGGCCAGGATTATACTGGTCAGAGTCGAAAGGAAATCAGGATGAGAAAGCCGCAGGCCCTGCGCAACCTCCGCCGGAGGAAGGTCGAGGAAAATTTTTTCCGCGTATTGATGGTCACGTCTATCTCGATCGTCATCGCCTGCCTGGGGTTGATTGTGGGTGCGATTCTCTGGAAAGGGCTGCCGGCCTTGAGCCTATCCATGATCACCGAGACACCCAAGGGCGGCTATTATCTGGGGAGAGAGGGAGGAATTCTCAATGCCATCGTCGGCTCCCTTTACATTGCTTCTGGAGCGACTCTCTTGGCCGTCGTTTTCAGCCTTCCGATCGTCCTCTTTATCAACGTGTATGCCAGAAAGACTTCCCGGCTGGCAACCTGGACAAGGTTTTCATTCGACGTCCTGTGGGGGGTTCCCTCGATTGTCTACGGGGCCTTTGGGTTTATTCTCATGGTTTTTATGGGAATGAGAGCCTCTCTCCTGGCAGGAATCGTCATCGTGGCGCTTCTTGAGCTGCCGATCATGAGCCGGGCAATGGATGAAGTCATTCGTCTTATGCCCTCCGAGCTCCTGGAGGCATCTTATTCCCTGGGCGCGACCAAGCTGGAAACGGCCCTGAAGGTCGTAGTCAGACAGAGCCTTCCCGGCATCTTGACCGCCATCTTGATCGCTTTTGGCCGCGGCATCGGCGATGCCGCCTCAGTCCTGTTCACCGCCGGTTTCACCGACCGTCTTCCTACCTCCTTATTCCAGCCGGCGGCGACGCTGCCTCTGGCCATTTTCTTCCAATTGGGCACGCCCTTCCCCGAGGTCCAGGCCAGAGCCTACGCCTCGGCGGCCTTGCTGACTGGGATCATCCTGCTCGTCAGCCTGCTGGCCAGAAGCCTGATCAAAAAATACACAAAACATGTGATTTAGGAAGATAGGCAAAGAGGTTAAAGCCATGAACAAGAAACCGCACATCAGGATCCAGAATTTAAGCGTCTTTTTCGGCAGACAGAGGGCGTTAAATGATATTACTATCGATATTCCAGACAAAAAAATCACGGTCATCATCGGGCCCTCCGGCTGCGGGAAAACGACCCTGTTGAAGTGTCTGAACCGGCTGGTGGAACCCCTGGACGGCGTCAAGGTCAGCGGAAAAATATTCGTTGACGAGGAGGACATCTACGACCCGAAAACGGAGGTGACGCACATCCGGAAAAAGATGGGCCTTCTTTCTCAGAAGCCGCAGGTTCTTCCGATGTCCATCTATGATAACGTCGCATACGGGCCTCGTCTCCACGGCCAGAAAAACAAAAAAAAGCTGGACGAGATCGTCGAGCGGTATCTCCAGATGGCCAAGCTCTGGGAGGAAGTCAAGGACAGGCTGTCCGAGCCAGCTTCTCGGCTTTCGGTCGGCCAGCAGCAGCGGCTTTGCTTAGCCAGAGGCCTGGCTGTGGAGCCGGAGATTATCCTGGGAGATGAGCCGACCTCGGCCCTTGATCCTCAATCGAGCCAGAACGTGGAAAAGCGGCTGATCGAATTAAAGAATGACTATACCGTGATTGTCGTCACGCACATCCTCCGGCAGGCCAAGAGGATCGCTGATTATATCGCTTTCCTTTATATGGGAGAGCTCGTCGAGCACGGCCCGGCCGAGGAGGTCTTCGCCAACCCCAGAGACCCCAGAACCAGAGCCTATCTGACCGGTGAGATTAGTTAGGGCCGCCGCGTCAGCGGATTTCTTTGAGGAAGGCGTAGAAGTTGATCTCGTTGGCGTCGAGGCCGTGTTTGTAAACGTACCGGCTGGCCAGCTCCGAAGCAAAAAGCGCCCTGAGATAAGCCATCGGCACCCTCTTCAGGATCCTGGCAAACCCGATTTCCTCGGCCAGAACGGCGGGGATGCAGCAGGCGGTCACTTTCCTGAAAAGGGCCCGGTCCTGCCACAGGTCAGACTGGGCGACCGCGTCCTTGATCAGGTTGATCTTCTCGCTGATGAGGTCGGAGAGAACCGAGCGCGGCAGGCCTTTGGCCTCGTTTTCCCTCCAGATGATGTCGAACTCGAGCCGGGCGTTTTCCCGGATGATATCGAGGATCTGAGCGATGTATTTCCGGCGAAAAGACGGGACGACGCCGTCCCGGACACACATCAGCTTGTCGTATTCTGAATCCGTGAGGGCCAGGCTGGCCAGCACTTCGAGGGAGGACGACGTGACGCCGCCCTTGTTGGCTGAAGCGTCCTTGTAGATGATGACCCCGCGCTCCTCGAGGCGTAGCCGGGCCTGCTGGGTGAGGAACAGGTTGGCGCCCTCGACGATGATTCTAAACCTCGGATTGCCTTTTTCATCCAGGTAGTTTTGCCAATTGTTGATGTTGACCGAGGAGGGCCGGCCGCCGCAGGGGACGAAGAGGTCGGCCTGAAACCTCGGATGAAGATGAAAGGAATTCCGGAAGTCGAGGCCGGAATCGACTTTTTCCCCGTCAGGAAGGCGCACATTCCGCTCTGTGATCCCGACAAAAAACCCCCGGATCGAGAGTCGCTCGCGGCTGAAATTTTCGGCCATTTGGCGCGCCCGGGCCAGCCGCACGAGCTCTTTCCGGTCCAGTCCTTCCGGGTCGCAGAGAACGCCCGAGCCGTCGATGATGGCTAGAATTCTGTCCTTAGAGATCAGGATTTCGTTGCTGCCGAGGTCGCCGTCCGGGCCTCCGGTCATGACCTTGGTGATCTTCTCCTCCCGAAGCCCCAGCTTTTCCAGGGATTTCAGGACATACTGGTGGAGGGAGTTGGTCGTCATGCCGTAGAGGTCATGAGGGATGCCGCCCATCGAAACGGGCTTTCCTGTCGAGAACGACCGCCAGTAGCGGTAGCCTCTAACTCTGGCGCGGAGAGCTGCCCATTCCATGAGCTCAGCGGTTCCCTCGTCCGGGCCGAGGAAAAGAAGGGCCTCCTTGCCTAAGTTATCGACAACGCCCTCCTCGTTGAGCATCAGGTCTAACAGGCCATCGACGTACTTTTTAAAAGCCTCTTCGGCGCAATGCTGGTATCCCCAGCGCAGCAGGATCGTTCCCTTCGAGCCTCCTTCGGGAATGTCTTTGTTTTTATGCTGCTGGGTCAGGGCCAGGTTGTAGTTTTCGTCGAAGATGAAATCCGAGTTGTTGAGATAGTTCTGCAGGCCGCTGGAGCGGACGATTCGGATGCCGCCGCGGGCGATGTCGCGGAAGCGGACATGGAAACCGCGCATCTCGGCAGCGATGACGTGAAAGACGCCGCAGGGGGTAACGGGATAATCGACCTTGTTCAGGAAGCCGGGGTTATACATGTAGGCGAGAGATGTCTTTTCTTTGACGTAAAAGTTGGTCTTCAGGATGGCCTCGATGAAGGTGCAGACGGCGAGAAAGATATCCCGGTCAATTTCCACCGGCAGGTTGACGGCGATGTCCTTTTTCAAAGCGTCCATGTCTTTGTTGACCTCCCGGCCGGGTGAAGCAGGGCTAAATTTCCGGTCGAACAGCCGGAAGAGTTCCTTTATCATCCCATGGTTCTCCAGGAAGGCATCCCAGACTCTGGCTTCCGTGTAGGTGTCCTTGACGAGCTTGGTCTTCAGTGTCCGCAGGATTCCCAGGAGTTCTGGCGAGTCCTTCAGGGCCTCAGCCAGCCTCAGGTATTCTTCGTTGTAGCCCGTCAGGAACTGGTGAGCGAAGCTCCAGGCTGAGACGCCGAAAGCGGTCTCCTGGGCGCTGAGCTTTCCCTCCCGGAACAAGCTCGAGAGCGGCGACTCAGGAACGACATAGATCAGGCTGATGTCTTCGACTAACTCCTGGACGAGCGCTTTATCCTTGAGATCCTTGAAATAGAAGGCGTAGGCTGTCCGGCCGTTGCTGAACTGCTCGACATACTTGCGGTTGGAGACAAGGCCGTGAGAGTTGATCACGTCCGAGACATTGGAAAAGAAGCGGTAGCTGGAGTCGCGCTTGGTCACGACCGTGAGACGGAGCTCGCCCGTCCGGGAAACGTGGCTTGATTCGATGTGCGGGCTTTCCCAGCGGCTGGTCTTCGAGATAAGGGCCTGGTAGCGGTTAAAGGTTTCGGCCGGAGCTGTCTTGAGGAAGGTCAGGTCGGCGATCTTACGGAGGCGGGTTTCTCCGGGCTCGGGATGAGCCGCCGGAAACTTCGGCCGGCACACGACATACATCCTCAGGTGTTCCAGTCCCATGGCCTTGCGCTGAGTCCGGTAAGACTGGAGGCGGCAGTTCGGGTATTTTTCTTCGATCCGGCGCTCGATTTCGAGAGCCCGGCTGTGGACGTCGTCTACGAGGTAGATGGCCTCGTTTTCATGTTCGGTGGCCAGGTCGATTGTGACCGACTTTTCCTTTTTGATCGTGGCGATGATCTCGGCGGCCTTGATGGCCTGGATGTGATTGGCGATCGTCTGGAGGGGTGTCGTCCGGAAGTAGTACTCGTTCATTCCCAGCCCGGCGCAGAACCAGTCCAACTCCTCGCGAACGGATTCTTGAGTGTAAGGCCCCTGGCGGAGGATAATCCGCTCGAGCTCCCTGAGCTGGGTCTCGGAAAGGACCGACTTGACGGCGATCTCTTTAAGGCTTTTCATCGTGACTTTCTCCCATATACAGTTAGCGTTTATTATATCATAAGACCGAAGGGTGCCTGTTCGCGACCGGGGCCCAAAGTTGCCGGTGGGACAGCGCGATCCCCGTCATGAGGAGGGATTGAAGATGCCGCGGCGATCTCACGATTGACAATTTTCGCATGGGCGATGGAAGTAGGGGTGAGTTTGGGAAAAATTCCCAAAAGTGGGGAAAAAATCCTCAGCGGAACCCTAAGGGTCTGACGCCGAGAATGACCTGATCCAGCTATTTGTTTGATATCAACAGGTTATAGGGATCCAGGAGAGCCTGTTTTTATCCCTGAAGTTGGTATCAAAATTGCAATCTCTTCTGGCTAACGCCGAGGCCGTGACCAGAAATTGCCGATAGAAAATTGTCTTTGCGAGCGAAGCG
This sequence comes from Candidatus Aminicenantota bacterium, assembly GCA_037444845.1. Taxonomy (GTDB): domain Bacteria; phylum Acidobacteriota; class Aminicenantia; order Aminicenantales; family UBA8522; genus JARYMI01. The sequence continues at coordinate 51,422 of JBBILQ010000004.1, read as the reverse complement.
AAGCAATCTCAGTTTGTGTTGATGAGATCGCCACGCACCCAAGGGGTGCTCGCGATGACAGGGATAACGTTTTCCTAACGGCAATTCTGGACTGTGAAATGCGCCTTGATCAGATCATCATTTCGTCGGACAATATAAAGTTATGCTAAGACAAATCTGAGGAGGTCAACACGATGGCCGTCGATGTTTTAAAAGAGCCGGGAATCCTGGATAAAAAAGAGAGCGAACTTCGAGCCGCTTTCCTCTACCAGGTCTCCAACATACCCGGGGGAGAAAAAATCAAAAAATGCATTCAGTGCGGAACATGCACGGGGTCCTGTCCAGTGAGCTACACGATGGACATCATGCCGCGTGAAATCATCGCCCTTTTTCGGGCCGGAGCTATGGAATCCGTCCTCAACAGCCGCACCATCTGGATATGCGCTTCCTGCTACGCCTGCACAGTCCGATGCCCCGTGGGCATTAAAGTCACGGATATTCTTTATGCTCTCAAAAGAATGGCCATGGAAAAGGAGCTTTTTCCCAAAAGATTTCCTATCTTCGTTCTCTCCAAATCCTTTGTCTTTCTGATCAACCGCTACGGCCGAAGTTACGAGGCCGGGCTGCTTCTTCTTTACTACCTGAGGACAAATCCCCTGAAACTGTTTTCTCTTCTCCCCCTTGCGTACCGGTTGTTCAGGAAAGGAAGAATCGCTCCGTTTCCCGCGAGAATAAAAAAGAGGAAAGAGCTTTCGGCCATCCTAACTGAGGCCGAGGTCATGGAAATGATTGTCCCCGAGGGGACCTACCCGGTGGTTCCCAAAAGAGCGGTTGCCCCAGGCATGATTAAGGCGTCCTGAGGAGGCAAAGATGTCTTACCTTTATTATCCCGGTTGCAGTTTAGAGTCGTCAGCAAAATCGTATGATGTGTCGACCCGCTGGGTTTTTCAGAGCCTCGGGAAAGAATTGGTGGAGCTCGAGGATTGGAATTGCTGCGGAGCCACGATGTACATGTCCACCAAGGAGACGATTTCCCTTGTCTTTTCAGCCCGCAACCTGGCGCTGGCGGAAAGGATGGGAGGAGACGTGGTCGCTCCTTGCAGTTCCTGCTACACCATCCTCAACAAGACGAACAAAATTCTCAAAGAAAATTTCATTTTGAAGGCCAAAGTCAACCAGTCCTTAAAACGGGAGGGCCTGTCCTATCACCTGAAGGTCAAGGCCCGGCACCCTCTCGATGTCCTCGTCAATGATGTCGGGATTGATGCGATCGCTTCGAGGGCCACGCACTCCTTGGAAGGCCTCAACATTGCTCCGTACTACGGATGCCAGATCGTCAGGCCAGAAGGGGTCTTCGATGACCCGGAAAATCCAACCGCCATGGACAAGCTGTTTGAAGCGTTGGGCGGAAACAATGTCTATTTTCCGGTGAAAGTCCGTTGCTGCGGGGGCATGCTCATGACGACGTTTCCTGAAGTCGCCCTGAAGCTCAACAAAGAGATTCTCGAGTGCGCCGTGGAGAACAGCGCCGACTGCATCGTGACGACGTGCCCCCTGTGTCAGATCAATTTGGATGCCTATCAGAAGAAAATCAGCAAAAAATTCAAGATTAAGGTCCATATCCCCATCCTCTTTTTTACGCAGCTCTTGGCTCTTTCCATGGGATCGACCCCAAAGGAAGCCGGGCTTGGCCAGAACCTTGTCCCTGCTGGAGAGAAAATTCTTGGAGGAAGGCTATGAGCAGGGATAAAAATGTGAAGGTCGGAGTCTATATTTGCCATTGCGGGTTCAATATCGCTCAGACAGTTGATGTCTACGAAGTGACGGGTTTTGCCTCCAGGCTCGACTGTGTGGCAGTGGCACGGGAATACAAGTTCATGTGCTCTGATCCCGGCCAGGAGCTCATCATCAAGGATATAAAAGAGATGGGGCTCGACCGGGTTGTGGTCGCTTCCTGCTCGCCCTTGATGCACGAAAAGACGTTTCGCAAGGCCTGTGAGACGGCCAAATTGAACCGATTCCTTTTTCAGATGTCCAATATCCGGGAACAGTGCTCCTGGGTTCATCAAAAAAAGGAGGAGGCTACCGAGAAGGCCAAAGCCTTGGTCAAGGCAGCGGTGATGAGAGTTGTCCGCCAGGCTCCCCTCGACCCCGTCGTGGTAAAAGTCAACCCTGCTACGCTCATCGTTGGAGGCGGAATCGCAGGGATTCAGGCTGCTCTGGAGATCGCCGATTCCGGAAACAAAGTGTATCTTGTCGAGCGGGATTCGACGATCGGCGGCAAGATGGCCAAGTTCGATAAAACCTTCCCCACCCTGGATTGCGCCGCCTGCATCCTCACTCCAAAGATGGTCTCCGTCGCCCAGCACGAGGACATCGAGCTCCTCAGCCTGAGCGAAATCGAGGATGTCCAGGGCTTCATCGGCGATTTCACCGTCAAGGTGAAGAAAAAGGCCCGCTATGTCAGCGAAAAATGCACCGCCTGCGGGGAATGTGTTAAAGCCTGTCCAATCCTTGTTCCCAACTCATTTGAAGAGAATCAGGTTGCAAGGAGCGCCATCTACAGGACCTTTCCCCAGGCTGTTCCCAACACCTACCTTATCGATAAGGAAGAACGCCCCCCCTGCCGCGAGACCTGTCCCATCGGCCAGGAGGCCGCCGGATACATCGCCCTTGTTGCCAAAGGGAGGTTTGCCGAAGCGGCCCGCCTCATTCGCCGGGACAATCCTTTGCCCTTCGTCTGCGGCCGCGTCTGCTACCATCCCTGCGAGTCGGAATGCAGCCGCCGGTTTGCCGATGAGCCTTTAGCCATAAAAAACATCAAGCGGTTTGTCATGGACTGGGAGCTCAAAAATAAGGCGCTTGTCGAAGTTCCCAAGGCGGAGAAGAAAAAGAAAGAGAAGATTGCCATTATCGGATCAGGGCCGTCCGGCCTTGCTTGCGGCCATGAGCTCGCCTTGAGAGGCTATTCACCCGTCATCTTTGAAAAGCACGAGGTGGCGGGAGGCATGCTGATTTTGGGCATTCCTGAATACCGTTTGCCCCGGGAAATCCTCAATATGGAGATTGACTTTATCAAACGGATGGGGGTGACGATAAAGACAAACATGGCTCTGGGAAAAGACTTCGTCATCGACGATCTTTTTAGCCAGGGATTCAAGGCGATTTATATTGCCACAGGAGCCCACAAAAGCCTAAAAATGGCCATTCCGGGAGAAAACCTGGAAGGCGTCTTGCACGGCGTCGATTTCTTGCGGGATATCAACCTCGGAAGGCCTCAGCCTGTGGGAAAGAGAGTGGCTGTTGTGGGAGGGGGAAATACGGCCGTAGACGCCGCCAGGACCGCTCTCCGCTGCGGAGCCAGGGAGGTGACCGTCTTGTATCGGCGAACCAGGAAGGAGATGCCGGCCGAGGAAGCGGAAATTCTTGCGGCTGAAGAAGAAGGAGTCGCCATTCAATATCTCGTGGCTCCGGTCGAAGTTTTAGGAAAAGAAGGAAAAATTTGCGGCGTGCGATGCATCCGCATGGAACTGGGAGAGCCTGATTCGAGCGGCCGGCGCCGGCCGGTGCCAGTTGAGGGAAGCCAGCATGATCTCGCCTTTGACACATTGCTCATTGCCGTCAGCCAGGAGCCTGTTGTTGACTTTTTAACCGGTAAATTTCCCCTCAACGTGACCAAATGGAGCACCCTCGAGGTCAACCCGGAGACGCTGGAGACCAACATCAGAGGAGTTTTTGCCGGAGGAGATGTTGTCCTCGGGCCGGCCACCGTGATCGCTGCCATGAGCGACGGGAAGCGCGCCGCTGAAGCCATCGATAAATACCTCAACAACGAGCCTCTCGCGGATTTCACAACTCCCCGGGCGAAGAAGCTGGCGAAAAGGGATGAGAGCTTCCGTCCTCATCGGTATGCTCCAGCCTTCAAGGAAACTCCCAGGGTGCCCCGGACGAAGATGAGTGAAATTAGCCTGGAGAAAAGGCTCAAAACCTTTGAAGAAGTGGAGTTGGGCTTAACCGAGGAAGAGGCGATGAAAGAAGCGGAACGCTGCCTGAATTGCGGCATCTGTGTTGAATGCCAAGAGTGCGTGCGCGTTTGCGAGCCGAAAGCCATTGACCATCGCATGAAGGATGAGATCAAGGAGATTAAGGTCGGGCAGATCCTCCTGGCCACAGGCTACGCAACGTTAAATTCCAAGGCCCTCAGCCTTTACGGCTACGGCCAATTCGATAACGTCTACACAAGCCTTGAATTTGAGAGGATCGTGAGTTCCACAGGCTCAACCCAGGGAAGGATTGTCTTGAAAAATGGCCAGGAGCCGAGGGCCATCGGGATCATCCATTGCGTCGGATCCCGGGATGAAAAGTATCACCCCTACTGCTCCCGTGTCTGTTGCATGTATGCGCTCAAGTTTGCCCATCTCATCAAAGACAGGACAGACGCTGAAGTCTACGAGTTCTACATTGATATGAGAGCCTTTGGCAAGGGGTATGAAGAGTTCTATTCCCGGATCTTAGAAGAGGGGGTGAATGTCATTCGGGGCAAAGTGGCCGAGGTGGTTCAATCTGGCTGGTCCAAAAAAGAAGAAGGGACTCTCCTCATCCGCTGCGAAGATACGCTGATCAAAAAGTACCGGGAAATCCCCGTTGACATGGTCGTGCTCTGCAACGCCATCGAGCCTCAACCCGACGCGGGCGACATCCAGCGGCTCTTTTCCATCAGCCGAAGCCCTGATGGTTTCTTCCTGGAGAAGCATCCCAAGCTCGACCCAACGGCCACGGCCACAGATGGAATATACATCGCGGGATGCTGTCAAGGGCCGAAGGACATTCCAGACAGCGTGGCCCAGGCGAGCTCGGCGGCCGCGCGCATTCTGGCCTATATTTCTAAGGGAGAGATTGAAATCGAGCCCATCCAGGCTTATATCGACCCGGAGCTCTGCTCCGGCTGCCGCCTCTGCAACGACCTCTGTCCCTACACGGCCATCAAGTTCTCTGAGGACGAAGGCATCTCCAAGGTGAACGAGGCGCTCTGCAAGGGCTGCGGGACGTGTGTCGCCGCCTGTCCCGCGGCCGCTTCCCAGCAGAATCATTTCCGTGATGAGCAGATTTTTGCGGAGATCGAAGGCCTCCTGGGGGGTTAGATTTCCAGGGCGATTTTTTCGAGGAGAAGCTCGGTCCCTTCGAGAGTTTCGAGGACGGTCGAACCGCAGGCCGGGCAGACGAAGACAAAGTCATCCCTTTCGGCAATGGCCTGACACGTGCGGCAGCGAATCCTGAGGGGGACTTCCTCGATTTCCAGGATCGCTTCTCTGGCGATTGTTCCGTCCTTGTAAATATTGAAGGCGGTTTCGAGGAACTCGGGGACGGCGCCCGCCAGTTTTCCGACCTTTAACTTGACGAGGACGATTTTGTTCGCTTTCTGCTCCTGGGCTTTTTCTTCCAGGATTTCAAACAGGCTGGCGATGATGGAAAGTTCATGCATGACGCTGGATCATGTTGACGCGGCGCTCAATAAAGAAGCGGACAAGCTCGGCAATGCCCGCGCCCCTGAGGGCAGAGGTCAGGAAAACGCGGAGCTTCGGGTTGATCTCCAGGGCTTCCTTTTCCGCCCGCCTCAGGTCGAAGGGAACGACGGGCATCAGGTCGGCCTTGGTGAAAATGAGGCAGTCGGCCGTGGCAAAAGCCTTGGGATATTTCTTTGGTTTGTCGTCGCCCTCGGGCAGTGAGAGGAGGACGCAGCGCAGGCTTTCTCCCAGGTCGTAGCTGGCCGGACAGACAAGGTTGCCGACGTTTTCGATGAACAAAAACTTGGTCTCGGAGGGAATTTCGGGAATGAGCCTGGCGACCATCCTGGCCTCGAGATGGCAGGCGCCGCCGGTGGTGATCTGCCAGGCCGTCACACCCTTCTTCCGGATCCGCTCGGCGTCCAGGTCAGTTTCGATATCGCCCTCGATGACAGCCATGCGGTGATTCAGTTTGAAAGCTTCAGCGATTCTCTCCAAGAGCGAGGTCTTGCCTGCTCCCGGCGAGCTGAGGAGATTGACGGTCAGGATGCCTTCTTTTTCCAGCCGGGCGCGGATTTCAGCGGCTATTTTCTTGTTTGAGGCTAAGATCTCCTCGCGGACAAGAACCTCTTTTCTGTCCACTTCCTAATCCTCTGTTTTTCTCAAGATTTTTTTGACCTTCTCGGCAATGGCCGGCATGTTTTTTTCCATTTCCTCCGATAGCTTTTCTCCTAAAGAATGAAGGTTCTTTGCCTCGACGGCCACGACCTGGATGCGGGAGGGCATGTGGAGGCCGAGGCTTCGCCCGATTTCGATCGCCTGCGGCACCGAGGCGTAATGGGGAGAGGGGCCGGGAACGGCCCGGATATCGGCCTCTCCCAAAACCTGGATTCTTCCCGTTTGGGGGGCCTCCCGCTTGATGGTGTCGATGAGGATGAGCCGGTCGTAGCCGACGATAACATCTAAAAGGGCGAGGCCGGACAGGGAGCATTCTTCCAGGTCGACATCCTGGAAATCCCCGGTCGGCATTTTTGTCATTTCCTCCCTGAGATGGCGAATGACCTGGACGCCGATTCCGTCGTCTCCGTAGAGCTCGTTTCCCAGGCCTAAAACAAGAGTCTTCATTTTGTTTCATCTTCCGGCCGGGGAAGCCTGACGCTGAACGTGGAGCCTTGACCCGGCTCGCTCTCCGCGTCTATCGAGCCGTTGTGGGCTTCGACGATTTTTTTGGCGATTGAAAGCCCCAGGCCAGTCCCCTTGATTTTCTGGTCCTCCCTGCGGCTGACACGGTAGAATTGGTCGAAGATGAACGGAAGGTGTTCCCTGGCAATCCCGATCCCCGTGTCCTTTACCTTGACGACGACGAAGCTGTCCTCATGACCCATCGAGATGGTCACTGAGCCTTTCGGCTTGTTGTACTTGATGGCATTGGTGATGATATTGGAGAAGACCTGGTCCAGCATCTGCTCATCGCCCAGCACAGCGGCTGGCCCTTTGGCCGGCTCGAGTTCCAGGCTCACCTCATACTCCTTCGCCAGCGACTCTAAAAATTCAACCTGCTTCTTGAGCAGGTTGTCGAGAGCCACGGGTTTGAGCTTGCCCACGATCTGGCCCCGGTCGATTCTGGCCAGGTCCAGCCAGTCGTTGATCAGCCGGAGCAGGCTGTCCAGCCGCTCCCGGGCTCTCAGGATCATCTCCTGCTGGGTTTTATCGACCTGGCCGGCCAGTCCAGCCAGGATGACCTCGAAATACTGCTGGATGGCCACCAGCGGGCTGCGGAGCTGGTGGGTGACCATGGTGATGAAATTATCCTCCATGAGCTTCTTTTCGCGCCGCAGTGTCTCGGCCTCCATAGCCAGCCGGCGCCTTTCCAGCGCCCGGCTGATGATAATCCGGAGCTCCTCGGGAGTGAAGGGCTTGGGCAGGAAGTCATAAGCGCCTTTTTTCATCGCTTCGACGGCAGAATCCACGGTCGCATATCCCGTGATGACGATGGGAATGAGCTGGGGGTCAATCTCTTTCGTTTTTTCCAGGACGTCGAACCCGCTGATGCCCGGCATCTTCAGGTCGATGAGAGCGACGTCGGGTTTGAGATCCCTTATTTTTTCCAGCCCAACCTGGCCGTCTTCGGCTGTCACGGCGGTGAACCCGCCTTTGGCCAGGATGAGGGAGCACGAATCCCGCATGGCTTCTTCGTCGTCAATAACAAGAACAATCGGGTTTTTTTCGGCCACGGCTTTTCTCCTGGAGCTCTATTTTAGCGCAAATCGCGATTCATTTCAGCCCGGATTTTACTCCGCTAAGCATTTCTACTTATATCATTGGATAGGGCGCAGGAGGCTGCTCTTGGCCCCCGCGCCCCGGGGAACCAGTCCCGTCGGTTCCCCCCGTCGGAGAAGCCGACGGGTCCCCCCTCCGCTACGGGGGCTTTAGAGCAGCCCCCTGCGCCCATTATAGAAGTTACTTTCTTTTCCTGGGGCAGCGGGAAGGGAATGGAGGAGGCGGAGGAATTCTATTTTTTGAGGAGTTTGGCGATCCGGGCCAGCAGGTCGTCGGGCTTGACCGGCTTGTCGATATAGTCATCGGGACCGGCCATGCCCTCTTCATCGCCCTTGAACTGGAACCTGGTGCCGGCGATCTCCTTTACGGCTGAAATGAAAATGATGGGTGTATCTTTATAGTCTCTAAATTCCTTCGAAGTCTTAATGGCGTGACAGAGGGAAAAGCCGTCAAAAAGGCTGTCCATCATGATGTCGAGCAGGATGAGGTTGGGCTTTTCGGAAAAAATCTTTTCCTTGGCCTCCTTTGGGTTTGTGGCCGTCGCAACTTCGTAAAGGGCTGATTTCAAGATTGGGGTCACCGCAGCCAAGAAATCGGGGTCGTCGTCGATGACCAAGATTTTCTGGGCGCTTTTGTTCATTGCCTTTCCTCCTTTACTTGTTAAAAGCGTTTCTTATGGCAAGCTTCAGCTCATCTTTGCCGAAGGACTTGATAAAATAGAAGAAGATGTCCTGCTCCCGGACTTTGGCCTCAAGCCGCTTGGTGTTTTTCTTCGTCGTCATGATGATCTTGAGCCCCGGGTCGAGGTTCTTGAGAATGGAAACAGCTTCATAGCCTTTCATCTCGGGAAGATGAGTATCCATCACCAGACAGCTAAAACCTCTCCCGGATACTTTCTTGATGGCCTCGGAGAGGTTTCTGGCTGTTTCGGGATCGTAGTTTTCATTCTTAAGAAACTGGGCCAAGTCCCGCCTCTGAACAGGATCGGGGTCGACGATCAGGATTCTCTTTTCTCCGCTGCTCATCGCATATTCCTCAGGGAGGGAAGTAAAGCAATTTGTGTGCCAAACGTGCGGGGGAGGTGGCCCGAGTGGAATATTTATGTTATTGATATTAAATAACATAGAGCTAACAGCCATCTCTTCTCTCTTTTGGGCCCTGCGATATCCAAGCGGCCTGGGGAATTTTTCCCCAGGCTTGTTCCAATATTTCCTCGACTTCTTTTCAGGAGAACGATTCTATCACTTTAGGGGAAGGCTCACAAGAGATAAATGGATCGATCATATTCTTACTTAATCTATCGTTTCACTCAGGATTTTTTTTAGGGCCCGCCGGACCGGCCGAGACAAGTCGTCTCCTTCTTCCACAGATTTGGGCTGGATGCCGAGAATGTAGGCGTGTTTGATCTCGTCGTGGGTCAGTTTGTTCGAGAGGGCGGGCAAGAGTCTGTGGCTTAGCACGGAGTTCCAGAAGACGTGCTGGAGAGGCAGCACGGCAATTTTACCCGCCTGTTCTCCCATGTTCGCGATGTCCAGGAAAATGAGAGGCCGCCGGGAGGCCTTTTCCAGGATGTGGCCCTCTTCGAGTTCCTGTTCCAGGTAGACGTCTTTGACGCCGGCTTTCCTCATCTCTAAGGCCAGTTCAAGGCCGGCCCGGTCGTCCGACCGGCCTTCTTTCCCGACGCCGATAAAAACAGGGTTGGCTTTAAGGAGCCCGGCCAGCTTGATTTTCCAGTTCTCGGCCGGGGCCTTTTTGACCTCGGCCATATGGACCGAACAGCTGATGCATGGGTCAAACGCCCGGACGACGAGCTCCATCCTGTCTCTGATCTCGCTCTCTTTCCCCTCATCTAAGAGCTTCTGGGCTGCAATGTAGCAATATCGTTCGATCTCTTCGGCGTTCTGAGCGGTCGGAGTGATGATGTCGACGTCGGCGACAAGGCCGTCTGCTATTTCATAATGATGGACGAGGAGGCCCCGGGGAGCTTCCACCAGGCCTGTCCCTTTGCCGCTCTTGGATTTGTACGGAACCAAAGCTGGATTCTCTGGGTGTTTGAGAATTTCATCCACCAGCTCCGGGATTTTTTCAAAAGCGTAAAGAATTTCCAGAGCCTGGGCAGCGTTGTGGAAGAGGGGGTTCCTTTTCCAGCGGGCGTTGAAATATTTCTTGAACATCTTGCCTGTTTCCCCCTCGAGCCTCTCGCCCAGGACGTTGACTCGGGCGAGGGCGCCCACAGAATACGTGTTTCCTTTGTACCGGCTGCGCTTGCAAAAGGAATGCGGGACGAAAAATTCGTTTGTCAAACTCCTGTAGTCATCCCTGTTGATTTTTTCTCCCGTGGACAGGATGATCTCGTCCCCCCAGAGACCGTATTTTCCGTCTTCCGGCTCGCAACAGGCGTAGACGGTATCCTCCTCGGGAATGGCCGGATAGCCAAGGCCGCAGAACAGGTCCACCGTCCTGATAACAAAGGGCATGAACTGGAACGCCCGGTTTTTGATCCAGATGAGCTCATCCCTGGCGGGGTACTTCCCGAACCCGCCGATGACCGGGTTTTCGCCGTGGATATACCGGCCGCTCAGGACTTTCATGATGTGGTTGCCGAACTGCTTCATCTCTAAGGCGATCTTGACCTCAAGCGGAAATTTTGAGGCCATGGCAATGGCGTTGGGAAAACCTACATAATCGGGGAGAGCAAGATAAAACACGTGCAGGGAATGGCTTTCGATGAACTCACCCATGTGCATGAGCTCCCGGAGGAGAGTCACTTTCGCCGGAACCTTGACACCCAGGGCGTTCTCCATGGCACGGAGGACGGCGTTTTTATGAGAAAGAGTGCAGATGGCGCATATCCGGGGAGCGATGCTGACGTCCTCTTCGGGCGTCTTGCCGACCGTCAGGCGCTCGATGAGTCTCGGGCCTTCGTTGACCGTGAACTTGACTTCGGTGACGACGCGGCCATCGATGGTGGCGGAAATGCCGCCATTGCCTTCAACGCGGGCGAGGTGGTCGATGCTGATCGTCTTCATCTTTTCTCCTTTCTGAATTGCGCGAAGAACTCGGCAATCCTCGTTCCGGAGTAGGTGGCCATTCTCTTTTTGATCATTTCGAGGTCAAAGCCTTTTTCTAAGAGAAGGCGGTATTCGGAAGTCATATTGGCCTCCTCTGTCGGGCCCCAGCAGCCAAAGCAGGGGATGGCATGATTCGGGCAAACGGACCCGCAGCCGCCCAATGTCAAAGGACCCAGACAGGGGATGTCTTTGTTGAGAAGACAGTCGTTTTCATGCCATTTGCATTCGACGCAAACGGGGAAGCGGTAAAGCTCCGGCGGGTTCCCTTCCACCATCCGGGCGAAGGTCGAAAGAAACTGCTCTTTCCCGATGGGACAGCCAGGAAGATAATGATCGACGCGGATGTACGCGTCGATAGGCTTGCTCTGGGCGGGTTTGGTGTGGGTGAAGGCGGTGGCACCGTAAACTTTCTTGAAGTTCTTCTCCCAGTCTTTCTTGTCCAGGAAGGCTGCCTGGATGCCGCCGACGCAGGCGCAGTTGCCTATGGCCACGACAACCTTGGACCGTTTTCTGATATCCAGGAGCTCTTCCTTTTCGTTTTCCGTGCTGACCGAGCCCTCCACCAGAGCCACGTCGAGCTCGCCGTTGCGGTTATCGCTCTTGGCCATGAGGAAGGACTCGATGTCGGCGGCCTTGAAGATGTTCACAAGCTCCTCTTCGCAGTCGACAATGAGGAGAGCGTCGCCGGCGCAGCCGGTGAGCTCGTAGATGCCGATTTTCAACTTTTCTTTTTCCATCGTCTCCTCCTTAGTGCCCCGTTTCATAAATGCTATCCCATATTTTGGGACGAAACGGGGCACTTCCACAGGGGCTAACGCCCCTCTGGCGCTCCAGAACGCTCCTCCTCGTCGCGTTCTTCCGCTGTAACCCCGTCAGAGGGGCATACCCCTCCGACACCGCCCCAAGTGCGCCCTCCGGAGATATTGAGTGTGTTACAGTATTTACGAAAGGGCGCACTTAGATGAGCTCCCTCATGTGGATGACATCCCAGTAGGTAAAAACAGGGCCGTCGAGGCAGGTGTAGATGTAATCGATGGCGCAGTGGCCGCACTTGCCCACCCCGCATTTCATCCGCCGTTCGAGCGTCATCAGGATCTGGTTCTTGGGGATGGCGAGCTTGATCAGTTCCTTGATGACGAATTTATACATCACGGGCGGGCCGCAGACGAGAGCATAGGTGTTGGGCGCGTCTATTTTTTTTAGACTGGGGAAGAGCGTGGTCACGACGCCGACGTTTTCTGTCCATTTCCCGGTGTCGTCCGCGTCTACAGCTAAATGACATTCGAGGTCGTTCCTCTGTTTCAGGGATAAATATTCCTCCCTGAAAATCATTTCCGCCGGCCTCTTGGCGCCATAGAGAACAGTCACCCGGCCGAGCTGGTCGCGGTTGTCCAGGCTGTAAAGAAGGACAGAGCGGAGAGGGGCCGCGCCCAGCCCGCCGACGACGATAAGAATGTCCTTGCCAGTCATGGCCTCGACGGGAAAACCGTTGCCGTAAGGGCCGCGGAGGCCGATGAGCGAGTTTTCTTTCAGCCGGAAGAGGGCGTTGGTGACCGTCCCGGCTCTCCGGATGCAGAACTCAAGAAGGCCTGGCCGCGAAGGCGTCGAGGAGATCGAGAAAGGAGCTTCTCCGGCCCCTAAGATCGAGACCATGGCAAACTGCCCCGGCTTATAGCTGAAGGCCAGAGCCTTTTCCATGTCAACGAATCGGGCCTGGAAGAATTTGACGTCCTCGGTCAGATGATAGGCGCGGACAATTCGGGCCGGCTCGGGCATAAAGGGATTAGTTTCCGCAGGACACTTATCTTGAGTGTTCATCTTGTTGCCTCCCTGGCCAGGTTTTTCCAGAATGCCTCCGGCTCCTGCCCTTCCAGGGCCGCGGCCACCGTCTTGACGTTTATCTGGACCGGGCACGTTACCAGGCAACGGCCGCAGCCGACGCAGCTCGGCTTGCCGTACTTGGAGACATAAGCCTGGAGCTTATGGGTGTACCAGAGCTTGAGACGCTGGGACTTTTTCTCCCTGAAGTTTTCTCCGCCCGCCACCTCAGAATACTCGGGGAGAGTGCAGGAATCCCAGTGCCGTACCCGCTGGCCCGGTTTTCCCCCAAGAAATTGCTTATCCATGACGTTGTAACAATTGCACGTCGGGCAAACCATGGTGCAGGAGCCGCAGGCCAGACAGGCATCTCCGGCCTCCTCCCAGAAAGGCGCCCGGTAGTTGAGCTCCATCAGGTCAGGCATCCGGATGAACTGGATTTCTGTCTTGAAGGCCTTATCTCTTTCGTCCTGCCATTTGATATACGTCTTGACGTCCTTCTCGGTCAGGTTCTCGTCGAAAAGGTCGGGGGCGAGGCGAATGAGGTCGTCGCCCCGGCTGGACCCGATCCAGACGAGGAAATATGACTTTAAGTCCGTGAAGAAAAGGTCATAACCTTCCTCGACAATGTGAGTATGGGTTGATTTGCAGAAGCAGTGCTCGTCAGGCCAGCAGGACAGCCCGAGAATCATCGTCCTTTTTCTGGGTTCGAGATAATAAGGGTCGGGATAGGCCTGCGTAAAGATCTTGTCCAAGGTCAAAAGGCCATGAATGTCGCAGGCATGAACGCCGAACAGGATTCTGTTGGTGACATGAGAGAGGTCCTCCCTATACCCCTTTTCTGTGAAGTGAAACATGTTGAAGCTGGCAGGGACCATGATTTTTTTAGCCGGGATGATCGTGCGGGTTGAATTCATGGCGATCCGCGAAAAGTCGGCGACGCGGTCAAAGGCGAACTTATCCCCCTTGGCGACGGGCGCCCACAGCTCTGCCTCCCTGGAAATAGCTTCAAGGAAGGGGAAAAGCCCGTTCTTTTGGAGTTTTGATATTCTCATGTTGTCCGTCCTTATGTCGGCTCGAACATTTTTTGCCCCTCCGTTAGGGCAAACAACATAAGAGCCCGATTTTGATGACACTGTTCTTGTATCATGAAAAAACAGACTCCGCAACCGTAGAAGAAGAGGTTATGCAAATTCTGTGCCTAATTGGAGGCGCTCTGGCGCCGGCTAATTACTTCCTAACACATTGATTCAAAATAAATTATCAGGCAACCGACCTTCCCAGAAGTTGGTTTAAAAAACTCGTTCTCCTTAGAGTGGCATTTTTCCTCACTCCTGGGGGACGTTCCCCCATCCTTATCCTGGACGATTCGCCTTGATCAGGCAAACCAGCCTAATGAGAATGGGTGGCACGGCGTCCACGAAAAATACAAAAAAATACTGCTGACCTAGATTTTGTACTTCTTGACTTTGGCCCAGAGAGTTTTTCGGTCAATCCCCAGCACCTCAGCGGCCCGGCTCTTGTTCCCGAACTGAGCCTGGAGGACGGCTTTGATGTGCTCTTTCTCTATTTCTTCCAGGGTTCTGTATTTTCCGCCGGCAGATGCCGCCAGGCCGGTTGAAGCGCTGATCCCGTGATACATCAGGTCCTCCATGTCGATGCCGTTCGTCTTGGACAGGACGACGGCTCTTTCTATCGTGTTCTCCAGCTCGCGGATGTTTCCGGGCCAGTCGTATTCGGCGAGCGCTTTGATGGCGCGAGGGGAAACGCCTTCAATATTTTTCTTGGCTCTTTTGTTGTACTTGCGCAAGAAATGCTCGACCAGCAGAGGTATGTCTTCTTTCCTTTCGCGCAGGGCGGGCAGTTGGATCGGGACGACGCTCAGCCTGTAGAAGAGGTCCTCCCTGAATTTTCCCTTTCTCACGGCCTCGGCCAGGTCTTCATTGGTTGCGGCCAGGATCCGGACGTCAACTTTGATCGGCTTGCTCGACCCGATCCGGGTAATCTCCCTCTCCTGGATAACACGGAGCAGCTTGACCTGGATGTTGAGCCCGATGTTGCTGATCTCGTCGAAGAAAATTGTGCCTCCGTCAGCCACTTCGAACCGCCCGTGCTTGGTCTCGTGGGCTCCGGTGAACGACCCTTTGACGTGTCCGAAAAGCTCAGACTCGAAGAGCGTCTCGACCAGGGCTCCGCAGTCGACGACCACGAAAGGCGCCTGTCGTCTCAGGCTGTGAAGATGAATTTCCCGGGCGATGAGCTCCTTGCCCGTGCCGCTCTCTCCGGTGATGAGGACCGTGCTCTCGGTGGGGCTGACCCGCCTGACGATGTCGAGAACATCGCGCATGGCTTTGCTCTTCCCGATGACCATCTCGAATTCAGTTTTGGCCTCGAGCTCGCCGCGAAGATAGATGTTTTCAAACAGAAGCTTCCGTCCGTCCAAGGCCCTCTTGGTGACGACCCGCAGCTCTTCGGGAGTAAAGGGCTTGGCCATGTAGTCGAATGCGCCCCGCTTCATCGCTTCAACAGCTGATTCGATCGATGCGTAGCCGGTGACGATGATGACCGGCGTTTCCGGGCTGGTATCTTTGATCCAGCTGAGCACCTGCATACCCTTGACCCCCGGCAACTTAAGGTCGAGGAAGACAACGTGGAATGTCTCCCGGTTGAAGAGGTTCAACCCTTCTTTTCCTTCAACCGCCCCTTTGACCGTGTAGCCTTCTTTGCGGAGAACCTGGCTCATGGAATCGCGCATGGATTCTTCGTCGTCGATGATCAGGATGTTGGCCGGTTTATTCATATGGCGCTTCCTTGTTCAGGGGGAGAATGACGGTAAAGGTTGAGCCCTGGCCGACCTCGCTCTTTACCTTGATAGACCCGTTGTGTTTTTGGACGATGCTGTAGCTGATGGCCAGGCCCAAGCCGGTCCCCTTGCCCACTTCTTTAGTGGTGAAGAAAGGCTCGAAGAGACGGGGCAGGTCCTCTTCTCGGATTCCGTGTCCCGTGTCCCGGAACTCGATTCTTAAAACGTTGGTCTTTGTGTCCAGATATGTCTTGATCGTCAGCAGGCCATTTCCGTCCATGGCTTCGGCGGCGTTGATGATGATGTTGGCGAAGACCTGCTGGAGCTGGGACCCGTCAGCCACGATCCTGGGAATGCCAGAAAAATCTTTCTCGACCTTGATGTTTTGAAAAAGCGCCTGGCGCTCAAAAATCGCCAGGGTCTTGTTTATTACCTCATTGAGGTCGGTTGGCGCCATCTCCGGCTCTTTGGGCCGGGCAAACTCCAACAGCCCTTTGACGATGTTCTTGCAGCGGGATGTCTCTTTGATGATTTTTTTCAGGGTTTCAGACTGGCCGCTTTTTCCCTTTGTCTCTTCGAGGAGGAGATGGCTATAAATGAGAATTCCTCCCAGGGGGTTGTTGATTTCGTGGGCGATTCCTGCGGCCAGCTTGCCCAGCGAGGCCAGTTTTTCTGACTGAACGAGGGAGGCCTGCATCTCCAGGAGTTCTCCGGTCCTCTCCTGGACTTTTTTTTCAAGCGTCCTGCCCCATTCGATAAGCTCCTCGTTGGCGGCCTTGAGTTTTTCGGTCATCTGGTTGAAGGAGGAGGCAAGATAGCCCAGCTCGTCGGTCGACTTGATTTCCACCTTATGCTCGAGGTCTCCTTTGGCAATCTCCTGAGTAGCGTTGACCATCCGCTGAAGAGGCTTGATGATTCTTGTCGTTGAGAAATAGAGGCTGACTAAGAGAAAGATGACGCAGAGGGAGGCCAGGATAGTGAAAGTCAACATGACTCGATTGGCGATATCGATGTACGGCTTTTCCAGCGTTCCCACATAGAGGATGCCGATGATCTCGTCCTTGATGTTTTTGATCGGCTCGTAAGCCGTGATGTACCAGTCCTTGACGACGAACGCCCGGTCGTTCCAGGACTTGCCCTTATCGAGCACGGCTTTCTTCACCTCCTCGGAGATACGCGTGCCGATGGCCCGATGGCCCTGGGCATCGGTGACGTTTGTGGAGATGCGCAGGTCTCCCTGGAAGATCGTCGCCGTTCCCGTCTCCACCCCCTTGTATTTTTCTCCTTTGAAGACGGTCTCTTTGACCTTATCCACGATCTCATAGTTGCGGTTAAGGAGGATGCCGCCGTAGAGAACCCCGAGGGGCTCGTCATTCTCATCGATGACCGAGGCAGCTGCCTTAAGCATCAAGCCGCTTGTCTCTTTATTCTCGGGCCTTGGAGCGGCCTTGGGGGTAGGGATGAATTCCATGCAGGCTTTCTCGGCCAGGTCTTTTCCCTCTTTAAGGAGCTCCTCCCGGGGGATAATCTGGGGATAGGCGAGGACATTGGGCTGAAGAGCCCAGCTGACGATTTCATCCCCGGACTGGTCATCCCCTTCCACCTCAGGGTTCCTGGTCCTCGTGATGACCCGACCTCGTCTGTCCGTAAGGGTCAGAACGTCCAGGCCGTACTGGTTCCTGACCCGGTTCAGGTAGCGGAGAAGAATGTCTTTCCGGTTATTCCGGATTGCCTCATGGAGGCTTTCCCGGGAAGCGGTAAGGCTGACGATGTCTTCGATGTCATTGAGCTTCTCGTTGAAGACGATCCAGGCAGAGGCCAGGTCGTGATTGACCTTGACCTGGGCTTGAGAGATGAGAACGTTCTTGATCAAGCGCTGGCCGAAGGTGAGGGAGATCAACCCGCCTATGATGATGACCACCAAAAAACTGAGGATGAGCTTTATTCGCAGGGACAAGCGAAGAGGATGCATCAGACTTTACGGGGCTATTTTTTTCTTAAAAAACATTATACTCTAAAAGAGCGAAGACCCTCAAGGAAATAAAGTGGCCCGAAAATTGCCGTTAGGACTTTGTCATCGCGAGCGAAACGAAGTGATCTCAGTTAGCCTGACCTATTCACAAATTATGCCAGAAAGCAGGCCCCTCCCCTGGGGGGAGGGGGAATCTTTGAATGATCCCCCTCACCCCGACCCTCTCCCACATGGGGAGAGGGGATTTTTTCCTTTCATTTCGTGAATAGTCCAGGTTAGTTATCATGGGATGCCACGCACGCAATGGGTGCTCGCCTTGACAGGAGAAACATCCGCCTATTAGAATTGAACAAACGGAAATCCCTATAAGAGAGGGCGCTTCTTCAGGACCATCCTCATGAGTTTCATCTCTTCAGCTGCCGGACGAGCTCTCCGTCTCGATCATAGATGTTGATGACGAGCGGCATATCGCCTGGCAGGGCATGGGTTCCGCAGGCATGGCAGGGGTCGTAGGGGCGGAAGGCCATCTCAGCCAGGTTAAGCAGCCCTTCGGAGACATTTCCACCCTTTATGAACGCTTTAGCCGCTTTCTCTATGGACATGTTGATAGCCGCCGAGTTGTTGACCGTGGCCACGATCAAGTTGGCCTCCTCAACGATCCCCTTTTCATCTGTCTTGTAGTGGTGGATGAGCGTTCCCCGGGGTGCTTCTACGATGCCCACGCCTTCGGTTGGCGTCTGGGTGGGGATCGTGCGGATATTTGTATCGGTGATGGACCTGTCCTCGAGCAACATGACCATGGCTTCGGCAGCCTGGAGGGCCTCAATCAGGCGGGCCCAGTGGAAAGCCAACGTGTTATGAGCAGGTTTTCCTCCGAGTGTCTCGTACATCCGGTCGTGCTCTTTCTGGGCCAGAGAAGTGGCCATGCCATCCGAAGCGTTCAACCGGGCCAGCGGGGCAACCCTGTAGACGCCCGATCCCGAACCTTCCGTAAACCCATTCCAGCCGACTTTTTTTAAGAAAGGAAACTTAATGTAGCTCCACGGCTCGACGCGCTCGGCGATGTGCTCTAAATATTCATTCGGCCTGAACTTGGCGAACTCTTTCCCTTCCGGAGAGACGACGCGCACGGCTCCGTCATAGAAATTGACCTTGTTTTTGTCATCGACAAGTCCCATGTAGTAGGTTTTGATTTTATAGGCGTCGCCGACGACGAGGGCGACGTATTCTTTGTTCTTCAGGACGACGTCGTTAAATATCTGGAGGGCGAATTGGGCGAATTCGACGGCGAATTTGGCCGTCTCCAGGAACTGAACCCGGTGTTCTTCATCCAGCCCCTTGGAGACGCCGCCCGGGAGGCCGCAGACCGGGTGGATGACTTTTCCGGCCAGGTAATTGATGATGTCCCGGCACTCACGCCGCACCCGGATGACCTTGCCGCCAATCTCGAGGCCGACCTTGCCGATGACGCCCAAGATATTCCGCTCGGCCGCCGGCGCTTGGGGGCCGACGACGAAATCCGGCCCTCCCAGGAAGAAGAAGTGGAGAGTGTGGTCTTCCATCATGAACGTGTTGTAGATGAGTTCCCTGATTTTGCGGGCAGTCGGAGTGGGCTCGACGTGGAAGACGGCGTCGACGGTTTTGGTCGACGCCATGTGGTGAGCGGTCGGACAGACACCGCAGATGCGGGGTGTGATCCGCGGCATTTCCTCCACCGGCCTGCCCACGGCAAACTGTTCGAAACCCCTGAGCTCCGGGATCTGGAGGATGGCCCGGTCGACATTTCCTTTGTCGTCGAGAAAAATCTCGATTTTGCCGTGGCCTTCGAGTCGAGTGATCGGGTCAATGGTTATTCTTTGAGTCATTTTATGGCCTCCATGCGTCTTCGCTGCAGGATGGACGTGGGCAGACTGAACCGGTAAAAGGTTCCTGCAGGGTCGGATATGGATTGGACGATCCTGTCGATTTCCTTTTCGTCGTTCGTGTCTAAGATCGAAGCCAGGGCTGAGAGAAACTTGGCGCCCTGGTCGTAGACCTGGTCGGTGGGGCCGAAACAGCCCCGGCAAGGCATGTTCGCCTCGATGCAGCGCTCGTTGCAGCCTGTCCGGGTGGCCGGTCCCATGCAGATGACTCCCTGGGCAAGGAAGCATTTTTCTGGGTCTAACATGATTTCCCAGGGACGCTTGATCTCCTTGATGGTCAATTTTTCGGGCTTGGTTTTGTTCCTATCGCAGTCGTCACAGAGAGACGTGTTGGGCGAGAGGACGGCTCCTTTCGCCGGAAGCTTTCCCTCTAAAATGGCGCTGACGGCGCTGAGGATGAGATCCCGAGGCGGCGCGCACCCGGGCAGGTAATAGTCGACATCGATGACCTGGTTGAGAGCGTAAACCGTGTCGTAAAACACGGGCAGGGTGAGCTCTTTTCCTTCAAGGATGGTCTTTTCCTGCGGGACGATTTTCTCAGGGTTTTGCGTGGAAGGCGTCGTGTGATAGGCGCGCCGGAAGATCGTCTCTCTATTCCAGAAGTTCCCCAGCCCGGGGATTCCTCCAAGATGGGAGCAGGATCCGTGGGCGACGACGAGCTGGGATTTCCGGCGCAGGAGCTTGACCATTTCCTCCTGCTCGGAGAGCCTGACGGCGCCGTTGATGAAACTCACGGCGATGGAGCCGTCGGGCATGGCCTCGACATCCTTCTTCTTAAAATCGAGAGCGACCGGCCAGAAGACGATGTCCACGGCAGCAACAACTTTGAGGATGTCTTCTGCCAGGTCAACGATGGATTCCTCGCAGCCGCCGCACGAGGAGGACCAGTAAAAGGCAACCTTAGGCTTCGCGTTGCTCATGTTTGCCTCCGTTTTTGGCCAGGCCGAGCGGCCCCAGTTTCCGGATCTGTTCCGTGAATTCATTGCAGACCCGCTGGAATTTTACTCCCTCGGCTGCGGAGACCCATTCCAGCCGGAATCTCTCTTTTTCGATGCCGAACTGATCAAGCATTTTCGACAGAAGCTTGGCCCGCTTGAGAGCCTTATAATTGCCTTCCTTGTAATGACAGTCTCCTGGATGGCAGCCCGAGATCAGGACTCCGTCAGCCCCTTCCTTGAATGCTTTCAGAACGAACTGAGGGTCGACACGGCCGCTGCACATGACCCGGATGACGCGGATGTTGGGCGCGTAGATCATCCTCGCTGTGCCGGCAAGGTCTGCTCCTGTGTATGAGCACCAGTTGCACAGGAACCCGACCAGCCTGGGCTCGAAAGTTCCGTTGCTCATCCAGGGCCTCCTTATTTTATGAATTCGAGAATCAAAGAAATAAACATTCTATTATATCCAACTCGCTTTCAAAGCGCTACCGCTCCCGAATTTTGGTCAGCCAAGCGAGTTTCTGCGAATTTCTTGACAACAGAATCTTTGTTTTATATTATACCGTGTTCCTGAGGCCCAGTTCAGGACTAATTGCCTGCTTGTTATTATAATTATAAGACGATGCCCTTATTCAAAGCGGAAAGACAAAACAGCTTTACCCATGTATTGATTTTAAGAGAAGCCAAAAGGGAGGTTTGTGGCCAAAAGAAAGGATAGGGCTATCTCAGTGAAGCGGTGCAAGCATGATAAATATTAAAAGTGATCCTAACTTATTGGAAGAAGTCCGGAAGTACGGCCATTTCGACGTAAACGCTTGTTATCAATGCGGAAGCTGCACGGTTTCCTGTAACTTAGCAAAGGACTCGGCTTCATTTCCCAGGAGAACGATGCGCTATGTGCTCCTGGGCTTGAAAGGCCTGCTGCGAAGCAGCCTCGAGCCGTGGTTGTGCTACTACTGCGGCGATTGTTCAACGGCCTGCCCCAGAAAGACAGAGCCCTGGGGGTGGAGATATGATTTCGATGGCCCGTTTCCTCACAGTGTCAAGGAGATAAATCATGCCGTCTGAGTCAGCGATTGTCCCAAATCACGCCTGGCTTGCGGAGGTGGAGAAATTCAGCGGGGAAAGCGCTTCAATCTGTTATCAGTGTAAGACATGTTCCAGCGGATGCCCCGTTGCTTTTGCTATGGATTTACCGCCGCACAAGATCATTCATATGATTCGAATGGGACTAAAAGAAATCGTTTTAAAGAGCTCTTCTATCTGGCTGTGCGTTTCCTGTGAAGCCTGCACCACACGCTGTCCTAATGATATTGATGTCGCCAAGATTATAGACGCTCTGAGGATGGCTTCAATCAAATCCGGATTGGAGTTGGGAGAAAAGAGGCCATCTGTTTTTCACGGTTCCGTTCTCTCCTCGATTAAAAAAACGGGAAGACTGTATGAGCTGGGGATGATTGGCTCATACGTCCTGAGAAGTGGAGATTTGGTTTCCAACATAAAGAACGGTTCTCTTTTGGAAGACATGAAAGTGGGATGGAAGTTGTTCAAGAATGGAAAGCTGAAAATCATCCCTGAAAGGATCAAAGGAAGAAAAGAGATCAAAAAGCTTTTCAAAAAGCTAAACAGAGGAGAACGTACGTGAAAGTTTCGTATTACCCCGGCTGTTCCCTGCGTAGCACTGGACTTGAGTATGGAAAATCCACGCTGGAGGTCTGCAAGATTCTGGGTATCGAGCTAAATGAACTTACAGACTGGAACTGCTGTGGTGCGAGTTCTGCCCATTGTACCGATGAGGTCTTAGCCATTGAGCTTGCGACACGCAACCTTGTTACGGCGGAGGATGTTGGCTTGGACCTGGTGATTCCTTGCGCCGCTTGCTTTCAAAGGTTCAAGGTTGCAGAAAAACACGTCCGAGAAGGAAAGAAACCTGTTATAGAGACTTCCTATCGGGGAAAAGTTCCCATTAAACATCTCCTCGATTTTCTCTTTGAAAAAGAAAATCTTAAAGGCATCAAAGAGAAAATAAAAAAACCTTTGAAGGGTCTCAAGGCTGTTTGTTACTATGGGTGTCTCATAACCAGGCCTCCCAAGGTGACGGATGCGAAAAACTACGAAAATCCCCAAGCTATGGATGAGCTTTTATCCCTTTTGGGCGTGGAGGTTTATCCCTGGTCCTATAAAACAGACTGTTGTGGTGGAAGCCTGATGCTTTCCCGACCTGATATTGTGGCCCAGCTTTCAGGAAAACTCATCCAAATGGCGGAAGATGCAGGAGCGGATTGTGTGGCCACGGCATGCCCCCTCTGCCAAGCCAATCTGGACACGAAACAGCTGGCGGTCTCGAAAAATGTAGGTCGGGAGGTTCACTTCCCCATCTTTTATTTTACAGAGCTACTAGGATTGGCCTTGGGCTCGGAGGAAGTAGATCAATGGCTAAGAAGGCACATTATTGATCCGTGTGATCTATTGAAATCAAAAGGCCTTCTCTGAGTGGAGAAGGAATGAAGGCGATACGAACCGGAATGAAAAATAGGGTTCAAAGGCGTGTGAACAAGGAGAGAATCTCAGGCCATGTCAATGAACGCAGAGGAAAATAAAAAAATTGGTGCCGCCCTGGTTGTTGGCGGCGGAATTGGCGGTATGCAGGCAGCCCTTGACCTGGCTGAATCAGGCATTAAGGTTTATCTGGTCGATAGCCAACCATCCATCGGCGGCGTCATGGCTCAACTCGACAAGACTTTCCCGACGAACGATTGCGCCATGTGCACGATGGCGCCGAGGCTGGTTGAAGTGGGCAGACACAAGGACATTGAAGTGATTTCCCTTGCCGACATCGAGAGCATCGAAGGAACAGCTGGCCATTTTAAAGTAAAAATCCGGAAGAGACCGAGGTTTGTGGACGAGGAGAAGTGCACGGGATGCGGTATCTGCACGGAGAATTGCCCGGTTCACCATATCATTTATGTGACACCGGAAAAAGACAAAATTGATATTTCCGTTAAAGATATGGAAATCATGAACAGAATCATCAAAGAATATAAAGATATAGAAGGGCCGCTGGTCGCCATCCTGCAGAAAGCCAATGATACGTATAACTATCTGCCCGAGCCCGTGTTGAGATACGTGGCTGATCAGCTCAACATGCCTTTGAGTGTGGTCTGTAGAATCGCCACCTTTTATAACGCTTTCAGCCTGGAGCCGAGGGGCAAGCATATCATCACGGTCTGCCTCGGGACGGCCTGTCATGTCAAGGGCGCCGGCAAAGTTGTCGGGGCCCTTGAAAGTGAGCTGGGGATAAGAAACGGGGAGACGACAAAGGACATGCTTTTTACGCTTGAGACCGTGCGTTGTATCGGATGCTGCGGCCTGGCTCCAGTCCTGAAGGTGGGAGAAGATATTCATGGTCTTATGTCCAAGACAAAAGTGCCCGAGTTGCTGGGAACATATGCGCACGCCCAGTAATGGCTCGGGCAAAAGCCGTTCAAGGTCTGATGCTTGAACGCTTTTAACGGAGAGAGAGATAATGCCGAAACTAACGATTAAAGATTTGGATGCCATCAGCGAGAGAGTGAAAAAGACGACTCTTTTGAGGGAAGGAGCGGGAAGAGCCAAAATAACCGTTCACATGGGAACTTGCGGGATAGCCGCTGGAGCGAGGGTGATCATGAGCACGTTAATGGATGAGTTTGAGAAGCAAAACATCAAGGATGTTATTCTCACCAGCTCAGGGTGCGCGGGGTTGTGCAGCAAAGAGCCCATGGCCACGGTGGAACTGAAGGGCGACGCGCCTGTCAAGTATGTCGATTTGACTCCGGAAAAGATACGGAGAATATTGGCAGAGCACGTCAACGGAGGGAAGATCGTCAGTGACTATGCCCTGGCTGTGGGAAGCGAGAGGGTCTCTTGACGTGCTTTCCGTCATTTCACGAATAGAGGTCAAATAGACGATGAACGGGCAAAACTTGGACAGATACAGGCTCCATTTAATGCTCTGCGCGGGGACCGCTTGTGTTTCCAATAAGGCTTTTAAGATCAAGGAAGCGCTGGACGAAGAATTAAAGAAGCAAGGACTGGATAAAGAAGTCATCGTTGTCATGACAGGATGTAACGGATTTTGCGCTGTAGGCCCTGTCATGACTGTCATGCCCGATGGCATTTTCTATCATAGTCTAACTAAAGATATCATTCCGCATCTGGTTGAGGAGCATTTCTTGAAAGGGAGGCCTGTCAAGCGGCTTCTGTTTACCCCCCCTGCCGAGAGGGTTCCCATTCCCAAGATGATGGATATTGGATTCTTCTCCCGCCAGACGCTCATCTCTCTTAGAAACAGGGGGTTAATAGACCCTGAAGTCATCGACGAATACATCGCCAGAGACGGGTATAAAGCCCTGGCCAAGGCGCTCACAGAAATGTCGACGGAAGATATTATTGAAGAAGTGAAAAAATCCGGCCTGCGAGGCCGGGGAGGGGCTGGATTCCCAACAGGCCTGAAGTGGGAACTGTGCTGG
Organism: Candidatus Aminicenantota bacterium; assembly: GCA_037444845.1. Taxonomy (GTDB): domain Bacteria; phylum Acidobacteriota; class Aminicenantia; order Aminicenantales; family UBA8522; genus JARYMI01. Next base: position 26,624 of record JBBILQ010000004.1, on the reverse strand, counting down.
AACCAGCCGGGAGACACAAAATACATCATCTGCAATGGAGATGAAGGCGACCCCGGCGCTTACATGGACAGGAGCATTGTCGAGGCTGACCCTCATTCGGTCATCGAAGGAATGCTGATCGGAGCCAGAGCCATAGGCGCCAGAAAAGGGTATGTCTACATCAGAGCGGAGTACCCGCTGGCCATGAAGAGGCTGGAGATTGCGCTGGCCCAGGCAAGAGATTACGGGCTTCTTGGTGAAAGAATATTCGATACGGATTTCAGCTTTGATATTTCCATCAAACAGGGAGCAGGGGCATTCGTTTGCGGCGAAGAAACCTCGCTCATCGGTTCCATAGAGGGGCGTCCGCCAGAGCCAAGACAGAGGCCGCCGTTTCCTGTTGAGTCAGGGCTATGGGGAAAGCCCACGGTCATCAATAATGTCGAAACCTGGGCGACGATTCCGGTTATCATTGACCGAGGATCGGATTGGTTTAGCAGTATTGGCACTCCGTTGAGCAAAGGGACAAAGGTATTTTCTCTTGTCGGCAAGATCAACAACACGGGCCTGGTCGAAGTCCCCATGGGAATTACTCTAAAAGAAATCATCTATGATATCGGAGGCGGAATCCCGAAGGGGAAAAAGTTCAAGGCCATCCAGACGGGAGGGCCTTCAGGGGGGTGCATTCCCGCGAGTTTGATAAACCTGCCGGTGGATTATGAAAAATTGACCGAAGCAGGGTCGATTATGGGATCCGGCGGGTTGATTGTGATGGACGAGGACACCTGTGTCGTGGATGTGGCCAAGTATTTTATCGAATTCACCAACGATGAGTCCTGCGGAAAATGCGCTTCCTGCCGCGACGGGTCAACGGAGCTCCTGGAAATACTCAGGAGGATCTGCAGAGGGGAAGGCAAAGAAAAGGACATCCAGATTTTAGAAGAGCTCAGCGATGCGATCAAAGACGCCTCGATGTGCGGGCTGGGACAGACGCTCCCGAACCCTGTCCTGAGCACGTTGAGATATTTCGAGGACGAGTATATCGAGCACATTAAATACAAGAGATGCTCTGCGTTGGTGTGCAAGGGGATTATTTCATCTGCCTGTCAGCATATCTGCCCGCTTTCCCAGGATGTCCCCAGTTATATAGGGCTCATTGCCCGGGGAAAACTTGAAGATGCCATTAAAGTGGTGAGAAAAGAAAACCCGCTCCCTCTTGTCTGCGGGAGGGTCTGTAATACGCCCTGTGAAAAGAAGTGCGTCGCCGGGGAATGGGATGATCCCATCTCCATCAGGCTGCTGAAGCGTTTCCTGGCCGATTATGAGATGAAGCATGACCTCGACACGGGAGAAAAACCAAAGAGCCAAAAAAAAGAAAAGGTGGCCATCGTTGGCTCCGGTCCGGGAGGGCTGACGTGCGCTTATTATCTTGCTCTTGAAGGGTACAAAGTGACCATATTTGAAAGCCAGGAACTCCCCGGCGGCATGCTGGCCCTGGGTATTCCGGATTTCAGGCTCCCCAAGGATGTCTTGAAGTATGAAATAGACAGGATAAAAAAATTAGGGGTGGAAATAAAGACGAACACGACTGTGGGGAAAGACATTTCCTTAGCTAAACTGAAGGAAGACTATAACGCTGTTTTCATCGCCATCGGAGCTCATAGAGGCTTGAAGATGAAAATCCCCGGCGAAGAAGCGGGGGGTGTTATCGATGCCATCGAATTCCTGAGGGATGTTAACCTTGGACGCCAAGTCAAGATTGGTGACAAGGTCATCGTTGTCGGGGGGGGAAATTCTGCCATCGATGCTGCCCGGGTAGCCAGACGCTTAGGCAGGAATACGAAAATTTTATACAGAAGGACGAGAGCGGAGATGCCCGCTATCGAGAGCGAAGTTGAAGGAGCCATGGCCGAGGGCGTGGAGATCCAATTCCTGGCTGCTCCGGTCAAAGTCATTTCAGGCAATGGCCAGCTCAAAGCTATTGAATGTATCAGGATGGAACTGGGAGAAATAGACCAGAGCGGGAGAAGACGGCCTGTCCCGGTAGAGGGCTCAGAATTTCGCCTCGACGTGGATACGTTGATTTTGGCCATCAGTCAGGAGCCGGATGTCTCTTTGTTCAGCGGAAATGGATTGAACATTTCTAAATGGAATACCATCGAGGTCGATCCCGAAACTCTTTCTACAAATATCAAGGGGATATTCGCAGGGGGTGATGTGGTGACCGGCCCGAATACAGTGACCGAGGCCATGGCCCATGGCAAAACGGCTGCTCAGATGATAGATACGTATATCAGGGGTGAAAAGCTGGAGAGAAGATATGAGGTCACCCGTCCGGCCGTGCATGTGGAGGCCGTTGAGCTCACGGAGCAAGAGACGAAAAGCCTGAAAAGGCCTGAAGTCCAATCCCGGCCGGTTGAGCAGAGACTTAAAGATTTTTCAGAGGTTGAACTGGGATTCAGCGAGGCCGATGCCGTCCTTGAAGCCAAGCGATGTCTGAGGTGTGATCTCGAGGCTAAAGAATGAAAACAGTTTCCTTTGAACGGAGGTCGGCGTGATTGAGCTGACGATAAACGGCAGACAGTACGAATTCGATGAAGGGAAGACAGTCTTAGAATGTCTTCAGAGTGTGGGCATAAAGGTCCCGACTCTCTGTTATCATAAAGCCCTAACTCCTTACGGAGCTTGCAGATTATGCCTGGTCGAGGTTATTCAAAGGGGGAGGACGACGATTCAGACTTCATGCACCTATCCGGCGAGCCATCGTTTGGAGGTGAAGACGGATTCCGAAAGGGTGAAAAAATCGCGGAAGATCATGATCGAACTGCTCCTGGCGAGATGCCCTGATTCAAAAGTCATCCAGAGTGTTGCCGAAGAACATGGGGTTAGAGAAACACGCTTTACAAAGAGGAACGATGATTGTTTCCTTTGCGGCTTGTGCACAAGAATGTGCTGCGAACGAATGGGTGTCGCGGCCATCGGGTTTGTCCATCGCGGACCTCAGCGGAAGGTCGGCCCGCCGTTTGATGCCAATTCCGATGTCTGCCAGACCTGCGGAGCCTGTGCCTTTATTTGTCCGACCGAAAGGATTAGGCTTGAGAAAATCAGCAAGAATAAAGAAATCCCCATCTTGAATGAATTTGACAAGGGATTGCTCGATCGGGCTGCGGCCTACATTGCCTATCCCCAGGCCGTTCCTCATAAAGCAGCGATCGACGAACGATACTGTGTCCATGTGCTCAAGGATGAATGCGGGGTCTGCAAGGAGTTTTGCGAAGCCGGGGCGATTGACTATGACCAGACCGAGAAGAAAATGGAATTGGATGTCGGCGCGGTCATCCTGTCGCCGGGATACGACCTGTTCGACGCCAAGATCAAAGAGGGTTTGGGATACGGGGCTTCCCCTAATGTCGTCACCTCGCTCGAGTTTGAAAGAATCCTCTCTGCTTCGGGCCCCTATTCTGGAAAAGTCTTAAGGCCTTATGACAAGACCGAACCCAGAAGGATAGCCTTTATCCAGTGCGTGGGCTCGCGTGATTCGGAGCGGGATTATTGCTCCTCTGTCTGCTGCATGTACGCGACCAAGGAAGCCATCATTGCCAAGGAGCATATCAGCGGAGATCTGGACTGTGATGTCTACATCATGGACATGCGCGCCTTCAGCAAGGGGTTTGATGAGTATTATCAAAGGGCTAAGGAGCATGGAGTAAATTATGTAAGGTGTCGTCCGCCCACCATTAAAGAGGTCCCTCAAACAAAAAACCTGATCGTCGACTATCTAACGGAGGACGACAGGAAGGCTTCGCGTGAGTATGACCTTGTTGTTTTATCCGTCGGCATGCTCCCCCCAAAATCGGCCAAAGAAATTTCTGAAATATTCGGGGTCGAGCTCAATGAATTCCATTTCTGCAAGACGTCTCCTTTTGCTCCGGTTGAATCAAAACGCGAAGGAGTGTATGTCGCCGGTCCTTTTACTGAGCCAAAGGATATACCGGAGACGGTCATGCAGGCCTCGGGCGCCTCGTCCAAAGTCCTGTCGCTCTTAAGAGACGTTAAAGGAAGCCTTATTATTCCCAAGGAATACCCCCCGGAGACTGATGTCAGCGGGCAGGCGCCGCGAATCGGAGTCTTCGTCTGTCACTGCGGGACAAATATCGCCGGGGTGGTCCGTGTCCTGGATGTAGTCGAGTATGCCAGGACGCTTCCCGGTGTCGTTTACGCAGAAAATAACCTCTACACCTGTTCGAACGACACTCAAGAGAGAATAAAGGAAAAAATCAAGGAGCACAGCCTCAACCGCGTCGTCGTGGCCTCCTGCACGCCGCGAACTCACGAGCCTCTGTTCAGGAATACGGCCAGGGAAGCTGGGCTGAACCCCTATCTTTTCGAGATGGCCAATATCAGGGACCAGTGCTCCTGGGTGCATATGGCGGAGCCGGAAAAGGCAACGGAGAAATCCAGGGACTTGGTCAGAATGGCTGTGGCCAAGGCGCGATTATTGAGCCCTCTCCAGAAAAGAGCCGTGCCCATCGTTAAAGCTGCCCTCGTCATCGGCGGCGGGCTTTCGGGCATGACTTCGGCAATCGAACTGGCTAACCAGGGGTTTTATGTCCATCTGGTTGAGAAGGAGAAGGAGCTGGGCGGAAATCTCCGGCATATCAACTACTTAATAAGCGGAGAAAACCCGCAGAGCAGGTTAAAAAGCCTTATCGAACAGGTCGAAGACTCGGGAAAAATCTTTCTTTACACAGATGCTAAGATCGAAAAGATTGAAGGGACAATCGGGAATTTCAAGACAACGATTAGCACGAACGGAAAATCAGAAGAATTTGAACACGGCGTCGTGATCGTTGCCACCGGAGCTCAGCAATATAAACCCAAGGAGTATCTGTACGGACAGAATGACAGAGTCATAACTCAGCTTGAGCTGGAGCAGCGCCTCGGCGAGGGTGGAATTTGGTCAAAGGGCAGGAATAACGGAATTCCCAGGAACATCGTGATGATTCAATGCGTTGGCTCCCGGGATGTGGAAAGGCCCTACTGCTCCCGGATTTGCTGCACCGAAGCCGTCAAGAACGCTCTAAAAATAAAAGAGCTTTCTTCTAAGACGAATGTGTATGTTTTGTTCCGGGACATCAGGACGTACGGGTTCAGGGAAAGCTACTATTCCGAAGCCAGGCGGCAGGGAGTCATGTTCGCCAGGTATGAAGAGGATAGAAAGCCGGAGGTGTCCCAGAACGGGAATGGGTTGAGTGTCGTGGTTTTTGACCAGACGTTAAAGATGCCCCTGGAGCTTACCGCGGACTTGGTCGTGTTGTCGGCCGGAATTGTGGCAGATCAGGGGAACGAGGAGATTGCCAAATTCTTGAAAGTCCCCTTAACCAAGGAGAAGTTTTTCCTGGAAGCCCACATGAAGTTGCGGCCTGTTGATTTTGCCACCGAGGGAGTCTTTTTATGCGGCCTGGCTCATTCGGCCAAAGCCATCGACGAGAGCATCATCCAGGCCCAGGCGACAGCCTCCCGGGCATCGACGGTGCTCTCCAAGGACAGTGTGGAGCTGGAGGCGAACATTTCTCAGGTGGTGGATGAGAACTGCGACGGCTGCGCCTACTGCATTGAACCATGTCCTTATCAGGCAATTACATTAATCGAATACATGAGAAATGGTTCGGTGAAAAAGACGGTCGAGGTGGATGAGACGGCCTGCAAGGGCTGCGGGTGCTGCATGGCCACCTGTCCCAAGAAGGGAATATTCGTCAAAGGCTTTACCCTTGAACAGTTAGCCGCGCAGGCCAACGCGGCCTTAGGAGTAGGATGATGAGTGAGGCGTTTGAGCCCTTAATCGTGAGTTTTTGCTGCAACTGGTGTTCCTATGCGGGAGCGGACCTGGCCGGGGTGTCAAGGTTGCAGTATCCTCCCAATATAAGGATCATCAGAGTGATGTGCTCAGGGATGGTCCATCCCAATTTAGTGATTGATGCCCTGACCAAGGGAGCGGATGGGGTGCTGATGTGCGGTTGCCATCCCGGCGACTGCCACTACAAGGAGGGAAACCTCAAGGCGGAGAAGAGAGCCGAGGCAATCGTTTTGATGCTGGAAGATTTTGGCCTGGAAGCGGACAGGTTTAAGTTGGAATGGGTTTCGGCGTCTGAGGGGCCGAGGTTCGCCCAGGTGGTGAGGGAGTTTACCGAGAAGGTTAAAAAGTTAGGGCCGAGCCCGTATAAAACCTAAGACAGAGGGTTTAAGATGCCGGATTCTTCGAGGATCATAAACGGGAAAAAATTCATGTGGGATGGCGTTGTCTACGAGTCCAGGGAGAAGGCTCAAGAGGTGATGGAGAACTACAAGAAGGACAATTTTGAAGTGGAGTTGATAGAAGAAGGGGGGCAATTTCTTCTTTATACAAGAAGATTGGTGACGAAAATTGTCCTGGAAGGCCAGCCGCCCCCGGCTTAACCGCCCAGCAATCCTGCCTTGTCTATCACGAAGTTCTCCTGGCCGCCGAGACTTCGGCTGAGTATTTTTAGTAATCCTTTCTTTTCCAGGAGGATAGGTCAGACAGGTCTGGATGATTTCTGCGTGACTCGGCCTTTTTGTATCTTCAGAGCCCGCCTTCCGCATTTTTTGCACGATTTGACATCTGAGCCCATATCCTTATGAACCCTATTTATGGCGTTATGCTGACTTTATGGCTGAAGCATTAGGCGCGCTGCTACCTCATTACCTTAGGGTTGAGTGCTCAGGGATTAAGCTTCGACTCCGATTAGCACCAGAGGCACAGCGGGGACTCCCCGTCCCTGTCGAACGACGTTATAAAACTCACCCTCAAAATAAGGAACGCCCGAACTCATCTCGTTCTGTAGAGTCTTCATCGGAAGAATTTCAATCCCAACATCTATCCTGGACTATTCACGAAATGAAAGGAAAAAATCTCCTCTCCCCATGTGGGAGAGGGTCGGGGTGAGGGGGATCATTCAAAGATTCCCCCTCCCCTCTATCCCCTCCCGCCAGGGGAGGGGGCGTTTTATCGTATCATTTTGTGAATAGATCAGGCTATTTGATCGCCAACATAGAAAGCCAAGTGTTTTACGAATAGATCATAAGCAACAAACGCGTATTTCCCGAATTGGACTTCTACCGCGACTCTGTCTTTGACGAAATCCGTCTGATTATAGCTAAAAATAGGTTTCTCTCCAGCTTCTTCGATTTCGCGTTTTTGCTCGGCCGCGGTCATCGTCAACGTCTTTCGAATAAGCTTTTCGCTCTTCGTCACCCAGTAACTAACCCGGCTCTCTTGCCAATTCTTTGCCCTGAGCAGTCTTTTAAAATCTGCGTTGAGAGCAATCGGGCTGTACAGCGTTCTTCCTTTCTTCGTTTTTTCCTTCGAGATTTTTGTCCTGCATTTCACGGCATCGACTTCTTTAATGACCGCTTTGATTTCTTTCCAAAGCGCGCGCTTATGCACCAAGAGAAACTCCTGCCCATTAAGATGAGAATAGATTTCAGCGATTGTCAATCAGCTATTCCTGCCTGTTCACCAAGCTTTTGATGAGGGAGAGTTGAGGAGACTTAGATTCTGATCCCCATGGGGATTTCGTCAGGCTGTTCCCCGCTTCAACTGGATCATATACAGGCCGGCTCATGGGCCGCGTTTTTAGGGTGCCGTCGATCTCCTGGTCAATTCTCTCTTTGGCAAGCTCAACATACTTGGGAACGATTTCCGCGCCAGCGCCTCTTCGATCATGCCGGATTGCGGCGATGATCGAAGTGCCGACCCCAAGAAATGGGTCCAGGCCCCAATCTCCGGTTTGAGTCAGGGCTAACACGAGCCGCTCGATTAGTTCAACGGGAAACTGGCAGGGGTGGATTGTCTTCTCGATATGGTTACTCTTGACGTTTGGAATGATCCACAGATCGCCGGGATTCTTGCCCAGCGGATTGCCCGAGTACAGTCCTGCTTTTGGGCCCTTGAAATGCCTTTTCCCTGGGTATTTTTGCGGAACGCGGACCCCGTCGAGATTAAAATAGTATTCATCCGACTTAGTGAACCAGATGATCGTTTCGTAGCGACCAGAGAAGCGCCTTGAGCAATGAAGGCCGTGCTCAAAATGCCAAATGATGCGATTTCTCATCTTAAAGCCCAATCCTATAAAGATGGGATATAAGACAGTATCGAGGGGAATTATCGATCCGTTCTTAACATAATTTCCAACCTGCCAGCAGATGCTGCCGGAATGCTTTAAAACCCGGGCGCACTCAGTAATGACATTTGCTTGTTGATCCAAATATACCTGGAGCTCAAGGCGTTTTTCGTATTCCTTGCCTATATTATAGGGCGGGGATGTTACAATAAACTGTTGTGTTTGATCCGGAATCGATTTCAGGAAATCCAGGCAGTCGCCGCAATGAACGACGATCCGTTCATCCAGTCCAAAAGAGTCACTGATCCGGGGGCGCGTATCAAACACTTTACTTGCGCTTCTTATGGAAGTCCTCTTGCTGAGTTTTTTCGTTTTGTCGGCTGGCGAACCGAACCGGAATATTTCCCTCATCCTGCCAATAATCTTAATATGGCCATGAATTCAAGTCCGGTTTACGATATTTTTATCATGCTAAAAAGACGCTGTCTTTCTGGCCACGGCGGCAGCCTCCCGGGCTTCAACAGTGCTTTCCAAAGACTGGGTCGAGCTCGAGGCGTTGACACTATTTGTGTAGGGGCTTTATATCTTCGAGCAACCTGGGGAAAGCCACTGCTCGGATTTTCTCGGCCAAGCCAAAGGTGTTCTCTCCCGCATGGATTACGTCCAGACTCTTTAATTTCAGGTCTTTCATAGCGGTTCTCATGGACGGCGTGAGGCGTGGCGAGCTGGTTCTCTTGATCTCGAATCCGAGCCGCAATTGACCCTTGGCCACGAATAGATCCAATTCACTTCCGGCATAGGTGCCCCAAAAATAGCATTCATCAGGCCTCGCCCCAAGCTGCCGGATCACCTGGCTGATCACGAAACCCTCCCATGAGGCTCCAAGTTTGGGATGCATTTCGAGGTCCTGCAAGTAGGTGATGTTGAGGAGGGTGTGCAGTATTCCACTATCTGCAAGATAGATCTTTGGCGACTTTATCTGACGCTTGCTGATGTTCTCATGCCACGGCTGAAGCTGAGTGACAACCAGCGCCGAAGTCAGCAGATCGAGATAGTTCCGTACGGTCGTGTCGGCAACGCCGAATGAGCGGGCAAATTCCGAGGAATTCCAGATCTGGCCGTGATAATGCGCCAGCATGGTCCAGAATCGGCGCAGCGTAGACGATTGGATCGCAATACCAAGCTGGGGCAGATCTCGCTCCAGAAATGTCCTAATGAAGCCGCGGCGCCACTCATCGCTCGTGGTGGCCGTTCGGGCCAGATAAGCCCTGGGAAATCCTCCTCTCAACCATAAGCGCGCGTGATTTATCATCCCGACTTCATCAAGAGACAGGCTTCTTAGCTCGTGATATATGATCCGGCCGGCAAGCGTCTCAGACCCCTGACGAAGCAGCTCGGGCGAGGCGCTTCCCAAGACGAGAAAACGGGCGGCGGGCCGGACTCTATCTGCGAGCACCCTAAGAACCTGAAAGAGACCCGGCAAGCGCTGGATTTCATCGATCACGATGAGGCCCTTAAGCCCTTTGAGCGCAAGCATGGGGTCACTGAGCCGTGCCTCGTCTTCGGTATTCTCGAGGTCAAAATAATGAGTCGGCCCTGGCCACTGGGCGACGAACGACCGGGCCAGAGTCGTCTTCCCAACCTGTCGGGCGCCGATGATGCCGACGACAGGATGGCTAGCGATGAGCCTCTTCAGCGTTTTAATTTCTCTAGGACGGTCTATCATGGCCATAGATTATCTTGAAATTTCGGTCGTGTCAACCGAATATTCAAGATTTATTACTTCAGCATTTGTTGCACCGAGGCAGTGAAGAACGCCTTGAAGGGAAAAGAGCTTTCTCCCCGGGACGAAGGTTTATGTTTTGTTCCGGGACATCAGAACGTATGGATTCAGAGAAGGCTATTATACCAAGGCAAGGCAGAAGGGAGTCATGTTCGCCAGGTATGAGGAGGATAGAAAGCCGGAGCTATCCCAAAATAGAAATGCGTCGAACGGACTGCTGACGCCCGGTTGTCATCTGGGTGATTGCCACTACAATGAGGGAAATCTCAAAGCAGAGAAGAGAGCGCATGCCATCAAACTTATGGTGAAGGATTTTGGCCTCGAAGCGGAAAGACTTAGGTTGGAATGAATTGCCAGGTTACGCCTGGAACTGCTCAACCATCAAGTTCTGGTTCCAGGACGACACGATGCCGTGTCTTAAAGAATATTCTCTCCAGGCGTCATGAGAGACAAGGGGTCTGGTCCTTTCAATCAGGTTGACGGTGGTTCTCAGCACGCCGGGCATTTTTTCGATGACATCAGTCAGATAATTGTTTAGAGTCTTTTCATTTTTGGTCAGGATCGAAAACTGGATGCTGTCCTCGAAGAGATGAAACGTGTAGGCGACGTACGCTAGTTTGAGCCCAGCGGGGAGACTCGGGGTTGCGATATTCTTGTAGACCTCCTTGAGGTTTTTTATAAAAACCTTTAAGGAAATGGCATATCTTTTCATGTTTTTTGTATCTTTGGGCAGAGGGTAAAACACCGGCTTGATCAAGTGTATGGCCCAGATCCCCGTCACATGATCTATCTTAGTCAAACCCTCAGCGATGAAATCTCCCAGGAAATTCGGGTCGATGGTGTGGACAAAAAGGCTCACATCCTCATGCCTGGCGCGCTTGGTCAGGTAGAGAAGCTGCCCCTTGTCCTTCAGGCTTTCCTGTAATTCACCCAGCTTGGCCATTACCAGATCACACATTCTTTCCTTTCTCTCCTGGGAACTTAACCTGATTATTGAAATCATCGCAGGCCTCCTTATGTTATTTTGTCTTCAAAGGATTTCCGTTGGCAATAATTTTCCGGGTTTCCATGACTCTGGAAACAGGCGTGGCCTCATTATGACAAATCAAAATATCCAAAGTCAATAGAATTTATAGATTTTATAGAATTTATAAAATCTATAAATATAATAAACATTGAAAAGGGGAACTGAGCAAGGTAAGAAGAGGTGTGAGGGGGCGCGGGGGTGAACCTCGACGGGACCCGCCGGGTGATTCTATCGGCGAAGCCAGGGGGAGAGGCAAAAGTCTTTACTGAGGAACGGGTTTTATTATAATAATGGTAGAGGGAGAAATTTCCTTGAGCAGCGAGAACGGCCTCACCAAAGAATTCCTGGAAAACGTCCTGGACAGCATGGAAGGGGGAGTTCTCACCGTAGATAAAGAGATGAGAATTACGACGTTTAATCAGGCGGCCGAGGAGATTTCTGGGTTCAAGCGGGAGGAAGTGCTGAACAGGGAGTGCGATCAGGTTCTCAAGAGTGACCTCTGCAAAGAAGAATGTCTCGTCAAAAAGGCCATGACAACAGGGGAAACATTTTTCGGCTATGAGGTGGTGATAACGAATAAAGAAGGGAAGAAGATTCCTGTCAACATAACGACCTCGCCCTTGCGCTCCAGCAAGAACGAGATCATCGGCGCCGTGGAACACTTCAGGAATTTAACCAAGCACAAGGGACTGTGGGCAAAGCTGCTCGAGGAAAGGAATAGAGCCCAACAGTACCTCAATATCGCGGGAGCCATCATCATCGCTATTAATGAAAAAGGCATCGTTACGCTCATTAACAAGAAAGGGTGTGATGTCTTGGGCTACAGAGGAGAAGAGATAATCGGAAAAGACTGGTTTGATTTGTGCGTGCCGGAAAGGGTCAGGGAAAAAAGAAGGGAAACTTTCAAAAAAGTGATGGCTGGAGAAGAGGAGGAAGTTGAGGACTATGAAAACACAGTCTTGACCAAGTCCGGTGAGGAAAGGATCATTGCCTGGCACAATTCGACGCTCACGGATGAAAAGGGCCTGATCATCGGCACCCTCAGCTCAGGAGAAGACATCACAAAGCGCAAAGAAACGGAGGTCGAACTGATCAGGTCAGAAAAACTGGCCTCTCTGGGTCAATTAGCGGCCAGCGTCGCTCACGAAGTGAACAACCCCTTAGCCGGGATTATGGTCTACACAACCCTCCTCCTTAAGAAGTATCAAGCCAAAAGATTGCAAACAGAAGACACAGAAAATCAGCTTTTGAAGATGAAGAAAGAACTCGAAAGAACGTCCGGGATCATCAGAAACCTGCTCGATTTCTCACGCCAATCGGACGCTGACATGAGGCCGATTGAGATCAACAAGGTCGTGCAGGCTGCCCTGTTGTTGGTCAGGCACCAGATCAGCCTGGAAAACATTACCCTTGAGCTGAAATTAGGCAAGGATCTACCTCTTGTTCATGCTGGTTTCGACCAGATTCAGCAGGTCCTGATCAATATCATTCTGAATGCGACTCAAGCAATGCCCGAGGGCGGAAAATTAACCATCGCCACATCGGCTGCCCGGGGCGTCAGAATCAATGAAGCAATCAAGAATACCGTCAGGATTGATGTCGCCGACACCGGGGTCGGCATTCCCAAAGAAAACCTGAGCAAGCTTTTCACGCCTTTCTTCACCACCAAGGAAAAGGGCAGGGGCGTGGGGCTGGGACTTCCGGTCGTTCATGGGATTATTGAGAGGCACAAGGGAAAGATAGAAGTAGCCAGCGAGCTTAACAAGGGGACAACATTCACGATCTACCTGGAGGCCATGGATGGGAAAAAAGGCGGTAATCCTTGTCGTCGATGATGAAAAAATAGTAAGAGAATCGCTCCGGGACTGGCTGGTAAACGTTGGCTATAACGTTGAGGTCGCCGAATCCGGAGAGGCCGCGCTGGGAATTCTGAGGCGGAAAAACATAAAAATCATGCTGGCTGACCTGGTTATGCCCGGGATAGACGGGATCGAGCTGATGAAGGAAGCAAGGAGAATGGTCCCGGCGCTGATAACGGTCATCATCACGGCTTACGGTTCGATTCAAACGGCCATCTCCGCCATCAGGGAAGGCGCCTATGATTACATCGAAAAACCTTTTTGCCCCGAAAAAGTCGAGCTTCTCATCAAAAACCTGGTGGCTCACCAGGACCTGGTTGAAGAAAACATCTCCCTGCGGCGGAAGATAGAGGATAGGTATCTCTTTGAAGGGATCATCGCTAAAAGCCGTGGGATGCTGAGGATATTTGAGCTTATTAAAACGGTCGCCCCGACGACGGCCACGGTCTTGATCACCGGGAAGACTGGCACGGGGAAGGAAATCGTTGCCCGGGCCATTCATCATCAGAGTCAGCGTCGCCGGAAGCCCTTCCTTGCCCTTAGCTGCGCCTCCCTTCCGGAGAGCCTGCTCGAGAGTGAGCTTTTCGGACATGAAAAAGGATCGTTCACGGGAGCGATCGAACGCAAAAAGGGAAAATTTGAGGCGGCAGACGGAGGGACTTTATTCTTAGATGAAATAGGTGAAATAAACGCTAATACCCAGATTCACCTATTGAGAGCGCTGGAAGAGAAAAAGATTACCCGGGTTGGGGGGAATGAGGAGATCGGTGTTGATGTCCGGGTCATTGCGGCTACGAATAAGGATTTAAGAACGCTGGTCAAGCAGGGGGCTTTCAGAGAGGACCTCTATTACCGGTTAAAGGTGGTCACCGTTCAACTCCCGCCGCTTCAGGAGAGGAAGGAGGATATTCTTCCCCTGGCCGAGCATTTCTTGAGAAAGTTTTCCAGGAGTAATAATAAGGCCGTTAAGAAATTTTCGCCGGAGGTCATCGAATTCATGCTGAATTACTCCTGGCCGGGTAATGTGAGGGAGCTCGAAAACATGATCGAGCACGCTGTGATCCTGTCGAAGAACAAAGAAATCACGATGGCCGACTTCCCTCAGGATCTCATTCACCCGGCTCCTGCAGAAGGGAAAACGATCGAGGACGTGATGAGAAACCATATCCTGAGTGTGCTTGAGGAAACAAAAGGCAACATTTCAAGGGCGGCCAAGATACTCGGAATCCAGAGGATGACCCTTTATAATAAGCTGAAGAAATATCATTATGCTGTAAATAATTTAGACACATAATGTCTAAATAATATATATCGCTTCGATTCTCCCGATATCTTATCTTTCCCGCTATTATTTCCTAATCGATTTATTATCAAATAGTTAGCGACGTTCTGAAAATTGACCTTTGGCCAAAATCATCCTGGCACACTGCTTGCTATATATCTAATGTGATGAAAAAAGCAATTCCCCGAGGAAAGGCGCTATACAGGATGCCTTCCCTGTGGGAATAACCAAAAAATTGGAGGTTAGTCATGGAAAAACAAAGTGTGTTGGTGATTGAAGATGAGGACATCATGCGGGAGGCGTTGTCCGATTACCTCTCAGACGTGGGCCATGCGGTTGATACAGCTCGAGACGGTGAAAAAGCACTGGAAAAACTCAAATTTGAAGATTACAACGTCATGATCATCGACCTGAAATTGCCCGGTCGCGATGGGATTTCAGTCCTCCAGGAAGTCAAACAAAAAAATCCCCGGGCGAAAGTCATTATCATTACTGCTTATCCTTCAGTCGAAACCGAGGAGAAGGCCCTGCAGAATGGAGCTTTGAATTACCTGCCCAAACCTTTTGAGCTCAGCTATCTTGAAACTTTAATCAGGCAGTCTTACGAGATCGAAATCATCCCGACTCCGCCTGTCGAAGAGCCCGCTGTCGAAGAGGAAATCGTCACTCCCTGCATCTGGATGCAAGCTGGAATAGTTAAGAAACGCATGTGCACCTACGGTTATAATTGCACGAGGGTCTGTGATTTTCACGTGGCAATGATGGGCAAAGAGAAGTTCAGGAATGACCCGCGGATTAAACCCTATATCGCCAAGCTTTATGCTCAATTAGGCAAGAAACAATGCCGGTATGTGATGAGCGGCCAGATTTCCCACCGCTCCTGCTCACAACTTTTTGACTGCCCGAATTGCGAATTTGACCAGGCCTGGCAGGAAGAAGTCAGCCGCCAGCTTGAGGTCAAAGCGGCCCGCGTGGAGCGGATACGGACAGGAAGTTCTGCCGCCGTGAGAGTGAAGCAAAAGCCAGCCCGGACGGACCACTAAGGCGGCGTCTTTTCTCTATCCTTTTTCAAGTCTTCCTTGATCAATTTAATCCCATCCAGGGAATTGATGGGAATGTCCTTGAGCTGAGCTTTTATTTTCCTCGTGTCCAAACGGTATTTGCGGCCGTCCTTTTTATGCACGTAGACGATATCGACATCAGGATTGCCCATGATCAGAGTGAGGATTGTCTGGCCGATATCGCCCAGAGGTTGCCGGTCGATATGGCTGTGCTGGAAATCAGCCCTGACCCTGGTTCCTTTTCCCTTCTCTGATTTCAGGACCAGATGACCGTTGGCTGCCTTGGCAGCCTCTGCTAAAAGAGACAATCCCAGTCCAAACCGGCGCACCTTCTTCGAAGTGAAGAAGGGGTCGAGGGCTTTCTTCTGAGTTTCCTCGTCCATCCCTGTTCCGTTGTCGATCACTTCGATCGACAGCAAATCCGTCTTTATATCTTCCGTCAGTCTTATTTCAATTTTGCTCGCCTGGGCGGCCACTGAATTTTCGGCGATGTCGAGGATGTGCAGAGACAGGTCTTCCACGGAAACCTCAACTCAACTCAGTTATTCACTCGTATCAATTTCCGCCCCTCCTCGTTTCTCAGGGCTTTTTTTATTTCAGCCACAGAGCCTTCCTCGAGGAGAAAAGACGTCGAGCCTTTTCCGATATCCTCGGGATAATGGGCATCCGAGGAGCAGGTGATAGGATAATTATAAGGATAGGCTTTAACGGCTTCCTCGAAGGTCAAACGGGGAGAGATTTCCAGGGCGTCTAAGGCCAGGCCCTCTGGAATAAACCCCAATTGACCGATGATGCTGAAAGCTTCTCTGTCTATGTGCGAAGCGATGGACAGGCCGCCGAAGGAATGAATCAGCCGGATGACCTCTTCAAGGGGAATGGTCGTGGCGCCTATCAAGAGCTTGTTACTAAAACCCTCCACCTCTTCCCTTTCGTTGACGATGACTTGCTTGCCAAAGGCCTCTTCGTCGTTCTCTCCGGGAAGGTTTTCGTAGACATGTTCTTGGAATTTTAAGGCGGAATCCATGTTGTCAAATAGGGCCAAAACATGGACTTCTTCGCGGGAAGTCACTTCCAGGCCCGGGATAACATGGATGGACGTCTTCGCGGCTGCCCTCATCACGGCCAGTGAGTTTTCCGAGGAGTTGTGATCGCAGATGCCGATGATGTCTATTCCTTTCTCCCTGGCCGAGGCGAGGATCATCTGCGGAGACATATCCAGTTCTGTGCAGGGAGAAAGGCAGGTATGAATGTGCAGGTCAGCGTTAAAAGGTCGAAGCATGAATAATCAAGGTCAGTCCGACGAGCTGATTAGCTCGTACAATTGTCCCGATATCTTAAAGGCGGTCTCGCTGGCGCAAAGGACCGAAACATTTTCCTCCTTTGCTTTTTGGACCGTTTCTTCATCAGGCTTACGGTTGTTGATGATGATGATCCCGGCCAGGTCTCTCAATTTGGCTACGGCGATGATATTCTGGTGCGTCTGGAGAGTGATCCAGAGGTTTCCCGTTTTGCTGTTGGCCATCACATCGCTGAGAAGGTCACTCGTGTATCCGCCCGTAACCTCCGTCTCTAACCTGTCTTGGCCGGTTAAGACTTCTAACTGCAGTTTTTCAACGATTGCTCTGAGTTTCATTTATTCATCCTTCTTAGGTGGTGTTGCGCCAAGAAGAGACTTGAGTGAACGCGGAGAAGCAGATTTGTTAAGCAGCTCTATCAACTCTTGGGATAGCTCTCTAACCTTCTGAGGGAAAACGAAAATACAGTCGGCCAGCTCGGCTTCTCCTTTGACAACGTCCTCGGCAAACGCCAAGCATGTGGGAGCGCCGCAAGCCCCGCAATCGATGTTTGGCAAAGAATCATGAATCTCTTCTTTTTCTTTTCTCTTTTTGATGGCTCTGGCCAGATCCTTATCGAGGGGTTTGAAGGGGCGAGGCTCGAGTTTTCCCTCCAGGGAAAAGTACTTCTCTCGAAAAAGCTTCCTCACTTCTCTAATATCTGGACAGGCTTTAATTTGTTCGAATTCTAAGGTCTCGATCAGCTTTAATATTTTATTGTAAGAGATGTAAAGGTTCTCCACTGTCAAAGAACCTCCGACACACCCCTGGTGACACGAATAGGCTTCGATGAAGTCGATGTTTCTCAGCTTCCCTCTCTCCATGTCATTGAAGACCTTGATGATTTCACTGAGCCCCGAGACGGCCAGGGAGTTTTTGAGCCTCAACGTCCGACAGATGCCACCCGCCATCGCCCATCCAATCCCCAGGATGCAGATGTTTTTCAGGGCTTTCTGGTAACTTTCGCTTTCGATGTCTTCCATTGCCGCCAGGAGGGGCCCGTAAATGTCTGAAATGGCGATGGCTCCGTCTATATGAGATTTTCCCTTTTCTGCGGGCTGCTTTATGGAGATCATTTTTACAGGGCAGGGCGTGATGTAAAAAGTGCCAATATCTTCTTCTTTTAGGCCGAGCGTTTTTGACTTTTTTCTTTTCATTTCCCGGGCCGCCAATTCTCGCGGAGTATCAATAGGAATCACCTGGTCGATGAGAGCTGGATACTTAACCTGGATTAAGCGGACGATTGTCGGGCAGACATTGGAAATGAGAGGCTTGGGCCCCTGGTATTCCCGGAGATATTCCTGGATGGCGAAACTGACCTCCCCGCATGTAAAAGCCAGGTCATGGGCGTCGTCAAATCCCAGTCTTTTTATCCCGGCGAGAATTTTTTCAGGCAAGATTTCTCTTCCATATTGAGCATAGAGAGCAGGAGACGGCAGGGCAACAGTGTACCGGAACTTAGGGGATTCTCCGAAGGGGTCGGTTAAAGGGATGATCGCGTTTTCCGGACAGGCGGTGATGCATTCTCCGCAATCGATGCATTTCTCTTCGATGATCGCGGCTTTGCCATCCCTAACCCTGATCGCCTGAGTGGGACACATCCGCATGCATTTCATCCTGCCTCTGCACTTTTCGGGGTCGATGCGAATGGAATGGAAATATTGATCCATCTTATTTTGTTTCATTCAGGCTAATGATGATGTCCAACGATGTTCCTTTGCCAGGCTTCGAAGAGATCTCAAATACATCTGCGTTCTTTTTTATATTGGGGAGCCCCATGCCGGCGCCAAACCCCATCTCCCGCATTTTGTCAGTAGCCGTGGAAAAGCCTTCCTGCATGGCCAATTCGATATTTTCAATGCCAGGGCCATCGTCTTCAACCTTAAAATGGAGTATCTCAGGTGTGATGTTCAGAGTGAGCGAGCCTCTTTGAGCATACATAACAACGTTCATTTCCGCCTCGTAAGAGGCGATAGAGGCCCGTATGATGATCGAAGAATCAATGCCGATCTCCTGGAGAATTTCCTTGATGCTGGTGGATGCCTTTCCGGCATTGCTGAAATCCCCCCCTCTTATCTCAAAGCGTTGCGACAGTATAATTTCGTTACGCATGGCTATTTTTCTATGGGCCGGGGCTGATTCCCTTAAGGCCATGACTGAAGAGAAGGCCGCAGGCTGTGTACATCATGAGCCGGGTTGTGAGGACGGGGATTCTTTTTTCGCGAGCCAACTCGGCTCCCACTTTATCCGGTTTTTTCCCTCGAACATAGATAATGGCTTTGGCTTCGATGATGCTTGCTGTCCTGACTGATTGAGAATGCGATAAGCCGGTAAGAAGAAGGATTCCGGGTTTGCCAAAAGCAAGGACATCGCTCATGAGGTCAGATGCTCCGGCGGCTGTTATTTCTTCGTCGAGACGGTCATCCCCGGTTATGATTTCAGCTTGGAGGAGTTCTTTGATTTCTCTTAAGGTCATGGTGGTAGTGGCCGTCCTCCTTTTCGGCATTTCCGGGCGATTCCACGAATCCAACCTCTTCATAGATAGTAACTATTCAGCCAGCCAAAAGTCAACAGGAGAAGTATTCGTTCGCGATCCTTTGAGCCATCAGAGGGACTGCTCTTCTTACCGGTTCAGATAATCCTGCTTGCATTGTTTCTGGTATTTCTTTTATCTGGCAGGCCATCACTCTCACTTTAACCGAGCAAAAGTCCTGCAATTCCCTCAGGAGGTTTGAAGAAGGAACCTGGTGAATTGAGAAATCATCCGTTTTCTCTTTCGGGATTTCATCAATGGTCATTTCAAAAATTTCACCCGGCTTTCTCCCTTTATCCACCGCGTCGACAATCACGATTTCTTTAGGCCGGGGCTCGCTTAAAGAGATAGTGAACAGGATTTTTCTGATTCCTGTGCCCACGTCAAGAAGGCAGACATTGCTTGGAATGTCATGGTGGCTCAGCAGGTAGTCGACGACTTCGGGGCCGAAGCCATCGTCGCCAAAAAGCCTATTTCCGCAGCCGGCGATGAGGATTTCTTTTTGACAGTAGATGGGGAGTTGGTCCATTTTTCCGCAGAACCATCACTCTTCGTTAGAAGCTTCGAAGCTGGTCAGGTCAATCTTTAGACGTTGGAAAACGTGGCTAAACTGTTTCCTTCAGGATCAACGATGTGAATCTTCAGGCCGATTTTGCCGTCCAGCGTGTGAGTGGCACAGGACAAACAGGGATCATGAGCCCGGATCATCATCTCGACTTTATTCAGGATTTCTTCGCTATAATGACCGTTTTTGATCAGGTCCTTGGCCGCACTTTTAACAGACATGTTGATCGGAGCGTTATTGTGCGTCGTGCCAACAATCAGGTTCACATTGGTGACGAGCCCGTTTTCGTCTGTTTCATAGTCATGAATCAGCGTTCCTCTGGGTGCTTCGACGCTGCCGACGCCTCTGGCCGCTCTTGGCTCGACCTTTTTTCTGATGTCGGTGCTGGTGATTTCAGGGTCTTCAAGGAGCCGCACTGTATTCTCTGCATTGTAGACGAGCTCGATTAACCTGGCCCAGTGATAAAGCAACGTCTGCTGGGCCGGACGGCCGAATTTTTCCCTGAATTCCTGAAATTCCGCCTGGGCGAGCGGAGTGTCGATCCTGTCACAAACATTTATCCTGGCCAGCGTGTTGGTCCGGTAAATACCGTTTGGCTTATCCAGATCCATCGAGAATGCACCCGCCTTCTTCATGTAGGGGAACTTCAGATAGGACCAGGGTTCGACATGCTCGCTGATATAGTCAGTATAGTTTTTGACCTCGAAATCCTCATAAGAGCCGTCCGTCTGCATCATCCTCAGTTTTCCGTGGTAAAGGTCCATCGACCCGTCTTCTTTCACGGTCCCTAAGAAACCTGTTTTGATGACGCCCAAGGATTGGACGACATCCAAGTACTTGGGAAAGAGGTTCTCTTTGGCGAAGGAGATGGAGAATTTGCAGAACTCGAGTAGTTCATCAGCCATCTTCTTCAGCTCTTTTCTTTCTTCCTCTAACAAAGGACGGCTGAACCCGCCGGGAACGGCCGCGTCGGGGTGGATGGCTTTCCCCGCAATCTCTTCCAGCATCTTGGCGGCCATATGTCTGCACCTCACGACTTTCCTGGCGATATCCGGGGCTGCGCCGACAATTCCGAGCACATTCCTGATTCTGTAATCAGCACCCGGCCCGAGCACGAAATCGGCTCCTGCCAGAAAGAAGAAGTGGAGGATATGCTCTTCCATATAAGCAATGCTGTTGCACAGTTCTCTCAGCTTTTTTCCTGCAGAAGACGGGTCGACTCCGAACACCGCATCCGTCGCCTTGGCCGAAGCGTTATGATGAGACCAGGGGCAAACCCCGCATATCCGCGTGGTGATCCTGGGCATCTCCTCGACGGGCCTGCCGATACAGAATTTCTCAAAGCCTCTTAATTCAAGGACGTTGACTTGAGTGTCGCTGACGTTTCCAGCATCGTCGAGCTGGATGGTGATCTTAGCGTGCCCTTCGATCCTTGTGACTGGCTGAATAGTGAGTGTTTTTCCCATGATTTAACTCCTTTTGGGCAGGGGCCGCAGACGACCGGCCCCGGAAAACCTGTTAAATGTTGCGGCGCGGTCTGGTATTTGCTTGACATCAAGACCGATCGTGGACAGAGCTCCCATCATGTCAACCATCGGGTTGGCTGTATCCGAGAGAGGGCCAAAACATCCCCGGCAAGGCACATAGGCTTTTATGCAGCGAGGGGTCTTCTCCGCTCCACCGCAGCCTGATCTTGTGGCGGGGCCATTGCACAGAAAGCCCTGTTCCATAAAACAGCGGACAGTATCAAGGGGCTTGCCTGGCACAAAATCAACGGGCTCAAGGGGTCTCTTTAGACTGGTCACAGCCTTTTTTTCCCTGATCGTCGGACATTCGTCGCAGACACTTTTCGCTTGAAGGCTGAGCTCTCTTCCTTCTAAGAGGGCGGTCAGCGCCTCGGCGACCATTTCCGGCGTCGTCGGGCAACCCGGCAGCTTGAGGTCAACTTTAACGACTTCATGAAGGGCATAAATTCGATCAGTGAAGGGTGACACTCCAGTGGGGGTAGCTGCCGAATCAGTGGAAACGCAGCCTCGAAAGACTTTGTCATAAATTTCATCAACCAAAAATTGATTGGCCAGAGCGGGGATGCCGCCGTAGCAAGCACACGTCCCTAAAGCGATGAGCGTTTTGCACTTTTTCCTCATCTCTTCAGCTATTTCTTTGTTCTCTTCTGTCCGGATTCCTCCAGAAATGATTCCGACATCAGCATCAGGAATTTTCGGGCCTGTCTCGTCTCCCTTCTGTCCCCACATTTTATGATCCATGAGGACCGGCATGTGAACGATCTCTAACTTGGGCAGAAGGTCGAGGAGCGGCTCTCCGATGTCAAGGATGGTGACTTCGCATCCCGCACAGATGGTGAACCACTCTTCTGCAAGTCTGACAGCCATCTTTTTCCTCCTTGATTTTTTATTCCAAAGACCTCTTTGAAGCGTAATAGATTATAAAAATAGGATTAACTTGTCAACTGGTCAACTCTTTTTTCACAGAAAAAAAGGATAAAAATTGGCGCTTGTTTTTTCTTTGAAAAAGAAGTAGAATTGAGTTAAAAGAAAGACAATCTTTCTTGGGAGGAGGAACTATGAGAAGAAAAGGCCTTATCGTCCTCGGTGTCATCTCTTTTCTTTCTGTCATGCTCACCTTCCAGAGCTGCAAATCCCATCCCGAAAAAGGTCTTTTGGAGAGGTATTTCCACGCCATCTCTCTGAAGGATACGATGACCATGTCGACCATGGCCGTTGAGCCTCAATCCATCGATGTGCAGACTTGGGAGATCGTAAGCGTCAGTGAAGAGAAGGTCCAGCCGGCCAAGCTCCCTGATTTGAACAAGACGGAACTGGAGCTGAAAAAGAAGCTGGAAGAACACGTCGCCCCGGTCATGGACGCTGAAGACGCCAAGTACGGCGCTGAAGAAGAGCTCAAGGCGGCCCGGACGGGCGCGGCCAGAGCTGCCGCCAAGAAAAAAGCGGATGAAGCCACTGCGCTGTTCGAGCAGAAAAGAGAAGTTCATCGACAGCTTCAGAAAGATTACAATGAGGCCAAAGCTGCCGCCCAGAAGGAACAGGAAATCTCTGTTTTCTCTCTCGGCGCCGGAAGCGAAGTTTCCAACATCAGAGATCTAACAGGAACCGTTCACTTCAAAGACGTTGACGTTAAAGTCGTGGGCAAAGACGGCCAGACAAGGACCTACCGGTTTTACCTGGTACGATACGAGCTAAGGGATGAAGCGATCAACCTCACGCGGCGGGGCAGATGGGTCATCGCCAAGGTTGTACCGCTCAGCTGATATTGACTCTTTTCTCCTAATCCTTTATAAATAATACTCCATTTTTGCGGGGGCCGTTAGCTCAGAGGGAGAGCACCGGCCTTTTAAGCCGGGTGTCGCTGGTTCGAGTCCAGCACGGCTCACCATTTTGCTCCCCGCCCCTGTCGTCTAGCCCGGACTAGGACATCGCCCTTTCAAGGCGGCAACACGGGTTCAAATCCCGTCGGGGGCGCTTTCCTCTCTTTGTTGGCTAAAAAAAATTTCGCGGGCTCAGTCAAACCGAAAGCCCTTCTCCTCAAAGAGCCTCACACAGGCGTCAACGACCTCGGGATCATAGAAAAGCCCTTTGTGCTGGATGATTTCCTCGAGGGCCTTGTCAATTCCTTGGGCAGGGCGATAAGGCCTGTGGGAAGACATGGCTTCGACAGTGTCAGCCACGATGAGAATCTTAGATTCTTTGAGGATTTGATCGCCGGACAAGCCCAGCGGATACCCCGAGCCGTCCAAATGTTCGTGATGCTGGAGGACAATCTGGGCCACCGGCCAGGGGAACTTGATCGTTTTGAGGATGTCGTAGCCGACCTGGGGATGCGTCTTGATAATCCCGTACTCGATGGCTGTGATCTGACCGGGCTTGCTGAGGATTTCGGCCGGGACGTAGATTTTGCCGATGTCGTGGATATCGCCGGCAACGCGGATGCCCTCGATCTGGTCCTGCGGCAGGCCCATTTCGTTGGCGATGGCGCAAGAAAGCTTGCTCACCCGGCGTTGATGGCCGGCCGTGTAGGGGTCCCTGATCTCGATCGTCAAGGCCATAGCCTGGATCGCTCCTTCCAGGGCCTGATGCAGGTTCTCCCAGCTTTCTTTGAGCGCCTGCTCCGCTTGTTTCCGGAAGGAGATGTCGCGGAAGATCAGGACGTGACCGCTCGGGTTCCCTTGCGAGGCATTCAGGGGCATGACTGTTTCTTCAATAGGAAAGGCCTGGCCGTCCCTGGCGCAGAGAATCCGCTCCCGGTGCACGCTGACCTTTCCGTCCAGCGGCTCGACGCTGGGTTCTGACGCCGCCCCGGCTCCTCTTGCGAATTCGACAGCCTTGAAGACTTCGGCCAGAGGTCTTCTCAACGCCTCGTCATAGCGCCAGCCGGTGAGCTTTTCGGCCAGCGGGTTCATGAAGGTGATAAGACCATCTTGGCTGGTGGCAATGACGCCGTCCCCGATGCTCTTGAGCACGGCCGACAGCCATTCTTCCCTTTCCCTGAGCTTCATGGCCATCCGCGATTTGTAGAAGGCCATTTCGACGGCGATCTTGAGCTCCCTTTCGTCGAACGGCTTGAGGATGTACCCGAAGAGTTCGGTAATCGTGGCCCGCTCGATGGTCAGTTCGTCGGCGTAGGCTGTGACGTAGATGACCGGAACACGGAAAGATTCCCAGATTTTCTCGGCCGCAGCGATCCCGTCCAGAGTCCCCTTGATAACGACGTCCATGAGGACAAGGTCGGGACGGAAGCGGCCAGCCATCTCGACGGCTTCATCGGCTGTGTTGGCGATGCCGCAGACTTTGTATCCCACGTTCCTGGCCATGTTCTCTACATCGCGGGCGACAAGGCCCTCATCCTCGACAATCACAATCCGGATGCCGCCCATCTGCTCAGGCCCTTTTTTTCATTGGCAGCTCGTTGAAGACGAGCGTGAACGCGGTGCCGTTTTGACGCTCGACCTTGAGCTCCCCGGCAACCTGGCTGACCAGGGTGACAACAATCTGAAGGCCCAGCGTCTCGGTCTGGCGGAAGTCCACACCCTCGGGAAAGCCCACGCCGTCATCTTTTACCCGCAGCAAGCAACTGCCCTCTTCCATCCGCCGCAGCTCCACCGCTACCTCACCGCTCCGGCCGGCCGGGAAAGCATGCTTGAGGGCGTTGGAAACGAGCTCGTTTACAATCAGGCCGCAGGGGATGGCCGTGTTGATGTTGAGGAACACCTCTTCGAGGTCTAACCTGAGATGGATACGGGAGGAGTCGGCCTGGCAGGAGTGGAAGAGATGGGTGGCGAGGTTACGAAGGTAGCTCGAGAACTCGATGCGAGAGAAATTGGAAGACTGGTAGAGGCGTTCATGGACGAGAGCCATGGACCGGATGCGGCGCTGGGATTCCTTGAACATTTCGAGGACAGCGGGGTCGGCGATGCGGCGGGACTGGAGGTTAAGCAGAGATGAGATGACCTGCATGTTGTTCTTGACCCGATGATGGACTTCCCGCAGCAGGACTTCTTTCTCTTCGAGGGAAGCTTTGATATTGGCTTCTGATTTCTTGCGATGGACAGCCATGGCGACCTGGTCGGAGACAAACTTGAGGATGTCCATTTCATCCTTGCCGTACCGGGTTCCTTCTATGTAGCTCTGGACAACCAACACCCCGATCGTCGTGCCGTTGATGATCAAAGGTACGCCCAGCCAGTCGATAGAGGGGGCGCCGATCGATTCGACTTCGCCGCGGGCTTCAAGCTCGGCAAAGACTTCCGGTGAAGCTAAAAGGGGACGGCCCGTCCTGAGCACGTACTCGGTCAAGCCTTTTCCCGGTTTCTTGGGAAGCGGGGGTTGGTCGTACTCATCGACAAAGTAGGGGAAGCTGAGGGAGTCGGCCTCAGAATCATACAGAGCGATGTAGAAGTTTTTGGCCGGCATCAAGTTGGAGATGACCTGATGGATGGAGAGGAAGAGCTCCTCCAGGCTTTCTGAAGAGATGGCGGCTTCGGAAATGCGGAAAATAGATTCCTTGATCATTTCCGATTTTTTCCTCTTGGTAAAATCTCGAACGATGGCCAGGACCGCTGTCCTGTTCTGGTAGGGGATGATGCTCGCGTTAATCTCAGCAAATATGGATTCGCCGTTTTTTTGGCGCAGGTGCATCTCGAATATCGTTGGATTATTGACCTCGGACGGATGGCCAGCGTAGACCTTGCGAATATTCTCGACCTCTTCTTGCGTCAGGAAAGCCTTGAACGGACGTCCTGTCAACTCATCAACAGTGTAACCGCCCATCTCGACCAGCCTCGGGTTGACAAAGCGGAAAACGCCGTCCTGGACAATGGCGATGCCGTCGCTTGCTCTGTTAACGACGAGACGGTATTTTTCCTCGCTTTCCCGGAGAGCCTTTTCTACCAGCCGGTGCTCTGCGTCCTTTTTCTCGAGGCCAGCCAGCCGTCGCTCGAGTTTGGCGAGGTTAGCATTTTTGTTTTGAAGTGCCTTGTTTTTCAGCCTGCCTTTTTTCTTGCTCTGGACTAAAGGCGGGGTTTCCTTCATGGAATTCTCCGATGGATTTGATTATGGGACAATAAGAAACAAAATGACATCATCTCCAGGTATGATTTGGGGGGTGAATTTTTGGGCCCACCGCCTCACCCATAAAGAGGAGACCTTCTGTTAACCACCCCTACCCCTCTCGGCGAAAGACGCCTTCAAACATAATTTTTTAGGCATTAAATCCCCCTACCCCCTTTGGGCAATCAAAGGGGGGTTGAGAGATGCTGGCGTCTTTCTAGTGGTGCGTCTCATAAATAACTTCACTTAAGTCGCGGTCCCTGAAGACGCACCACCGCGGGGGAGTTTGAGGGGGACGGCGTCGTTCCCCTCAGGGGGTCAGCGGAGCGGAGCGAAGCGCCGAGGGGGGAGCTTGACTCCCCCTTGGAAGTGTCCCGTCTTGGCGGAGGACTTTGGCAAGGTACTTACGAGACGGGACACTGGCAGGTCGGAGGGGATAAAGGTAAGCGTCTCGGGTAAGGGTTCCGAGACGCCTT
>JBBILQ010000003.1:67872-83361 GCA_037444845.1 Candidatus Aminicenantota bacterium | reverse complement strand
ATTCTCTTCTTGCCCGCAAGGAGTGGTCGAGGTTATTTCCGGCGCTTTTTGCCTTGGCCGCGGGGTTCCGGCTCGCTCTCACCCGTCGTAATCTCAATTTGACATCCGACGACTCCCCGTCTATCATTCACCACGATGAGGTGAGGTCAAATTGATGCCATGAATGCTCATCATCATCAAGCTAACGCAGCCGAAAACGAATTTCCTATTATTTTCCGGTACAAGAACACGAATTGTTTTCTCGTCGGGAGCTCGAAGGACGGCAGGCTGCTGGCCGTCGTCGCCTCGCCTCAGGACCGGAACGGGACGGCGCTCCTCCTCGAGCCGAACGCCAACCCCGTCGCCAGGACGTACCAGGAAGCCGTTTACGCCGCTGGCCTGCCGGAGATCGTGTTCTCCGTCGTGGATGTCCGGAAGGAGCATGACCGGCTCAAGAAGCTCGGAGTCGTCTTCCGGCGGACGCCCGAGGCGACGGACTGGGGCGTTCTGGCGGTGTTCGACGACACCTGCGGTAACCTGATCCAGCTCTATCAGCCCTAGGCGAAGAATGAAGAGCTCGATTTCTGCGAGAAGGCAGGGAACGGCCGGAGCGACGCGGGCCGCCTACGACCGTTTCCTCAGCGGCGACGGCAAATACATTCTTCGGGTATTTTTATGCCTCAAGCCGTCATCGGACGGGGGGCGAGCCGTTCGAGACGCGACTGGCGGGATGGGTCCGAAAAAGCGGGAGCATCCGACAGAAGGATGCCCATGAAAACCAGGACGGTCGTCGAGGTCATCGCCGTTTTTTGCCTGACCCTGGCGCTCGTTGCGCTCATGGCGCTCTCCCCCGTCGGCCGGTGGGAGAGGCGGACCGCAGCCTGAACGAGAAATACCCGGGAGGAGTCGAGGGCACGGGAAGCTGTTGGCAAAGGAAGGGTTCAGGGTCGCGCGGAAAGGGAAGAGGTGTCGTGTCGAAAATTATCAGGATTATTTGTGCAAACTTTGATTCGATTGACAACTTCCATCCCGAATGGTATTTGTGGCCCTAAAAATCCGCCATCTTGAAAATGCATTTTAGAAAATCGCTTGTTGATTCTTTTTGCTGGCAGGACTCCTGTACCGGAAAGGACGCCTCAATTTCTTCACGATCGAATTGTCGGTTGAAAGCGTCCTGAGGTCTTTGATTTTCATCCCAAGAAGCGGCTGGACGGCTTCAGCCGATATTTCTTCAAGCGGCTGAAGCACAAAATTCCTCTGGTGGAGCCTGGGGTGCGGAATCGTCAGGTGTTCTCGTTGGATGACCCTTTCCTCAGCCAGGAGGATGTCGATATCGATCGGGCGGGGCCCGCCTCGCTTCTCTGACCTGCGGCCCAATTTCCGCTCGATTGTCTGGATCAGATCGAGCATTTCTTCCGGGTCAAGCGAGGAGCTGGCCTCGACGACGAGGTTAAGAAACCATGGTTGCTCTTTATCACCGACAGGCTCCGTCTCGTAGAGAGAGGAGGTCTTCGTGATGGCGATGCCTGCCAGTTCCAGGGCCTCGACGGCGCGGCCCAGGTTTCTCCTGCGGCGGCCAAGGTTGCTGCCAAGACTCAAGAAATACCGCATGTTCCGGACGTTGAGGTCAGGCTTTAAACAGGCCGAATCTTTTCAGGACTCTGAGAGCCGTCAGCGTGACCCAAAGATGGTCTTCCAGAGTGGCCTTTTTGTTCCCGCATTCCCAGAAGCCATGGCTGTTCTGTCTTTTTATCAGCCAGCTGAGTCCCTTTTGGATCATCTGCTCCTCGGCGCCAAAACCTATCTTGGAAAGGGCGTCAAGACTGCCCAGGATATCCGTGTTCCAGAAGGGATAACATATTTTTTCCCAATCTGAAGGGTAGGTTCTATCTTTATACACCTCGTCCTGGAAAAAACACCCCTGGAGGATCTCTCCGGCCTGGCGGGCCTCCTGGCTGTTTCTCCAGGTTGGCGATTCAGCAAAAGCCCTCAGCATCATTCCTGTCACATGATGAGAAAAGGGCTGAGACTTGGGAGGCTTGAACGGCTGGCCTCTCGGCGTTCGCCTTGGCCGCGAGGATGAACCCGGCTTATCAGCAGAATGGCACGAAGAAAACAGAGCCCAACCGCCGTCCCGCTGCCTGTTGGCCAAGATCCACTGGAATCCCTTTTGGACGCGGCGGTCTTTGTCCAGCCCGTAACGGCAAAGAATTTCCAGGACAAGGGCATGAAAAGTCGGCGTATGCTCGTTGCGAACCGTCCCCCGAAAATCCCCTTCTTTGGATTGGAGGCAGAACAAAAAGTCCACGGCCCTCTCAATTCCCTCTTCTTTGAGCGAACAGCCAAAGTCGTAGAGCCGGAACAGATTCCTCAAGGTGTCCATTCGATAAAGAGTTCTTTCCCAGTCCACGGGAGTATCTGACCTCTTAT
Organism: Candidatus Aminicenantota bacterium; assembly: GCA_037444845.1. Taxonomy (GTDB): domain Bacteria; phylum Acidobacteriota; class Aminicenantia; order Aminicenantales; family UBA8522; genus JARYMI01. Next base: position 80,952 of record JBBILQ010000003.1, on the reverse strand, counting down.
CCCACCAGCTTCCATCGGGCTTCTGAGATTCTAGGATCCTGACCCGTGCGGCAAACTTGCGCAGGTTTTTGACTTCGCGGTCAACCGGGACGTCGAGGATGTCCTTTTTCAGCCAGAAGAGAATGGGCAAGCTTCCCCGGGCGAGCAAGAATTCCACTGACTTGCCCGTGTTGAACTTCATTGTCCTACCCTTATCAGGAGTAATGACAAGTCTATTCCAGCGGGTTCGCCAGTGTCACAGCGAGAGGCCAGGGAAGTCTGATCAGAAGGCGAAGACCCGAGGAAGAACGGGAGGATGAGGAAAGAGCCAATCCGAGGTTTAGACATATCGCCCGAACAGGGTGATAATATTCTATTCCAAGGAGGCCTTTCTGTCAATTTTCTGTTGCCTGGCCCGTTGATTTTGCGGCGGCGTTTCATTAGGATATGATTTCGCCGCTGTGACCAACAATCTTCAGGCCGGGGAGGCCGCCCAATGAAAAAATTCATCTTCCTGGATAACGCGGCGACGTCATTCCCAAAGCCCGCTGAGGTCTACGAATTCATGGACTATTTTTACCGTAACTTCGGCGTCAACCCGGGCCGGTCGGGCTACGACCTCTGCCTCGAAACAGGCTCGCTGGTCGAAGAGACAAGGCGGATGCTGACCTCATTTTTTAGCGGGAAGGACCCGAACAGGCTGTGTTTTTCCTATAATTCAACTGACGCCCTCAACCTGATCATATTCGGCCTGCTCAAAGAAGGTGATCATGCCATCACGACAACCCTTGAACACAACTCCGTGCTCAGGCCGCTCTATCATCTCTGGAAGGACGGCGGGGTAGAAGTTGACTACGTTCCCTTCAACCGGCAGGGCTTTGTTGATCCGGATGACTTTCCGCCAAAATTCAAAAAAAACACGCGTCTTGTAATCGTCAATCATGCTTCTAATGTTTTGGGAACCGTCCAGCCGATCAGGGAAATCGGCCGGTGCTGCCGCGAGAGGGGCATTCCCTTTGCCGTCGACGCGTCGCAATCAGCCGGCAAGATCCCAATCGACATGGATAAGGATAATCTCGACGTCTTAGCCTTCACGGGGCACAAGTCGCTTCTCGGGCCGACCGGAATCGGGGGCCTCTACGTGAGAGAAGGAATCGAAATAAGGCACACGCGCGCTGGGGGGACGGGAGTCCGTTCAGCCCAGCGGACTCATCTCGACGAATATCCTTATCGGCTGGAGTATGGCACCCTGAATGTCCTGGGAGTTGCCGGGTTGAATGCTGGCCTCAAGTGGATTGAGAATAGAGGCCTCCAGGCCATCCATGAGCAGGAGATGAAGCTGACGACTCAGCTAAGAGACGGGCTGAAAGATATCGAGGGAATCACTCTCTATTGCCAGGACAACCTGACCGATCACATCTCCGTGTTTCTTTTTAACGTGGACGGGCTCGACGCCCTCAACGCCTCGACAATCCTGGATGTCGGTTATAACACCGCTTCCCGGTCGGGACTGCACTGCGCTCCTCTTGTCCATGAACAGCTCGGGACGGACAAAATCGAGGGAGCGGTTCGCTTCGGCATCGGACCGTTTAATACGGAGGAGGAAATCCAGATCGCCGTCGAAGCCGTCAAAGAAATCGTTGCCTTCCAGAAAAGAAAACCTGGCTAAGAAATCGCAGCGGTTCAGGGCTCAGACGCAGCCGTCGGGCTTGGGAAGTCCGGCCACCTTGCAGGCCCCTCTGGCCGGGCCCGAGGGGAAAAGCTCGTAGATGTGTTTGAGAGGGAAGCCCGTGGCCTTGCAGACGCTCCGGACCATTGGCGCAAGGCTATTTTCAAGGTAATACTGGCGAATAAACCTGATCACGGACAAGTGCTCTTCGGTCAGGCAGTCGATGCCTTCTTCTTGTCTGGCCAGCGCGGCCGCGACATCCTCGCTCCACTCTTCAGGATGGATTAAGAAACCTTCCTCGTTGGTCTCGTATGTTTTTCCGTTGATCTCAATGTTGGCCACAGTCCTCTCTCCTTATCAAAATGAAGAACTGTATTATACTACAAGGGGCAAGCCCGGCAATTTTCCCTTGTTTTTCTCCTCCTGTTTTTCCTGTAAGATAGGAAAAAACGATTCTCTCGAGAGGAGGCTGTGATGAAAAGATTTTTGAGCTGGCGGTTTTGGCTCATTATCATCCTGTTGACCTTATCTGTCCTAACCTATCTCGTTCACTATGTGATCTTCCGTGACTCTCACCACATTTTCATCTACATGGTCGGCGATGTGGCCTTTTTATTTATCGATGTCCTCCTGGTCATCCTGATCATCGAGCGCTTGCTCAGCCAGAGAGAGAAGCGTCTCCTGCTGAACAAACTCAACATGGTCATCGGCATGTTCTTCAGCGAAGTCGGATTGGGGCTCTTGAAAAGGTTTCCCAGCTTTATCTCGAACGCCTCTGACTTGGCTCCGATATTGGAAATAAGACCACAGTGGTCAAAAAAGGACTTCCAGAAAGCAGCCGAAGCGGCGCATCGGTTTTCCTATGCAACGCGAGTTGATCAGCCGGCGCTGCGCGAGCTGCAGGGTTTTCTGAACGAAAAGCGGGGATTCCTCCTTCGGCTTCTCGAAAACCCTAACCTCCTGGAGCATGAAAGGTTCACAGATTTTCTCTGGGCTGTCTTCCATCTGGCCGAAGAGCTCGGTTTTCGGGGCAATCAGATGGATGACCTGCCTCAGGCGGATTATGAGCATTTGGCCCAAGATGTGAAGCGGGCGTATTCGCAGCTTGCCAGAGAATGGATCCTTTACACGGGCCATCTCAAGCACAGCTATCCTTTCCTGTTCTCCCTGGCAGCGCGAATCAACCCGTTCAGCCCGAGTCCCTCGGCTATTATCAGTTGATGACCCATCAGGTTTTGCCTTGACCGAACTGTGTATTAATCCAGTCGCGGATCAAATCCCTGACTTGGCGGAAAAAAGCTGACTTGTCTTCCTCACTTCCCAGAAAGGAGGAAGGGTCTGGAAAGCTCTGGCGGAGAGACTTCTTGCCGTAGGGGAAAAAAGGGCAGGTCTCGCTCGCCTGATCGCACACGGTCACAACTTCGTCCATCTCCTGCCCGATAAATTCTGATACATTCTTCGCTTTATGGCTGGAGATATCGATTCCCGCCTCTTTCATAACCTTAACCGCGCAGGGATGGACGGCGGTCGGCTCTGTGCCGGCACTGAAGACCTCGTAATCATTTTCGTACAGGGCCCGGAGGAATCCCTCGGCCATCTGGGAACGGGCGGAATTATGGGTGCAGATGAAAAGCACTTTCTTTTTGCTCGCGTGATTGCCCATTGCAGGCTCCTTCTGATTTATCACTCAGAGGGGAGAGGAAATGAGCGGAAGGCTCACCGCAAACGTCGCCCCCTGGCCGATCTTGCTCTCGACGCGAATCGTCCCGCCGTGCAGGTTGACGATGTGCTTGACAATAGAAAGCCCTAAGCCCGCTCCCCCCATTTTTCGGGAACGGGACCTGTCCACGACATAAAACCTCTCGAAGATTCGCTCCTGGCTCTCCTCTGGAATTCCAGTCCCCGTGTCGCGCACCTCCAAGACCAGGCTATTCAGCCCTTTCTTGAGAGAAACACGGACTTCGCCTTGATCAGTGTATTTTATGGCATTGTCAACGAGGTTAATGACCATCTGCTCTATCCGGAAAGAATCTCCCTGAACGGACGGAACGTCACCGTCAGCTTCAAAGCGCAGCCCAAGGTTTTTCTCCCGGGCTCTGGGCTCAAAAATTTTCAGGATACTCTCGACGAGCAACCGAAGGTCGACATCTTCTCTCTCCAGCTGAATTCCCTTCTCTTCGAGCTCAGAAAGAACAAGCAAATTCTCGACGATCCTTATCAGCCGGTCGGCGTTGCGCAGGATCGGCAGGACATGACTCCTGTTCTTTTCCTCGACCTCTCCAGCGAGTGTCTCGGCAAATCCTTTGATCGCCGTCAAAGGGGTGCGAAGCTCGTGGGAGACACTCAGAACCAGGTCCTTCTTCATTCGGGCCAGGTTCTGAATCTCTGTCATATCACTGAGAGTCATGATGACCTGCTCCCCGGAGGGCAAGAACGAGGCGCTCGACAGGTAATATTTTTCGCCGAGAGTGACCTCCCCGACGCAGTCTTTTTTTTCTTTCCTGGCCTTATCCAGGAGCTCAGCAAAAGAAGTCGCCCTGACGACTTCCCAGTAAAACTTGCCCTCCAGAGATTCCTGCCCGATGATCTTTTTGGCGCTTTCGTTGCCAGAAATAATCTTCCCGTTCTTCTCCAGGACCAGCAGCCCCTCCCGCATCGAGGCCAGAATATTGTCCAGTTCTTCGTTCCTGCTCCTGAGATTCGCAAACAGCGTTTTGATCTTTTCAGTCATCGCGTTAAAGCTCGTGGCCACATCCCTCCATTCATTTCGGTACAGGAGGCTCACCTTGGCGCTGAAATCCCCGCCCGCGACACGCCGGAAGGCCATGGCCAGGTCGCGGACTGGCCGGGTCAGGTTCCTGGAGTAGATGAAGGCGACAACGAGGGAGAACGCCATGATCATCATCACGGCCCGGACAATATCAGTTCTCAGGACTGATAGAAGCACGTTGATGTCCTTGATAAACAGGCTGGCCCTGACCGCTCCGATGATCTTTTCCCCTTTTTCAAGTGGCACAGCAACGTAAAGCATCTCCTCTCTGACCGTGCTGCTGTAACGGAGGGCGCGGCCGCTTTTGCCCTGGAGGGCGTCATAAACCTCGGGCCTGAACCTGTGGCTCTCCATTTTCTCCGGTTTTTCTTCTGAATCCGCCAGGACGACTCCCTCGGCATCAACGACCGTAAGCCGGGTGTTGATCCTCTTGCCCAGGCGCTTCAACCACGCGTCAAGCTCATCGAGGCGATTCTCTTCGACCAAGGAAAGAATAGAGAGATCGAGTCCGCGGCTGAGGTTTTCCAGGTCACGGGCCAGAATGTTCAGGTAATGACTCTTAATGGTCCTGAAGGAGAAAAGAAGGAACAAGGCCGTCAATGAAAACACGAGAAGAACATAGCTGCCAAAAACTCTTAGAAAGATAGATCTCTTCATTCCTCCAGCTTGTACCCAACTCCCCTGACATTTTTTATGAGCTTGGCCGCCTGACCCAGCTTTTCTCTCAGGTTCCGGACGTGAACATCGACCGTCCGGTCCAGGACGGCTTTCTCATGACCCCAGAGATGATCGAGAATCTGATCTCTGGTGAAAACTCTTCCCCTTTTTGAGGCAAGCAGGCTTAAGATTTTGAACTCTGTTGATGTCACATCAACTTTCTTCCCATCTGCCAGTACTTCATGTTTTTCCAGGTCTATCGCTAAGATCCCTCTTATTACGATCTTTTCCATCTCCTCGCCGGAGGTCTGTCTGCGGAGGACAGCCTTGACGCGAGCCACCAGCTCTCTGGGCGAGAAAGGTTTCGTGACATAATCATCCGCTCCGAGTTCGAGGCCGAGAATCCTGTCTGTCTCGTCGCTTTTGGCGGTGACCATGATCACGGGGATAGACGCCCACTCCTTTTTTCGCCGCAGATACGTGCAGATGTCCAGACCATCGGCATCCGGCAACATGAGGTCGAGAAGGATGAGGTCGGGGAGATGCTTTTCTAAAAATTGGAGAAGACCGCGTGAATCAAAAAACCCTTCAACCTGAAACCCGGCCTTTCTCAAGTGCAGACTGATGAGCTCGACGATGTCGGGTTCATCATCGACGACGGCAACGAGGCGGCCCATCCTGCGTTTTATTATACTCTGGCACTGAGAAAGATGCCAATCTTAAGAAGATGAAGAGACGCCGGGAGTTATTTTTTCTCCGCGGCGAGCGAAGCCAGCCTGCTTTCGAGTTCTCGGACTTTTCTCTCGAGCTCTTCTCTTCTCCCCTTCCTCTTCATCCACAAGATGCGAGAAAGAAGACCAGCAGCCGAAAGAAGGATCAGCACGCTGATCAGGGAGGCGTTCAACCCAGGGACTCTGATGGCATGCAAGGAAAGAACCTCGACATCAGAAAGATAGGACAAAATGCTTAAAGAAGCCAGAGCCAAAACCCACCAAATCATTTTCTAACCTCCTTTTTATAATTATCCGCCTTATTCCGCAAGCGGCCCTCAGTGAATCGATAATTTTTTTGATCAGCGCTGTTTTCCGTAGCCGCGGCTGTCCCGTGATCAAAATGTTCATGGCGTTTCTTGCTCGCGCCTGATCTCCTCGATATGGTGTTTTATCGTTTTCCCCAGGACAAGATAGATGACATCCTCGCCGATGTTGGTGGCGTGATCGGCAATCCTCTCGAGGTGCCGCCCGATGAGAATCAACCCGACAGCCCGGTTAATGGTGACCGGGTCGCTCATCATGTAGGTCAAGAGCTCACGGAAAATCTGGTCATTCAGAGAATCGACCTCGTCATCCCGCTCGCACACGGCCCGGGCGAGCTTCTCATCGCGGTTGACAAAGGCCGTGAGTGCGTCCTTGACCATGCTCTGGGCTATCGAGGCCATGCGGGGAATGTCAATTAACGGCTTGAGAAGAGGGACCTTGAGCAACTCGAGCGAAACCTCGGCGATGTTCACAGCCAGGTCGCCCATCCGCTCCAGCTCACCCGCGATTTTCATGGCCGATGTGATGAAACGAAGGTCGCCCGCGACTGGTTGACGCAGGGCTAAAAGCTTCAGGCAGAGTTCGTCAATTTCAATCTCCACAAGGTTGACGTCCTGTTCCCTTCCAAGAACATCTCGGCCGAATTCCACCTGCCGCTCTTTTAATCCCTTCACTGCCAAGGCCACCGATTCCTCAACCATCCGTGCCATGTTGAGGAGTTTCTCGTTCAATCGGGTTAATTCTTCGTCGAAATGCCGCTCCATGTTCGCCTCCTCAATTTTTGCAAATCTTTCTGCTCCAGACCCAGCCTCATCCAAACCGGCCCGTGATGTAATCCTCTGTCAGCCTGTTGGCCGGGTTTGTGAATATTTTCTCTGTTTTATCAAATTCAATCAAGTCTCCTAACATCAAGAAGGCTGTGAAATCCGACACACGCGCGGCCTGCTGCATGTTATGGGTGACAATGACGACCGTGTAGGCCCGCTTGAGCTTAATGATCAGGTCCTCGATCTTGGCCGTGGCCACGGGGTCGATGGCCGAACAGGGCTCGTCGAACAAGATCACCTCAGGCTTAACGGCCAGGGCTCTGGCGATGCAAAGACGCTGCTGCTGACCTCCAGAAAGAGCGAAAGCATTCTCTCTTAGCCGGTCCTTGACCTCATTCCAAAGGGCCGCCTCCCTGAGGCTTTTTTCCACCGCGTCCTCGATCTTGGCCCGGTCCTTGATGCCATTAATTCTAAGCCCGTAGGCGACATTGTCAAATACGGACTTCGGAAATGGGTTTGGTTTCTGGAAAACCATGCCCACCCGTCGCCGCAGCTCCACGACGTCGACGGCGGGCGAGTTGATGTTCACTCCGTCCAGAAGAACTTGGCCTTCGACGCGTGCGCCGAGGATAACGTCATTCATCCGGTTGAGCGTCCGGATGAACGTCGATTTGCCGCAGCCCGAAGGACCGATAATAGCTGTGACATGGTGTTCCGCACAAACAAGGTTGATGTTTTTTAGGACCTGAGACCTTCCGTAAAAAAAATTCAGGTCTCGCGTTTCGACTTTAGGCTTGATGTCCATTTATTTACCACCTGCGCTTCCGCCGCAGCCGATAGCGCGCGACGATTGCGCCCATGTTTATTCCCAAGACTAATACGATTAAGACAAGGGCAGTGCCGTAGGCCAAGGGCCTCACCTGCTCAATCGCATGATGCTGAGTGGCCATGATGTAGAGATGATAAGGCAAAGCCATGAACTGGTCGCCCAGGGATCTCGGCAGAGAGGGCAGATAGAAAGCCGCTCCAGTGAACATGATCGGCGCCGTCTCGCCGGCGGCTCTGGCCAGTCCTAACACTGTGCCTGTGAGCATTCCGGGAATAGCATAGGGGAGGACGTTGGTCCGGATAGCCTGCCATTTGGTGGCGCCCAAGGCCAAAGCGCCCTCCCGGTAGGAGTCCGGAATCGTTTTGAGCGCTTCTTCGCTTGCAGTTATTGTCCAGGGCAACGTCATGAGACCAAGGGTCAGACCGGCTGAAAGGATGGAAGTGCCGAAACGGAAGATATTCACGAACAGAATTACGCCAAAAAGACCGTAAACAATTGAGGGGACTCCCGAAAGGTTGCGGATGGACAGCCGGATGATCCGTGTCATCCTGTTCTGCTTGGCGTATTCATTCAGGTAAATGGCCGCAAACATCCCTAACGGGATGGCAAGGAAGGCCGTTACCATAGTGACCAGAAACGTTCCCATGATGGCCGGGAAAATACCTCCCTCGGTCATGCCTCGCCGGGGAGGCTCGGTCAGAAACTCCCAGTTGATAGCCCCTCCCCCTTTTTTCCCGATGTCGTAAAGGAAAAGGAGAAGGACGGCCAGGACAGTATAGACACAGGCTCGCAGCGCAAGGAACCCGAGAAACTGGATGATTTTCTTTCTCTTCATTGTTCTCTCTGTTGATACTTGCTGAGCATGACATCGGCAACCAGGTTTACAAGAAAGGTCAAGATGAACAGCACCAGCCCGATGGCAAAAAGCCCGTAATAGTGAGTTGTGTGGTAGGGAACTTCGCCGAGTTCAATGGCGATATTCGCCGTCATCGTCCGGATGGAATCCAGGAAGCCGTGGGGGAAGGATCTGGCGTTTCCCGTGGCCATAAGGACCGTCATCGTCTCACCGATGGCCCTGCCCATCCCGAGCATGAATGAAGCGATAATACCAGACAGGGCGGCCGGAATTTTGACCCGGATGAGCGTCTGCCAGCGCGAAGCTCCAAGGGCAAGGGAGGCTTCCGTGTAGGAGAGCGGCACTGCGCTCAAGGAATCCTCTGAGATGCTGATGATCGTTGGCAGGGCCATGATGGCCAGGAGGAAGCTGCCGTTAGCCGCATTAAGGCCATGTCCGGTGTGGAATATTTTGGCTATCACCGGCCCGAAAAGGACGATCCCCAAGAAGCCGACCACGACCGAAGGAATCCCTGCCAGGATTTCGATGATGGGTTTGACGACTTCCCGGACTCTCCAGTGAGCCACATCCGAAAGGTAGGAGGCAACGCCAAGACCTACCGGCATAGCGATGAGCAAAGCTCCTGCTGTTACCATCAACGTGCTCATAATCATAGACAGGATGCCATACTGGGCCTCTTGCGGAGACGTTGGGTCCCAGGTCTTGCTGGTAAGGAACTCCCAGACAGGAATTTCTTTAAAAGCCGGGATGGCCGAGGAGAGGAGAAGACCGAAAATCCCGAGCAAAATAAAGATGGCGAGGACACCGTTAGCAAAAAAGAAGGCCTTGATTCCGTGTTCTTTCCAGCGGGAGAGCTTCCGTATTTTCTTCAGGGATTTCAGGGGCAATAGCCCTTCTCTGCGGCCGGGCGTGACCTTATCATCTCCGCCCAAGCAGGTTTCCATCAAACTAAAAATAGGATCGCGGGAATCTTTTGCTCGTCCTTTTCTCAACCATTTCATCATAATAAACTTCCCTCAAAACCAAATTTCCTGTAAACTCCCTTCTTTTCACAAGAGAAGGGAGAGAAGCCTGCCGACTGCTGCGACCCGGCTTCTCCCTTCGTTTTATGATTTATGAGGGGAGTTTACCTCATGTTCCTCTCGTTCTGCTCTTTATCCTTAGTAGCGATTGTGAAAAATCCTTCTCTTTCGACGATCCTCTGGCCTTCGGGACCAATTTCGAAGGCGATAAAAGCGGCGACAGCGGCGCTCGGCTTGCCTGTTGTCGCTTGATAGAGCGGCCTGGCCACAGGATAATCTCCTCTGTCCACCGCGGCTTTATCAAGAGGCGAAAAAGCCGGCGACTTGTCGTCTTTGGCGATATTCAGAACCTTGAGCCCCCTGCGGATCTTTCCGTCTTTATCAAAAAGATAGCCAACGCCGACATAGCCGATGCCGCCTTCGTCCACGAGGATACCCTCGATAATCTGGGCGTTGCCGATCATCTCCATCATGTCCGTCGAGTAATTCTTGTTGCCAAGCACGTGCTCCTGCATAAAAACGTAAGTGCCGGAATTCGCCTGCCGGCCGTACAGGGACACGGCGTTGTCCGGTCCACCCACGGCTTTCCAGTTCTTAATTTCCCCGCGATAGATGGCCCCAAGCTCGGCTATGGTCAGCTTCTCCACAGTGTTTTTCTCGTTGACGATGATGCTCAGGCAATCGACAGCGATGACGAAGACGCGGGGTTTCACTCCCTTTTCCCACGCCAGGTCAATCTCCTTCTGGCGCCATTCCCGAGAATGGTTTGCTATATCGCAGGTCTGGTTGATGATAGCCGAGATTCCGGTACTGGAGCCTCCTCCTAAGACGGCGATCGGTGTGCCCGGGTTTTTGGCCATGTATTCCTCGGCCAGAATCTGGACCAGGTTGACCATCGTGTCCGACCCCTTGATCTGAATCATCTTACTTTTTTGAGCCTGCCCGATATACGGAGAGGCAATCAAGCCAAGGCCGATGAGGGGGATCATCAACATTTTCTTGACGTTCATTCTTATTCCTCCTTTTTTCATCTTTCATGCATCAGAATGACAGGAAAAACGTAAATTGAAAGACCACGTCGTTTTTTTTGGCGCTGTCTTCATAATCGTAAAACCAGACATTGGGCTGCAACTTGACCGTGGTGCCCCAGGGCGCCCAATCTACGCCGGCGATAACCAGGTTGACTTTGTCGTTGCCGACCCTGTTGTTAGGCTCATAATTGTCGTAGCGAGCGAAGAGGGCCAGGATATCCCGGCTCACGATGTAGTTTCCAAAAACGGAGAATCCAGAGACGTTGTACTTCTCCTCCGTCTGCGTCATTTTGAGGTCGTTGTCGTAAACGAAGTATTCAGCTCCCACGGACAGGTTTTTTACCATTTCAAAATACCCCTCCAGCTTGTACGTGTAGGCGGAAGCGGTGGCGTCCTGTTTTTCGTAATCGATGTAGCCGATGAGGGAAAGTCCAGCGATGGGGACAAGGTGCAACTGTCCCATGAGCTTCTTGTATTTGTCGTCCTCGATACGAGTATAGTGAGAACCATTGCTGATCATGAAGGCCCAGCGGGCATATTTGTTAAGAGCCCCGGCATACCAAATTCCCAGGTCAGCGCTGGTGGCGTCGATGGATTCTCCAGTCACATCCCGGAAGATGTCGACGAGCGTTTTGGCCACACTCCGGTAGTTCCACTTGTCCTCAGCGGGTTTCCAGGTCAGCGTATCTGCCATGCCGACGCGAAGTCTGGTGTTCTTGATCAGAAAATCGGCCAACTCGAAATAGAGATGCTTCATGTACGGACGGAGTTTTCCGTCTCTCGATGTCGATTGCTTCTTAAAATCAACGGCCGTGATATTAGATACGTTGTCAGCATCGTAGCGAAAGCGGAACCTCAGCCGCTCGCCAATCCTGTTCTCGTAAGTGAAGTAAGCCCTGCGGAAGGCGAAGAAATTGTTTCTGGCAGCGGAAGTGATTGGCCCCTCCTTAGTGAGAAAAGTCGCATAGTCGAAATAGATCGTCGTCGTGAAAGTCTGCTGGGCCATCCCCAACCTTGCTGTTGTCAGGGCTAACAGAATGAAAAAAAGAAACACCAAAATTTTCTTCAGCGGGTCAATGCTCATGAGAGTTTATACCTCCTCAACATTCATCCTGACTCATCTGCCTCATCTTCCGCCCGCCAGGCGCGCCCTTCCTTCCGGCCCTCTCAGGCCCGAAAGAGGCGGGTAGAGAAAGCAGAAAAACCAGAGTTTAGGATAGAATCAAAGTGTTAAGATTTAATAAAGATGGGATGAAGAAAGGGTTAATTTTTCGGCAGTTTCAGTCCTGAAAACCAACGCAGAAAGCTGCTGGGCTTCTCAGAAAGCCTTATCTCTTCCGGCGGGCCTTCCGAGAGCCCAGGATGCCGCCCTGGAGGAACAGCCCGGCACCGAGGACGAAGCCGAAGTTGTACCAGCCGCCGTTGTTATGGACTTCGTAAAACCGGACATTCTGAGTGAAAAGAGAAATGATGAAGGTGATGGGCGAAATCAGGCCGTGCCACAGGCCTCTCCAGAAACCGGCGATTTTTCCGTCCGGGTTTGGCGTTTTTTCCGCAACGTTGCGTCCCGGAGCGCAGGTTGAGAGCGCCAGAATCAAAAAAAGCGCCAAACCTAACGAAGCGAGCTTTTTCATGATTTCTCCTTCCAGGGAATAGCCCTTTTTCTTTTTATACATCATGGCCTGGACCGCTTGTCAAGCATTACGATGAAGCTCCCTTCCAGAGGACAGTCACGGTCTATCCGCCGGCTACCTGGGCAGCAGAAAACAATGTCGACACTCCTCCCTTTTTCCCCTGTTGAATCTTCATTTTCTGTTTTATCTTGATATTACAATCTTCTATCGACTCAGTAGCAAAACCCCCTGAAATTTTGGGGCTTTTTAAGCGTCCCTAAAGCTTTGCCGGCGCCATGTCCGTCTCCGTTTGTCCCTGGCAACTCTTCAGGCTGCAAAGTCAAGCAAGCTCGAAAGGGCAAGTCGAGAAAGCTGGCCTAAAGACAATCACTCGAACGGGTCAACAAAAAGAAAAAAACAGACTGTCTATGAGTGAGCTACCTCCCAAAAACTTGCCAGCATGGGTTCCGCGAAAGGCGCTTCCGCAATTCATCTATTCTTGAGTCATTTGATGACCTTCCGAAGGAAGAGGAGGAGGTCAATCTTCTTCCTTCAGGGCTTGGGTCGGGTGGGGATAAAAAAGAAAAGGGAACTTCCTCATTCTTTCCGAAAATCCCCGGTTCGTATTGTTAAGAATGGCTCCGCGGGCAGGACTCGAACCTGCAACCTAGTGGTTACAAGAGCCCCAGAATTTCTCCTGGGCTTGGACTATCTCTTCACCCGCGTCAGTGACCTGACGGTAGGGTGTCGGGCGCTTCCCCCGGAATAGCTCCGGAGTACGGGCGGAAGCCCTAGTCTCTGCACCTTCCCAGAGCCCTAAAGGCTCCGGGCTTGGCTCAGGGTTACCATT
>JBBILQ010000003.1:0-67772 GCA_037444845.1 Candidatus Aminicenantota bacterium | reverse complement strand
TTTAGCACGAAAAAGGGGTGAATTTCAACCGCAGGGGTTCTTCTTGAAGCCGCAAAGGGGTAGGTTTGATCGCTGTGATTGCATGGACTTCCGGTTTTTGCAATAGAGAATGGGACGGCGAAGCCGAAGGAAATGGCGTCAGAAGCGGTAGCCGGCCTGCTTGGCGATCTTGCGGTAGTCGTCTCCCCACATCTCGACGATCTTGCACATCTCGTAGAGCCTGGACCTCAGCCGCACGCCGATCCTGTCGACAAGCGTGTCCCCGCTTTTCTTATAGAACGAGTCGCGCGTGTCTTCTTCCTCTTCGGTGTCGAGATAATTCGAGGTAAAAATGGTCAATTTTTTCTGATTGTAACGCTGGTTGATGATGTAGAAGACTGTCTCCTCGACCCAGGCTGTCGTGCGCTTCGCGCCCAGCTCGTCCAGCACGAGCACCTCATGCTCGAACACGGGCGCCAGGACCTCAGATTCGGTGAGGTTTGAGTCCGGCGTGAACGTGCTCTGGATGTCGCGGATGAGCTCGCGGAAATCATAAAACGAGCAGGGCGCATTTTTCTTCTCGATAAGCTCCCTGATGATGGCCACGGCTAAGTGCGTCTTCCCCACTCCGCAGGGCCCGATAAAAAGCAGGCCGACTTCCTGGGCGGGGTAGTTCTTGACGAATTGTCTCGAGATTTTCAGGGCGTCCCGGTGAGAGTCATTGTGGACCTCGAAATTCTGGAGCGAGCAGTTCTGGTATCGTCTCGGTATTCGGGCCTGCTCCCAGAGCGTCTGAACCCTGCGCTCGTGAAAACAGGCGCACCTCCGGGCCACGTGCCGGCCCCCGGCATCAACCAGCACCCATCCTGTCCCCTCGCACTCAGGACACACCTTTTCATCCATCAGTTCAAATACCCTCTTAATTGCTGGAGCTGGTGAGACCGCGACAGCTTCCGCATGGCCTTCTGCTCGATCTGCCGGATTCTTTCCCTGGTCAGGTTCAATTTATCTCCGATCTCCTGAAGCGTTTGCGGCTGGTCATCATCCAGCCCGAATCTTAATTTTAGCACAAGAGCCTCTTTATCATCCAGCTCTCCCAGGAGATCGCGGATCTGCTGCTCGATAGAGGACTTGACAATCTGGTATTCGACCGGCGGAGAGGCGCTGTCCTCGATTTTGCCCTCCACGTCGAGCTCGCTTGACGCCAGCTTGTCGCTCAGAGACACATCCCTCTCGGCAAGGATTTCCAGGTCTTCCACGTCGCCCTCGCTTATGCCCATGCTCCGGGCGACTTCCTCTCTCGTCGGCTCCCGACCCAGATCAGTTTTGAGCTGAGCCACCTTCTTTTTCATCTGGGTAATCTGGTCGGAAAGCTTCTGGGGAAGGTTGCACATTCGAGCTGAGTGGGTTAGGGCATGGACAACAGCCTGTCTTATCCACCAGACCGCATAGGAGATAAACCTGACGTTTCGGCGGTGGTCGTATCTTTTCGCGGCTTCCATCAGGCCAAGGTTGCCTTCATTGATTAGGTCAAGCATGCTCAACCCCATGCCTCTGTACTTCTTGACATAGGATACGACAAACCGGAGGTTGGCTTCGATCAACCTCTCGAGGGCGACTTTGTCTCCTTGCTGTATCTTCCGGCCCAGCTCTTTTTCCTCTTCCTCCGTGTACACGGGAAACCTGGCAATTTGGCTCATGTAAAGCTTGAGATTCTTCGAATCAAGGAAGTCCTCGTAGCTCATCCCTCAGTCCTGAGATTCTTCACGCTTGACGATCTTCGTCTGGCTGACCTGGACCAGCCCCCACTTCCTTGCCCCGAATTCTCCTTCTTTCCCTTTGAAATACTCCGCCTTGATGTACTCAAGCAGCTCATTTACTTCAGCTTCCATCTGTTGCATTTTCTGGCGCATGTTGAGTATGACCTCGACTCCGGCAAGGTTCACTCCGAGGTCGCGGATGAGGTTCAGAATCAGCTCCAACTGCTTGAGGTCTTCATCGGTGTAGAGCCGCGTGTTTCCCTCGCTGCGTGAGGGCTTAAGCAGCCCTTCTCGTTCGTAAAGGCGGAGCGTCTGGGGATGGAGGTTATACATCTGGGACACGCTGCTTATATGATAATATGTTTTTGTCGCTTTTTTTGCCTGTTTTTTTCTTCCCATTGTCAGTGGATCCCCATTTTTTTTCTCGGATTCTCACCCGAAATACGCTCCAGCTCCTTCATCAACTCTCTGATCTTCTGGTCCTCAAAAGGAGGAGGAACAATCAACACCTCGACGAACTGGTCGCCCCTTGCCCGGCGGCCAGGGACGGGAGCCCCCATTTCCTTTAACCTGAATTTCTGGCCGGACTTGGTGCCGGGCGGAATCTTGATCATTCTCTTGCCGTAAAGAGTCGGAACATCGATCTTGGCTCCCAGCGTAGCCTCCGGCACAGTGATCGGCAGCTTGAGATAGATGTTCGGGCCCTCTCTCCGGAAAAGAGGATGCGGACTGACGTCTATCGAGATGAACAGATCCCCAGGCGGGCCTCCGTTGCGGCCGACGTGCCCTTTTCCGGGCACGCGAACTTTCGAACCGGTGTCCACTCCAGCCGGTATCTTAACATTGATGAATTCTGTTTTCTGAACCAGTCCTTGGCCGTGGCAAACCAGGCATTCTTCGCCTTGAATTCCGCCCCGGCCCCGGCAGGCCGGGCAGTCCGTCGAAAACCTCATGAACCCTCGCTGGACCTGAGCACGGCCTGTTCCTCCGCAGGATGGACAGGCTCGCTGGCCGGAAGATGACCTAAAACCGCGGCCCTGACATTGGGTGCATGCGACAAGACGCGAAAGCTGGATGCGCGTTTGAAGACCGGTGATGGCGTCTTCGAACCCTATTCTCATAGAGTAATGCAGGTCTTCTCCCTTCTCCGGCTCAACCCTGGTTGCCCGCGCGGCTCCGCCGAACAGGCTTTCAAAGAAATCCGAGAAAGAGGAGGTCCCGTAGCCTGAAAAATCAAAGCCCTCAAAACCCGAGCTGTAGGGACGCCCGCTTCCCCCAGGTGCTCCTTCGCCGACAAACCCGAACTGGTCGTACTGACTCCTCTTTTTCGGGTCGGTAAGGACCGCGTAGGCTTCTTGAATCTCTTTGAACCTGGCCTCAGCGGCCTTATCTCCCGGATTCAAGTCCGGGTGATATTTCCTGGCCAGCTTACGGTAGGCCTTCTTGATCTCTGCTGCCGAAGCTTTCCTTTCCACTCCCAGGGTTCGATAATAATCTTTTTCCATCCTTCGCTCAGCTTCACCTTTGAAGCTTTATTTTTTGTCATCATCGACAACTTCTGCGTCGATGACTTCATCTTCTCCGGCTTTGCCTGCGGAAGCTTCACTGGAAGTTTGCTCCTCCTGTTGATATGTTTGATGCCCCGCTGAGGCTTGCTGTTGCCCGGCCTGTTGGTACATCATCTCGGTCAGCTTGTGAGAGGCCCGGGAGAGAGCCTCTATCGCACTCCTGATTTGGTTGAGGTCATCGCTCTCCATTGCCCGTTTGGTTTTGTCGATCTCTGACCGGATGCGGCCGGCTTCCTGCTCGGGGATGTTTTCTTTGTTTTCCTGGAGCAGTTTTTCCAGGCTGTAGACCAATTGATCAGCTTGGTTCTTGGCTTCGACAACCTCTCTCCGGCGTTTGTCCTCATCGGCATGAGCCTCGGCATCGCTGACCATTTTCTGGATCTCCTTTTCGTCAAGCCCGCTGTGCCCTGTGATGGTGATGGCCTGCTGTTTGCCGGTGCCCAAATCCTTCGCAGAGACGTGAAGAATGCCGTTGGCATCGATATCGAACGTGACCTCGATTTTGGGAATGCCCCGCGGCGCCGGCGGAATCCCGTCAAGGTGGAATCGCCCCAACGTCCGGTTATAAGCGGCAAGGTCTCTTTCTCCTTGCAAAACATGGATCTCGACACTGGGCTGGTTGTCCGAGGCTGTCGAGAAAATTTCGGTCTTCTTGGTCGGGATGGTCGTGTTCCGGAGAATCATCTTGGTGAAAACGCCGCCCAGGGTCTCAATGCCCAGGGTCAGAGGCGTGACGTCTAAGAGCAACACGTCCTTGACGTCTCCGGCCAGCACGGCCCCTTGGACAGCAGCGCCCACAGCCACAACCTCGTCGGGGTTGACTCCCTTGTGCGGTTCTTTTCCGAATAAATCCTTAACCAGTTGTTGGATCCGGGGCATGCGGGTCTGGCCGCCGACCAGGATAACTTCATCAATGTCCTCCGGCTTAAAATTGGCATCTGCCAAAGCCTGTTTGCAGGGTCCGATCGACCTCTGGACGATGTCCTCGACGAGCTGCTCCAGCTTGGCCCGGGTGAGTTTCATCAACAGATGCTTGGGTCCAGACGCATCGGCTGTAATAAAGGGAAGGTTGATCTCCGTCTCCATGGTTGTGGAGAGCTCGACCTTGGCCTTTTCCGCTGCTTCCTTAAGCCTTTGGAGGGCCATCCTGTCCTTGGTTAAGTCTATTCCAGATTCTTTTTTAAACTCTGCGACAATCCAGTCCTGAACTCTCTGGTCAATATCATCGCCGCCGAGGTGAGTGTCGCCGTTTGTGGCCTTGACTTCAACGATTCCTTCACCGACCTCCAGGATTGATATATCAAAGGTGCCGCCGCCAAAATCATAAACCGCGATGGTCTGATCCTTCTTTTTATCCATCCCGTAGGCAAGAGCTGCTGCTGTCGGCTCATTAATGATCCTGACCACATCAAGACCGGCGATACGGCCGGCGTCCTTTGTAGCCTTGCGCTGGCTGTCATTGAAATAGGCCGGGACAGTAATCACGGCTTTCTCGACCTGGTGACCCAGATAGTCCTCTGCCGCTTTTCTCAATTTTTGCACGATCATCGCCGAAATTTCCGGAGGAGCGTACTGCTTTCCTGAAGCCTCGACCCTCACGTCTCCGTTGGGCGCCTGAGTGACCTTGAACGGCACTTGCTTGATTTCCTGGCCAACCTCTTCATGCCGTCTCCCCATGAATCTTTTTATAGAGTAGATCGTATTTTCGGGGTTAGTCACCCTTTGTCTTTTAGCGACCTGTCCGACCAGCCTCTCGCCTTTGGCTGTAAAAGCGACAACCGAGGGCGTGGTCCTTCCTCCCTCTTCGTTAGGGATGACAGTCACTTTATCGCCTTCCATGATGGCGACAACTGAATTAGTTGTGCCGAGGTCAATACCTATTATTTTAGCCATGTTAACCTCCTAATTTAGTCAGCTTATAGTATAAAATTTGAGTATATTTTTGTCAAGTATTATTCGCGTTCTTTGAACTTACTTTTGCTTGTAGTGTTATTTTTATCAAAAAGGATAAATCAAACCCTTGTGACCTTCTAAAAGCGCCCAATAAAGGGACTTGGCTTCTTCTTTATTTAATACTCTGATGTCCAGTGCTGTTAGCGGCTTCTTTTTCACTTCAAACCAAAGGTTTTTCAGCGGAATCCAGGTATACCATCTCAAAAAGCCGCCGATTTCCCAGGCTCTTGACAAGAAAGTATCCGGCCTGTGCCTAATATAAATGGACAGACCTCTGTCCAGGCAGAGGCTAAAAGACGAAGGCATATCTTTTAATTCAAGAACTTCGAGCTCGTGCGTTTCTCTTTCCTGGTTAGCTCCAGGCTTGATTTTTTTCCGCTTGGGCGCAAAGAGAGCGCTCTTTTTTTCAATACCGACAGCCCGGAGCGGAACCGCGTCCCCCCACCGTCTCAGGCGGTCGACTTTCCATTCCCGGAGCGTCAGGCCGCTGGCTTTGAGTTGGACTATTCTGGTCTGAAGGTCGACGACAAAATAGGAAGAAGGGGCCCTGGCAAGCGCCAGCTCTTCTATGAGAAGCTGGTTCTTGAGTCCTGGGGACAGGCTTTTTTCGCCTGCAACAGAAAAGCTGTAACCTATCACAGTCAACACAAGGAGGAGTTTTACGCGCATTGTCAGTGCATCTAATAAATGAAGACCTTTGTCCCAATCGAGGCCTTTTCAAATATGACCTTTAGGTCTTCATCGCCGACCCGGATGCAGCCATGGGTGACACTCCGGCCGAGGAGCCGGGTGTAAAGAGTCCCATGGATGAAATAACCATCTCCGAAACCAAGGGCGTACTCTCCGAGCACGCCGGACTCGACTCTTTCTCGCGGGTCTTTGGGAATTCTTTCGCCTTCCTCGATAAAGGCCCAGTCGGGCTTGATCCAGTCGGGGTTCTTGACCTTGGACTCGATATAAAACCCACCTCTCGGCGTGTCAAAAACCCAGCGCCGGCGGCCTCCGGGCTCTTCGAGGATGCTTCCGCTGCCACAGGAAACGACAACCCGGCGCAGGTTCTCCGGGCCTCTCATAAGGTTAAGGATGTTGTTCCCCGAGTCAACCACGATGTAAATTCCCCGCGGGGCGAGTGTCTTGATCCTCCGCTCGAGGGAAGAATTTTGGGCAGCCAGCCGGCGGTCTGACTCTCCCTCTGTTTTCTTCTCTCCCTTTATCTCATCGGCTGCGCGCCTTGGCCAGGCAAAATAGTAAGCGACAAGCTCTAAAACAATAAAAACGGCCAGACATGCAAGCAGGACCCTGTGCAGTAATTTTTTCCTTGCCTTTTTCACCTTTGCCATGTTTTCAGGTCATTTCAGAGAAGCCAGCAACTCGGCCACCCTCTCCAGGGAACCGATGATGGTGACCGGAGTACCGATGGAAACCTCAGAAAAAAGCTTGTCCATCACGCTATCCTCGACGGCTACACAACCGCCGGTCAAGCTGTCCTCCCCTCCGCCGTGGATCTCGATCTGCCCTCCGATTCCGGCTTGCGGAGGAATAAGACCCTTTTTCTTGGCCTGAGAAAACTCTTTTTTATCCTCGTCATTCGGATAGTCAATGAGCAGGGCCTTGTGGAATCGGCTCTGGGGGAATTTCTTGATAACCTTATACCTCCCCTCTGGAGTGGCTTCGTCTCCAGCGTAGAGCTTGTCTGACAAGCCGTATTTTCCAAGCCCGATATTATAGACAGCAGCGACTTTCCCGGCTCTATAGACGGTCAAGGTGCGGTCGAGCTTGGTGATAAGAATAGCTGTTGTCCCTTTTTTCCGGGATTCATCAATCGTCTCCATCGCCCATCGTCGCCACGTCTCAACCTGGGCCTCGTCAGCGTAGCGGGCCAGAATGGAAAAGACGGCTTCCTCCGCTTGACCAAGATGGAACTGGATGATCTCGATTTTTCTGCTGATTTCGGCATACTTTTCCTTGTTCAGAAGAGCCTCAGACTCCATCATGGCGACTTCGGCCTGGGCAAGACTCCTCCGGACAACCTGAGTTTCGTTAATCGTGAGAATGAGTTTCCAGATTCTCTGGATGCGTTCTCGCAGCGCTTCGAGCTGCTCCGACAGGGTCCGAGATTTGAGAGCTTTCTCTTCTTCTACACTCTGGAGCAGGGCTTGGCCTTGGGTCAAGACTTCCCGGAATGCGGCCTCAACTTCTTTATAATTGCGAAACCAGCCGAACTTGGCCTTCTCTTTGATGAGCTTGTCTTTGGCCAGGCGGAGAGAAGCCAAGTACTGGGTGTATTCCTCTTTCGCATAAACGGCAGCGCCGGCCCTCCAGAGGTTGTTTTCCTGCTCACGAGCCTGACCGACTTCTGGAGGGACCGCCGGCGTCTGGCACGAAAGAACGAAGACAATAAACCCGGCCAGCGCAAAAATTCGGACAGTCTTCAACTTCCGCAGAAAAAATTCAGACTCAGGACAGGATTATCTCTTGCCCTTCACCTTTTCGATCGCCTGCTTGACCTGCTCGGAGACGCCAGCCGCTTTCTCTTTTATCATGGCCGCGGTGTTCGAGGCCCCAAAATAGTCCTCTCTGTCGATGGCAGCCTGGACCTCGGGGAAAGAATCCTCCAGCCCTTTCAGGTCGGCCGTGAACGCCTCGATGTCAGCTCTTGTCCCTTTTCCTTTGGGAGCCTTCTCTAAGAGCGCTTTGGCCTCATCAAGAGCAGCCCTGGCTTCTTGCTGGGCGGTCAAAGCGGCGTTTTTGGCTGCTTCTTTCTTGGCCGGAATGGCGGCTTTCAAGACCTCAGCGTCCGCCTTCACCTTGGCCAGCATTTCCTTGGCTGTCCCGAATTTCTTGAAGAACTTTTTGTCCTGGGTAGCGATTTCATCAAGAGCAGCGGTCAAGTCGTCGTTCAGCTTCTTTAGCTCATCGGCAGCGTAGACATCGGCTCCTTCTTTGATCGCGGCATCGACAGCAGCCCTCGTGTCACTCATCTCCTGGCTTGGTTGCCTGGCGCAGCTCGTGAAAAGTGAAACAGCAAAAAAACCAAGAACAAAGATTCTCACAAGATTTTTCATTTTTCTAACCTCCTCTCTCGACATTTCTTTAGAAGCATGCCTTGGGTTTAGCCTTTTCAATATAATCGTCTTTCCCTCTTCTCACCTCCTTTTCCCGCAAACAAACACTCTCGTCTTCGGAATGAGTCCTTTCTGGATCTGTTTTAGGAAGTCCAGCGAGCTAAATTAAGGCGGGACTGTGTCGTCCATGTACTGGACTGAATCTGAGGATCTCATTGGCGTGAACCCTGAACCTCTCCTTCTCCTAAGGTTGTCTTACCTTATCTGGCAATTTTATACCACGGCAACTGCAAAAAGTCAATAAACCGTTGATTCGCCTGATCAGGGCAACTTTTAGGAACGCTATTTATTCGTCAGGGTCGATGATGAATTTCTCTTTCATCAGTGTTTTGACTTGACTCCTTGCCTGTTTGATGACTTCCTCAGCAATCTTGAACCTTTCTTCAGGAGGGGCTGTTTTGCGGGCCACGCCCTGTTCGATCCCTTTGCTGCCGACAGCAACAGCCTCTCGAGGGAAGACCTCCCACTGGTCCATGTTAGGAATGATGTATTCCTCACTCAGACCGTTGTCTTCAGCAACCCTGGCAAGCTCGTTGGCTGCTGCAATACACATCTCGTCTGTGATTGTTTTAGCACGGATATCCAGAGCTCCCCTGAAAATTCCGGGGAACCCTAATGAATTGTTGATCTGGTTGGGGAAATCCGACCGGCCTGTGGCAACTATTCTTGCTCCTGCCTCCTTTGCCTCCCAGGGCCATATCTCGGGAACCGGATTGGCTTCGGCAAAGACGATGGCATCCTTAGCCATTGTCTTGACCCAGTCTTTCCGGATAGTGCCCGGACCGGGCGTTGAGGCTGAGATCAGCACTTCCGCTCCCCTGATGGCATCGGGAATATCCCCTTTGATTTGCTTCTCGTTGGTCTTCAGGCAGATGTCCCATTTTTCCTTGAATTTTGTCTGGAGGATGTCCCGGTCGCTTCGATCACGGTGAAGGATTCCCTTGGAGTCGACAGCAAGGATGTTGCCGGGCGTGACACCAGCAGCTATGAGCAGCCGGACGATCGCCACGCCTGAAGCACCGGAACCGACCATGGTTACCCTCACCTCGTTGATCTTTTTGCCGACGATCTTGAGCGCGTTGAGCAGCCCCGCCACAGTAACACAGGCAGTCCCCTGTTGGTCATCATGCCAGACTGGAATTTCACATTCCTGACGCAGGGTATCTAAAATTTTAAAACACTTTGGATGAGAGATGTCTTCAAGGTTCACGCCGCCGAAGGTGGGCTGGAGAGCCTTGACAATGGCAATAAACTTGTCAGGGTCTTTCTCGTTTAGGCAAATCGGGAAGGCGTCCACTCCGCCCAGATACTTGTACAGAAGCCCCTTGCCTTCCATGACAGGAAGGCCTGCCTCCGGACCGATATCGCCCAGCCCGAGGACGCGCGACCCATCTGAAATGACCGCTACGAAATTCCATTTGTTGGTGTAATCATAAGCTTTATCGCGGTCCTGGTGAATCTCCTTGCAGACAGCGGCCACGCCGGGCGTGTACCAGACGGCAAAATCATCAAAACTCCGGATGCGACACTTCAGGGTGACGCCTATTTTCCCTCTGTAGTAAGCATGAAGGCGGATGGCTTCTTTTGAGGGCTTATCAGCCTTAGCCAACAATTCCTCAATCGTCACTTCTCTTTTCATTGATGATAACCTCCTTGATATAAAGAAGCATTATAACCCCTCAGCCTTTAAAGTCAAACAAGATGCGGAGCGCTGTTGGAAGTCTCAGGTTCCAACCTGAACAAACTCGTGCTTGCCTTTTGCCTTCCTGATTCGGCCAAAATAGTGGACTGGATCATGAACGAAGGCAAGAATCCAGTTCTCAGCCAGCGCCTGCTCATAATATCTTTTCCGTGTTTCGATCGTGACGAGGGGATAAAGGTCGTAACTCATGATATAAGGCAGCCCGACGTGAGCCGAGGTTGGGACCAGATCCCCAAGACAAAAAAGTGTCTGGTCTCTTGACCGGACTTTCACACCCTGATGGTTTGACGTATGTCCCGGCGTCAGCACAACCTCAACCCCTCGCACAACCAACTGATCCCCTTTGACGAGCTCGAGAAGCCCGTGATTCTCAAGCGGAAGAAAGTTCTCTGCGAGGTAGCTTGACTTTTCTCTCTCATTTGGATGGAGGGCCGATTCCCACTCCCCTTCTTGGATGATATGCCTTGCCCGAGGAAATGCCGGGACTATCCTCCCCTCTTTATCGTGAGATGTGTTTCCGCCGCAGTGGTCAAAATGAAGGTGGGTGTTGATGACGACGTCAACGTCATCAGGCCTGAGGCCCAACCGCGAAAGAGCTGTTAGAAGCCCGGCCTTCCTTTCCACCCCATAGATATCCTGGAATTTCTGGCCGAATTTTGAACCGATGCCTGTCTCCACCAGGATGACGGCTTCCGGCGTCCTAACCAAGAGAGAGTTGAGAGCCAGCTTGATCCTGTTTTTCGCGTCGGCTGGACACTTCTTCTCCCATAAAACTTTGGGGACGATACCGAACATCGCGCCCCCGTCGAGATAGAAAAATCCGTCCCTGAGACCGACAATTTCGAAATCCCCTAACGCGAGCTTATCGACCGTCATCCGAGGAGCTTATCGAGATCGTAGATCAGGTGTTCTCGCGTGCAATCTGCTATCTCGATCTTGGCCGTGTCCATGCGGATGGCGTCTTCGGGACAGGCCTCGACACAGAACCCGCAGAAGCAGCAACGGCTCATGTCGATGATGAATTTGGCCGGAACCTTCT
The DNA here is from genome assembly GCA_037444845.1 of Candidatus Aminicenantota bacterium. Taxonomy (GTDB): domain Bacteria; phylum Acidobacteriota; class Aminicenantia; order Aminicenantales; family UBA8522; genus JARYMI01. Next base: position 56,646 of record JBBILQ010000003.1, on the reverse strand, counting down.
GGATTTCGGGGTCCGCGTCCTCTGTGGCTTCCACGGCGATACATTCAGAGGGGCAGACGGTGACACAGAGCATGCAGGAAACGCAGCGAGGTTTTCCGTCTTCACGGCGCATCAGCCGGTGGAGGCTCCGGTGGCGCGGAGCGATCTCTTTTTTTTCTTCCGGGTACTGAATAGTCACTGCCCCCTTGCGCCTGGTCTTGAGGCCAAGGACCTTGAGGGTGTGGAAGACCATGTTGACGATGAAATGCCGACAGGTGATGAGGCCCCCCTTGATGATCTCGATGAAATACTCAAGCGCCTTGATCATTTGAGAATCCCCATCACGATCCCGGTTCCGATAATGTTGATGAGGCTGAGAGGGATGAGGACTTTCCATCCCAGGTCCATCAGCTGGTCATACCGGAAGCGGGGGTATGTCCAGCGGATGAGAATCTGCAGCCAGCAGAAGAAAAAGACTTTCAGGTTAAAGGCCAGAAGCTGAAGCAAGACGACGACTCCGTGCGGCAACAGCCATGTTCCTCCCCAAGGGAAATGAAAGCCGTCGGCCGACATCCAGGGCACCTGCCAGCCGCCGAAAAAGAGAGTCGTCACCAAACAGGAGACGACGATAATCTCCATGAAATCTGTCATCATGAAAAGGCCCCACTTCAGGCCACCGTACTCGGCGAAAAAGCCGATGATTTCCGATTCGCCTTCAGGCAGGTCGAACGGGACCCGTTTTGTCTCAGCCAGGGCGGCGAAGAAGAAAACAAGGAATCCGAAAGGCTGGAGCAAAACGCCCCACTTGGGAATCCAGCCGAACAGGTACTCCCCCTGAAAAGCGACGATGCTCTGGAGGCGGAGCGAAGGATAGACCATGATCACGCCGATCAAAGAAAGCCCGAGAGCGACTTCGTAGGAAATGAGCTGCGCGGCTCCTCTCATCGAGCCGAGGAGGGTGAACCGATTCCTCGAAGCCCAGCCGCTGATGATAATCCCGTAGATTCCCAGCGAGAGCATGGCCAGGATGAAGAGCAGTCCGGCGTTCAAGTCAAGGATCTGGAGGTTGATGTGCCGCCCGCCGATTTCGAGCCTGTCGCCGAATGGGATAGCAGCGATCGTGATGGCCACAAAGAAGAAGGAGAGGAAAGGGGCCAACGTGTGGAGAAACTTGCTGGCAAAGGGCGGCACGAAGTCTTCCTTGAAGATCATCTTGATGGCATCGGCAAAAGGCTGGAACAACCCGATCAGCCGAAGCCCGAAAATATTAGCCCGGTTGGCGCCAATCCGGTCTTGGATAACGGCGCTTTCTTTTCTTTCCAGCCACGTGAGATAAAGGGTGAGAGTAAGAAACCAGGCCAGAGCGCAGACAATTTTAATGATGATGATCAGGACATCCATCGTCTTCTACTTAAAAAAGGGAATTTCCCGGCCCATCTCCTCGAGAATCGACTGAGGAGAGCCGAGCTGCCAGAAGGATTTATGATTAATCTTCAGCTCTTTTGCCAGGTCAAGCAGCAGTTTCCACTCGGGCAGTCCGGAAGAGTCATCGAGGGCTGGCAAGAAAGGCTGAACTTTCCCGCTGACGTTGGTCAAACTGCCGCCTTTTTCGGCGATCAACTGAGTCGGGATAACGACATCGACAAGGGAATCAAGGGCGCTCTTGTGCGCCGCGAAAAGAAATTTCGTGCCGATTTTGCCAAGAGCGCTTCTTAGGTCCGCCGGGCTGAACCTATGGACAAGAAAAGTCCCGAAAATAAGCAACAAATCGGTTTGCACAGCCAGTTTCCCGAGGTCTGGAGTCAGGCGGGGCAAGCCGATCTCTTTGAGACCGCGGCTGTTGGGTGTTCGTTCTTCGGTGAGCAGAAAATCGTCTTTCTTTTCAGCGGGAGGGTCAACGACATAGATATTTTCCAGGCTCAGTCCCTGCTTAAAAATCTTATCCGCAAGAAAAAGTTCTTCATTCGTCAACCAGGTGTTCAGGATCAGGCCAATCCGGGACTTCTTTTTGAGGAACACGAAACTTTTAACCTTTTCGGCCAGGATAAGGAGGGCCTTCTCCCAGCTCAGTTCTGTGTCCTTTGCCTCTTTCTTCAGGACTATCTTGTCCTGCCTTCCTTGATCGATATAAGAATAATGATAGCGGCCAAAATCGCAGATCCAAAAAGAATTGACGTCCGGATTTTCACGGGCCCGGATGCGGTAAACCCTCTGAGCCAGGGGGGTCCGGGCAAACCCGGGGTGTGAATCAACAAAGATGTTGCAGCCCCTGCTGCACAGCGGGCAGATTGATTCCTTTTTGACCAGAAACCAGGCTCGTGTTTTAAATCGGAAGTCCGTGTCGGTGATGGCTCCGACGGGACAGAGCTCGGCCAGGTTTCCAGCGTAATGATTGTCGATGAAGTCAGACTCGTAGATGGCGATTTCGGAATGAATACCCCGGTTGAGGACACCGGCATCCTGAGTTTTTGTGACCTCAATCAGGAATCGGACGCAGCGCGTGCAGAGGATGCAGCGCTCCCGGTCGAGGATGAGATTCTGGCTGATCTGGACTTTCTTTTCCCTTTTCTCCTTGACTTCTTTGAATCGGCTCGCGAAAAAGCCGTGTTCCTCGAAGTAATCCTGGAGCTTGCATTCGCCCGCCTTGTCACAGATGGGGCAGTCGAGCGGATGTTCGGCCAGCAAGAACTCAAGGACGGCCTTCCGGGCTTCGATGACTTTTTCGCTCGCCGTGAGAATCTTCATCCCTTCTCTAACGACAGTCGAACAGGCCAACTCGAGCTTGGGCAGGCCGCTAATCTCAACGAGACACATCCGGCAGCTTCCCTCGGGAGCAAAGGCAGGGTGGTAGCAGAAATGAGGGATGGGGATGCCGGCGCTTTCGGCAGCGCGGAGGATCGTCAAGCCTTCGCTCACTTCAAGCTCTTTATCGTCGATGAGTATTTTAGCCATCGTCCTCTGTTTCTCCCCCTTAACGGGAAAGATGTCCCTCCAGCTCTTGCCTGAATTTCCGGCAGATGGAAAGAATGGGCAGCGCCGCTGCATCGCCGAGCGGACAGAGCGTTTTTCCCTTGACGTTTTCAGCGAGGCGGATGATGGCATCGACATCATCCTTTTCTCCCTGGCCGCCCGCGATCCGCCTGACGATTTTATTGATCCAGGAAGTCCCGACCCGGCAGGGCGTGCACTGGCCGCAGGATTCGTGAGAATAAAACTTGGTCATGGCCCTCAGGACTTCCAGAATCGGCGTTTCCTGGTCTATGACGATAACAGCCGCCGAGCCTAACATCGAGCCCGCGTCCGCCAATGAATCAAAGTCCATGGCCAGGTCAATCTCATCAGCCTTGAGGATGGGAGCTGACATCCCGCCTGGAATGACGGCCTTGAGAGTCTTGCCGTCCTTCATCCCTCCCGCTGCTTCAAAGATGATTTTTCTTAGGTTCGTGCCGATCGGCAGCTCGTAGATGCCCGGGTTTTTGACCATCCCGCTGACGCCGAATATCCGTGTCCCTCCGTCTTTGGGCAGGCCCTTCTTCACGAACCAATCCGCACCCTTGAGGATGATGGCGGGAACGTTGGCCAGGGTCTCAACGTTGTTGATCACTGTCGGGTATTGAAAAAGGCCGATCGAGGCGGGAAAAGGCGGTTTCAGCCTTGGATGCCCCCTCTTTCCTTCCAGGGATTCGAGGAGTGCGGTTTCTTCGCCGCAGATATAGGCGCCTGCCCCTCGATGGACAACCACTTCCAGGTCAAACCCGCTCCCCAGGATATTCTTCCCGAGAAAACCTTTGGCCTTGGCCTCAGCGATTGCCTCTTCCAGCCGTTCAGCGACGGCTTCGTACTCGCCGCGGATATAGATGAAAGCAGAGTGAATCCCCACCCCGAAGGAAGCGATGATGATGCCTTCGAGGAGAAGGTGGGGATTGTGGCTCATGATATAGCGGTCTTTGAAGGTTCCGGGCTCGCCCTCATCAGCATTGACGCACAGGTATTTCGGCTGATCGGTCTTCTGGGGAACAAACCCCCACTTGACGCCAGCCGGGAACCCGGCTCCTCCCCTTCCCCTGAGGTTGGCTTTCTTGACTTCGTCCAAAATCTCTGCGGGCTTCATCTGTTGGAGAGCTTTTTCGACGGCTTTGTACCCGCCCTGCTGGAGATAGACTTTAATCTTAAAAAGATTCTTCAGCCCAAAGTCTTTGGTTAAGATTTTCTCTTCCATTTCTTATGTCAAGCTCGCTAAAATCCTGTCAATTTTTTCTCTGTCCAGGTTGCCATGATAGTCAAAATTCACCATCAAGCAGGGCGCTTGCTCACAGGCGCCCAGACATTCCACGATGGACAGGCTGAACTTCCTGTCCGGCGTCGTCTGCCCTATCTCGATGCCCAGCTTCTCTTTCAGGTAATCGATGATTGTCCCGACACCAAAAAGAGTGCAGCTCAGGTTTGAGCAGACCTGGAAATGGTACTTGCCCAGCGGTTGACGCAGGATCATCGTGTAAAATGTCGCCACTTCCCGGACTTTTATCGGCTTGAGGTCAAGAATGCCGGCGATAAACTTTTCTTCTTCCGCCGAGATTGAGCCGGTTTCTCTCTGCACCAAGTGGAGGATTGGCAGAAGCGCCGCCTCTTTCCTGGGATAGCGCGCGATGACCTCATCAATCCTTTGGCGCAACAATTCAGAGCATTCGGGACTCACCGGTCCAGTTCTCCTCCGATCATATTCATCGAGCCGAACGTGGGAATGACGTCGGCCACATAGCGGCCTCTGATGAGATATTCCAAGGCTGAGACAATATGGAAACACGGCGCTCGCAAGTGAAGCCGGTAAGGCTTGTCAGAGCCGTCCGAAACAATATAGTAACCGAGCTCGCCGTTGCCTCCTTCCACCGAAAAATAAACGTCACCTCGGGGGGGCCGGATCCCGTGGCCGCGCATGAAAAATTTAAAATGTTTGATCAGCCCCTCAATGGTTGTGTAGGTGTCTTCTTTGGGTGGGACAACAGCACCGGTCTCTTCGGCCAGAATTCCTGAAGATATGTTTTTTTCAGAGCCCTCCAGGCTGGGCGAAAGCTTGATCGGCCGGCGCACCCGTTTTATCCGCGATTCTTTGATGGCTTCGGCCGGCTCTATCCCGTCCACGATGAAGGCTCCCGGAGTCCTCGGGAGCCGGACGGCAGCCTGCTCGATGATGCGAAGACTCTGCTCCATCTCTTTCATCCGGACCATGTAGCGGTCGAAATTATCGCCTCTTTCACCAAGCGGCACCTCGAAGTTCAACCGGTCGTAAACGAGATAGGGATGGGCTTTGCGAACATCATAATAAACGCCGGCCGAACGCAGACACGGCCCGGTCCAGCCAAAGGCGACAGCTTCTTCAGCCGAGATCGTCGCGACATCGCGCGTCCGGTTGAGGAAGATTTTATTCTTGTCTAAGAGGCCGTGGACGTCCTTCAAGACCCGGCGCGTCTCTTCAATGGCTTTCTTCAGGACAGTGTCAAAATTTGGATGGAGGTCGGCCCGAACGCCGCCGATGCGGACATAGGAGGTTGTCATCCTGGCACCCGTCGTCTGTTCGATCACATCCCAGAGGAACTCACGGGCTTTCATTTTGTAAAGAAAGACCGTGAAGGCGCCGCATTCCATGGCCATGGCGGCCAGGCAGGTGAGGTGGTCGGAGACGCGGGAGAGTTCGCTCATGATGACGCGGATATACTGGGCGCGCTCGGGAACGTCCAGGCTCAGAAGTTTCTCCATCGCCATGACGTAGCCGAGGTTATTGATCAGCGGGGAAACATAGTTCAGCCTGTCGGTGTAGGGGAGCAAGGTGAAATACGTCCGGTGCTCGCAGGTTTTTTCGAAACCGCGGTGAAGATACCCGACCTCAACTTCAGAGTTGAGAATTCTTTCGCCGTCCAGTTCGAGCATGATCCGGATCGTCCCATGCATGGCTGGATGGGACGGCCCCATGTTCAGGAGCAACGTGTCCGGCCTGGCCTGGCTCTGGATTCTTGTCGGCATGTTATTCCCTTAAACGCAGACGAGGCTGACGTTTCCGCAGGGGATAATCCTTGCGTAGCGGATATCCTTCAAACCCGTCGTACATAAAAATGCGTCTGAGGTCGGGATGGCCCTCGAAATGAACCCCGAAAAGGTCGTAAACTTCCCTTTCCAGCCAGTTGGCGTTCTTCCAGAACTCTGTGAGAGAGGCGATGCGAAGCTCCTTCTCGGAGAGCCTTGTCTTTATGCGAAGCCTTCTTTTCTTTGTCAACGAATAGAGGTGATAGACCATCTCGAAACGCGGCTCTTGACCAACATAATCCACGCAGGTCAAGTCCAGGAGCAAGTCGTACCCATGCGGCTCGGCGCGCAGAAGCTTCAAGATCGGGAGAAGAGAGCCCTTGTCGATAATGATGATCTCGTCGCCGAGGTCGGTGAAGGCTTCTTTGACCTCGCGCGGAAATTTCTGCCGGAGCAAATCTAATACCGCCGTCTTTTCCATCGCCACTCTTGATCTTGATGCTGGATTTTTTCTTGAAGTTTGAGCAGGCCATCGAGCACGGTCTCGGGCCGGGGAGGACATCCCGGGATGTAGACATCGACCGGGATGATGGCATCGATGCCCTGGACGACAGCATAGTTATCGTAAATGCCGCCGCTCACCGCGCAGGTGCCGAAGGCGACGACCCACTTGGGTTCGGTCATCTGATCGTAAACAACCCTTAGGACAGGAGCCAGCTTTTGAGTCACTGTTCCGACAACGAGAAGCATGTCCGACTGCCGCGGTGAAAACCGCGTCCAGCCCGCGCCGAAACGGTCGATGTCAAAATGAGCGCAAGCCGCCGACATGTACTCCATCCCGCAGCAGGCGGTAACGAAAGGGTAATGGAAGAGGGAGAACTTCCGCGCCCACCCCAGGATAGAATTGAACTGCGTCGCGATGAACTGGGCCGGCAGCTGTCTTTTCTTCGCCTCAGGCATTTTCAGCCCTTCTCATTCCCATTCGAACGCTCCCTTCTTCCAGGCGTAGATGAAGCCGATGATGAGGACGAACAGGTAAGCGCCCATCACAACGAGAGCGGTCACTTTCATCTCCTTGAAAACGAGGGCCCAGGGAAAAAAGAAGGCCACCTCGATGCCAAACAGGAGAAACAGGAAAGCGACAAGATAAAATTTGATCGGGAAAGGGTTAATGTCTTTCTGGAGGTAAGGGCTGCCGCACTCGAAGGGCTTGTCCTTGTTCGGGTTAGAACGAGACGGGCCCAAAAACCTGTTCATAAAAATCAGGACGATCCCCAGCAGCCCGAACACGACAAAGGCCAAAAATATCTCGATCACAGCGTCCCTTCCGGTTAAGGCGAGACATTTTATAAAATCAAAAAAAAATTTGCAAACATTTTAATGAATTTTTTTGGTCATTCATTGAGCGCATGGATGGCCAGGCCCTTGGCTTTCCAGGCCGCTTCCATGGCCGCTTCCGAGACCGTGGGATGGACGTGGGCTGTCGAGGAAATATCCTGGAGTGTCAGCCCTTTCCGGATGGCCAGAGCGATTTCAGCGACGAGCTCGCTGGCATGAGGAGCCAGAATATGGCACCCAAGCACGCGGTCGTCGCTTCCGGCCACAAGCTTGACCAGCCCTTCCGGGCTTTCCAGAGTCACCGCCCGGCCGCTTGCCTGAAGGGAAAAAATTCCCACGTGCGCGTCGATTCCTTGTTCCTTTGCTTCTTCTTCTGTCACCCCGACCGACGCCAATTCGGGTTCTGTGAAAACGGCCATGGGGAGAGCCCGGTAGTCCATCTCGACATCAAGGCCGGACGCATTCTCGGCAGCGATGATCCCCTCATGCTGTGCTTTATGGGCAAGGAGTTTTCCCCCGATGAGGTCGCCGACCGCGTGGATGCCGGGCCTTCCTGTCTGCAAACGCGAATTAACCCGCACAAACCCTCCCTTGTCTAACAGGTCAGAGAATTCCTGCAGAAGGGTTTGCGAATTGGGCTTGCGGCCGACAGCCAGCAGCGCTTTTTCGGCTCGAAACTCTAAGGCGGCGCGTGTTTTCAAGCAGGTCCCCTTGAGCAGGATTTTTCCTTCCTCTCTAATCGCTTCTTCGAGGCGCACTTCTGTCCGAATCTTCAGCCCCTGTTTCTTGAGCAACCGTTCCAGCCGCATGACGACCTGCTTGTCCCCGCCGGGCAGGATGGTGGGCATAATCTCAAGGATTGTGACGTCCGTGCCCATCCGCGCAAAGATGGAGCCCAGCTCTAGCCCCACAGCGCCTGCTCCGATGATCACCATGCTTGCGGGAATTTCTTCCAGGTTCAAAGCCTCCCGGTGAGTGATGACCTCTCTTCCATTTGCCTTGAGAAAGGGCAAGTCCGCTGAGCTCGTCCCCATGGCCAGGATGATCTTATCCGCTTCAAAGAAGCGCTCGCCGGAAGAGTCGCGGAAAATAATTTCTTTTTGACCCTTGAAGTCAGCTCTCCCTTTTAAAACCTCCACTCCGGTGCGGTGGAGAAGGAACTCGACGCCGCGCACGAGCCTCTCTACCACGTTTCTTTTTTCCGCCTGTACCCGTTGCCAGTTCAGATGGACGCTTTCTCCCAATCCGTCGATCCTGGTGTTTTTCCGAAGTTCCTGGAAGAGCTTCGTCTGACTGAGGAGAAACTTGGTCGGAATGCAGCCGTGGTTCATGCAGGTGCCGCCGACCCTCTCGTTCTCAATGAGGGTGGGTCTCATCCCGAGATGGGCCGCTCTCAAGGCTGCTGCGTAGCCGCCAGGGCCGCCGCCGACGATGACAAGCTGGCGTTTTTCCAACATGTCGCCTCCTTCCTTTCGCAAGAGACATTATAAATTCTTTATCTTTGATAAGCAAAACAAGAGAAGAAGTCTTGACACGGCGTAATAAAAATGGGAAAAATGAAGGGATTTTTTTGAGAGGAGAAATCTTTGTTGACGAATAGTGTGTTGAGAAAAAGCCGGCCGAGGGGCCAGCTTCTCTTTTTTTTTCTTTTCCTTATCGTTGTCAATAAACTCGCTGCCGAAAGCCATGGAATCCTGCTCGGCGAGGTCAAGGACGAAGAGGGAAAGCCTCTGGGAAATGTCGTCGTCGTCGTGGAGAGCCTGCACTCACTTTTCTCTGCCTCAACCTTATCGGACGAAGAGGGCTTCTTCCAAGTGGCCGGGATTCCTCCGGCCGAGGTCTCTCTCACTTTTGAACATGACAGATTCAGGGTTCAGCTCGAAACCCGGCTCGTTTTCGAGCCGTCCCGAATTCTGTTTCTAAGAATTGCTTTAAAAAAGGGGGAAGGCGCGGCCGGTCAGCAGCCGTTTGTGGATGTCGTCGACTTGTCCGACTCCTCGTGCAAGACAGTGATCGATTCTCGCCAAATGGAGACACTTCCTTCAGCGGGGAACATCTGGTCCGTGATAGAAAACCAGGACCTCTCAGCAACCACGAACCGGATCGATGTCGGCGGGATGTGGGCTGACCTTCCGGCCCGCTTCAGCTCCCGGGGAGGCGTGAGCTGGACCCAGACGACATACCTCCTCAACGGGATGGACGTCACCGACCCCTACTGGAGAGGGACGCCGCTTTTCCACCCGAATATTTTTAGCCTCCGCTCCGTTCAGCACAGCAACGGACGTCATCCGGTCTCTCTTCTCTCGCCGGGCGGATACCTCGACCTCATGCCCAAACAAGGAAGTTCGGAATTCCACGGCGGCCTGTCCGCATTCTGGAGCGCGCCGTGGATGAGCAGCTCGAACATCGGCCCTCGCCTGGAGGCAGAAGGATTGTTCGAGAATCACCGGTTGAATTCTTTTCAGCAGCTCAACGGTCAGGTCTCTGGACCGTTGGTTCGAGACCGGTTGTTCTTTTACGCCGCGCTAAGCAACCTCAACCTTTCCCGTGATATCGCGGATTTCGACGTTGACGACAAGGCCTCACTTTCCTCTGCCCTGATAGACCTGACCTACCGGTTCTCCCGGAGTTCTGTGGAGTTTTTCTGGACAGGCCAGGCTGTGAGACAGCCCACTCGAGGCGCAGGCCGGGATGTTCCCTTTACCTCCACGCTCGACCAGAAACAATCCGCCAACGTGCTCCAATTGGTCTGGAAGAGCTTGCTGCAGCCCACTCACAATTTCCAGGTTGGAGCGACCTACAGCCAAAGCAGAACCGAAGATAGCTTCCAGGAGACTGCAACCAGCCCCCACGGCCTGGAGGTTTTCAGCAAAGTCCCTTCTGGCGCCGCTCCATCTGCCAGCCGAGATAGACGCGCTTCCTTTGTGTTGTTAGGCAAAGGAGAGGCTCTCTGGGGAAGCCTTGCCCGGGTTCATCACCGCCTGGAGTACGGCCTCTCTTTCCAGCACATATCATCTTCCTCGGAGAAGGACATCCTTGGCAACATCCATCTTCATTATTTCAACGGCCGGCCCCTTGAAATCGCGCGCTTTAAAAGCCCGGTCAATCACAGCGAAAAGGCCTCTCAGTTTGACCTTTTTGCCCAGGACACGCTCACTTTCCCAGGCCTTGTTTCGTTTTCTTATGGCCTCCATCTTGTCGCCACCAGAGGCTGGACTCCGTCTTCTGGAGACGGGACAGCTGCCGAAGAAAGCCAGGATCTCAAAAGACAAGGAGGAAGGATCAACTGGCTAAACCTTTCCCCGCGGCTCCGCCTTTCTCTTCCTCTCTCTAAAGACAAATCCCTGACGATGCGAGTTTCAGCAGCCCGGTATTATTTTCATCTTCCTCTCTATTATTTAACGTACGGAAACCCGGGTGCGGCCGCCAAGCTTGTCTACGCTTGGGATGATGCTAACGCCAACGGCCGGTTCGAAGAGGGCGAGGAAGGAAGGCTGATCAGAAAAGAAGGACCATTTTATGCCCGGATCGACCCGCACCTGGAAAGACCTTTCTCCGACGAATATTCTGTGACAATAACAAAGGTTTTTAAGAAAAACATGGCCCTTTCGCTCGCCGCATTCTACCGCGAAACACGACGCCTGGCGGAAACAGTCAACATCGGTGTGCCGCTTTCAGCTTACGATCCGTTCAAAATCTTCGACCCCGGAGATGACACCATTGCCGGGACTCACGACGACCTCTGGCTTACTGTGTATAACCAAAAAAAAGAAACACTGGGCCAGGATTTTTTCCTGCTCACGAACAAAGGGGAGGCGGAAAGAGTGTCCCGGTACCGCGGCCTCGACCTGACGCTCGTGAAGAAATCGAGGCACGGCTCGGTGTTCTTTTTCACAGCGACGGCCACCGAAGCCATCGGCACGACAAGCCCGGGAAATACGGAATGGGAAAATGACGACGGCGTCATCGGCAGCCTTTATGATCATCCCAATGCGTCCATCTTTGGCCGCGGCCGGCTCCGCTTCGACCGGGCCTATACGGCGAGGGTGGGCCTGAGCATTCCTGTCGCTGCCGGATTCACGTTCGCCGTCCTGGCCAAGTATTACGACGGCCAGCCTTTTGCCCGGAAGATCATCATCGAGGGGCTGAACCAGGGGCCTTTCACTGTCCAGGCCTTTTACCGCGGCCAGGCTCGGTACGAATTCAACATGACGGTGGATGTGCGCTTGGAAAAATCCTTCACTCTCGGAAAAGCGAGGGGGCGGATTATTCTGGACTGTTACAACGTCCTCAACTTGGCTCAGGCCACGGAGGAAAACGAATGGACCGGCCCGGATTTTCCTCTCCGCTTCGCCACCGACGTTCAATCGCCCCGGCTCTTCCGGTTGGGATTATCCTATGGGTTCTAAAAAATACATTATTCCGATAGGAAAACTGGTATTTTTGCTGCTCTTTTTGAACGAAGGACGCCAGGCCCTGTCAGCCTACCAGATTTTTCTCTACCGGGTTTATGAGAAGAAAACGTCCCTGGCCAGCGACCATAAGATTCACCTCAGGGGGGAGTTCTTCGGCCATGCCCAGTTTCCCTCAAGCTTCCCCAGCTACAACGACCACAGCGGAGAGGACGACCGCTGGACCTTCGGGTTCCACAACATCGTTTTCCTGACAGCTAGCACGGTCCTCCATGCCCAGCTTGTAACTCACGACGACGGCCGCCAGAGGACAAGGTTCGACTGGCATTTCTCGCTTCGTCAAAACCTGAGCCAACACATCGCCCTGATCATCGGCCACGATTCCCACCATGACTCGGATCATACGAGCTATGTCAATGGCAGGCCGTACTTCACCAACCGCAATTATATCGGGTTCAGCCTGCCCATCAACGGGCCCTCATTCCTGATCGAGCCTTTCACCTGGTTCTTTCACCACTCCAACCAGAGTGCCTATCTCGACCTTTCGGGAAGCAAAATCAAGCAAGAATATGGGCTGCGCTTGGGTGGTCTCGTCGGAGACCGGGCAAGCCTGAGCTTCCAGCTCATCATCCAATCCGATTCTTTCTTCTCTACGGGGCAGATGGTGCTCGCCGACCTGATTTTCCGCCTTCGCCTGGCCGAGTGGATCGAGCTTTCAGCAGGCTCGAGCTGGTGGAAAGACCGGGAAACAAGCGTTGCCGGCCGCAAGCAATCATTTCATAAATTGATGTGGGGAGCGGCGATCCTGTTCTAAAAGGAGGGAAAATGCTTTCGGCCTGGGAAAAGGTTGTCTTTATCTTCATCATCCTCGCGACATTTGTCGCCTTCATATGGCCGGTTTACCTCCGCTTCAGGATTATCCGCCGGGGCGGACCCGAGCCGCGCCTGGGCGAGGTGGCCCGGAGAATAAAGGAAACGCTGGCTCAAGTCCTGCTCCAAAAATGCACGTTGAAAAACGAGCGCATTTTTACCGGGCTCATGCATGTTTTTATTTTTTACGGCGCCCTGACTTTTGACACCATGACCATCAACCACATCGTCGAAGGCTTTATCGATGGATTCTACCTCTTCGGCGACACGAACGTCGGCCTCTTTTTTTCCCTGCTCGTCGATGCGTTCGCCGTCCTCGTGCTGGTGGGCGTCGTCTTTTTCATCATTCGCCGCTTCATCCTCAGGCCCAAGGCCTACCGGACGACTCTCCTCGATTCAGCCATCATTTATTTCATGCTTATTGCCGTCACGTTGAGCTACCTCTATTTTGAAGCTTTCGCCATTGCCTCCCATCCAGCCAGCTCGCGTCTGGCTTTCCTGGGAACCGCTCTTGCCAAGAAAATTCAGGGGTTCGGCTTGCCGGCGGAGGTCTTATCCGTCCACCTTCATTTCTCCTGGTGGCTTCACATCCTCCTCGTTTTCGGGTTCATCGCCTATGTCCCCCACTCCAAGTACTTCCACATGTTCACCGGCCCGATCAATGTCTTCCTCTGCTCATCTCGCCCCAGCGGAGAGCTCCGGCCGATTGATATCGAAAGGTCGGAAATCTTCGGACTTGAGAAAGTCACAGACATGACCTGGAAGGACCTCCTGGATGCCTTTGCCTGCATGGAATGCGGCCGATGCCAGGACGCTTGTCCGGCTTATGCGAGCGGCAAGCCCCTCTCTCCAAAGATGATCCTCTTCAACTTAGAAAAGCATCTCCTCGCCAAAGCAAAACGGCTCCCCAGGAAGAAGCGTGAGGAGCTCGAGCGTCTCCTTCCCGGCATCTACACAGAGGGCGAGATCTGGACCTGCACGACGTGCGGAGCCTGCCAGCATGTCTGTCCAGTCCATATCGAACACATCCGCAAGATCGTCGGCATCAGGCAGAGTGAAGTCCTGATGCAGAGCAAATTTCCTGCCGAGCTCAATCAGTTCTTCCGCAACATGGAGGCCAATTCCAACCCCTGGGGGATCGGGTTCGCCAAGCGAGCGGACTGGGCGGCTTCGCTCGATGTTCCTCTGCTCGCCGAGAAAAAGACCGCCGATTACCTCCTCTGGGTGGGATGCGCCGGATCCTACGACGAAGAAGGCATCAAGATTTCCACGGCCATGGTCGCGATCCTTAAGAAAGCAGGCCTCGATTTCGCCATCCTGGGCGCTGAGGAGAAATGCTGCGGCGATTCGGCCAGGAGGCTCGGGAATGAGTATCTCTTCCAGACGCTTGCCGGAGAAAACCTGTCCCTTTTCCTCAAGTACGACGTCAGGAGAATCATTACCTTCTGTCCGCATGGGTTCAATACCTTTAAGAATGAATATCCGCAGCTTTTAGCCGCCCTGGCCTCTTTTTCTGATGAGGACAAAAAGAGGCTGGCGGGCATTGAGGTTGTCCCCCATGTTCTTCTTTTAGACCGGCTGATCGGAGACGGCCGGCTCCAGGTCAAACGCAGCAAGATCGCAGGGCTGACCTACCATGATCCCTGTTATTTTGGCCGGCACAACGGGATTATTCGGGAACCCAGGTCCATCCTCAGCCGTCTGGCCGGGAGAAAAGTGACCGAGCTCAAGAACAGCCGGGAGCACAGCTTTTGCTGCGGGGCGGGCGGAGGGTTGATGTGGACAGAAGAAAGCCTCGGCCGGAGAATCAATCATCTAAGGACAGAAGAAATCATCGCTTCGGGAACACCCGTGGCGGCCACCTCCTGCCCCTTTTGCCTGAACATGCTGAGGGACGGGCTCAAGGACAAAGAAAGAACCGACGTCCAGGTTAAAGACGTTGCCCAGCTTGTCGCTGAAGCACTGAAATCGTGAGGCGGGACCGAGGGGAATATTATCCAAGAATTTCGCTGAAAGCTGCAAATGCCCTGTCAATGTCTTCGTCATCGATATCCTTGTGGGTGACGAAGCGGATTCCGCCCGTCGTTGCAAGAGCAAGCACTTTCCTCTCCCGCAGCCGGCTCAAGAACTCGGGGATGGTGAGCTTCGGATGAGCAAACCCAAAAATGACGATATTAGTCTCTATTTCCTCTGGACTCAGCGTGATACTGGGAAGTCCGGCAATGCTCGATGCCAGCTTCTTGGCCCTGACGTGGTCTTCCTGGAGACGCCCGGTCATCTCTGTTAAGGCCACAATGCCCGGAGCAGCCAGGACGCCGACCTGTCTCAGGCCCCCGCCCAGGGCTTTCCTGACCCTCCGGCCGTCGTCGATGAATTCCTTTGAACCGACGAGCAAAGAGCCGACCGGGGCAGAGAGCCCTTTGGAAAGACAGAACATCACGGAATCGGCCAAGGCAGCGTATTCTTTCACCGGTACCCCGCTCGCCGTGCTGGCGTTGAAAATACGGGCGCCGTCAAGATGGAGCTTGATCCCGTGTCTCAAGGTGATTGCCCTGATCGCTTTGATGTTTTCGACCGGCACAACCGCCCCGCTCAGGTTATTGTGCGTGTTTTCCACACAGACGAGCGAGGTCCGGGGTATATGAACTGAAGGCTTTCGGATATTCCGCTCGACCTCCTCGGGGTCCATGGCTCCCCGGTGCGAAAAGAGCGGCCGTGGGCTGACGCGGGAAATGAAGGTCATGTGCGTGGACTCCATATTGTAGATGTGCGACCTGGCTTCAACAATGACTTCGTCCAGCTCTCTTGTCCAGACCTTGACGGCGATTGCATTGCCCATCGTCCCTGAAGGGACGAAAAGCGCGGCTTCTTTTCCCATGATCTCAGCGGCCAGCCGCTCGAGCTCCTGGACGGTGGGGTCATCGCCGAGGACATCGTCTCCAACGACAGCTTCAGCCATGGCCCGCCGCATTTTTTCCGTCGGTTTGGTTACCGTGTCGCTGCGAAAATCTGAGATTTCGCTCATCTTCGCTGTCTCCTCATGGTCGACATCAGAAAGGTGTTATTATAAAGAAATGGTCTTCCTTCCACAACCAAAAATCGCCTCTGGCACGCACTAAAAAGAAACTCCCGTAACGGAAGAAGAATCTCTAATCATGTGATGTCCCTCCGGGATAGAAGAGGGGGGTGAACCACGGCAGGACCCCCCTCTATCACAAAAATGGAGATGCTACCGGGAACGGATTGCGAGTTTACTTAGTTCGGATTATATGGTATTTTAAAAAACTCAAGAAAGAGCGTACCGAAAACGTTGAGCGGGAAACATGCCGGCGAAAATTCTTTATAAATATGGGCAAACGCTGATTCTTTTTATGATCGTCTTTTTCCTCAGCGCTATCGTTTCCTCCCGAACGATCACAAAAGGGGATTTGGTCGCCGTCCCTGACCTAACGGGGAAGACGATGGCGGAGGCCAGGACTGAGCTGGCTCGAAAAAACCTTTCTCTTCAGGAAAAAGGAGTTGAATTCAACGACCGCTGGGAGAGGGGGAGGATAATCTCCCAGGAACCCTCGGCCGGCTCTAAGATCCGGACAAACAAGGCCGTCAAAATCGCCCTGAGCAGGGGCAGTGAGCTGGTCGAGATCCCTAAGCTGGAGGGAAGAAGCCTTGAAGCGGCCACAAAAATCCTGATAGAGCTGGGACTCGAAAAAGGCAAGATCTCGCAGATCCATACCGACCGGCATGCTGCGGGCCGGATTATCGCCCAGGACCCTCCGCCCTCACCTCAAGAAATCAAGCGGCTGACGCCGATCAACTTCCTGGTCAGCCAGGGAGAAAGAGAACAAAAATACCTGATGCCCGACCTGATCGGGAAAAAGGCCCAGGCCATGATCGCCAGGCTCGGGGCGTTGGGGTTCAAGGTGGCCGATGTCCGCTACGTCTTTTATCCAGGCCTTGAAGCGGGGATCATCATCAAGCAGTTTCCCACTCAGGGCTATGGAATAGCCAAGAGAAACCTGATCACCCTGGAGGTCAGCCGATGATTCAGCTCGCACCGTCCATCCTGTCAGCGGATTTTGCCAGACTCGGAGAAGCTGTTCAAATGGCCGAGGAAGCGGGAGCCGACCTCGTCCACGTTGACATCATGGACGGCCATTTTGTCCCCAACCTGACATTGGGTCCTCAAGTCGTCTCTTCCCTCAAGAAGATGACCTCCTTGCCTTTAGACGTTCACTTAATGGTAGAAAACCCCGGCTTCTTCGTCCCCCTTTTCGCTGAGGCTGGAGCGGACTGGATTTCCATCCATGTCGAGGCTTCGCACCACCTCCACAGGAATGTGAGCCTGATCAAGGAGCTCAACAAAAAGGCTGGGTTGGCCCTAAACCCGGCCACGCCCATCCACTTGATGAACGACATCATAAGGGAAGTGGAGTATGTTCTGGTCATGTCTGTCGACCCCGGGTTCGGCGGGCAGAAGTTCGTCGAAGCCACCCACCAGAAAATCAGGAATCTCAAGAACTGGACGAACGGGCAAAAATTGAGCGTCGCCATCGAAGTCGACGGCGGAGTCAACCTCGACAACATGGAAAGCCTCATCAAGGACGGAGCGGAAATCCTTGTCGCCGGCGCGGCTATCTATGGCGAGGCCGACCCGCCCCGCGTCATCGCCCAGATGCGGGAGATCATCCAGAGGTACAACCGGCCATGAACTGTCTTGTCACCGGCGCCGCCGGCTTTATCGGTTCCCACCTCAGCCGCCGGCTGCTCGCGAACGGCCATGCTGTCACCGGCCTGGACTGCTTCACCGATTTCTACCCGCGCTGGATCAAGGAACGCAATGTCGCCCCGCTTGCGGCCGATAAGAATTTCACCTTCTGGCCGGGTGACATCCTCGACCTTGACCCCGGCAAAGCCATGCGCGGCATCGACGTTGTTTTTCATCTGGCCGCTCAGGCCGGAGTGCGGACAAGCTGGGGCGATCATTTTTCCGTGTACATCCAGAACAACATCCAGGCTACCCAACGACTCCTGGAGGAAGCCAAATCTGCGTCCCTGAGGAAATTTATCTACGCCTCCTCCTCATCCGTTTACGGGCTCACGCCGACTCTGCCGATGTCCGAAAACGCGCTCGTCAGGCCTCTTTCTCCTTACGGAGTCACCAAAATGGCCGCCGAACAGCTCTGTTTCCTCTATTTCAAAAACTATGAGGTCCCCGCTGTCTCTCTGCGGTTTTTCACCGTGTACGGCCCGGGACAAAGGCCGGATATGGCCTTTCACAGGTTTTTTAAGGCCATCGCGGAAGGAAAGCCCATCACCGTTTACGGCGACGGAACGCAAACAAGGGATTTCACCTATATTGACGACATCATCGATGCCTGCGTCCAGGCCACAGAGCGAGGCCAGCCGGGAGAGGTTTATAATATCGGCGGGGGTCACCGTGAAAGACTGGACAACCTCCTCCCCCTTCTCGAGGAGATCTGCGGGAAAAACCTGGCCGTCGTCCGGGAGGAAAAACAGAAAGGAGATGTCCTCCATACTCTGGCCGATATCGGCAAGTCGAAGGATGAGCTGGGTTATGCTCCTCGCACGGCTCTCGAAGATGGCCTGCGGGAGGAATGGGACTGGATTCGCGGGCTCTACGGTTATTAGATGCAAATGAGGAAAATCATGACCGCCCTGAAAAAAGTGATCCTGATAATCATTTTCGCGTCCCTCTGCTTTCCGGCATTCTGGGGCTGCAAGAAAGAGAGCGTTGAAATCGCTCCGGAAATCGCTTCATCCGATGAAGCCCTTTTTAAAGCCGGGCAGGAACACGTGAAAAAAGACCCGGAGAAAGCGCGTCTTTATTTTCGGCAGGTGATCGATTCCTTCCCGAAGAGCTTTTACGCTCAGAGGGCAAAACTGGCCATCGCCGATTCGTATTTTAACAAAGGAGACGAGGGCAGCATGATCCTGGCCGCCTCCGAGTACAGAGAATTCATCCAGCTCTTTCCTTACAGCCCTTCAGCTTCTTACGCGCGCTATCAGATCGCCATGACGTTCTTCAAGAAAGCCCTGAAACCCGGCCGAGACCAGACAAAAACCCAGCAAGCCTTGGCAGAATTCAAGAGAGTCTTGACCGATTACCCTTTGAGCCAGGAAGCGAAGCCGGCCCAGGATAAAATCAAAGAATGCGAAGAGCGGCTGGCCGCTCATTATTTCGCCATAGGCGAGCACTACTACAAGGCTTCCGCTTATAAAGCGGCGACCAGCCGCCTTCTGGAGATTCTCACCAATTACCCGGACTTTTCGAAGATGGATCAAGTCTATTTTTGCCTGGCTGATTCTTATTACAAATGGAAAAAAATCGAGGAAAGCATCCCCTACTTCACCAAGTTGATTTCTGACTACCCCGAGAGCAAGCTTGCCAAAAAAGGGAAGGAAAGACTGGATGAAATCAACAAGAACAAGGGATGACGACCGCAGAGAGGTTCAGATGACCAAACATGTTCATCGGCTGTCAACGCTTTTTCTGGTCGTTTTTTTCACCCTGACGCAGTTCGCCTCAGGCCAGTTTCGGTTGCAATCTCAATCGTTCAACCTGGGGCTGCGTTCAGAGTATTTCTCGAGGACGCTCAGCTCTGAAGTTGAGGGGGAGAAACCCCGGCTAACAGCCTATTTGGCTAACCTTGCCCTCGGCTACAACCTGGGGGCGGGATTCTCCGCTGCCCTTCTCCTCGGTTACGCCTCTTCTGAATATAAGGAGTTAGTCTTCCGCCGATTGCCTTTTTCTATCGATTTTGGGGGAAGTGGCCTCAGCGGGTTCGTGGCAGGGGCTGAAGCCGAAAAAAGTCTTTTTGCCCGAGACAGCTTTGAGGTCGATGTCCTCGGCCAATTCATGGCCTGCCTGGGGGTTAAGAAAAAATTCATGATCCCGGGACTTGCTGTCCCTGGCTCAATCGAAGCCAACCCCACCTGGATGAGAGCCGCCGTCGGGCCTGTCTTTTTGCTGACAAGCTGGGAAGGAATCAGGCCGTATATTTTTCCCTGTTATAATTACCTGTGGGGAACGTTCTCCATGGACCAGACCGTGGAATCGCTCAAAGGGACGGAAAAAAAGAAGATTAGGGCGAAGAGCCAGTTTGGGCTCTTGATCGGCACAGGCTTGGAAGTAAGCGAGAAATTCGAGCTCAAGGTAGAAGGAGGTTTTTATCCCCGTAATGGCATGTCTGATTACTCGGTAATGCTCCAGGCCCTTTTTGGGTTATAGCCCACGGAATACGGAGGATGAAAATGACAAGAGCGAACCGAAGAAAGATAGTTTTTCTCTTTTTGCTGCTGAGCCTTTTGTCTTCCTCCTTCAGCGAGCAGAGGCTCAGGGTGGACAGGGGGAAAAAAAAGGAAGCAACAATCCTGAAGCGCCAGATACAGGATGTTGGCGAGAATTGGATGCGCCGCGAACGCGAACAGCGCTATGCCCCCGGCCAGGTGCTCGTCAAATTCAAGCCCGGCCTCAGACCCCAGCTTATCGACGCCACTCTGGCCGCTTACGAAACCGAGCTCATCCGCAGAGTCCGTGAAATTGAGGTTTACCAGATCCAGATCCCCTCTTATGCATCCGTGGAGGAGATGGTTTTTGCCCTGAACCAGAACCCCGACGTGGAATTCGCGGAGCCTAATTACGCGACCCGCCTCGCGGTCACTCCCAACGACAGCCTTTTCAAATATCAGTATTACCTTTATAATTCCGGCCAGGAAATCGGCCCGTCAGGAAGCCCGAGGGGAAAATCCCAGGCTGACATCAAGGCGACCGCGGCCTGGGAAGAAACAAAGGGAAGCCCAGACGTCCTCATCGCCATCATCGACACGGGTGTCGACCTTCTCCATCCCGACCTCAAGAAAAAAATCCATTCGACTGGCCGCGACATCATCAACAACGACTTTGACGCAACCGACGACTTCGGACACGGGACGATCGTGGCCAGCGTCGCCGCCGCCGAAACCAACAACAGTGAAGGGATTGCCGGAGTCGCCTGGAACTCAAAAATCCTTCCGGTTAAAGTCATGGACGAGAAAGGTGAAGGATATTACAGTGATCTCATAGCCGGCATCACGTGGGCTGTAGACAAAGGCGCTTCAGTCATCAACTTGAGCCTGGGCGGCGATGAGGCGTCGGATTCTCTGCGCAATGCCCTCAAATATGCATACGACAGGGGCGTCCTCATCGCGGCCGCTGCGGGCAATGACGCGAGTTCGGTCCTCTACCCTGCCGCCTATGACGCCTACTGTCTCGCTGTGGCAGCGACAGATTACAATGATGAGCGCAAGGATTGGTCAAATTTCGGAACACAGGTGGATGTGGCGGCGCCGGGCCTGCGCGTTGTTGGGGCCGTTCCCACCTGGTTCTGGGGTCCTGATTCTTTCCCCTATGCCTACGGCACAGGAACCTCCCTGGCCACACCCCAGGTGGCTGGTCTGGCTACCCTCATCAAAGGACTCAAGCCCTGGCTCAGCGTGGACCAGATCATGGACGTCATCCGCTACTCGGCGGACGACGTCAATTCAAGCAAGAACCCCGGCAAGGACAATTACATCGGGTTCGGCCGGATCAACATGGAAAAAGCTCTCGTGCCAATCAAAATCAAAAAATAAAAACAGAAAGGGATGATCCGATCTCTCCGCATCCAGAACCTGGCCACGATCGAGGACCTGGAGCTTCAGTTCGAGGAAGGATTCTCCATCCTGACAGGAGAGACAGGAGCCGGAAAATCCATCATCATCGACGGGATAAAGCTCATCCTGGGCGAGAAAGCCTCGGCGGAGCTAATCCGGACCGGAAAGCCTGAGGCGACAATTGAGGCCATCTTCTACCTTCCCCAAGGGGAAAAATTTCCAGGAGACTGGCCTTCTCTGGAGGAGGGCGAGGTATTCGTCCAGAGACAGATCCCTCTAACAGGCCCAGGAAAAGCTTACCTCAACGGCGTCCTCGTCCCGATCAAACGACTGAGGGAAATCAGTCCGGCTCTCGTTGACATCTACGGCCAGAACGATCATGTCTTCCTTCTCGAGATCGAGAGTCATCTCTTTTTCCTCGACCAGTTCTCGGGGCTGGCCGGCCTGAGGGAAGAGGTTGGAGAGAGGGCCCGTCAGCTCCGCCGGCTCCTCCACGAGAAGGATGAGCTTGAGACGAGGAAGAGGGAGAGAGAGCAGCGCCTCGATTTCTTAGCCTTCCAGATCAAGGAGATTGAAGCCGCAGAGATCAAGCCCGGCGAATGGGAAGAGCTCTCAGCCGAAAGGAATGCCCTCAAGAACGCTGAAAAAATCGCCATCATGGTGGAAAAAGCCATGTATCTAAGTTATGGCGAGGAAAATTCAGCTTCGGCTCAGCTCAGCCGGCTGGAAGATCTTGTCCGCGACCTCAGCCAGTATGAACCTACGCTGCAGGCCTGCGGAGATTCCCTCCGGCAAGCAGAGATCGTCATCCGAGAGCTCGCTGATTTCCTGATCAAGTTCAAAGAGAAACAGAACCTCGGCCCGGAGAGGCTCGAGGAAATTGAAGACCGCCTCAGCCGGCTCGAAAAGCTAAGGAGGAAATACGGCAAGACCGAAGAGGATATTCCCGGCTATCTCAGCCGGGCTCGCCGTGAGCACTCTGATCTTCTCGCGAGCGAGGAGAAATTAGCCGAACTCGAGACAGAAATAAAGGCCGTCTTCAATGAGTACAGCACCAAGGCCCAGAGGCTCTCCTGCCAGCGCGCCGAAGGAGCCGGACGACTTGAAAAAGAAATGGAAAAAGAAATTGCCCTGTTAGGGATGAAGAAAGCAAGGTTCAGAGTCAAGCTTGAAACCCGGCTGCTCTCCTCGCCGGAGCCGGAAAAGATCAAGGAGGCTGGCCTGGATAGCGTCGAATTCCTGATCAGCCCTAACCCGGGGGAAGAGCTGAGGCCGCTTCGAAAAATCGCCTCGGGCGGCGAGCTTTCCAGGCTCATGCTAGCCTTGAAGACCATTGGCAAGGAGAAGGTCAGGCTAAAAACCCTCATCTTTGACGAGATCGACTCCGGCATTGGCGGCAAGACCGCCGAGTGCATCGCTGAGAAACTCAGAGGCCTGGCGGCTCGCCATCAGGTCATCTGTGTCACGCACTTGCCCCAGATCGCCTGCTTCGCGCCCCATCATTACAGAATCGACAAGCGAATCGAAAAAGACAGGACGTTCACCACCGTCAAAGAGTTGACGTTTGAAGAAAGAGTGGAGGAGATATCCCGTCTCCTGGCCGGGAGCCGGGTCACGGCCGCCTCCCTTCAGACCGCCGAGGAAATGCTCCTTCACCATAAACCGGAGAAAAGAAAAGAGAGGCGAGAATGAACCGGTCGGAATCGGCTGTCCAGAGCTTCAGGCAAGGCTGGAGCTGTTCACAAGCTGTCCTTTCTGTGTTCTGTGAAAGTCTTGGCCTGGAGAGAGAAAAGGCATTCAAAATTTCCCAGGGCTTCGGAGGCGGCATGGCCAGGATGGGCCAGACCTGCGGAGCGGTTACAGGAGCCATGATGGTCATCGGGCTCAAACATGGCCGGACCCGGCCAGAAGACGAGGCGGCCAAAGAAAAGACGTACACTCTCGTCTTGGAAATGGCAAGAAGATTCCGGGAGCGCCACGGGTCACTCGTCTGTCGCGAACTCATCGGGTTCGACCTGAGCACGGCCGAGGGGCACGAACGAGCCAAAAAGCATGGTGTCTTCGAGAGCCTCTGCCCTCAGTTTGTCGCCGACGCCGTGACCATCCTCGAGGACCTCATCTGACCGATGACTGACCGACTCAGGAATCTCAAGTTTTTTATCCGGACGTTCGGATGCCAGATGAACGAGAGCGATTCCGAGCGTATCGCCGGAATCTTGCGCCAGGCCGGAGCGATCAAGGCCGACAGGGAGGAAGAAGGAGACATTTTGATCGTCAACACGTGCGCCGTCCGGAATAAATCCGAAGAAAAGCTCTATTCTTACTTGGGCCGCCTTTTTAGGCTCAAAAGAAAAAAACCGGTCCAGGTCGGCGTCACGGGTTGCGTGGCCCAGCTGCGCGGCTCTGAGATTTTCAAAAAAAAATTCGACGTT
Organism: Candidatus Aminicenantota bacterium; assembly: GCA_037444845.1. Classification (GTDB taxonomy): domain Bacteria; phylum Acidobacteriota; class Aminicenantia; order Aminicenantales; family UBA8522; genus JARYMI01. The sequence continues at coordinate 32,945 of JBBILQ010000003.1, read as the reverse complement.
GACTTCATCCTCGGGCCAGACACCTACGGCCAGTTGCCGCGCCTCATCGAGAAAGGGTTGGCCGAAAAATACATCTCGACATCCTGGTCAAAGGATTGGCAGGAGACTCCGCCCGACCTCATCCTCCGGGAAAGCCCTGTCAGCGCCTACGCCACCATCATGGAAGGCTGCAACAATTTCTGTGCTTATTGCATCGTCCCCTTCACGCGAGGACGGGAAAAATGCCGGCCGCTTCGCTCTATCCTGACAGAAGTGTCGAGCCTGGCTGACCGCGGGTATAAAGAGATCCAGCTTTTGGGCCAGAACGTTAACAGCTACCGTGACCCAGAGTCAGGAAAAGGTTTCGCCGACCTGCTCGAAGAGGTCAGCCGAATCGATGGGATCCCCTGGGTCCGCTTCCTGACCTCCCATCCAAAGAACTTCAGCCTTGAGATCGGAGAGGTCATGGCCAGAACAAAGAATATCTGCCGGCAGCTTCATCTTCCCCTTCAATCAGGTTCGACCGCCATCCTGGGAAAGATGAAAAGGAGATACACGAAAGACGATTATCTGGAAAAGGTGGCCTGGCTGCGTCAGCTCATGCCGGAGATCAGTTTGAGCACCGACATCATCGTCGGGTTCCCCGGCGAATCGGACAAAGACTTTGAGGAGACGCTTGACGTCGTGGAGTCCGTTCGCTTTGCTAATATTTTTTCTTTCCGCTATTCTCCACGGCCATTGACAGAAGCTTCCGAGATGAAAGACGATGTTCCCTTCGAGATAAAAACGCGGCGGCTCGAAGAGGTCCAGCGGCTCCAGAGAACAATCCAAATCGAGAACCACAGCCTCCAGGTCGGAAGCGTCATGCCGGTTCTCTGCCTGGGCAAAGGGAAAAAAACTCCCCATCTCTATGCGGGCCGGAACGAAGGATACCAGGTCGTGAACTTCCATTCTGAACAGGATTGCAGGGGAAGGTTCGTCGATGTCCGCATTACTTCCTGCGGCCCGTTCAGTCTGAACGGCGAACGGATAGACGGTCGATAAATTCGAGGTATTCTTCGAGAAAAACGTTTCCGAAAAACCACTTTTTGCAGATTTCGCCGCTTGACGCGTCCAGGCTGATGTGGGCGATATTCAACAGCTGCTCCCGGCCTCCGCCAAGGCGGCTTTTTTCGATAATCGCCACCTGCCAGATCTTTCTTGAATCATGTTCAGTTACCCAGCGTCTGGAGAAGACTTGGTGTTTCAGCTCGGGCGCAGCAAAATACGTTTTGAGGAAATAGGACGTGTCTTGGTCCTCTAAAGCAATAAACAACGCATCGGCTGCGCTGAGTCCAGGCACCGGCGAATCCTCCGCCTTATTTTGCCTCTCGTTCTGCATTCAGGCTTCGTTCTCACTCTGATCAACGCTCGACCCATCCAAATTTTCTCATTCCCATTCCTGACGGGTCTGCCGGGCTGGCTGCTCCGATCCTCATCCAGTACCGAAGGATGACCTGGGGTCTGGGGCTCTTCGTTGCGGTTGCTCTGGCTGCCGCTCTCGCCGCCATCTGGTATTCTAAGCGCCCAGGGATGAAAGAATATCACCAAGTGGAAGAAGTTTGCGCCCCCGGCAGCAGAAGTAAGCCTGCCCTCGGAAGCCGGCCGCTGATTTGCACTCTTCGCCTGTTTTCGATATAATCACCACCTCTTACGCTTCCTCATCCGTTTTGAGGCCAAGACGATGAAGATCAACGTGTGGAATACTATTTTGCAGCTGAGCAAGGAACGGGGTGTCCAGCCCTCGGTCGTCATCAGCGCCATCGAGGAATCCCTGCGCGTGGCCTCTGCCAAATATTTCAACCGCAACGAGAAAATTAAGGTTGATTTCCGGCCAGAAAAGGGCGAACTGCGGGTTTATGCCGTTAAAAAAATTGTCGAGAACCCTGAAGACCCATCGCTCGAAATATCCGTGGAGGAAGCCAGAAGAACCAGGCCCAGCGCCGCCCTCGGAGAAACCATCGAGATTGACCTGCCGGCCGACACTTTGGGCCGCATTTCCGCTCAAGCGGCCAAGCAGGTCATCTTCCAGAAAGTTAGGGACGCGGAACAAGAAAAAATATTCGTCGAATTCGCGCCCCGCATCGGCGAAATCATCGCCGGGGCCGTGCGGCGGTTTGAGAACTCCAACATCATCCTCGAGATCAATAAAACAGAAGCTCTTTTCCCCTCCCGGGAAAAGCTGCCCAACGAAGAATTCCAGCGGGGCGACACGGTCAAAGCCCTCATCACTCAGGTTCAGAAGACAACCAAAGGGCCTCAGGTCATTGTCTCAAGAACTCACCCCAAATTCTTGGCCAAGCTGCTCGAGCTTGAGATTCCCGAGCTGGCCAACGCCAATATCGAGATCAAGGACCTTGTCCGCCAGCCAGGAGAAAGGGCTAAGGTGGCCGTCCAGTCCAAGGATCGGGACATTGATCCTGTCGGCGCCTGCATAGGAGTCAGGGGAAACCGCATCCTGGCCATCAGCAAAGAGCTCAGCGGAGAAAAGATCGACATCATCGAATGGTCTCCTCATCCGCTGGACTATGCCAAGGCCGCTTTGAGCCCTGCCCGGATAGAAAAGATCATTCTCCTCGACAAGAAGGATAAAATCATGCAGGCCATCGTGCCTCGAGACCAGCTGTCGTTGGCCATCGGCAAGAAGGGAATCAACGTCAAGCTTGCCTCGCGGCTTGTCGGCTGGAAGATTGAGATCAAGCAAGAATGACGATGAAGAAAGAAACGGATAAACCGAAGACGACCAAGAAAAAGGCCGAGGTTGAAAGACCTCCTAAGGTCCGGCCCAAGTTCATCCTCCGCGAAGGGATGACTCTCAAGGAGGTTGCCGAGAGAACATCTGTCAGGCCGAAGGACTTGGTCGACACGCTTGGCGAGCGCGGAATGATGCTCGACTACAGCGACCTTATTGACGGAAAGCTGGCCGCGCTCGTCGCCCCGATAGCTGATGCCGACATAGAGTTTCTCAGCTACGAGGAAGAAGTCAGGCGGCGCGCCGAGAGCCAAAAGGATGCTCTGGTGACGCGGCCTCCCGTTGTCACAATCATGGGCCATGTGGACCACGGCAAGACGACCCTGCTCGACGCCATCAGGTCCTCCAACTTGATCGAAAAGGAATGGGGTGGAATCACCCAGCATATTGGCGCCTACCGCGTTTTTTTCAACAACCGTTTCATCACCTTTATTGACACGCCCGGCCACGAAGCCTTCACTCAACTCAGGGCCCGGGGAGCAAGGGCGACAGACATCGTCGTCCTGGTCGTCGCTGCCGATGATGGCGTCATGCCCCAAACACGGGAAGCCATCAGCCACGCGAGGGCGGCGGGGGTGCCGATCATTGTGGCAATCAACAAAATCGATAAGCCCGAAGCCAGCGCCGACCGCGTCAAACAGCAATTGTCCAAAGAAGGTCTCCTCGTCGAGGACTGGGGCGGGGATGTCATCAGCGTGGACGTTTCGGCCAAAGAAAAAACAAACCTGAATGAGCTCTTGGAGATGATTCTCCTCTTAGCCGACGTCCTTGAGATCAAGGGAAATCCCAGCGTCGAAGCCCAGGGGGTGGTTTTGGAAGCCCGGATGGATCCAAAGAAAGGCCCGCTGGCGACCGTGATCATTCAGCACGGCACACTCTCGAGCGGCCAGGCCTTTATTTCAGGGATAACCTCTGGAAAGGTCAGGGCCCTGTTTGACGAAAACGGACGGCTGCTCAAGAAAGCCGAGCTTTCCATGCCAGTGGAGATTCTCGGTTATTCAGACGTTCCCGCGGCTGGCGATTTATTCCAGGTCGTCCCCGACCTTGAAACGGCCAAGCGAGTCGTCAACCACCGGCTTTCAAAAATCAAAAAGGAAGAGCCGCCGTGGCCCGAGCATTTGACCCTGGACGAGCTGTTCAAAAAAATTGAACAGGGCGACATCAAAGAGCTTTCCTTGATCATCAGAGCAGACGTCCAGGGCTCCGTTGAGGTTCTCCACGACATCCTGCCCCCGCTCAGCTCAGAGAAGGTCAAAGTCAAGATCATCCACTCCGCCACCGGAAGCATCACTGAATCTGACGTCATTCTGGCTTCAGCCTCCAACGCCATCATCCTCGGCTACAACGTCAAGCCCACCCAGAAAATAATGGAGCTGGCCAAGCAGGAAAAGGTCGAGACCCGGAGCTACAACATCATCTACCAGCTGACAGAAGACATCCGCCGAGCCCTGACCGGAATGCTCGAGCCGGTCCGCAAAGAGGTCTACTTAGGCCGGGCAGAAATTCGGAGGATATTCCAGATCGCCAGGGTGGGCACGATCGCTGGCTGCTATGTTCTGGACGGCAAGATCACCCGTCACGCCGATGTCAGAGTCATGCGCGGCCAGGAAATCATCCATCAGGGCAGGATTTCCTCCCTTAAGCGGGTTAAGGAGAGCGTGACCGAAGTGAGCAAGGGGCTGGAATGCGGCATTTCCCTGGAAGGGTTCAAGGATATCCAGGAAGGAGATGTCATCGTTGCTTTTGTCACTGAAATAAGCAAGCCGGCCTGAACGGTCGGAAGCCGATGATCATAGGACTTCTCTCGCTCGAAATTTTCCTCCCCACCTCTCATTCCCTCAAGGAAAAGAGAAAAGTGATCAGCGCCTTCAAGGACAGGATCAGGAAAAAATTCAACGTCGCTGTGGCCGAGCTTGATTTTCTGGATAAATGGCAGAGGGCCAAGATCGGCATCATCACGATCAATAACCAGCCGGGCTTTGTCGACCAGATGCTGCGGAGAATCATTGAAGAAGCTGAATACAACCTGGAAGCGGAAATTCTCAAGACCGAGATTCGTTATTTCTGAAGAAACTCCGGGAAGCGAAGAAGCCTGGCAAGGACGGGAATGGAGCGGCACCGGTCGATGGGAAGAAGCCGCCTTTTGCGGCGGAAGGAGGAATCATGAACGGCAGCCGACGCCGAGAAAGAGTGGGCAGCCTGATCAAAGAAATACTCGGCCAGGTCCTCATCCATGATATTCAAGATTCCTCATCCGGCCTCATCACAGTCACCAAGGTGGAGATGAGCGCCGACCTGAAAACAGCTTATGTTTACCTAAGCTCATACGGCCAGGTCAATAAAGAGGCGCTCTTGGCCGGCCTGGAAAAGAGGAAAGGTTACCTCCGCAAGACTATTGCCTCAGCCATCAAATTAAAGTATAATCCGAGCCTTGTTTTTGCCATTGACCTGACAGCCGAGTATGAAAGCCACATTGACAAGCTGCTCGAGCAGATCAAGAAACATGAAAAATGATCTTTTTCAACTCATCCACCAGAAAATCATCGAGAGCGAACGCATCGTTATCACCAGCCATCTCAGGCCGGACGGAGATTCCATTTGCACTGGTCTGGCTTTAGCCAAAATGGGCGAAGCGCTCAGCAAGAAGATGAGCCTCATCAACAAGGATCCCACGCCGTTCCCTTTCAGCCAAATGCCGGAAGCGACAAGGATCAAGATCGGGCAAATTCCGGCGCGCAGGTTCGACCTAGCTATTCTCCTTGAATGCGCCAGCGTCGCCCGCTCGGGCCAAGAAAACCTGGAGAGATATTTCAAAATCAACATCGATCATCACTATTCGAATGACTCTTATGCAGACATCAACTGGGTCGACCCGGCAGCCTCGGCTGTCGGCGAAATGGTCTTCCTTCTGTCCGAAAAAACTGGCCTTCCCCTCACTCCTGAGATCGCCAGCCATCTCTACTGCGCCATCGTTTCGGACACGGGCTCCTTCCAGTTCTCCAACACGACGTCCAGGGCGTTCGACGTCTGCCACAAGCTGGTCAGACTTGGGGCCAACCCGATCAAGACGACAGAGTTCCTGTTCAACACCAATCCCCCTGAAAAAATCAAGCTCTTGGGTCACGTTTTGTCCACTCTCAGGATGAACAAGAAAGGAACCATCGCCACCATCACCATGTTCAAAAAATTCCTCAGCGCCTTCCACCTGAGGGAGATCGACACTGAAGATATCACGACCCTGGCCCGCTCGATCAAGGGTGTCGAAATGGTTCTTTTTTTTAAAGAAATGGCCAGGAATACGTTTCGGATAAGCCTCCGGTCCAAAGGACTGGCCAACGCTGCGGCTATTGCTGAGCAGTTCGGGGGAGGCGGCCATGTCCACGCCGCAGGTTTTACGGCCTCCGGCCCCTACGAAGAACTAATCAGGGGCATACCCCGTCAAATAGAGAAACTCCTCGAACAAAAAAGAGAATCTGCCTTAAAAACTGACGGCTTATCCTCACGGACGGAGTGATGGATGGCCTCATCTTAGTTGATAAACCTCAAGGTCTTACCTCACACGACGTCGTCGCTCGAATAAGAAAAATCCTCGGCCTCGCCAGAGTCGGACATTTCGGCACCCTCGACCCTCTGGCCACTGGGCTGCTCATCATCGGAGTCGGAATAGCCACCCGGCTCTTCCCTGTTTTCTCCAAACATGACAAAGTCTACGCGGGGCGAATGAGGCTCGGTCTGGCCACTGACACCTATGATGCCTTGGGCCGGCCTGTAACTTCGGAAATCGCCGACTTCCCCCCTCAAAGGGACCTCCTGCGGGCGATGGAAAAATTTGCGGGCACAATCGAGCAGGTTCCGCCGCCGTATTCGGCCAAGAAAAGGGAGGGAAAGCCGCTCTACGAATGGGCCAGGTCAAAAAAGCCAGTTGAATTGGAGCCCCATCTTGTGACCATCCATTCTTTCAGACTGACCGGCTATGTCCCGCCGGACGTTGACTTCGAGGTGAAATGCAGCTCGGGAACCTACGTCCGCTCTCTCGCACATGACCTCGGCCAGAGCCTTGGCTGCTGGGCCCATCTCACTGCGCTCCGTCGGACCGAGGCCGGAAAGTTCAACGTCTCCAGCGCCTTCTCCTTGGAGAAGATGGAAAAATTGACGGCCCGTGGAAATGTCCAGGAATTCCTGCTGCCTCTCGAATCGATTTTCCAGGAATGGCCGAAAGCTGTTCTCAAATCCAAGGGCAACGAGATGGTCCAGAAGGGGAAGGCCATTTCCTTCGATCACTTCCTCAGGATCTTTGAGCCGGGGCCGAAAGAGACCGTGTCCGTTGAAGGCGAAGCCATCTTCCGGGTGTTCAGCCTGGAAGGCAAGTTCCTTGCCCTGGCCCGGAGAGACAAGGAAAAGCAAGGTCTCGTCCCTTATCTCGTCCTGGGATAATGCGGACGGTCCTCTCAGAGGACAATCCCCTCTGCTGCCACTTTTTTCAACAGAGCCGTCCGGTCCGTCCTTGAATTTTAGGGCCACTTATTGTATTTTAGAAAAGCTATGAGGCTGAATAGAAACCAGATTGAACACATGGCTTTCGTGATCGTCAGAAATCTAGCCAAAGAGGGCAAAGTAACTCTCGAGGACAAGAACAAGATTGTCGAAGGCGTCATCGGCCTCATCACTGAAGAATTCCAAAAAGAAGACCAGCTTGACCAGGAGGTCAGGGATATTCTCAGCAAGCACATGGAAAAAATTCGCAGGGAAAATATTGAGTACCAGACCATGTTCCGGATGATCAAGACAAAGCTGGCCAAAGAGAGGAACATCGTCCTGTGAGCAACCGCCTTTCCCGTGAGAAGGTCAACTTTCTTTCCAAGCAGATTCTCAACCTGCTCTACCACAACGAGCAGGTCGAATTCATGGACGATCCCAATGAAATCCGACTGACCATTGTCCGGGCTATCGAAGAAGAAATGAGGCTCTATGACTCGCTTGACAAGAAGGCCGTGGAAAAAATCCAGTCGCAGAAAAAATCTATCGAAGAAGGAAGCCGGGAATGGGAAATCCTTTACAGAAAATACTACAACGAAGAGCTGGCCAAGCTCGGCAAAGTCTCTGAATAAATCCAAAATTGCCGGTAGCATAGCCCGACGGGTCCTGTCGCGGTTTACGCCCGAACCTCGCCACCCATCGCGTGAAGGCTTTTATCGTTACTCTTTTAGAAAGCCAAGAATTCGTGGCTGGTCAGCTGAGGTAGCCCTTTTTTCTGAGGTAGGCTTTCAGGGCTTCCGGCCAGGGAGAAAATCCGGTTAAACCGAGCGACTTAGCCCGTCTGTTTTCCAAGACGGAATAGAGCGGCCGCTGTGCCCTGGCCTTAAGGCTCAGGGAATCGACAGGTTCCAACCGCGGATTTTTGCCCATCATCCGGAAAATCTCCGTGGCAAATTCATACCAGGTGCACTGGCCTTCATTGGTCATGTGGAAGAGACCGTAATCTGACGTCCTGATGAGTTCGCTGACTTTTTGGGCGAGCTCGGCCGAGGACGTCGGCGTTACCCATTGGTCGCTGACGACTCGGAGGGGTCTCCCTTCCTTCTCCAGAGCCACAATTTTATCGACAAAATTGTACCCTTTCTCCCGCGAACTGGCCTCTCCGTAAAGGCCGCAGGTTCGGATCAGGAAATGCTTCTCGAGAATGTTTCTGACGAAAAACTCTCCGGCCAGCTTGGAGACGCCGTAGACGTTTAAAGGATGAGGATGGTCCTCCTCGACATACGGGCTTCCTTTCCCGCCGTCAAAAACGTAGTCTGTGCTGAAATGGACGAGCACAAAACCCAAATCCCGCGCCGCGAGAGCCAGATCCCTGACCGCCACGGAGTTGACAAGGAACGACATTGCCGGGTTATCCTCGCACTCGTCGACGCGGTGAAAGGCCGCCGTGTTGATGACCACATCTGCCCCCAGCCGGCCAAGGGTCTGCCGTGTCTCCTCTGGCCTCGTGATGTCAAAGTCGGGGTATAAGAGAGGGATGGCGTCGTCCCGGCAAAGTGCTTTCATCAGGTCTGAGCCGAGCTGTCCGTCAGCTCCGATAACGGCAATTTTCATCTCACACTCTCGCTGGCCAGAAAAAAAGGCCAAGGACGCTGTCCTTGGCCTTATCCTTGCCGAACCTAATGCTTCGGGTTAGAAGAGAACGCGAAACCCGAGTGCAAATTTGTGATTCTTGGAGAAAGAGCGTTCAGAACCGACCGGCCATCGGACTGTGAAGACCAAGGAGCCGGTATTGCTCCAGGTCTTGAATACGTCGTACCCGAGGTTTCCGACCAATTCAAAGTCCGCATCGCGGCCTTCCTGGACTGCGGTGGTCAAACCGAATCCGCCGCCTAAGTAAACCGGTCCGGCATGATAGTTCAGCGTTGCATCGGCCATGAAAACCGACTTCCAGGGGTCGCTTTTGAGAGCCAGAGCTCCGCCGCCAGCAAGCGTGAAATCGACTTTGTACGGCGTGATCCAGTAGAGCCAGCCCGCCTGGCCGTAGACGTAGGGTCCGTGGCTGCCGCGGGCGAAGAATGGGCCTCCCTCTACGGAGATGAAATTCCGCTTCTGAGTGACTTCAAGGCTAAGCCGGCAAGGCTCGGAGACAGCCCCGAAGTCGTCGGTCACAACCAGGCTGATCGTGTAGACGCCGGGCTTGTCGAAAATCTTGTCCCAGACAAAGGGAGCCTGGTTATCCATGAATTTATCGACGACATTTCCCGACTCATCGGTGATCTCGAAATCTGCCTTGGCGACATTTCCGTCGGGGTCGCTCGAGGCAGCACCGTCGATGGTGACGGGCCTGCCGACATAGTCTTTGCAGGGCAGGCAGGATGTCGTCAGGCTGCAGGTCGGAGGCGCATTCACCACAACCTTGGCTTCGCACGGATTCGTTGAGACCTTACCCTGGGGGTTTACGGCCCGGCCTTTGAACGTGTAGACGCCGGGCTTGTCGAAGCTCATCCTCTTGGCGGCATCGCCTGGTTTAAAGCTGTGGGTGATAATCTTCTGTCCGTCTGGGCCGATGACGTCGACCTCCATGGAGGCGGCCATCTGGGTCCCGCTCATATCGATGGTAACGGGGTCTTTCAGGTTGACTTTGGCTGGAGTCACGCTCAAGGCACAGAGAGCAGGCGGCAGCTCCATGTCAGTGATGCTGCGGAGAGCGATGTTGCCGCATGGCCTGGGCATGACGAATTCATACTTCTTATAATCCTTTGTCACGTTGAACACGAAAACCTCAAGCGGCGCCTTCCCCGCCCACTCGATATCCTGGACGATTTTGACTCTGTTCTGAGACCGGAAGAGCATCCACATGAGCTTATCACCCACAGGGAGGGCTTTTTCCTCGAAAGAGGCAGCCTTGAGCTGGTCAAGGAACGGAAGATAGAGATCACCGTAGCCGGCCAGGTCAAACCCGTACTTGATGTCGCCGGCATAGCGGTCCACTAACATCTTCATGACGTCAGGGGTAGGGATCCTTCCCTTTACTCGGGCGAATGTATACTGTCCGATCCTTTTCAGCTTTTTGGTTTCGGCATAAGAGCTCAAGACAGAAAGAACCATCACGCATAGGAGAAAAACGATAACTTTTTTGTTTCTCACGAATACCTCCTGTCTGATGTTATATAAATACAGGGACTTCCCGGGAACGTCTTTGCATTTGTTCCCTTATCTTAAATAATAAAAAATGCACTGTTTGTCAAGAAAAAACGCCCGCTCAGCCCTCTCATAAAGGACCGCTTGCTTCAAGGAAGCAACGAACGATTCTCCGGATGAGACCAGAGTCCTTCGGCCGTGATCTCAGGGTCCGCTCAAAAAGCGGGCTGTTCTCAAGGCCAAGGCCGGCAAGGTTCTGGAGCAATTCTTGAGCAGCGGGAATGTTGATTTCGGGATGGAATTGGACCCCCCAAACCGGCCTGTTCCTGAGCTCAAAGGCCTGAACCGGGCAGGCGGGTGTGGAGGCGAGAATGATAAAATCCTCGTCCAAATTGATGGCCTCATCAAAATGGATGGAAAAGGCATACGCTGTCCCAGCTTCTCCAAGGAGGCTGCTTCTTCGAAGAACCTGGATGGGAATCCAGCCCACTTCGGGCCTGGGGCAGCGCCGGACATGAGCGGGCCCGCGCAGAGTCAGAGCAAGGAGCTGATGGCCGTAGCAGCTTCCCAGGATGGGCAAGCCCTTTTCGAGCGCCTGCTTGATTATCTTCATCTCCTCATCGACCCAGCGCTCCCGCCCGACGATAGAAGCTTCCGAGCCCGTGAGGAGAAGGTGGCTGTATTCATCAGACAGGTCGGGGAACTGGCCATCGACAACCCGGAAGGATTCCCAAGGGACGTCAAGGAAAGTTCCCCAGTGTTCAATAGGCTTATAAATAGCGGGGTTGATGGAATTGTCCAGGATGGCGATTTTCCTTTGTCTTGCCTTCATGTTCCACGACTCCGGCCAAATGAGTCTCCATTATATCCATCGCGCAAGAAAAGAAAAGCGCTTCCGCTTGACGAAAATTCTTTGTCATCGGCCAGCCGCTTTGGTATAATGCGTCGGTATTCAAGGAGGAAAACTGTGCATATCGTCAGCGAAGAAACAGAACTCCATGTTATCACACCAAACGAACCGGGAATCCTTGGCCGCGTCCTGGGAACGCTGGCCAACGCGGGCGTGAACCTCAAGGCTTTGTGCGCGTATTCGGAAGAAAAAAACTGGCATTTCCTGCTCATCACGGCCGACAACAAGAAAGCAGAGAAAGCCCTCAAACAGCTTGGCTTTAAAGTGACCGTCAACAAGGTGGTCACGGTCGAGATCAGCGACCGCATCGGAGCTGGCGCCGAAATCGGCGCGCTTCTCGGGAATGCGGTCGTCAACATCGACTACTGTTACGGGACATCGGCCGGGCTGGGCCGGGCCCTCCTCGTCTTCAAGACAGACAACCATAAAAAAGCGCTGGATACTCTTAGATAGTATTTCTATAGATTATATAGATTTTATCGGAATAATAAGGTTTAGCGGCACGTCCGCTGACCCGCGCTTGTTCCGTCTTCAAGCCAGGGGGATGACCTTGAAGACGACGCCTTTCGGGTCCGGGCAGGCGAGGTATTCGGTCTCCGCGATCCAATCGTCATCCGGCAACTCATCCTCCCTCTGCTTGGTCGTCAGGAACGGAAACAGGCTGTTCAGAGCATAGATGCAGACTCTTCTTCCGCCGGGAATTTCGATCGTTCCTTCTCCCCGAATGTAAAAGCTGTCTCCGACTTTGTGCCGGGCCCCGCAGCGTTCTTTGACTTCCGCGACCTCGATTTTCAATTCTCTCATCCCATCTCCTTTCTTCCTCCCATCATACACGCTTGCGCTTGCGATTGCAAAGAAAACCCTTTCTCTCAACAACAGGGCCAATAAGGCGTTGACAATGAGAAAATAATTATCATAAAATAACATTCCCAATCGTCGATTGGAAGGAGGCCACTATGGCGACGAAAGCAGAACCCAATGTCGTTCCGTTATGCGACGTTCTTCTCGTCTTGCTCATCATCTTTATGGTCATCACGCCGATTGTCCAAAAAGGCATTGACGTCAAACTCCCTGAAACCCAGGCCGATACATCTGGCGGGTTGCCCGCCGGGCTCATCGTCCTGACGCTAAAAAGGGACCTGTCCGTCGAGATCAATCAGGAGAAGATTGAATTGCGCATGCTCCAGGACCGGCTCCAGTCTATCTATTCTGCGCGCAAAGACAAGACGATCTTCATCCGCGCAGATGCCAAGCTCCCCTACAGCCGTGTCGTCGAGCTCATCGATATCGCCAAGGGAGCGGGCGTGGAGGTGCTGGGCATCATCCCCGAGTATTTCACCGAGGAAGAAACGCTTTAGCGGATTCTCTTACGCTTGTTTGATCGGGCCGATCACTTCGCGTGAAATGACGAGCCTCTGGATTTCATTGGTCCCTTCGTAAATCTGAAGCAGTTTGGCGTCCCGCATGAGTTTTTCCACGGGATAGTCCTTCATGTAGCCATACCCGCCAAAAATCTGGACAACGTCAACCGTCGTCCGCATGGCCACATCCGAGCCGAAACACTTGGCCATGGCCGATTCTTTGCCGCAGGGTTTTCCCCGGTCCATCAGCCAGGCTGAGTGCCAGACGAGATGGCGGGCAGCGTTGATTTCCATGGCCATCTGGGCGATTTTAAAAGCCGTGTTCTGGAACGTAGCGATGGGCTTGCCAAACTGAACCCGTGTTTTGGCGTAGTCAATGGCGGACTCAAGAGCAGCCCTGGCCACGCCGACTCCGGCCGCCCCGACCGAGGCCCGCGTCTTATCGAGCGTTTTCATGGCCACCAGAAAACCCATCCCTTCCTTAGCCAGGAGATTTTCTTGCGGTATCTTGACGTCTTCAAAGAACATTTCCACGGTGTTCGAAGCACGATGCCCCATCTTGTCTTCCTCTTTGCCCACGCTGATACCCGGCGTCTCCCTGGGGACGATAAAGGCACTGACTCCCCGGGGCCCCCTCTCCGGGTCTGAATTAGCGAAGACAACATAGAGGCTGGCAATTCCTCCGTTGGTGATGAAGCACTTGGAACCGTTGATGATATACTCCTCGCCGACTTTCTTTGCCGTTGTTTTAAGTGAAACCGCGTCCGAACCCGCCTCTCTTTCCGTCAGGCAGAAGGCAGCAAAGGACATGCTCTTGGTGAAGGGCGCCAAGAATTTCTTCTTCTGCTCGTCCGTGCCGAACAGGATGATCGGGGTGAAAGCCAGCGAACTGGCCATGATTGTCGTAAACATCCCCGCGCAGCCGGCGGCCAGCTCTTCGCTGATGAGGGCGACATCCAGTTCCTTCAGACCTCCTCCGCCGTATTCTTCGGGAATATTGCACGTAATGAAACCGGCCTCGAAAGCCTTTTTCATGATTTCTTCCGGAAACGCATCCCCCTTATCGTACCGGCTGGCATTTGGCCTCATTTCCTTCAACGCGAATTCGCGGGCCATCGCCTGAAGGGCCAGCTGCTCTTCGGTCAGGCTAAAATCGATCACGGCGTCCTCCTTTTATCAGTTCACTCCGAATCGCAGGATAAAATCTCTTCCCTTATATAATGGAAACCACAGCAAAGTCAATTTCGCTGGATCCCTTCGGCCTCGGCGAAAATAAACTTTTCGCGAGCCATGGCATAGACGGGACGCGCCAGGCCAAGGACCGAGGTGATGATGTCTTGAGGCCGAATGCCGCCCTGAGGCGGACCAGGCAGGCAGATAAAAAGCTTTTTCTTTTTTCTGTCAACCGTGAACTCAACTTCTGTCGCTGGCCGCGAGCTCACAAAAACGGCCATCTCGGCCTCAAGGAATTCGAGCGCCTGCCGGTGGCTCGAGCCTTTCTCTTTTCTTTTATGAACCAACGCCTCTTTTACGTCTGGGCTGGTGAGGTCAAGGGAATAGACGATCCGGCTAATCCTCGAGTTCAAAGGCGCGTCTTTTTCCGTGAGTTTTCTTGTCTGGAGAATCCTGATTCCGGAACCCGTGAACGCGTTGATGCGGGATACGAACGCCTTTTCATCAAAATCGAAAGGCGATTTAAATTCCAGGCGCTCGGCTTTCCCCTCCATCCCCAAAGGAAGCGCAGGCGCGTAAGAGATAAGCATCTTGGGATGAAAACCCTCTGAAAATCCGGTCTCGATTCCCGCCCGGCGCATGGCCCGCTGCAAGTGGGTGGCCACATCAAGATGCGAAAGGAAGCGGGCCCGGCCGGTCTTTGAGTAAACGACCTCGTATCGGATCGTTTTTTCCGTTCTTTTCCCGAAAGACGGCCAGCGGAAAGGTCTTGATGGACGCGCCGAAAAAACTCCTTTCCTCGGTTGCAGGGGGAAAACACATCCCAGGCATTGATCGCAGTCTGCGTCCAGGCAAGAGGCTGTTGGCTCTTCTCGCAGCGCCCTCTCCCGTTCTCGATGCAGAAAGGAGACTTTTACACCCGGATCGATGTGGCTCCACGGCAGGATGCTTTTCTCATCCAGTGAACGCAGATATACCCGGTGGTCTATCCCTTCAGAGGCGAATGCAGCATGCCAGCGGGCAAAGTCAAACCAATCCTTCCAGCCGTCAAAACGGGCGCCCCTTTCCCAGGCCGCGATAAGGACAGCTCCGAGCCGCCTGTCCCCGCGCGAAAAAACAGCTTCGAGAAGCGAATGCTCAAGAGGGTTTGCTTTGAGCTTCACCGACCGCAGCCGGCGCAACCGGACGCGGATCAACCGTTGCTTTTCTCTCAGGCGTTCCTCTTCCTCCATGGCCAGCCACTGGAAGGGGGTGTGGGGCTTGGGGATGAAAGAGGACAGACTGAGGTTGAGTCGCGGGGTTCGCTTCAAGATCTCCCGGCCCATCCGGGTGATTTCTTCAACCAGTCCGACGATTCCGTCGAGGTCTGTCTCTTTTTCAGTCGGCAGGCCGATCATGAAATAAAGCTTGAGAAGCGGCCATCCCCGCTGGAAGGCATTCTCGGCTGCGGTCAGAATGTCCTGGTTGCTGAGGTTCTTGTTGATGACCCGGCGCAGACGGTCAGTGCCCGCTTCAGGAACGAGAGTGAAGCCCGTTTTCCTTACCCGGAGGATGTTTTCCGCAAGGCCCGAAGACAACCCCTTTGGCCTTAACGAAGAAAGGGAAAGAGAAATTTTGGCCGCGGCGAGCTCCTCCATCAGCGCGTCAACAGTCTCCTCCAGGAATGGGAAATCAACGATCGACAGGGTTGACAAGGAAACGTCTTCATAACCGGTGGAGCGAAGGCTCCGGCAAGACCTGGTCAGAGCAGAGGCAGGACTCAGAGCACGGAAAGGAGAATAAATACTGGTTGCCTGACAGAACCGGCACTTCTGAGGGCAGCCTCGAGCTACCTCGACGGCGACTCTGTCGAAAACCGTCTGGATGTCCGGGACCACGATGTTTTCAGGAAAACCGGCTCTGTTCAAAGAGGAAACAACTCTCTTCAGAATTTTCGCCGGCGCGTCTCGCCCCGGACGCCGGGCGAGAAGGGGGGAACCAGCCGGTTCGCAGGTGGAATACAAGCTCGGCACATAAACGCCTTGAACGTCGGCCAACGCGCTTAAGATTTCCTCCCTTTTGGCTTTTTTCTTCCTCAGGCAAATAACTTTCTCGGCTATCTCCGGGAATGCCTCTTCGCCGTCGCCGATGAGAAAAGCATCAAAAATATCCGACAAGGGTTCGGGGTTGAACGCAGCTGGACCGCCTGCGATAACCAGAGGATCGTCACGTTTTCTGTCCCCGGAATAAAAAGGGATCCGGCCGAGGTCGAGGATTGTCAGGATGTTCGAATAATTGAGCTCGTAAAGAAGGGAAAAACCGAGGATGTCGAACTCCCGCAGAGGAATCTTGTTTTCCAGAGAAAAAAGGGGTTTTCTTCGCTCGCGGAGCTTCTGCTCTAAGTCCGGCCAGGGGGCGAACACGCGTTCTGCCAGCAAGGACGGAAAGCTGTTCAGAACAGAGTAAAGAATCTTTTGCCCCAGATAGGACATGCCGATCTCGTAGACGTCGGGGAAAATAAGGGCGATCTTGGCGTCGACGCGGGAAGGGTCTTTTTTGATCTCATTCCATTCGCCGCCGATGTAGCGCCCCGGTTTCTCGACCTCTTTTAAGATAGCCTCGATGTCTACGTGTCCGCTCATGGCGGCACCCCTGGACATTTTTGACCTCTGTAAGAAACCGGTTATCTATCTTGCTTCATCCCCCTCCCCGCGGAGGAAGAGTGAACCGGCCGGAGCGAAATAGAAACACCTTGCTTAAATATTGACGAACCGCCTCATCTTGACGTTCAGGACCAGGCTTATGCCCAAATAATTGGCCAGGAGGGAAGAGCCGCCGTAAGAGAACAAAGGCAGGGGAATGCCAACAATCGGAAAGAGTCCGATGACCATGCTCACGTTAACCAGAATCTGAAAAGCGATGATCGTTCCGACAAGGTAAACGATATAGACTCCAGCCCGGTCCCGCGATTTTCCGGCTGAACGAAATATCCTTGAAACAAAAAGGTAGCACAACAGCAACGCGGCCACGACCCCGATAAACCCGAATTCCTCGCCGACCACGGAGAAGACGAAATCGGTGTGGCGAGCAGGAAGAAACCTCAACTGACTCTGCGTTCCTTTCTTAAGCCCTTTGCCGAAAAGCCCCCCCGACCCGATAGCAATTTTTGACTGGAGAATATGATAGCCCGCGCCCTGCGGATCTTTGCCTGGAAAAACGACAGTCGTCAGCCTCTTTTTCTGGTAATCCTTGAGCGCGAGATTCCAGCCGGCGATGCCAGCCAAGAGGCAAACGATTGCCATCACGGCCACCGCTTTCCGCCTGAGTCCGGCCAAGATCAAGGCGCCCAAAAGCAAAGGGAGGAAACACATGGCCGTGCCCAAGTCTGGTTGAAGAGCCACGAGGATAAACGGCACGGCGGCTAAGCCAAAGCTGAGAACCAAGGCCCCCGAGCTGAGATAACTCGTCTTGCGCTCTGATAAAAAATGAGCCAGGACAAGAGTGAGAGCAATCTTGGCCAGCTCGGAAGGCTGAACCTGAAAGGAGCTGATCCTTATCCAACTCTTGGCCCCGGCAATACTGGTGCCGGTAAAAAGCATCAAGACAAGAACAAGCATCAAAGCGCCGTAAAAATAGATGGAGTAGGTCAATAAGATCTTGTAGTCCACGATCAGAAAGAAAAAGAGGGCAATGAGGCCCGCGGCGATCCAGATAAGCTGCCTCAATGGGTAGTTGCCCGGCAGGTAATGGGAAGAGCTGTAAATGATCAGCAGGCCGACAAGAGAATTGAGAAGCAGAAGCCCGAGCAGGAACCAGTCGATGTTTTCGAGCAATCGTCTATCAATCATGCTTGCTCCTGAAAAGGGCGAACAATTCCCTGGCGATCGGAGCCGCGGTCGCTCCACCAAGGCCGCCGTACTCCACCAGGACGGTAACGACAACGCGCGGGTCTTTCCGGGGGGCGAACCCGGTGAACCAGGAATGAGTCTTTATCGTCCTCCCCAGTTTCTCAGCTCTCTCCCGGGAAATAAGCTGGGTCGAGCCCGTTTTGCCGCAAACATCGAACCCTTGGAGGCCGGCCGCGCGCCCCGTGCCTTCTTCGTTGACGCACTTCCACATTCCGCGGACGACCTTTTCGAACGTCTCCTCGCTGATTCGGACCTCACGGCGGCGAGATTCCCCGTCATTATGTCCCGCGGACTGAGCCGGGAAACGGAGGAGACGAGGAACACGTTTTTTCCCGCGGTTGGCCACGAGGGCCGTGTGCACAGAAACCTGAAGAGGGGTGACGATCAGAGGGCCCTGGCCGATTGACAGAGAGATCGTCTCGCCCGGATACCAGGACGCTTTCCTGGCGCGCTGGCTCCACTCGGGCGTTGGGACGAGGCCCTCTTTTTCTCCGGGCAAATCCACTCCCGTGAGGCTTCCAAATCCCAGTTCCTGGGCATATTCGGCGATTCGTTCGATACCCAGCCTGCGGCCTGCGTGATAGAAGTAGATGTTGCAGGAACGGCGAATCGCCTCGGTCAGACTCAGCACGCCGTGCCCGCCTGAAAACCAGCAGGAAAACGGCCGTCCGTAGAGCTGGGTTGTGCCGCCGCAAAAAAAAGCTGTCTCCTCTGTGATCACTCCTGAATCCAGGCCACCCAGGGCCATGGCCACCTTGAAGACAGACCCGGGCGCGTACAAACCTCGGATGGCCCGGTTCTCTAAAGGATGATCAGGCCGATTGATAAGCCTTATCCACTCTTCCGGCGTAAACCTTGTGATGAATTTGTTTGGGTCGTACGTGGGGAAGCTAGCCAGAGCCAGGATTTCGCCTGTTTTCGGGTCAAGCACGACAATCGCCCCTTCCCTGCCCTCTAAAAGCTCTGTGGCTTTCCGCTGCAGGTCGAAATCCAGCGATAGGCTGATTGTTTGACCGGGAATCGGCTCCATCCGGCCCATCTCTTCCCGAACCCGGCCCTAGCTGTCAACAATATCCATCACTTTGCCGTCCCCTCCGACCAACAGGGATTCATATTCCCGTTCCACTCCCGTCCGGCCCACGAGGTCGCCGAGGCCCTTCCCCTTGTACTGCCCGGATCTAATCTCTTCTGGGGATAATTCTTGAAGATAGCCGATGATGTGGGCGGCCAGGCTGCCGAACGGATAAAAACGGCGCGGGTCTGTGGACACGACAAGCTCGGGACATTCCAGCCTTCGGGCTTCAATCCTGGTCACTTCTCTCAGATCCAAGTTATCCTTGATGACAATGGGCTTGAAACGCGGCCAGGCCTCGTACTTTGCGATCCGTTTCCTCAAAACATCTTCCTCGACTCCAAGGAGTTGGCTGATTCTCTGGAGGGAGAGGTTATAATCCTGGCAGTTCTCTCTGATAATCGAGGCTTTGAACGAGGCGGCGTTATCCGCAAGGATGACGCCGTTCCGGTCCAGGATCAGACCTCGTGGTGCCGTCAGCACAGATTCGCGGATTCTATTGGCTTCGGATAGATTCCAGTATTTTTTGTGGTCGAGAATCTGAATTTTCCAAATAAAAAAAAGCAGGAGAAGAAAGAGAGCGCCGATAACGAGAAGTGTCCGTCGGGTTCTGAGCAAAACAAGAGAAAGATCCTCGTAGAACTTGTTCTTCTCCATCCTCAGCCTTTAGGTGGCTTCCCCTTGTTTCTTCTTCACGATTTGATAGAAGACGGTCACGACGAGCGCCGTCGCCAACGGCTGCAACAAGACCAGACCTCCCCCCAGGCTTAGGCTTTCTCGGAACAGGAAAAAGTTCAACAACTTCCAGAGAGCGACCTCAGCCGTGGCCATAACCAACAAAAACACAAAACTGCGGTCGACCGGCGTGACATTGATCTTTCGAGCCACAACCCCTGTGCTGAACCCGAGCAGGGTCTTCGTGAGCCCGGCCACACCGAAAACGCCGCTGGAAAAGCTGTCCTGGAGCAAGCCGCAGACCGTGCCGATGACGGCGCCGGAAGCTTCTTGCCTGACCAGGCCAAAGTAGAGCACGACCCAGGCAAAAGCGTTGAAGACAACGACGAGCGGAGCAGAAATTTTCCCCAGAACAGAATAGACAAAAACGGCCAGAAGAATCCCCAAGACGACCTTCTTGAAGTCTCTCATCCTGTCTTCGTTCTCACTCCAGATCTCTGAGGTCAACGGCCAGCACGGCCACCCGGTCGAGCTCAGAAAAATCAAAATAGGGTTCGACGACGATGCTCTTGAACAGGGTTGTGTCTTCAGCAATGGATACAATCCTTCCCACCGGAATCCTGGAGGGATAGACTCCATCGTAACCCGAGGTCACGATTTCCTCTCCTTCTGAGATATCCCTGTTCGTTTTGAGAACGTATCTCATCAAGCACTTTCCGGTCGGTCCTCCGTTGAGAACGCCGATCACCCTGTTCTGCTCTGATAATACGCCGACCCCGCTTTCTTCATCGGTGATGAGCTGGACGCGAGCCTGCTTAAACGTGATCGGCTCGATCACGCGGCCGACCAGCCGGCCCCGCCTGTCCAAAATGACCATATCCTTTTTCACTCCGTCAACCGACCCTTTATTCAGGACAACAGATTTGTAAACGTGCCCAGAATCAACCCCGATGACCGAGGCAACGATGATCGATCGGGAGAGGGGTGAGAGGAGACGCTGAATTTCTTCGGCGCCTTGATAGCCCTTGAGGATATTCTTGAGGAGCTGGTTTTCCTGACGAAGCATAAACAGCTCTGCCCTCAGGCTCTGGTTTTGCTTCTGGACCTGGCGGAAGTAAAAATAGTTATTCCAGAAGTCTCTGGCTTTCTGGAAAAACGCGGCGATTCCGTGCTGGATGGGCGTAAAAACAGCAAAAATGGCTCTCTCGAAATACGCCGGCTCGTCGCCTTTCGGAGCCTGAACGGAAATCAAGACGAGATGAAGAAAGACCAAGCCCGCCAAGAGGATAAGGTTTCTTTTTTCTTTCACGCCTCATCAATTGAGAGCGATTTTCTTCAACAGATCAAGATCATCCAGGAGCCGGCCCGCTCCGAGCACGACACTGGCTAAAGGGTCCTCGGTGACAAAAACCGGCAACTGCGTTTCTTCGCGGAGGCGTTTATCGAGGTTTCTGAGAAGAGCTCCTCCTCCGGTCAGAACAATGCCCCGGTCGATGATATCGGCGGAAAGCTCCGGGGGGGTTCTTTCCAGGGCGATACGAACGGCGTTGACGATGGAAGAGACGACGTCCTCCAGGGCCTCACGGATTTCCTGGTCATCGACAACGATGGTCTTGGGAATCCCCTCGCGAAGGTCGCGGCCTTTGATTTCCATCGTCAGGGGTTCATCCAGCGGATAAGCCGAACCGATCTGCATCTTGACCAGTTCGGCCGACCTCTCGCCGATCAACAGGTTGTATTTCTTCTTCAAATACTGGATGATCTCTTCGTCCATTTCATTGCCGGCCACCCGGATCGAATGGTTGAAGACAATCCCGTTGAGAGAGATAACCGCTATGTCTGTCGTTCCGCCGCCGACATCGACGACCATGTTGCCCGTCGGGTCTCCGATGGGAAGGTCAGCTCCAACAGCGGCGGTCATCGGCTGTTCAACCAAATAGACCTCAGAAGCCTTGGCTCTCATGGCCACGTCCTTGACAGCCCGTCGCTCAACCTGGGTGATGCCGGTGGGAATGCCGATCACAATCCTCGGCCGCAGCCAAAAGCCTCGATTGTTGGTGGCCTGCTTGATGAAATAGTCAAGCATCTTCTCAGCGATCTCGAAGTCGGCGATCACGCCGTCTCGCATCGGCTTGATGGCGGTGACGCTGGCCGGAGTCTTGCCCAGCATTTCTTTTGCCCGGCTTCCCACAGCCTCGACTTTGCCGCTCATCTTGTTGACCACAACGATGGAAGGCTCCTGGACGATGATTCCCTTCCCTTTGAGAAAGACCAGCGTGTTGGCCGTTCCCAGGTCTATGGCCAGGTCGCAGAACAAACGATCCTTAAACCAGCTAATAATACTCATCGCTCACCTGATTGGTCATTCTATTGTATTCCAGTCAAATTCTGTTTGCAAGCCCGGAATTCCTTGACTTTGGCTAAGGAATTTTACTATACATTAAGGCAACTGCCACTAAAGGAGTCAGGGATGAGTTATCAACCGTACGTGCCTGAAAAGACCGACCTGAGAGAGTTCACGTTAAGGGCTCTCATTATTGGTGTCACTATGACTGTTATCCTTGGCGCCGCCAACGCCTACTTGGGGCTGAGAGCCGGCATGACGATCGCGGCCACCTATCCGGCGGCGGTCATCGGCATGGCCATCCTCAAGCTGATGAGAGGGTCCATCCTCGAGGAAAACATGTCCAGGACCGTTGGCTCAATCGGCGAGTCCGTGGCGGCGGGCGCCATCTTCACCATCCCGGCATTCATCATCTCGGGGGCCTGGCTTAGGTTTGACACTTTTGACGCTTACATCAAGTCAACAGCCCTGATGTTTGTGGGCGGCATGCTCGGGATCATGTTCGTCATCTTCCTCCGAAGGGTCATGGTCACCGACCCAGAGCTTAGATTTCCCGAATCGATGGCTGCTTCGGAGATTCACAAGGCCGGACAGAAAGGCAGCCAGGGCGCTAAGTTCCTTTTCCAGGCGATGGGTTTAGGAGCCCTGATCTACACGCTTGGTGTGGTCAAGATCTTCGCCGCCACCAAGGAGTTCATCATCAAGGTGGGCGCAATAGGAGCCAGCTTTGTCCGCCTGGGAACCGAAAAGACCGCCGCCCGGGTCGATGCCGGGGGGACTGTCGCTGTTGCCGGCCCTGGAATCTATCCAGCGTACATCGGCGTCGGCTACATCATCGGCCCGCGACTGGCCTCCCTTAATTTTGCCGGGGGCGTGCTGGCTTGGGGGCTTTTTGCCCCGCTCTTGATGTTTTTCCTGGGGCCACAGCTTGTTGAGAAATTCTACGGGCCGGGAGTGGCCATGGCTGAGGTCGGCTGGCCGGATATCGTGATCAACGTCTGGAAGTTCATCATCCGCCCGATTGCCGTCGGCGGAATGCTGGTCGGCGCCGGTTACACTCTTTTCCGGATGAGAAAAAACCTCGCCTCCGGGATGAAGCGCTCGATCGGCGACGTCAAGAAAGCCTCGGGTCAAGCGCAGGCCACATCCCGCTGTGAAAAAGACCTGAACATCCGGCTGGTGCTGGCGATACTGGCTGTCGCCTTCATCATGATGATCTTTGTCTACGAGATATTTTCCGGCTCGATGAGTTCCGCGATCCTGGCCGCGGTCGTCATGGCTGTGACTGGCTTTTTCTTTGCCGCTGTATCGGGGAATCTTGTCGGCCAAATCGGGTCATCGAACAACCCCATCTCCGGCCTGACCCTATCCACTCTGATCATCGCCGCGTTGCTCATGGTCCTCATCGGCGCCACCGGAGTCAGCGGCGTGGCAGCCGTGTTAGGCGTCGCCGCTGTCGTCTGCGTCTCTTCGGCAGTGGCCGGGGCGATGCTTCAGGACCTCAAGGTCGGGCACATCCTGGGCGGCACGCCGTGGAAGATGCAGGTCGGCAACGTTTTCGGCGTCCTCCTGGCCTCCCTCGTCCTTTTCTTCCCGCTGCTCGTGCTCCACGGAGCTTTCCAGTTCGGCAGCAAGGAGCTCCCTGCACCTCAGGCCGGGCTGATGGCCGCCCTCTCCCAGGGCATCGTCGGCAAAGAGATGGCCTGGCCGCTGGTCATCGTCGGAATGCTCATGGGGTTTGCCATGATCCTGATCCAGGTCCGCTCTCCGATGCTTGTGGCGGTTGGGATGTACCTTCCTCTGGAGACGACCTTCGCCATCTTCTGCGGCGGGATGATGAAAGGGATAGTGGACCGGAGGGCCAACAGCCGAGGCCTCAATCCCGCCCAGAAGACGCGCGTCGAGAACATCGGCATCCTGCTGGCTTCGGGGCTGATCGCCGGAGAAGCCATCACCGGTCTGGTGCGCGCCACCTGGAAATTCCTGTTCTTCCAGAACATCCTGGGGGTTGACATCCCGGAGATTTTCGTCAATGCCAGCTATTATGTCGGGTTGGTCGTGCTCGTCTTGATCGGGGTTTACCTGGTTTATTATCCTCTCCGCCACGCCGGGAAGGCAGATGAGCCGCCTCCTCCTGCAGCGATTGTCTAAGCTTTGTTTGGGGGCGACAAGGCATTGTTCCTGGGCAAAATCAGCCAGACCTCAAGAGTTTGAAAAAGAGCGGCTGATTATCTAAAATATAACGGGAAACATGGCTATTCTCGAAATCGTCAAATACGGAAACCCTGTTCTCACCAGGAAGGCTGAGCTGATCAAGACAATCGGCCAGGAAATCCTCGACCTCGCCGGGAGCATGATCCTGACCATGCACGCGGCGCCGGGAATCGGGTTGGCCGCTCCGCAAGTTAACATCAGCAAACGCTTGATCACGATCGACCTCTCGGTCGGAGAAAAACCGGAAGACCTCGTCGTGCTGATCAATCCCGAGTTCCTGAAAACAGAAGGAGAAGACTTCCTTGAAGAGGGATGCCTGTCTGTGCCGGGGGTTCAGGAAAAAGTCAAGAGGCCGGCCCGGGTGCTGGTCAAAGGCATCGACCTCCAGGGCCGAGAAAAGATCATTGAGGCTGAGGGATTATTGGCCCGAGTCTTCTGCCACGAGATCGACCATATCAACGGAAAATTGTTCATCGAAAACCTTTCCCCCCTGAAAAAAGCGCTGATCAAAAAGAGGCTCAAGAAAGAGCACGCTCCCGGCTGAGCACGATGAGGATCGTCTTTTTTGGCAGCCCCGCCGCTTCGCTGCCCTCCTTTCAGAGACTCCTCGAAGCCGGCCATGCGATCGAGCTCGCCGTCACCCAGCCGGACAAGCCGGCGGGAAGAGGCAAGGCGTTCACTCCGCCTCCGGTCAAAGAATTTGCCCTGGCCCGGAGGATTCCTGTGCTCCAGCCGGAAAAGATCAGGCGCGACGAAAAGGCACTCGACCTTATCCGGCAAATCAACCCTGATGTCAACGTCGTCGTGGCCTACGGACAGATCATTCCGGGGTCAATCATCTATTTGCCCAGGTTCAAATCGATTAATGTCCATTTCTCTCTTTTGCCAAAGTATCGGGGCGCTGCTCCTGTCGAGTGGGCTATCCTTAACGGAGAAACAAGGACAGGCGTGACGATCTTCGAGCTAAATGAAAAAATGGACGAAGGCGACATCCTGAAAGTCGAAGAGGTGGACATCCTGACCCGCGAAACCGCTCCGGAATTAGAAGCCAGGCTTGCCCGCTGCGGCGCGGAGCTGCTTGTCAAAACCCTTGATCAGATCGGGCTTCTCCCCCGCTCGCCCCAGGACCATAGCAAAGCTTCCTTGGCGCCTCGCTTGAGAAAGGAGGACGGGAAGATCAACTGGACCAAGGATGCCGCGGCTATCGAGAGGATGGTCCGCGCCTTCTCCGGCTGGCCGGGCGCTTACACGATTTTCCGAGGCCTGAGAATCATCATCCGTGCCGGGGAAAAAATTAGCGAGCCCGCTTCTGGCTTTCTCCCTGGCCAAGTCGTCGGAATCAAGCGTGAAGGCCTGATTGTCGGCTGCGGCCAGGGCAGTCTTTTTCTCGTCGAACGCTTGCAGCGGGAAGGCAAGAAAGAACTGGAGGCTTCGGCTTTCTTGCGCGGCCTGCGGATCGAGCCCGGAGATTTTTTTTCTTAACGGCGGGCAAGCGGATGGAGCTATTCCTCGAGGATAAACTGGTAGGGATTTTGGGGCCTGTTGTTGAGGCGGACTTCATAGTGAAGGTGAGGCCCCAGGGCTTTTCCCGACTTCCCAACCAGCCCGATGACATCGCCGCGCTTAACTTTCTGCCCTGATTTCACCAGAAACTTGCTCAGATGAAGGTAATGAGTCGTTAATCCTCCGCCGTGGCTGAGGACAACATACCTGCCGCTCATTTTGTCCGTCCCCAGCGTCAACACGTACCCGTCGGCCGTGGCCACGATGGGATTCCCGAAATTCGTGGCGATATCTATCCCGTAGTGAAATGTCCTTTTGCCAGTAAAAGGATCAATCCGGTTAGCAAAGGGCGAACTCACCCAGCCGATGGTCGGCCAGATGGTCGGCGTTGAAGCGAGCTTGGCAGCCTGGACTTCAAAAAAACTCGTCAGGATGTCGAGGTTCTTTCCGATGTTTTCGGCTTTGTCGGCAAGTTCCTTTGGGTCCTGAAGAGTGAGTGTCTGATTCAGTTGAGGACCGCCCGGCGTATCCTCGCTTTCCAGTCCATCGATATCCCCGCCGCCAATGCCGATTTCCTTGAGGACTTCCGATGATTTGAGACCCGCCATGACATTGAGCTTCTCGGTGTAACTCTTAAAGGACTGGAGGGCTTCGCTAAATTTGCTGATGGAGCTTTTGTAATCGGAGAGAAGCTTGTCCTGCTCGGCGTTTTCCTTGAGGAGGCTCCTGTACTTAGCCCGGGTGACGTTCATGGTGAAATAATCAACCATGAACACGGCCAGGACGACGACGCTGAACACGGCTAAAGAGAGCAAACCTTTTATGGCCTTCTGCGACAGAGTGATCGTCTTAAATCTTTTGGCGCAATGAGGAACGATGATCAGGGAAAAGTGTTTTTTAGCCATCGAACGCTCTTTTTCATTACCAAATCAAAAAATCAATGTCAAGAGCGAATTTTATTTTCATTTTGCCCCTCCTTTTCCGATATGGCTCTCGATCCACTGGATAATGTCCTCGGTCGATGTGCCAGGAAAAAAGATTTCGCGGATTCCAGCCTTTTTCATCCGGGGAATATCCTTTTCAGGAATAATCCCGCCCGCGATGACTGGAATGTCTTCGGCTCCCTTGTCTTTGAGGAGCCTCATGATCTTGGGAAAGAGGATGGGGTGAGCGCCCGAGAGAATGCTCAGGCCGATAAGGTCAACGTCTTCCTGGATGGCGGCGTTGACAATCTCTTCAGGAGTCCGCCTCAGCCCGGTGTAAATGACCTCCATCCCGGCGTCGCGAAGAGCCCGGCAAATCACTTTAGCCCCGCGGTCATGGCCATCCAGGCCTGGTTTGGCGACTAAAACCCTGATTTTTTTGGTTGACATGACCACCTCCCTTGATCTCAGCCCTTCGTCATAACCATTTCGTTCAGCCCTCTCAATAAGAAACTGGCTCCTGGTACTCGCCGTAGACCTCTTTCAAGGCATCCATGATTTCACCCAGCGTTGCGTAGGCCTTCACGGAGACCAAAAGAAAGGGCATCAGGTTCAGGTCATCCCGGGCAGCCTCTTTCAGGTCATTCAACGACGTGTTCACTCTGGTCTTGTTCCTCCTTCGCTTGACCTCCCGCAACCGGGCGAGCTGCTGGCGTGCCACCGCCTGGTCGATCTCGAGAATCGGGATCGGCTCGTGCTTCATTTCAAAAGCGTTCACGCCGACGATGATCTTCTCCTTTTTCTCGACGGCCCGTTGATACCAATAAGCGCTGTCCGCGATCTCCCTCTGGGGAAATCCGAGCTCGATCGCCCTGACCATCCCGCCCATATCATCAATTTTTCTAATGTACGTTTTGGCTTCCTCCTCAATCTGCCTTGTCAGCGCCTCGACAAAATAGGACCCGCCGAGAGGGTCAATCGTGTTCGAAACTCCGCTCTCGTAAGCGATGATCTGCTGAGTCCGGAGGGCGATCGTCACCGCATCCTCTGACGGCAGGGCATAGGTTTCGTCCAGGGAGTTCGTGTGGAGAGACTGCGTCCCGCCGAGAACTGCGGCCAACGCCTGAAGAGCTACCCTGACGACATTATTATAAGGTTGCTGAGCCATCAGAGAAACGCCCGAAGTCTGGGTGTGAAAGCGGAGCCACCAGGACCTTGGGTTCTTGGCTTTGAACCGTTCTCTCATCGCCTCAGCCCAGATTTTCCTGGCCGCTCTGAACTTGGCGATCTCCTCAAAAAAGTCGTTGTGGGAATTAAAAAAATAAGAGAGCCTGGGGGCGAATTCATCCACTTTTAGCCCTCTCTGAGAAGCCCAATCCACGTACTCGATCCCGTCGCGGAGCGTGAAGGCCAGTTCCTGCGAAGCCGTGGCGCCTGCTTCACGGATATGATAGCCAGAGATGGAAATCGTGTTCCAGCGCGGGATTTCCCTGGCGCCGTATTCGAAGGTATCGACGATGAGCTTCATCGAAGGCCGCGGCGGGAAAACGAAAGTCTTCTGGGCGATGTATTCTTTAAGGATGTCGTTCTGGATAGTCCCAGAGATCTTCTTCGGCGAGACCCCTTGCTTTTCCGCAACGGCGATGTACATGGCCCAGAGCACGGCTGCTGGAGCGTTGATGGTCATCGATGTCGTGATTCGGTCAAGCGGAATCCCCTTGAAAAGAATCTCCATATCGGCTAAGGAGTCAACAGCCACGCCGCACTTGCCAATCTCCCCTTTGGCCAGAGGATGATCGGAATCGACGCCCATGAGCGTGGGAAGGTGGAAAGCGACGCTGAGGCCCGTCTGCCCGCAACGGAGCAAGTATTTGTACCGTTTGTTCGTGTCCTCGGCCGTTCCGAACCCGGAGAACTGCCGCATCGTCCAGAGACGGCCACGGTACATTGTCGGATGGATTCCTCGG
Organism: Candidatus Aminicenantota bacterium; assembly: GCA_037444845.1. Classification (GTDB taxonomy): domain Bacteria; phylum Acidobacteriota; class Aminicenantia; order Aminicenantales; family UBA8522; genus JARYMI01. The sequence goes on along the minus strand of JBBILQ010000003.1, from coordinate 4,526 downwards.
GTGAACGGGTATTCACCCGGAAAGCCCAGATCCCGGAGATAATCAAAGTGTTCAAGGTCGGCAGGGGTGTAAAGCTCCTTGACCTTTCTCCCCGAAACCGTCGTGAACAACGTCGTGGGGCGAGACGGATCAGCGTCGGCCTGAGCGCAGCTTTTTTTCTTCCACATCGCGCACGATCTTTTGATTGTCGGCATCTGGATTCCTTTTTTCAAACTCCTCTTCTCCTTTCTTCCTTTGGAAAACATGAGGTCTGATCCGCTGCCAAAAGAGATGTCTTTCCTGAAGACGGTGCTGAAGCGGGCTCAATCCTCCGTCACTTTGAAGACCACATCATGATCCCGGACTTGTGACTCCACTCGAAGCCCGATCGAGTCTCCTTTTTTGGCGGATTGGACGGGGCTGTGCTCGACCTGCATGGATTCAACCTTCTGGTAGAAATCCGTGGTGTGGCCCTTGATATGGATCGTGTCGCCGACCTTGAGATCGCCTTTGGTCAGCTCGACGACGCCGACGCCGATTTTAGAGAAATAATGGCTGATCCGGCCAATTTCTTCCTCCATCCTTTCCTCCTTTGTGTGAGCTTGACTAAAAATTAGCAAAAAAAGTCGCACTTGGCAAGCCGAAAATTCGAAGAGTAAGCATCCACTCGAAGACGACCCCAAGCCCGAGCCTATTATGAAAGGACCGCTCCCCCGTTAACGTTGAGGATAGCGCCCGTGATGTGACGGGCCAAATCAGATGCCAGGAAGAGGATGGGACCGGCAATGTCCTCTGGAGGTGGAATTCTCCGGAGCGGGATGGATTGCCTGACGCTCTCACGAAATTGCGGGTCGCTGAAAACGCCGGCGCACATGTCGGTGTCGACCCATCCGGGCGCGACGCAGTTGACGCGGATCTGGAACGGCGCCAGCTCGACCGCCCAGGATTTGGCCAGGGCGTTGATGGCGCCTTTTGTGGCGGCATAATGGGAGTGAAACGCCTCGCCCCGGATTCCGGCTGTCGAGCCGACATTGATGATGCAGCCCTGGCCCTGTTTTTTCATATGCGGAACGACCGCATCCGTGAAGTGGTAGACGCTGTCAAGGTCAACCTCGATGGTTTCCTTCCACGCTCTGTCGTTCCCCGACCCGATCTCAAGGTACGTCCAGATTCCCGCGTTGTTGACCAAAACGTCGATCCTTCCCCAGGCCGTGACGATTTCCTCGACCGTCCGCCGCACGTCGCTCGCCTCGGAAATATTGACCTTGAAGACCAGGCCCTGGCGGCCCAGGGACTCAACCGCTTCCTTCACTTCCAAAGCGGCTTTATCACGCGACTGATAAGTGATGGCGACATCGGCGCCAGCACGGGCAAACAGAACGGCCGTGGCCCGGCCTATCCCCCGTGACCCGCCGGTGATGAGCGCCTTCTGTCCGCTGAGGTCGATCATTTCATCCTCTCTTTTTTATCCACGTGTATCCCGGGAATTATTCTCCTTCCCGTGGGGAGACCGGCGCGCACGATGCCGGTTTCTGCCGCGCTTTCGGAGGCTTTGGTTCATGGATTATCCAAGTTAAAAATGAGCGCCTGTGTATTGAAGAGTGAAGTCTTTCATCTCGTCAAAATAAAGATACCGGGATACCTCGGTCTGATGCGGCTCAAGCTTTTGCTTGATTACGGAAAAATATTCTTCCGGCCCGGGCAACGTGCCCTTTAACGCCGCGATGGCCGCGAGTTCAGCCGAGCCAAGATAGACTCGGGCTCCGTCGCCCATGCGGTCATCGAAATTCCGAGTCGAAGTGGAGATGACCGTCGCCCCGGGCCGCACCCGCGCCTGATTGCCCATGCAGAGCGAACAGCCGGGAATCTCGGCCCTTGCGCCAGCGGATGAGTAGATGGCGTAATATCCTTCTTTCATCAGCTCTGCAGCATCCATCTTGGTCGGCGGTGTCAGCCAGATTCTTGTCGGCAGGTAGCCAGCGCCCTCAAAGATCTTGCCGATAGCCCGGAAATGGCCAATGTTGGTCATACAAGAGCCGATAAATACCTCATCGATGCGGTCACCCGCCACTTCCGAGAGAAGCCTGACATCATCAGGGTCGTTCGGACAGGCCAGGATCGGCTCGTTGACCCGGGAAAGGTCGACGTCGAGCACGGCAGCGTATTCGGCCGTCTCGTCTCTTCGGAGTAACTCGGGTTTCTCCAGCCATTTAATGCAATCATCGATCCTCCTTTTGAGCGTATCGGCATCGCCGTAACCTTCCTCGATCATCCGCTTCATCAGGGCCACGTTGCTCTTCAGGTACTTGGCCACCTGCTCGATGCTGAGGGCGATGACGGCCCCGGCTGCCGACCGCTCAGCCGAGGCGTTGGTGAGCTCATAGGCCTGGTCGACGGTCAGAGTGTCGAGTCCTTCCATCTCTAAGATGCGGCCGTTGAAGATGTTCTTTTTCCCCTTCTTGGCCACGGTGAGCAAGCCTTCTTTTATGGCGAAATAAGGAATGGCGTTGACAACGTCGCGCAAGGTGATGCCCGGCTTCAGTTTTCCTCTGAACTTGACGAGCACGGATTCAGGCATGTCTAACGGCATGAACCCCAGCGCTCCGGCAAAGGCCACAAGGCCGGATCCAGCCGGAAAACTCAGCCCGATGGGAAAGCGGGTATGCGAATCGCCGCCCGTGCCTAACGTGTCGGGAAGGATAAGCCGGTTCAACCAGGAGTGGATAATGCCGTCACCCGGCTTGAGGGCCACGCCTTTGCGGGCCATGATGAACTTCGGCAGGCTCTGGTGCATTCTGACATCAGCTGCTTTTGGATAAGCAGCGGTGTGGCAGAATGACTGCATGAACAGGCCACACTGGAATTCGAGACAAGCCAGCTCTTTGAGCTCGTCGGCCGTCATCGGGCCGGTCGTGTCCTGGGATCCTACCGTTGTCATCTCCGGTTCGCACGCCGCCATGGGAAGGACTCCCTCCAGACCGCAGGCATGGCCGACAATTTTTTGAGCCTGAGAATAACCCTGGCCCGGCTTGGGCTTGGGATTATCGGCCGCGACAAAGAAGGCTGCTCCGCCAAGGCCAAGAACTTGTCGAGCTTTGTTGGTCAGGTTCCGGCCGATGATGAGGTTAAGCCTGCCGCCAGCCCGAAATTCATCGCGGAGCGTGGGAGGCTTGAACTCGAACCGGGCGATGATTTCGCCGGCCTCGTTCTCGATTTCTCCTGTCTCTGTGTTAAGCTTGATGATATCGCCCGTTTTCATCCGGCTGACCTCGGCCATGATCGGCAGTCCGCCCGAGTCTTCCGTCGTGTTGAAGAATATCGGCGCTATCAGCCCGCCGACGACGACCCCGCCGCGGCGCTTGTTCGGGATAAAGGGGATGTCCTCGCCAATGTGCCACATCAGGGAGTTGCAGGCGGACTTCCGGGATGACCCGGTGCCGACGACATCCCCGACAAAGGCAACACGAAAGCCCTCTTCCCTGAATTTTTGGATTGTCGCAATCCCGCCTGGGAAGCGGGTCTCCCCCATCGACAGGGCATGGAGAGGGATATCCGGTCGGCTCCAGGCGTTTTTCGCCGGCGAGAAATCGTCGGTGTTTATCTCACCGTCCACCTTGAAGACCTTGAAAGTCATCGTTTCGGACAGGGCGGGCCGGCTGAGAAACCACTCTGCTTCAGCCCAGGAGGCGAGAACTTCCTGGGCCCAGGGATTTTTTCTGGACTTCTCAATGACTTTATCGAATGCGCCATAGACGAGAATGATGTGTTTCAGGGCTTCGGCCGCATCGCTCGCCAGTTCCTCCACATCAAGAAACTCCACCAACGGGTCGACGTTGTAGCCGCCAAGCATCGACCCGAGCAGGAAAACCGCCTCTTTTTTCGAGATCACAGGGGAAGAGACCTCGCTCCTGGCAGCTTTGCTCAGCCATCCGGCTTTGACCTTGGCGGCCGGGTCAACGCCCGGTGACACGCGGTTTTTCAGCAGGCCGAAGAGAAGTTCCTCCTTGCCTGCCGGCGGGTTTTCGAGCAAGCGGCAGACATCGGCCGTCTCGTCGGGAGTAAGAGGCAGGGGCGGAATCGCCACCTTGCGCCTTTCGGCTTCCTGTTTGAAATATGAATCAAGCATCTAATGACCTCACGATAATTTTTCATTATTTGTATAAATCCTTGGACGCTTTTTGTCAAAATCAATTTTTTCTGGTTTCTGGAGACGGTCCTGACGCTTTGATATTCAGTTGATTTTTCGTCTCGAAAGATTATAGAATTCTTAACTTCTTAATTCCAAACGCAGGGAGGAATCATCATGAATAAGGCTGCTATCGAGAGAGCCAAGGAGCACTTCGGAAAGCTTCTTGAAGCTCAGCTGAAACGCATGGAGCAGGTTAAATCAGCGCCGGACTGGGTTGATTACACCAAGATCAAGCCGATCAAGATCGGCGTCATCGGCGGCGACGGCATCGGCCCGTATATCGCCAAGGAGGCCCGCCGTGTGCTCGAGTTCATGCTCGAGGATGAGGTCAAGAGCGGCAAGGCCGTCATCGCCGATA
>JBBILQ010000002.1:11543-109951 GCA_037444845.1 Candidatus Aminicenantota bacterium | reverse complement strand
CCCCCAGGGGAGGGGCCTGCTTTCTGGCATAATTTGTGAATAGGTCAGGCTATTTGATATCAATAAAGAAAAAGATTTCACCGAACTTTCCTCTCCATCTATTGTATAAAGAGGGGCATGAGCAACGTGTTCTCTGAGGTGCTCCGGTCTCTGGAGGTGAGACCGATGAGACTTTCGGAAAAATTTGCTTTTGACCTCAGGCGCCGATTCCTTCGGATTCCAGAGCCCCGAAAGGCTCGGGGGATTAGGCATCGCAAGGTCTCCGTGTTGGTGATTTCTCTCTGTGCCATCCTCTCGAATGCCCGCAGTTTTTCGGCCATTGCGCAATGGGCCAAGGGCTGCTCTCAGAATATGCTGAAACGCCTGGGAAATGTCGTTACCGAAATAGCAGGAAAAGTCCTTGACATTTACACATGGCTACCTTCAGGAATTTCGCGATCAGCCTCTTGCCCTATGTCTACTACGACTTTGACGTTACCGTGGACGCCATATGTAATGCACTAATTTCCCTGCCAATTATCTTTTAAGCGATCATACGTACAAGCACCGGACAGCGCATCCTACAGGCCCAAGGAATCACTGCCTCTATTTATGAAAAATTGCGTATGGCGTCCCCCGATTTTGCCTGCAAGGATACCGTCCTTTCTCATTCAAAAAGACCTCGCTTCGCCCACAGATAAACCAGCGTGAAAAAGACAAAAAACAGGCTCGGGCCGATGATGCTGATGCGGGAGAGCCCGGTGATGCCAAGGACAAGCACAGAGTCAAAAAGCCACATGCCCATAGCGATATTAGCTGCGACGAAACCGAATTTTCTCAGCCTGAGAAGCCCGTAAGCGCCGACATAGAGAAAAATCGACAGAATGAGGTCCGGAGCGGCAAAGGCGTTGTAGACGCGGTCATCAACTGGCATGGTCGAAGGGAAGGCGCCGAACGCCAGCCTCCCGATCCAAAAAATATCCGTGGCCAGAGCGACAAAAAACATGATGACGGAAACGGAAATAACAGCCACCGGAACCCTATCAGAAAAATTCATCTTATTACTCCCTTTCAAAGTTTAACGCAAATGACTTGCGATGTACATTTTTCTTCCTGGTGACCAGAGCGGCATTATGAGGAACAGCCTCCGGTCCCTCCCGCGCTTTCAGAAGATTGTCGGCAAATTCCACTGATAAGATTTCCATCCGACACCCCCCGGAGTCCCGTTCAACAGCTCTGTTGCCTTCGGCTTAGGCCTGTGTTATAAGTAAGGCAACATTAATATCCGGCATAGAATAAATCAAAAAACTGGAGGTCACTTTATGGCAAGAGAAATGAAAAAAATTATGGTCACCGGAGCGCTCGGCCAGATCGGCTCGGAGCTGACCATGGCCCTGCGCAAGAAATACGGCAATGATAACGTCCTTGCCGCGGACCACAAAACCCAGACGTCCGCCGCTCTCCGCGACTCCGGCCCCTTCGAGTTCATCAACGTGTCCAAGCGCGAGACGGTCGACGCCATGATCAAGAAGTATGAAATCGACACCATCTACCACATGTCGGCCATCCTCTCCGCCGTCGGCGAGAAAAACCCTCAGCTCTGCTGGGACGTCAACACGATCGGCACATACAACATCCTTGAGGCAGCCCGCGAGCACAACCTGGTCAGAATATTCGTGCCAAGCTCGATCGCCGTTTTCGGACCCGAAACGCCGCGTGTCAACACGCCAAACGACACCATCCTCAAGCCCAAGACGATGTACGGGGCGACCAAAGTAGCAGGCGAGCTTCTCTGCGATTATTATGTCCGCCGCTTCAACGTTGATGCCCGTGGCTGCCGCTATCCTGGCATCATCAGCCACGAAACCCTTCCCGGCGGCGGCACGACCGACTACGCCGTGGCCATCTTTTTTGAAGCCGTGAAGAACAAGAGCTACAAGTGCTTCCTCAAAGAGGATACGAGGCTGCCGATGATGTACATGCCAGACTGCCTCAAGGCCGCTTTCGCCCTGATGGAAGCGGATTTCTCAAAACTCAAACACCACGCCGATTTTAACGTCACAGCGATGAGCTTTTCCGCAGGCGAGCTGGCCGCCGAAATCAAAAAGCACATTCCCGAGTTCACGGTTACCTACGAACCCGATTTCCGGCAGGCCATCGCCGACTCCTGGCCGGATTCGATCGATGACTCCGTCGCCCGCGAGGAATGGGGCTGGACGCCCGACTACGACCTGCCCAAGATGACTGCCGACATGCTCAGCGTCCTGAGCAAGCGCCATGCCGAAGGCAAGCTGAATTACTGAGCCGTCCGCAGTCCCTCCATCTTGAGAAAAATCAATTTAGCCGTCGTCCATCATTCTGTGGGCTCAAGCGCGCAAAACACTTGACATATATGCATAAATTATGCATATATATGCATATGAGGACAACCATCAATATCGATGACAAAACTCTGAAAAAGGCAGCCGAACTGACCGGGATAAAGGAGAAAACGGCGCTGGTCAGGCGAGGCCTCGAAGCCTTGATCTCCCTGGAGAGCGCAAAAAGGCTGGCCAGGCTCGCCGGCTCGGAAAAGGCGCTTCGGCCGATCCCCCGAAGGAAAGCTCTGCTCTAACCATCATGGTCCTTGTGGATACATCCGTCTGGGTATTCCATCTTCGGCACGGCCATGCTCATCTTCAGGAGCTCCTGGAGAAAGGCGAGGTTGTTTGTCATCCGTTCATCATCGGGGAGTTAGCCTGCGGCAGCCTGAAGAACAGGCATGAGATTCTCTCTTTGCTCGAAGCCCTGCCCGAAGCCATGATGGCGCAGCACGAAGAAGTCCTGAGGATGATTGAAAACCGTCGCCTGATGGGCGTTTGTCTTGGGTATGTTGACGTCCATCTCCTGGCTTCAGCGCTTCTCACCGGAGCGCCGGTATGGTCAGAGGACAGCTGTTTGATGACCGCGGCTTCAAAGCTCGACATCGCCTATCGCCTCGCTTGAAAATCCCTGCCCGTCCGGGTACATTAGCGGCAAGGAGGGAACGAATGAAAAAATATACTCTATTCCCATCGTTTTTATCATTTCTATTGATTTTGTCGATATTGAGTTTAGCGCGCGCTCTCCCAGGCGCCGCTGATTTACCTCTGAAGCGTGAGGCCTTGCGCCCCGCCCACACCTATTCCATTGTCGCCATCGACAAAGCCACCGGCGAGCTGGGCGCGGCGGTCCAGTCCCACTGGTTTTCGGTCGGCTCGATCGTGCCCTGGGTGGAAGCTGAAGTCGGCGCCATCTGCACCCAGTCCTTCGTTGAGGCTTCCTACGGCCCGCTCGGACTCGAGCTCATGCGGGCGGGTAAAAGCGCCGAGGAGGCCCTCGCCGGCCTCATCAAGGCCGACAAACATGAATCCGTTCGCCAGGTGGCCATGGTCGATGCCCAGGGTCGGGTCGCCGTCCACACCGGAAAAAACTGCATCCCCGAGGCCGGACATTACGTCGGCGACGGCTTCTCCTGCCAGGCCAACCTCATGCTCAAAAACACGGTCTGGGCAGCGATGGCTCGTGCCTTTGAGTCCGCTCCAGGCGAGCTCGTAGACAGGCTCATGGCAGCGCTTGAGGCAGCCGAAGCCGAGGGCGGCGACATCCGCGGCAAACAATCCGCCGCCATCATTGTCGTCTGCGGCAAGAGCTCAGGGGTTTGGTGGAAGGATAGACTCTATGACCTTAGGGTTGAGGACCACCCTGCGCCGCTCGAGGAGCTCAAACGCTTGATCAAACTTAACAAGGCTTATAATTTCATGAACACGGGGGACGAGCTCCTGACCGAAAACAAGGTCGAGGAAGCGATGAAAGCCTACACCAAGGCCATGGAGATGTACCCGGATAACGCTGAGATGATTTTCTGGCCGGCCGTGACGCTCGCTTCCACCGGCCGGGTGGAGGAAAGCCTGCCGCTCTTCAAGAAGGTCTTTGCCATGGACATGAACTGGGCCATCCTGGTGCCGCGGCTTCCCAAGGTCGGGCAGCTTCCCAAAGATAAAGCTCTCATCAAGAAAATCCTTGCCCAAGCCCGACTGCAGAAATAATTGCCCCCCCTTTCCCACATAGTGTAATAAACTTCTCTCTCTCTTCTGCTTTTCCCGATGGGCGTTTTCTTCTTCAGAAACTTCAAAACCCTGGTTCAGTCAAATCAAGGGTAGTCAATCATGTACTCACTCTTGTGTTCGCACAGGAATCTTTCAATGATTTCCATAAATTTATTAAACCTGTGCTCATTCAGATCGCTCCAATCTTCTTCCGTCACGGGCTCAATCTCCCAGCCAAGGCCATAATTGCTATCTTGCGCAGTCCAATAATACGCTTTGCCTTCAAATTCAACCCTTCCGCCAGCGAGCCAATCATCAAATTGCTTTCGGAAATACTTGGAATCGATAGTTATTTTGATCATTCTTTTTGCCCCCATTTCTAAGCAAGATTTTTTAATGCCCACATTTATTCCTTGCTTTCAATAATTTCAGGCTAATCTCATACTCTTTCCCATCTATCTCTATGGGGACTCTTAATCAACCCGATATCTCGCAAAAATTGCAGTTGCTGTCTTATTTTTGCTCTAATATTTTTGTTTTCCGGGTATATTTTCTGAAATTCTTGCTCACATTGGTACATATCGCGTGTTCTGAAGGCGCCTGATGGTATTTTTTCATAAACCAGTTTCATCCATCCAAAAAGTTCGGATTCTGAAGGAATGGGTTTTGGCAGGGCCTTCTCTTTCTCTCTGAGTTGCTTTATTATTTCCTTCGTTCGCCTCTCCTGCAGCGCTGCAATATTTCTCTTCCGGACTCTTTCGTACGCTTCTTCATATTTGGCAATGTACTCTAAATCCGGCTCAAAGCGGCTTTGCTGATATTTCAGCCTGCTGTATAATCCATATACATCTGAGACAACTTCCTCTTTGAGAGAAGCAGTAATTACTGCATTGACCTCAACATTTTTTGCCAGGCCCCCTTCTGTTAAATTGGATGAGCCAAGAGCAACAGTAACATTTTCTCCATCATTTAGTATGTACAATTTCGGATGATAAACGGGCGTGTCGCCAAAAGAAGGATCGCTAAAGCAATAACATTTCAATAGAAGCTCCTCATGAGAGAGTTTCTTCAATAACCTTAAGACTTTTGGCTCGGTTGTGCGAAAATCCAATCCAATAAGAAACTCAATGATCCCCCCGTTTCTCAGACATTCATTTATGCCTTCTTCTATGAGTACAAGACCTGAATATTTCATGAAAGCGATTGCGAATTTTATTTCTTTTGCTTTTGGTATAGTCTGGTTTAGTACATCGAGCAAGTTCTGTGTTATGTTGTCTTTAAATGCTACTTCCATTTTATTGTCGCGTTTTGCTCCATTTTCGAACTATAGACGACCATGTGATTTATCTTCATTCAGGCTTTCTGCTTGATATTATCCATTGAGGAAAGGATTTTTGCAACCTCAGTCTATAGTGATTTAGCTTCTTTTTATAAAACGATTTGAAAGAGAAAAAATTCTCAAAAAAGGGGTTGAGAAATGTTATGGCCTGCACGGCTTTTCTATTCTTTTTTCCTGTGGTATAAAAAATCTCGCTGATAAAATTGATTTTTCCCCTCAGGTTGTATGCCAGGGAAAAAAGGAGGCAAGATGAACAAGACGCTAAATAAGGCGTTAAGCCGGAGGGAGTTCATCAAGGCCGGGGCGGCGGCCGGGATCGGTGCGCTTCTTCCCACCCCTGGCCATCCAGCAGCCAGGGAAGCCTCCGGTCTTTCGGCATCCCCTACGTCAACGGTCATGTCACATGCTGCTTTGCCAGTCTTCGACAAAACGCTTATCGAGTTCAAAGTGCCGCCGATCAACTCTGTCCGCATCGGGTTTGTCGGCGTCGGCGGCATGGGATCGGCCCATGTCCAGAACTTCCTTAAGATCGAGGGCGTCGAAATCAAGGCCGTCTGCGATATCGTCGAGGAAAAGGTCCGCCGCATCCAGAAGTGGGTCGTTGAGGCCGGCCAGCCCGAACCGGCAGGCTATTTTCGGGGCGATTGGGATTTTCTGCGGCTGTGCGAGCGCGACGACCTCGACCTCGTTTTCACGTCCACGCCCTGGGAATGGCACGTGCCTGTCTGCGTCGCGGCCATGAAGGCCGGCAAACACGCCGCTACCGAAGTCCCGGCCGCCGTCACGCTCGATGAATGCTGGGAGCTCATCGAGACGGCCGAGAAGACGCGGCGCCATTGCATCATGATGGAAAACTGCTGCTACGACCGGCCCGAGATGCTCTGCCTGAACCTGGTCAAGAAGGGGCTGCTCGGCGAGATTTTTCACGCCGAGGCCGGCTATCTTCATGATTTGCGGGAGGTCAAGTTCAGCGGCCACGGCGAATCGCTGTGGCGGCCCCAGCATTCGGTTCGCCGGAACGGCAACCTCTACCCTACCCACGGCCTGGGTCCAGTCAGCCAGTGCATGGACATAAACCGCGGCGACCGGTTCGATTACCTCGTTTCGATGAGCAGCAAATCGATGGGCCTTAACCTCTACTGCGCCAAGAAATTCGGCCCCGATTCACGGCAGGCGCGTCAGCGCTACGCTCTCGGCGACGTCAACGTCTCCCTGATTCACACCGCGAAAGGGAAAATCATCACGCTTTACCACGACACCTCTTCGCCCCGTCCGTACAGCCGCATCCATATCGTCCAGGGGACGCAGGGAATATTCGAAAAATATCCCGACCGGGTGCATATCGAAGGACGAAGCCCCGCCCATCAATGGGAGGAGCTCACGGAATACTACAAGGAGTTCGACCATCCCATCTGGAAAAAACTCGAAGAGCAAGCCAGAGGGGCTGGTCACGGCGGAATGGATTTCATCGAGGATTACCGTCTCATCGAGGCTCTGCGCCAGGGCCGGCCGCTTGACATGGATGTCTACGATGCCGCTGCGTGGAGCGTCGTATCGGCGCTGAGCGAGAAATCCGTGGCCAAGCGCAGCCGTCCTATCGACTTTCCTGATTTTACTCGCGGCGGCTGGAAGACGCCGCGGCCGCTTCACGTCATGGAACTCAAGAGTTGACCGACACCTGGAGTATCGTGTCCCAAAGCTAATACAAATGCATTAAGTGTTTTTACATTGTCATTGAGAGCGACCAACGGGAGCGCGGCAATCTCAGACCATGAATAAGAGATTGCTTCGTCACTGCGTTCCTCGCAATGACATTTTGCTTCATGCGTTTGTATTATTTTTTGCGTCTACATTAAGATCAGTTGAGCTTGGCGCGCAGCATCGTGAAGGAGTGGGCGGGGAAGCGGTAGCGCAGGCTGCTACCAGAAACGGGCACTTCCTTGGTTACGATCTTGACTTTTTGCTCCGTCAAGCTGTTTTCGGCTTTGATGTCAGGGCCGTTGACTTCCTCGACCACTGCCTTTCCCGAGAACTGGCCTTCCTGGCTTATGACCTCGGCCTCTATGTCCTTATCCTTATGCCGGTTGACCACGTTGAGGACGAGCTCCTTCTTCTCCGTGTTGTACGCTGCCGAAACATCAAGATAGGGAACGCTCTTGTATTCCCCTGCATCATACGTCTCGCTCTCGACAAAAACATCGAGCGATGTCCCAGAGCAGTTATTAGCGAAAAGATAAAGCGGGTGGTAAATTGTCTGCAGCCACAACCCTTTCTCGTCAGCCCGGATGGGCGCGATGACGTTGACGAGCTGGGCCATGTTGGCGATCTTGACGACGTGGGCGTTGCGGACGAACGTGTTGAGAAAGAGCGCCACGACGAGCGCATCCTCGAGGTTATAAGTTTCCTCTAACGCCTCTTTAACGCCGGCCCGGTACCAGACGTTCCACTCATCAAAAGCGATGAAAATGGGCTCTTTGCGCCTCGACTTGAGCATGGTCTCGCGGATGAGGCCTTCGGTCACCTTGATTCTGGCGTCAACGTCCGTCGTCCGCGCCAAAAAAGTGTAATAATCGTTCCCTCTATTGCTGAGGTAGGTATGAAGTGCAATGTAGTCGGCGTAATCTTTAAGATAAGAAAGAACGGTCCGGTTCCAGTCGACCCAGCCCGCACCGAAATAGCTCGAGCCGCAGGCAACGAGCTTGATTTTCGGGTCAACCCATTTCATCAGCTTGGCCGCCTCGAGGGCGAATTTGCCGTAGTCCTCGGCGCTGCGGTGGCCCATCTGCCAGCTTCCGTCCACCTCATTCCCCAGGGCCCAGTACGTCACCTGGTACGGTTTTTCAGCGCCGTTTTTGCGACGAAGGTCGGCGTAATGGGTGCCGGATTCCCGGTTACAGTATTCCACCCAGAATCTCGCCTCATTCCACGTGCCGGTGCCGAGGTTGATGCAGATATAGGGCTCAGCCCCGACTTTTCGGCAGAAGCGGATGTACTCGTCCGTTCCGACGAAGTTCGGCTCGATGGCTCCCCAGGCGAGGTCGATCCTTTTTGGCCGCGATTCCTTCGGCCCGATTCCGTCCTCCCAGTGATAGCCGCTCACGAAATTCCCCCCGGGCCAGCGCAGGATGGTCACGTTGAGGCGGCGCGTTGCCTCGATGACATCTTTGCGGAACCCGTCCTCGTCGGCCAGAGGGGAGGCGGGGTCATAGATTCCGCCGTAAATGCAGCGGCCGAGATGCTCGATAAAATTGCCGTAGATCTTTGGGTCGATTTCACCAATCGTCCGGTCGCGGTCGATCTTGATCCTGGCCGCCTCCGGCTTTTTGGTTTGCGCTGCCGCAGCTGGGGCAAGGATTATATGAAAAATCATAAAAGTTGCGCTCACCCCGACAAGACATCGAAACAGGCATAGAATAAATGAATTTCGGGCTATTCTCATCGAACTCTCCTCCTCTCCCATGATAAGTTACAAACTTCAATATACACGAACTAATCAAGAAAATCCTTGTTCTTAGACTGACATGCAAAATTTCTATATCATCTCTCTCTTATTTGGTCAAAGGGAAACTTCTCTAAGAAAGGCTCTTGGACAAGAAGAGCAACTGAAAAGCAGTCCGCAGTCTCTCTATCAAAGGCAGAAAATTAGCATTATTCTGTGGAAAGCAAAGCCAGAACCCAATGGCCTATCAGCGGAGGACGATCTTTCGGCCGTTCCATTCGATGACCTTCATCTCCATCTCGTAGACAGCCTCAAGAAGGGGCTCCTGGAAAACCTCGGCTGCTTTCCCCGAAGCTGCGACTTCTCCTCCTTTCATAAAGACCATGTCGTCCGAGTACTGGATGGCCATCTCTAAGTTATGGAGCGTAAACAGGATAGTTTTCTCCTTTTCCAAGGCCAGCTTTCGGACGAGATCGAGAATCCCCCGCTCGTGCTTAGGGTCGAGGAAGGTGGTCGGCTCATCGAGGAGCAGGATGTCAGACTGCTGGGCCAGGGCCCTGGCAATGAGCACAAGACGCCTCTCGCCGCTGCTCAGCTCGGCATAAGTCCTTTCGGCAAAATTCCCCAGCCCGACGAACTCGAGCGCCTCCTCAGCAATGTGAACATCCTCTTTGGAAGGCACGGAAAAAAGCGGCACATAGGCTGCCCGGCCCATCAGGACGAAATCCAGCACGAGATAGTTGAACGCTGAACCGTGCTCCTGCGGCACGTAGCTGATAAGCCTGGCCCGCTCGTGGCTTTTCAGCAAGGCGATATCCTTGCCGTCGATAAAGAGCATCCCTTTTTTAATGGGCAGGATGGCGCCGATGCATTTGAGCAGCGTGGTCTTGCCGGCGCCGTTCGGCCCGACGATCGAAGTGATTCTACCGCTTAAAAAGCCGAGTTTGTCAACCCGGAGGAGGAAATTCTTGTAGCCGAACGTCAGGTCTTCTATTCGGATGCTCACAGCCAGACTCTTTTTGCCTTCTTCAATAGCACGATAAAAAGTGGAATACCAATGATGGAAGTGAAGATCCCAATCGGAATCTCGAGCGGCGACACAACCCTGGTGATGCCGTCGGCGACGAGAAGAAAGCTGGCGCCCGTGGCTGCCGAAAGGGGGATGACCAGCCGGTTGTCTGCGCCCATCATCAATCTTACGAGGTGAGGGACGATCAGCCCGACCCATCCAATGATGCCGACAACAGCCGTGGACGAGGCTGTGACGAGCGTGGCCATGAAGATAACAAGAATTTTCCCCCGCCGGACATTGACGCCAAGAGCTTTCGCCTCCTCATCGCTCATGGAAAGGACGTTCATCCGCCAGCGATACAGAAGAAGAATGGCCAGCCCGACTCCGACAAGAGGAAGCGAAATCGCCAGATCCTTCCATCCTGCCAGCGAGAGGCTTCCCATCAGCCAGAAAAAAAGGGCCTGGAGGACGTAGGGGCTGGCAAAGAATTCGACAAGCGAAAGAAGGGCTGAGAAAAATGCGGACACGATGACACCTGTGAGAAGGAGCGAGATGAGGGAGGTGGATTCTCCCCTGCCGGCAACGAGGAGGACCGCAAGAACTGCCAGAATGGCAAAGAGAAATGCCGCAGCCTGTGGAGGAAAAGACCTCCCCAGAAACACGAGCGAAAGAGCCGCTCCGAAAGCTGAGCCCGAGGAGATGCCGAGGATGTATTCATTGACGAGCGGGTTCTTGAAGAGAGCCTGGAGCGACGCTCCGGCAACAGAAAGGGCAGCTCCGACAGCCATGGCCAGGAGCAGCCTGGGCAGCCGGATCCGGAAGAGAACGTCTCGATAAACCGGGGGGATGTCCGGATAGGAGGAAGGAGAAATTGTGGAAAAAAATGTGCGGACGAGATCTCGCGGCGAGACCTGGTAGGAACCGATGCCTAAAGAGATGACAAAAAGCAAAAGCGGCAGAACGAGGAGAAAGACATGAAGAAAGCGCTTCTTATTGTTTCTTCTTGATCCAGTCATGAAAAGCCAGAACCTCACAGAGCTTAGAAAAAAGGCCAGCCTGGCCATAAAACTTTTCGAAAATTATGTTTCCTGCCGCCTCAAGGTCGATAGCGTTG
This sequence comes from Candidatus Aminicenantota bacterium, assembly GCA_037444845.1. Lineage (GTDB taxonomy): Bacteria > Acidobacteriota > Aminicenantia > Aminicenantales > UBA8522 > JARYMI01. The sequence goes on along the minus strand of JBBILQ010000002.1, from coordinate 99,001 downwards.
AATCTTTCTGGATGGAAGATTTTTGCGAGATAAAGAGTCTCGACCGCAACCTGGGCCGGGTCCCACCAGTACCAATAGCCGAAGGTATAAAAAACCTGGCCTTTTCTTACTGCCTTGACCGAGCTCAGGCGCTTGTCGGCCAGGACCTGCTGGACGGTGACCTGCCGCTCGCGGGGCAGAAAATTCCCGTGGACAAGAATAATATCCGGGTCCCATTTGAGGATCTGTTCGATCGTCACTACGGTCCCAGGGGAGCCGGTGAAAGAGGGCAAGAGACCGGCTGCGACATTATCGCCTCCGGCCGCGTTAACAGGCTCGTAGGAGACCGGGGTTCTTACCAAAGACGACCAAAAAGCCAGATAGACCTTTGGCCTTTCCTTTGAAGGAACGGAGCTCGTCGTGCGAACGACGGCCGTCATATTTTCCAGGAAATAATCCACCAGCTCTTTGGCTCTCGCTTCCAGACCGGTTACTCTGCCGACAAAGTCAATCTCCTCGAGAAGCCTGCCGAAGCTTCCCTGTGACGAGAGGGCGACAACAGGGATGCTGAGAGCTCGTTGGATTGAATCCGGGACAAGTAACTCAGAGGGGGAGGCGAAAATGACGTCAGGGCTGAGGGCGGCAATCGCCTCTTTGTTGACGCTGTCGTCCGGTTTGGAGACCACAGGAAGACGAGCTTGCTCAGGATAAATAATCTTGAAGAGATGATCGTCCCGGCGCAGGAAATAGTCAAGCCCGACCAGCCGGTCGCCGGCTCCCAGTGCGACTATGATCCGGGTAATCTCCGGCTGCAAGGAGAGAATCCTCCCCGCTCGGGACGGGACCTCAACGGCCCTGCCGAGATTATCCCTCAGGGTAAGTTTCTGGGCTGAGGATGACCCTGCTGCCCGGATCGCAAGAAAACAGGCAACCACAGCAGCCATCACCATTAGTTTGAGGACTTTCTTTCGAGCCTTCACCTTTTTCCTCGAAGAACGCCCTATTATAAGCGATTCCTCCCTAAACAAAAAGGCCCCCCAGACGGAGACGGCGTGGCTCCTTCAGCCCATCTCTTTTTGCAAAAAAGCGGGTAGGGAAAAGGCCGCGCGGTGGATATCGGCGTTGTAGTATTGAAGGCCAGATGGAATACCCTTCACGGCGTCCTTCAAAGGATTGATCTCATCAGAGACAAAGAAGTAACTCCAGGTGCCGCCAGGATATGTGGGCACAGGGCCAACGTAGAAGAATGAAAACTCGAACATCTGGCGGAGAAAAATGCTTTTCTCCCGTAGACTCGCCAGGTGATAGATAAGCGAGCCGGCCTGGCCAGCGATGATGCCGGCCGGCTTGAGGTGGTCCTTAAGCCGCCAAAAAAATTCCTGCTGATGAAGGACTGCGGAAGGGCCCACCGGGTCTGAAGAATCAATCAGGATGACATCGTATTTCCTGTCCGATTCCTGGATGAACGTGCTTCCGTCAGCGATCGTCAGTTCCACTCGATCATCCGAGCGGACGGGAGCGAGCCAGGGAAAATGCTTTTCACAAACCTCAATGACCATGGCGTCTATTTCAGCCATGGTCGCTCTTTTCATAGGGTAACGCAGGACCTCCTTAAGGGCTCCTCCGTCTCCCCCGCCGATGATGAGGACCTCCTCCGGCCTCGGGTGGGATGCCATCGCCGGATGAACGAGCATCTCATGGTAAAAAAACTCGTCCTTTTCCGTCGTCTGGACAAGCCCGTCCAAGAAAAGAACCCGGCCGAAGGAGTCGGTATCGATGACATCAATCTGCTGGAATACCGATTTCTCAGAGAAAAGATGCTTCTTGGCCCGGAAAAAGAACCCGCACGAAGGGGTATGGAATTCTCTGAACTCGACCAATTCATCTTTGGAAGAAATTCTCTTGGGCATCAGGCCTCCCAGATGAAAGGGGTCTTATCCTCTAACACTCGGCCTTTTTTTATGGCCTTTACGAGGTAGGCAGGGAGTGAAAAGAAGCTCCGCTGGAGGCAAGGATGATAAAACAGGAGCTTTCCGACTTTGCGCTCGCGCAGTCTCCTGGCGATGTCCTCTTCCTTCAAGCCCAGCGGATCAGCCTTTTTTGAAGCCAGGACAAAGCCCCAGGGCAGGCTGAATGAAAACATGAATGTCCAGTAAGGCCGGACGACCGGAAAGACAGCGCCGAGCGTCCTGGCGCAGGAAGCGAAAAAGTGAAAGTAATGAGGATCGGCGCTCCCCGCCTGGAGGACGAACACTCCTTCCGTGCCGAGAACGGCGTCAATTTGAGCGAAAAATTCCTTGGTAAAGAGAGGCACCGAGGGAGTGCCCCGCAGCGGTTCAGTCAGGTCTGAGATCACAACGTCAAATTTTTTTGCGGTTTTTTCGACAAACCGGCGAGCTTCCCGGAAAAGAACCCTTGCCTTGGGATGAGAGAATGCCCCCTTCGACCACTCTGGAAGATACCGGCGACAGATTTCCACCAGCTCCCTGTCAAGGTCCACCATGGTCGCACGCTCAACGCAGCCGTAGCGGAGGACTTCTCGAAGCGTCGCTCCTTCTCCGCCGCCCAAGATCAGGACTTTTTCGGGCTGAGGATGCAGGATGAGTCCGGGATGGACGAGTGTCTCGTGGAAAATGGCCTCATCAACCTGAGCCGATTGGATCCTTCCGTCCAGGAAGAGCATCTTCCCAAAAATCTGGCTTTTGAAACAGTGGACCAGCTGGTGTTTCGTCCTCCCCTGAAAGAGGACTCTTTCCGCCTTCAGAATCCTCAAGAAATCTTCCGTGAATGGTTCGATGAAATAGAATCCCTCGCCGGCCATCGCCCGAATTATAACGGCCACACTCTGCTCTGTCAATTTCATTCCGGCGGACCAAAGGCTGGTTGACAGAGACGAGTTGCGAAGGTATAGTTTAAATTCCCTAAAAAAGGCGGTATGTATGTACGGAAAATTAAAAGAGCATCTGCAAAAAGAACTTCAATCCATCCGCGAAGCCGGCCTCTTCAAGGAAGAAAGAATCATCATGACTCCCCAGGGCGCTGAAATTGAGGTCAAAGGCGGCCGCAAGGTTCTAAACTTCTGTGCCAACAACTATTTGGGCCTGTCCAGCCACCCCAAGGCCATCGCCGCCGCTCATAAGGCGCTCGACCGATGGGGATACGGGATGAGCTCAGTCCGGTTCATCTGCGGCACACAGGAAATCCACAAAATCCTCGAAGAAAAAATTTCTCAATTCTTGGGGACTGAAGACACGATCCTGTACGCGGCGTGTTTCGACGCCAACGGCGGCATCTTTGAGCCCCTCCTCGGCGCTGAGGACGCCATCATCACGGACCAGCTCAACCACGCCTCGATCATCGACGGCATCCGCCTCTGCAAGGCGGAGCGCTTCATTTACAAACACGCCGACATGGCTGACCTTGAGGACAAGCTCAAACAGACGCAGACCAAGCGGTACCGCATGGTCGCCACCGACGGCGTTTTCTCGATGGACGGCGACATCGCCAAGCTCCACGAAATCGTTCCCCTGGCTGAAAAATACGATGCGTTGGTGATGATCGATGACGCTCACTCCACGGGGTTCGTTGGCAAGACCGGCCGGGGAACGCCCGAATACAGGAACGTGACGGGAAAAATCGACATCATCACAGGAACTCTGGGCAAAGCCCTGGGCGGCTCTTCCGGCGGATTCGCCGCCGGCCGAAAAGAGATTGTCGACCTCTACAGGCAGCGCTCCAGACCGTACCTCTTCAGCAACACCGTCTCCCCGGTCGTGATCGCCACTTCAATCGCCATTTTCGACCTCCTGACAGAGACAACCGAGCTCAGGGACAAGCTCGAGTTCAACACGAAATACTTTAGAGCGAACATGGCCAAGGTGGGTTTTGAGATTCCGCAAAGCGATCATCCCATCTGCCCGATCATGCTCGGCAAGTTCGAGAACGATGCCAAGCTCTCCCAGGACATGGCTCGCGACTTGCTCACCGATGGGATTTACGTGATCGGGTTCTATTATCCTGTTGTTCCCAGAGGACAGGCCCGAATCCGCGTCCAGCTCTCCGCTGCCCATGAGCAAGAGCATTTAGACAAAGCCATCGAGGCGTTCTCTAAAGTCGGTAAAAAATACAGCGTCATCAATTAACCTGACCTATTCACAAATTATGCCAGAAAGCAGGCCCCTCCCCTGGGGGGAGGGGGAATCTTTGAATGATCCCCCTCACCCCGACCCTCTCCCACATGGGGAGAGGGGATTTTTTCCTTTCATTTCGTGAATAGTCCAGGTTAAGTCATGGGTCATGGGGACAGTTCTCGCCGAGGGCCGTCGCCAATTATTATTGCTGTCAGTAAGACTTGTTGATCTTAATGTCCCTGTAATATTTGCTAAGAATGTCCCTGTAGTCGGCTCCGGCTTGGGCCATGCGAAAGGCCCCGACTTGACAGAGCCCAACGCCATGTCCCCATCCCCTGCCGGAGAAGGTGAAATACGTGACCCGTCCGTTTTCTTCGTGTTCCCGGTCGATAGTGAAGAGGGTGTCTTTCAGCCCTAAGACCCAGCGGATTTTCAGGCCGGTGACGATAACCTGGCTGTCCATCCCAGTAATCTGCAGCTTCGTCACCCGCCGAGATTTGCCCCGCTCCTCCACCGTCAGGTCAACGAGACGGCCGATCGGGTAATAATCCTGAATCTTTTTTTCCAGTTCTTCTCGGGATAACCTAACTTGCCAGCGGTTATAAACCGAGCCCCTGTCGAGGACATTCGAGTTGACAGGAAAATTGACCTCAAGCAGCCCGATCTCGCCCTGTCTTTCCAGCCAGATGATTTCTTCTCCCCCAAGAAACGCAATCCGCGAGGCCGGGCTCTTTTCCCCATCCTGGCTGCGGAACAAAACGACGTTCCCGGAGAGAGCCAGAGTCCTGGCCCGGCCGTCTTCCTCGACTTCAACCTTGTTTCCGTCCAGGCTGCGAAAGATTCCCTTGTGGCTAGGGTCAAAATGGCTGCGGATTGCCTTGTATAACACATAGGCCATCTCGCCTCTTGTCACGATTCTTGACTCGTCCCCCATTTTCGGGTCTGTAGGAAAAATTCCGGTGTGGATGAGGTAAGCCAAGCTGTCCCTGACTCCTTCTCTTAACGGCGGAAAATCCTTGAGGATGAAGTCCACCTCGCTCCTGAGCATCAGGTTTTCAACTCTCTCTCTCCATTGAAAAGCATCGATAAGAAAAAAAGCCAGTCCCGGGAAGTTCAGAGTCATCTTTCCCTGGATAAACTTATCTTTTTTCTTTCCCAGGAAATCCAGGGCGTTTTGGGTCCAGAGGCAAGCTTCCTCATAAGGGGCTGGTTCCCTGTAGAATGAGGGAGCAGTCTCCGGCGGAATGGTGCCCAGCGAAACGAGTGATGCCACCTCACGCTCGATGTTCCGGCTTCCCATGGCAATGGGCACGAGCGGCGTCGCTTCCAATGTCCATTCTTTTTGCTTTTCAAGGGTGCACTCAGTGCTTGCTAAATAAGGCACAAATCGGCCTTCAAAAACCTTTTCGCTGTCCTCTGTCATCCCTCCGCACGTGCTGGTGTAGAGGGCATTGATAAGCTTTCCCTTGTAAACAGCCACCTCTCCCCTTGTTGCCTCGACTGCCTGCGAGCTGAGCGGATGTTCCGCGCTCAGGCCTCCGTAAACCTGGCACTGCGGTGTATCGCAGAGGTCAAACCCTAAGTCCTCGTTTAACCCCATGTTCTTCATAGCGTAAGTCCTGGCCGCCACAGCCTGGGCTTTAAGAGCTTCGAAAGCTGCGTAGCGATAGGGAGAAAGCTCTCTGGGGACGACACCTTTGAGGTAGTTTTCGAGGTTCAGGATATTCACCAGAACAAGGCCTTTGCGGCTTGCCTTCAGGACAAAAATACCCCGGTACTGGCGGCCGTTAAAAGAAAGGGAGCTTTGCGGATGAGAAGGGACGAAATAGATAACCGTGTCCTTGTGAAGAGTCTTGAGCTCATCGTTGACGAGCACCCAGAGGGGGTGGGATTCTTCCTCGGTCACCTCCTCGTTCACGATCCAGGCTTCTTTGATGCCAGCCTCGTTCAATTTTTTAATAAACCCCAAGGCTTCGCCGCGCGTGAGGAAGTCTCCAACCAGGACCTGGAAGGTCTCTTCACTCCTGCCCTTTCTGTCCTGCCTGACATAGAGCTTCTGGTCTATTTTAGACCTTAACTGGAGAGCCAGCCGCTCGGCTTCCTCTTTTTTCTCCGACTGGCCGACAAGGAGGAGGAATTTTTCGGTCAGCTTCTCGCGGCGGCCGCGGACGCGGATCTCATTCACATCCTCCGCCAAGAGCCTGTAACTCGACCCGGCCTCGTAGATCTTCATCCCCGAGGAGGCCTGAATCAAAATGTCATCGATGTTGACCCCGAGGCCTATTCTGATGACGGGGTTGCGGATGAGGAATCCATGAAAAAAGGAGTTTTCCTGGCCGAATTCGACAGGCTTTCCGGCGAAAAAGAAGAGAGCCAGGAAGGCGATGACAAAGTATTTGCTATGGCCGTTCTTAGGTTCTGACATGAGCTGACAATATTCGAAGAGATTATATTGAAGACAAAACTTCCTTGTCAAGCAAAATCTTCAACCTGTGCTACCTTTCTATTCAATTGATACTAAATATTGTATTTTCTCGCCCTGATATGAGCTTGCACTATAGCGGATACGGCGCAAAAAGTCAACCCAAATGGCACCATTCCAGGAATCTGTTGACTTAGGCGGCCGAACTTTTCACAATGAGAGCTTAGCCGCGGTGAATCCTGCGCGAAGGAGAAGAGAATGAAAAGAAGGACCTCTGGAATTATTCTGCTGTCGGCGGAGCTCCTGGGAAAAAGCTTGAAGCCAGAAAAACTCGAGCTCCAGGCTTATGGCCTGAAGGAGAACAAAGTCATTTTTGAGAAAGAACGCGAATTTCCCTGGGAAGTTGACGAAGCTCTGGCTCTTTTCGAGGGAAGAATTAGCGGCCTGGACCTGTCCGGGCCTGTCGCCGTCAGCCTGGGCGTGAGCGAATCGCCTCGCGTGAGAGAGGCAGTTCGAGCTCGAATCGAAGAGAAACTGCGCCTGGCCGGCGTTCAAAATTTAGAGGTCGAAGTCCTGAGCGCCTACAAGCAGGGCTTCTTCTGGCTTGCCGAGAAGATCCTCCCCGTCTTCAGGAAAAACAGGCCGCCAGGAGGAAAACAGCAAGAAGATGACGTTTCCCGTCCTCAAAGCAAAAACAGCCCGTTTTCCCCGCTTCATCTATAACGGAAAAGAAGACAGGATAGAAAACCTCCGGGTTGAGCTGGAGTTCGACAAGGAAGCGGACTACCTGACGCTCTTGGATATCACCCAGACCGCCAGCGAATTAAGAGAGAGGGGCGTCCTCCTCGCCTCATTTTCTTATCCCAGACTTAAGTCGCTGACTCTGGCCATTCAACACAAGGACCTGGAGAAGGAGGAGGTGTTCCCCGTTGCTTTCGAGGAGAAAGAAAAAAACAGGTTTCTCTCCGAAGAACACAGAGAGGCGAGAGTCAGGACCGACGAAATTATTTCGCCAGAGACGTGTCTCAACATCGTCCGGCGCCTTGGCCGGATGCCGACAGTCCACGCCTACATCGGCGGCTTTTCCTACGAAAACCGGGAAGTTCCGGTAATCGAAGTGTATACGCCTCAAAGTAAGTACGTCTCTCTTCCTCGCTTGATCACTTTTAAACCGACGCTCTTTCTTTCCGGCCGCCTCAAGACATCTGAATAAACGCACGGGAACATCTCCGACTAGGTGATTTTTATGATCGGTTCAGGAGGCTGCCCAATCTATCCCTTAAACAGAGAGGCAATCATAGACGCATGATTTCATTGTAAAAGGAGTGGCTTTTCTTTAAAATGAGAGGGAAAACTTTTTCCCTGTATTCCCGTAAGGAAGAGTTAGATTTCGAATAAATCAAAGGTTCGACAAAACAAAGTCGAAGAGGAGGAAACGATGAAAAAGACTGTTTCTCTCGTCCTGTCTGTTCTATTCCTGTCTGCTCTCATCTCTTCGCCGGCGGTGTGCCAGACAACCAAAGAGGTTCTGGCCAAAATGATCGAAGCCCAGGGAGGTGTGAAAACACTCGAAGCGATCAAGGACACGACGACCACGGGAACCGTCGAAATCGTCCAGATGGGGATCACCGGGTCTGTTACCCTGTATCAGAAAGAGCCCAGCATGATGCGGATCGACATCGAAGTGATGGGCATGGTCATCACCCAGGCTTTTGACGGCGAGGTTGCCTGGATGACAAACCCTCAAACGGGCGCAGCCGAGCAGATGCCGGAAAATTTTACCCGGGAGATCAAGCGCCAGGCCCTTGGAAACGACTCCCTTCTCCATCCAGAAAAATACGGAATCACTTACGAATTCAAGGGAAAGGAAAAAATCGAAGATAAGGATTATCTCGTTCTCGAACAGACCATGCCCGACGGCCACAAGACAGTCCTTTATCTTGACCCGGCCACGCACCTAACGTACAAGACCAAGGGCACCTCTCTTGGCCAGGCAGGGGTTGAGGTCATGGCCGAGACCGCCTTTTCTGATTATCGAAAGGTCGACGGAGCAGTCGTTGCCCATTCCTTTTCGACCCACCAGGACGGCCAGGAGTTCATGAGGATGACGCTGACCAGGGTCACATTCAACGCAAACCTTGAGGATTCTCTCTTTAAAATGAGCAAATAGGGAAAAAACTGGCGAATTGGGAAGAAGTTTACGAGACGGGGCACTAAGTCTCGGCCTCTTTGAGGACGTTGTAAGCGAGACGGAGCGCTCGCAACCCTTCTTCACCGCTGACTTTCGATATTCTTCCAGTCTGGACAGATTCCAGGAAGTTGCGCAGTTCTTTCTTGAGCGGTTCTTCTTTCTGGATTCTCAACGTCTTGATGTCGGTCTGGCGGCCGTTAAGCGGAAAGACTTTGACTTCCTGGTCAATATAGTCAATCGAGTAGTAGACGGTCGGCTCAAAGATACGGAGCTTCCTGACCTTGCCCTGATGGACGCGGCTGGCTGTCAGCGTGGCCACGCAGCCCGTTTTGAACTCCAGCCGGGCGTTGGCAATATCGATCTTTTCAGAGAGCACATGGATGCCGGAAGCGCGGATGGTGTTGACCTCATCCTTGATCATGGCGATGATGATGTCCAGGTCGTGGATCATCAAGTCGAGGATAACGTCGATGTCCAGGGAGCGCGCGGAGAATGATCCCAGCCGCTGGACCTCGATGAATTTCGGCTCTCTGATGATGTCTTCCACGGCTTCAACAGCCGGGTTAAACCGCTCCAGGTGCCCGACCTGAAGGACGAGCCCGTCTCTCTTGGCCTGCTCGACCAACTGCTCTCCCTGTTCGACGGTCTCAGTGATGGGTTTTTCCACGAGGACCGACTTGCCCTGGCGAAGGAGGTTCATAGAAATGGAAAAGTGCTCGGAGGTCGGGGTGGAAACGATGGCAGCGTCGATTTCATCCAACATATCTTCGTAATTCTGGAAGTAACCGACGCCATGGCGGTTGCCAATTTCCACGGCTTTCTTGAAGTCGACGTCGGCAACTCCCTTAAGCTCGGCTTCTTCCAAGTAGGAGAGAATGCGGGCATGCTGCATGCCCAAATAGCCGACGCCGATGATCCCGACCCTGACTTTGTCCATCAGCCACCTCCGTTCTGGACTTCGCGGACGACGATATGGAGGCCGTGCGCGTTCGCCAGCTCGATTGCTTCTTCTTTCTGGAAAAAGGCCACGTTCCCAGCCTCAAGCCCGAGCCCTGCGCCGCCTGCCCGGACAAGGCTCTCGACAGTGGCCAGGCCGATGGCAGGGACGTCAATTCGCAAGTCCTGCCGTGTCCGCCCAGCTTTTGCGGCCACGATACCCGGACCCGCCAGCTCTCCGCCTCTCGTGATCGTTTGATCCGTGCCTTCCATGCCCTCCACGGCCACAATGGCCTTTTCTTTGATGATGACCGTCTGCCCGACCTCCAAATCGGCCAGGCGTTTGGCCATCCGGAGCCCGATATCGACATCTTCCACGAGCGCGACTCCGGGCTTTTTTGCCGTGAGAACACCAGCACGGCAAAACCTGGGCTGAAGAAGGAACTCCGGGCTTACGACCCTCAGCCCTTTTTCCTCAAAGAGGTCGATGACCGCCCTTATGATGCCGGACGGAGATTTTTCTTCGACCTTATCCCAGAGGCCCGCCGCCTCAGCGTCGAAACCTGACCTCTTGAAAATCAAGCCTGGACGAACCTTCCCTAACATCATCACGGCCCGGACGCCGTGGCTCTTCAGAAAGGAAATGGCCTTTGCCGCATCGCCAGGTTTTATCCACTCGAAGACGTCCGCTCGAGATTCGAGGCCGCTCTCTGCTTCCCCCTCGACGCCGGCGACAACGCAGGCAAAGCCTTGTCCCTTCAACTCGGACAGGGCCCAGGAGACAAACGCTCCCCGGCCGGCTAAAATTCCGATTCGTTCTCCCATTGCGGCGAAGCCTTCTTGATGATGCCCCTTTGGGATGACTGGATAAAAGAGAGGATTTCGTCCCTGTCTTCATGGGGAGGGAAGAGTTTCGTTATTTTCTCAGCGGCCTGAGTCGTGTTGAGGTCCAAGTAAAAAAGTATTCTAAACATCTCCTTCAACGCTCCCAACCGTTCCCGGTTGAACCCCCGCCGGCGCAGTCCGATGGCGTTCAGCCCGTAAATCAGGACTGGCCTCATCCCCGCCACCCGGCAGAAAGGCAGGACATCTTGAGTGACGACAGTGAAGCCGCCGACATAGGCGTATTTTCCTACCCGGCAGAACTGGTGAACGGCGCTGAAAGCGCTGATCGTGGCGAAATCATCGATGCTGACATGGCCGCCCAGCGTGGCCGCGTTAATAAAAATGGTCCCGTTGCCAACCCGGCAGTCATGGGCGATATGCGAGTAAGCCATGAAATAGTTGTCATCGCCGATGACCGTCTCCCTCCCCCCTTTTTCGGTGCCCCGATGGACGGTGATGAACTCGCGGAAGACGTTCCGGCGGCCGATCTTGACCAGGGTTTCCTCTCCACGGTAGCCGACATCCTGGGGCTCTGTCCCGATGACCGAATAGGGCGAAAAGTGACAGTCCTCGCCTATCTCCGTGTGCCCATCGATGTAAACGTGGGCGTCAAGCCGCGTCTTCCTGTGAATCGTGACCTTCTCGCCGATGAAACAGCCCGGCCCGATCCAGACTCCGTGATCAAGCTGAGCCCGGGGATGAACGGTGGAGGTCGGATGGATGAAGACCTCACCTGTGTTCATTCATGCCCTCAAGGTCGACGATCGAAGCGACGACCTCTCCCTCGGCGACGACGTCTTCACCCACGAACGCCCTCCCCTTGATGTGACAGACGCGAGCTCTGAGCTTGACGAACTCGGCCTCCAGCCTTAATTGGTCACCGGGAGTGACGATTTTTCTGAACCTGGCATTCTGAATTTTGCTCAGAACAACGAGTTTTTTCATCGGGTCGGGGATCGAATGGTAGAGCAGGATGCCGCCTGCCTGAGCTACGGCTTCGATGATCAGGACCCCGGGCATGATCTTGATCTCGGGAAAATGTCCTTCGAAAAAGGATTCATTGCAGGTTACATTCTTGACCGCGACGATGGATTTTCCGGGCTGGATATCGATAACCCGGTCGACCAGCAGGAAGGGATAGCGATGCGGGAGAAATTTCAGGATGTCTTCGACTTTCATCACGCCTGTTGATGACACCCGGGCTTATTTTGCTGTCGCTTTGCTGGCGTCATACCTCTTGATGACTTCATCTGTGAGCTCAACTGACGGATTCCAAAAGACAGCACCGCTCTTGGCCAGGTCAAAGATGAGGTCGATTCCCTTTTCCTTGCCTAATTGTTCGATAATTGGGAGAAGTTCGTTCTGAACCCTGTTGAACAACTTGAGCTGGAGATCCTGCAAGTCGCGAAACGAGTCTTCGGCCAGCCGTTTTCTCTCCGTGCGCTTTTTTTCCAAGTCCGAATTCATCTGGTAGAGAGCTTCCTCCGACAGGGTGAGTCTCTGCGTGTTGAGCTTTGTCTCGAGCTGGCGGATATCATCATCGATCTTGGTCAGGGCGGCCTGGTTGGCCCTGTCTCTTTCCTGCAACCTGGCGATGACTTTTTTGCCCTCGGCTGATTTCTCCAGGACTTCCTGGGAATTGATGACGCCGATTTTCTGGCCTACCTGAGCCGAGCTGAGCGAGACGGCAGGGACGAAAAGCAAGAGGAACAGCAAAACGTTCAGGCTCCTCTTCTTCATCTTATTAGTCCTCCTTTAATGGATTCAGGATTTAAAACGTCGTTCCGATGGCGAATCGGAAATTGAAGTTGGAGTCTCCTTCATAAATTCGGCGATTATTATAAGCGAAAATCAGGCGGAAGGGAACTCGGAGCGCCGGCACAAAGATCCTGGCCTCCAGCCCGGCCGAGGAATACATGTTCCGAAAGCTGATCGGCTGGGATTTGATGTAAGTATTGCCGCGGTCGTAGAAAAGAATCAAATAGAGGGGACCGCCGACCTGAAGAACGTACTCGGCGTTGAAAAGGATGGATTTCTCGCCTCCGATAAGAGTGCCCCGCTCCGTGCGCGGGCCGATGGAATAGATATCGTAGCCCCGGATATCCCTCTCTCCGCCCATATAAAACCTTTCCCAGAAGGGAATATCGGAGCCGCCGAAGGCACTGATGAACGAGTAGTCGAAATGGAGGCCGAAGGACTGGTTGCGGGTGATGGGGAACCAGGATGTCCACTCGAAGTGGGGCTTGACAAAATTCAATTCTCCGCCAAGAAATCCGCCCGCGTATTTCATCGACACGAGGACCATCCTCCCCCGCGTGGGCGTGAGAGGGCTGTCCACCGTCGACCTGTAGACCGTGGGAATAAGAGCGCTGACAGCGTATTTCCCGTACCCATAGCCGCCGTAATAGGGATATCCATATGAATAAGAGTAGGGAGAATAATAGCCCAAATACTCATCATCTTTGTACGACGATGGACTGATCTCGACTTTCTCGTAGCTGTACGTCAGGTTTCCCCTGATGTATCCTTTTAGCCTGGCCCCGGCGATAAGGTCAGCCCCTCGCCCTTTCCGGTCGTAAAGGTAGGGAAGGATGAAAAACCGGTCATAAATATTGAACCCGAGCGTGATCGGGTAGTCAAGAAAGTAAGGCTCGGAAAACCCGAAGACGTAATTCTTGATCCTCTTGCCGTACTGGGCCGTAATCTCGAGGTTTTCTCCAGCTCCCAGAAAATTGACCGTGGAATAACTCAGCGCCACAAACATCCCTTCATAGCCGCTGTATCCAGCCGTGAACTGGATGTTGTTCCGTTGCAATTCCTTAACGTTGATCGTCGAATCGATTTTGGTTGGATCCTCAGGGTTGGGTTTAACATCCGGTTCTTTCTCCAGGTCAACCAGGCCCAGTTGTTTGATCCGGAGGATGCTGTCCTTGAAGAGAGCCAGGCTGAACCGGTCCCCTTCTCGCAACAGCATCTCCCGCCGGATGACCTTGTCCTTCGTGAACGTATTTCCGCGGAACTCCAGCCTGTGAAGATAGGCGACCTCGCCTTCATAGATGTTGAAGGCCACGTTGACTCTTTTATTTTTGGGATCAAGGCTCTCCACGGGCATAACCTGGACGTAGAGATAGCCGCCGTTGCGGTAAAGCTCGCCGATGGACTCGACGCTCTTCTCCCTGACCTTGGTGCTATAAATATCGTCTTTCTTTAATTCGATGAGCCCCCGGATGTACTGGCTGGCAATGGCCTTGTTCCCCTCGATGGTCACGTCGCCGACCAAATACAGGTACCCGACGTTAACCGGAACGATGATTTTCATCATCGGCTGTTTCTTGAAGAAGATCGTCCTTCTGGTTATCTGCTCGATCTTAGGCTCTCCGACCGTGGCCTCCATGTAGCCATATTCCTGAAGCTTCTGTTTGACCAGGTTCAAGTCTTCCGTGAGCTTGTTCTCCTTGTAAACGTCCTTGCCCAAAACCCAGGAGACGACTCCGTGGGATTGGTTGGATTTCATCGCATCGCGAAGGATGCCCTGCGGAAGTTTCGGGTTGCCAGCGAATTCGACTTCGCCGACCCTGATTTTGGGCCCTTCATCAACCTTGAAGTGGACTTCGACCTCATTCTTGCCTTTCCGGTTTGCCTCGACTTCAACCTTCGCTGCATAAAGGCCCTTCTCTAAGAGAAGATCAGTAATCGTTTCCTTGACTTTTTGGACTTTGGCCGAGCTGTAGTAGGAATACGGGAGAATGTATTCGTCTTTTTCCTTTAGCTTGTTGACGATGTCGTCTTCCTTGACTTTCTTGCCGGTCTTATAGGTGATGGTTCTGATAACGGGGTTCTCCTCGACGATGATCTTGACGATCTTCCCGCCAGCTCCATCCTCCTTCTCTATCCTGAGGTTAGAGAAAAAACCGGTGGACCAGAGGATCCGGAAATCCTTCTGCAGCAGCTCATCGCTGAAATAGCCTCCCTCGCGGGACTGAAGATAGTAGAGAATCGTCTCCCGGCTGACCCGTTCGTTGCCGATGATTTCGATTTTCTCGACCTGCTCCTGAGCGGCCAGGAAAACGGGCACGCAGATGAAAAAAAGAACCTGAACTAACTTCTTCATTTCCTTTTCCTTATACCATATTGGATGTTTTTTTTCAAAGAGGCTCAGCCGTTATAATAAAACTGCGGAAGGGTCAAATACGTTTCAACTGGCCGGCTTCCAGGAGATAGATCTTCTGACAGAAGTTGGCGATTTTTTCGTTATGCGTGACGATAATCGACGAGAGGCCCTTCTTCCGGTGAAGCTCCTGGATGAGCCTCATGATGGATTCTCCGGTCTTTAAGTCCAGGTTTCCTGTCGGCTCGTCGGCCAGGAGGAGCTTCGGCTCATTCACTAAGGCCCGGGCAATGGCCACTCGCTGCTGTTCGCCCCCGGAAAGCTGGGCCGGCCGCTGAGAGGCTCTCTCCTCGAGGAAGAGTTCCTGGAGGAGGGCCCACGCTCTTTTTTCAGCCTCCCGCCTGCCCAGGCCTCGGATGAGCAGCGGAAGGAAGACATTCTCCAAGGCCGTGAATTCGGGAAGGAGGTGGTAGAACTGGAAGACGAAACCGATGTTCTCGTTCCTGAGGCGGGCTTTCTCCATTTCTCCCCTGGCGTGGATGTCATCGCCTTCAAGAAGGATCCTGCCCTCTGAGGGCTTGTCCAGGCCGCCGAGGAGGTTGAGGAAGGTTGTCTTGCCGACGCCCGAAGCGCCCATGACGGCCACGATTTCTCCCTTTGCCAGGTCGAAATCCAGGCCCTCCAGCACGCGGATGACTCGCTCCTTCGGCAAGGGATAAACCTTGCCCACGTTGCGGGCGACAATGAGGCTATTCATATTTCAAGGCGACGACCGGGTCAACTCGGCTGGCCCGATGAGATGGAAAAAGCGTCGAAAGCAAGCTGACCGTCAGGCTGACCCCGATAATTATTAGTAAATCGATAGGTTTAATATAGAACGGCACGTAGGAAATTTGATAAATATCGACCGGCACTTTGATGAGCTCAAACGTGTTGGCCAGCCAGCAGCAAAAAAGCCCGAGGACCACCCCGGCCGAAGTCCCGATGACTCCGATCATGACGCCCTGCAGGAAAAAAATCTTCCTGACGCTTTTCGGCGTCGCGCCCACGGCCATCAGGATGCCGATGTCCCGGGTCTTCTCCATGACCATCAGGATGAGGGTGGCGATGATGTTGAGGGCGGCCACGAACACGATCAACGTGATCGTCAGGAACATGATGGTTTTCTCCAGCTTCAGCGCCGCGAACAGAGACTTGTTGAGCTCCATCCAGGTTGTGACATAGGCTGCAGGCGGCAGGACCTGTTTGATCCGCATGGCGACCTTTTCAGCCTCGAAAATATCATCAATCCTGATCTGAAGGTTGGTGATCCTGTCGCCCATCCGGAAAAACGCCTGGGCGGACGAAAGCGGGACCAGGGCCGTCGTGGAGTCGAACTCATAAAGCCCGGTGGAAAACGTGCCGCTCACTCTGAATTTTTTCGTCCGCGGGAAAAGCCCCAGAGGGGAGAGCCGCGAGGAAGACGTCAAAACCGTGACCTCATTGCCCGGGCTGGCTCCGATGGCAAAAGCCAGCTCCCGGCCCAGGAGAATGCTCTCGACCTGGGAAGAAGGAAGCGTCCCCGAGTCCAGCTCCTCAAGCCAGGCAGAGTGCCTGCGCTCAAGGTCGAAGTCAATCCCCTTGAGCATAGCCCCGCGGCTGCGGAATGACCCGCTGACCAGGACCATATCATAGGCCACCGGAGAGACGACCTGAATCCCTCCGATATCCTTGAGCTTGGAGACGAGAGCGGGGTAATCAGACAACCCTTCCCCGCTGAGGTCGGAAACCATGATGTGTGAGGTGGCGCTCAGGATTTTGTCCTGAACATCCTCTTGAAACCCCGTGATCAGGGCAAGAGCAATCACCAAAGCCATGACTCCAATGGTGATGCCTAAAATGGAGATGAACGTGATGACTGAGATGAATGCCTGTTTCCTCTTGGCTTTAAGATAACGGGAAGCGATAAACAGTTCGTAATCCATAGGAGTTTTCTATTTGGGCCTGAGCTGAGGGAACAGGATAACTTCTCTTATAGATTTTCTGTTGGCCAGGAGCATGACCAGGCGGTCGATGCCAATCCCCTCTCCTCCTGTGGGAGGAAGCCCGAATTCCAGGGCCTGAACGTAATCCATGTCGATCCAGTGGGCGTCTTCATCGCCCCTCAGCCTTTCTTGGGTCTGTTGCTCGAAGCGAAGCCGCTGCTCGTGCGGGTCGGTGAGCTCGCTGAAGGCGTTGGCTATCTCCATGCCGGCCACAACAAGCTCAAACCGCTCAGCCTCCTCAGGATTCTCGCGAGAGGTCTTGGCCAGGGGAGAAATCTCCTTGGGATGGTTGAGCACAAAGGTAGGCTGGATGAGCTTCTCCTTGACCAGCTTGTCGAAAATGATGTCCAGCGCTTTGGCGTAGGTAAACGGTTTTTTCTCAGGAGCCAGTGTCGCGGCAAACTCGACGAGCTCTTCGCGGTTATCAAAGCGGCCGGGAGAGAGCCCGCTATAAGTGAGCAGGGCATCCTTGAATCTTATCCGCCGCCATGGCCTCTTAAGGGAAATGGTCCCGTCACCGTAAGGAAACTCCTCCTGGCCGAGAAGCGCCCGGCTGATGCTGCAGAGCAGATCTTCGGTCAGGTCCATCATGTCGTAGTAATCACTGTACGCCTCGTAAAACTCTAACATCGTGAACTCGGGGTTGTGTTCGGAAGAGATGCCCTCGTTTCGGAAGTTCCGGTTGATTTCGTAAACCTTCTCCAGGCCGCCCACAACCAGCCTTTTGAGATAGAGCTCGGGAGCAATCCGCAGATACAGGTCGACACCCAGGGCGTTGTGGAACGTCTTAAAAGGCCTGGCCAGGGCTCCGCCAGGAATGACCTGCATCATCGGCGTCTCGACTTCCGTGTACCCGCGCTCGTCGAAAAATTCTCGGATGTTGGTGATCAGCCGGCTGCGCAGGCTGAAAACCTCCCCGACCTCGGGGTTCATGATCAAGTCTAAGTAACGCCGGCGGTAACGGAGTTCGACATCCTGAAGCCCGTGCCATTTCTCCGGAAGAGGATGGAGACATTTGGCCAGAAGCGTAAACGAATGGACGAGGACAGAGAGCTCTCCGGTTCGGGTCTTAAACACGGTGCCTTCAGCGCTGATGACATCGCCTATATCCATGAGGCTAAAAATTCGGTACTTTTTCTCTCCCAATAGATCTTCCCTCAGGTAAATCTGAAGCTTAGCCCGGCTATCGGAAATTGTGGCGAACGTCGCCCGGCCCATTTTTCTGATAGAGAGAATCCTGCCCGGAACGGCGACGCCGGTCTTCTTCTCCTCGAGCTCTTCCCGCGAGAGTGACGCATAATCCCTGACCGCTTCGAACACGGAGTGGGTTTTTGCCGCTTTGTAAGGGAAAAGACTGATCCCTTCTTGGCGCAGCTTGGCGATCTTTTCTTCCCGTGAAATGTCCTGGTCAGTCTTTTTTCCGTCTCTTGGGGACATGCTTAACCTCACCGGATGACGATTTTTCCGCCTGGATTTTCTTGCTCAAGGCGTCGAGAATCCCGTTGACAAAAGTCGCGGCTTCCGGGCTGCTGTATTTCTTAGCAATCTCGATGGCTTCGTTAATGACAATCGCCGGAGCCAGAGAATCCGCCTTGAGCAGCTCAAAGGCAGCCAGACGGAGGATGTTCCGGTCGATCAGAGCCATGCGGGAAACGCGCCAGTGCGTGGAGATCGACTGGATGGCCTCATCAATTTCCTTGAGGTGGGCCTGGATGCCGCTGACCAGCCAGCGGCTGTATTCGCGGATCTCAGGGGGAGCTTTCTTTTCCTTCCAGAACAGACCGACAGTCTCGTCGGCATCGGAACTGTCGAATTCGAGCTCGTAGAGAATCTGGAGAGCGCTCTCCCGGGCTTTTCTTCTCTTGCCCATCGGGGAGCGCCCTCAGTCAAGCTTGGCCGCTTTGATCAGGTTCAAAGTCTCGACGACGGAGAAGGCTGCGTCCCAGCCCTTGTTTCCGGCCTTGGCGCCGGCCCGCTCGATGCCCTGCTCGATCGTGTCCACCGTGAGGATGCCGAAAGAGCAAGGGATTCCTTCTTCCATGGCAATCTGGGCAATTCCTTTGGTCACCTCAGCGCTCAGGAAGTCAAAATGGGGCGTGTCGCCACGGATGAGAGTCCCGAGACAGATAATTCCGTCAACCTTGCCTGTCTTGGCCAATTTTTTAACGACAAGCGGAATCTCAAACGAGCCGGGGACTTTGTACACGGAGATGTCCGCTTCTGCGGCTCCGAGTTTGTCCAGAGCGTCCAGAGCTCCGGCCAGAAGCTTGTCCGAGATGAACTGGTTGAAGCGGCTGACCACGATCCCGATCCTCAGCCCTTTGGCCTGGAGTTTGCCTTGATATGTAGCCATTTGTCACCTCTTATTTACCGCGAAAATTGGGCTTTCTTTTCTCAAGAAAGGCTTTTGTTCCCTCGAAGCTGTCTTCGGTGCCACACGCGCGGCCGAACATCTCGGCCTCGAGGTTTAGCCCTTCCCCGAGCGTTTTATCCAAACCCCTGTTGATCGCCTCGATCGCGTACCCTAAGGCAAGCGGCGCGTTCTTGACGATTTCCTTGGCCATCGTCTCCGCTTCCGCCTGGAGATTCCCCAAAGGAACAACTTTGTTGACCAGGCCGATTTCGTGCGCTTCCTTTGCGTCGACAATCCGGCCGGAAAGGACGAGCTCCATCGCCTTTCCTTTGCCGACAAGGCGGGCCAGGCGCTGGGTTCCGCCAAACCCGGGGATGAGCCCGAGCTTAACCTCGGGCTGTCCAAGCTTAGCGTTCTCCGAGGCAATCCGGATATGGCAGGCCAGGGCAATCTCTGTCCCGCCTCCCAGGGCGAAGCCGTTGATGGCGGCCAGGACGGGCTTGCGAAAATTTTCTATGATCCTGGTTAGCTCCTGGCCTTCAAGAGCGTACTGCTTTCCCTGAGTGAAATCGAGGCCGGCGAGTTCGCTGATATCTGCGCCCGCGACAAAAGCTTTCTCTCCCGATCCGGTGAGGATCGCGGCTTTGACCTCGGCGTCTTTTTCCAACTCCAGGAAGGCTTTTTTCAGTTCCTTAACTGTCTCCGCGTTTAAGGCATTGAGCTTGTCAGGCCGGTTGATAGTGACCCAGCCGATGCCGTCGGCCTTCCGGGTGATGAGGTTCTTGAATTCCATTCTTTCCTCCAGTCTCTACCCCAAGGAATTTTTTCGTATTTTAACAGATAATCGCCTTTTTTTCATCATTTTTTTGGGACTGGCGGGAAGCATCTCCAATTTCGTGAATATTGGATCTCTTTTGAAAGAAGGGGTGGCACGGCGTCAGTCCCGTCCCGCCCGCAGCGAAAAAGGTTCCCGTGTCATCGCGAGCCTCCGAAGGAGGCGTGGCGATCCCATGGGGTTGCTTCGTCGCTGTGCTTCTCGCAACGACAGGCCCCGTTCTTTCAGACTTTGGCTTTGTCACGAAAGTGGAGATGCATTCGGATGCGCAGCGACCTTGTCTCGGGCGGCATTTTATGGTAATAACGAAATACACCTCACATCAAGACCTCGCAAAGGAGTTATCCGATGAAAGAAAAGACGCAATTCGAAGGGCTGGCGCCAGAAACGTTGCGATGGAGGATAGACCCCGAGACAATTCCTTTCGCCACAACAGACGAATGCGAACCGTGTGCTGAAATCATCGGCCAGGAAAGGGCTCTCAAGGCCATCAAGACCGGGCTTGATATCAAGAGCCTCGGCTACAACATTTTCATCACGGGGATGGTCGGAACCGGGCGAACGACGACAATCAAGCAGCTCCTGGAAAAACTGGAAAAGGGCGAAGAAACGCCCGACGACATCCTTTATGTCAACAACTTCAAGAACCCCGACGAGCCCAGCCTGATCATGCTTCCCGGCGGAAAAGGCAAGCTGTTCAAGGAGGCCATGGAAAACTTGATCGAGATGCTCAAGAGGAACATTCCTGAGCTGCTCAAGAGCAAGTACTACACCGAGAGGAAAGAAGCCATCATCGAAAGTCAGCAGAAAAAACAGAAAGACATTCTCCAGAAATTCGAAGCCGACGTGGCCAAGCAGGGGTTTTCCGTGATTCAGGTTCAAATGGGGCTGTTCACCAAGCCCGACCTCATTCCCGTCATCGACGAAACTCCGACGCCTTTCCCCAAGCTCGAGGCCATGGTCAAAGAAAAGAAGTTTTCCCAGAAGGACCTGGAGGACCTAAAGAATAAATATGAAGAGCTAACGGAAGAACTGGAGAGGCTCTTTGACCGGCTGAAAGAGATCGATGAAGAGACGCGGGTTCTTCTTAAGAACTGGGACGCTGAAGCCATCACCCCGATCATCAAAGGAAGCATCTCCGGCATCCGGGAAAAGTTCATCCTGCCAGCCATCTCCGAATACCTCGACAGCGTCGAGGAAAACCTGATCTCAAGCATCGACCTCTTCAAAGCCCAAAAAAGGGAGGAAAAAGAGGACAAAGCAAAGGAGATGATCGATTCCTTCCTGGAATACAAAGTAAACCTCCTGGTTGACAACACCGATGTCAAGGGCGCGCCCGTGGTCATGGAGACGAATCCCACCTATATCAACCTCTTCGGAACGATCGAGTCCGCTGTCACCCGCTTGGGGCTCTGGCAGACAGATTTCACCAAGATCAAGGCCGGCTCCTTCCTCAAGGCCAACGGCGGCTACCTGGTCGTCAACGCCCTGGACGCGCTGATCGAGCCCGGCGTCTGGATCACGCTGAAAAGGACACTCCGCCATCAGATCTTCGAAATCCAGAACTATCTTTCCCTTTATCTCATTGCCACAACCCGGCTCAAGCCTCAGCCG
The DNA here is from genome assembly GCA_037444845.1 of Candidatus Aminicenantota bacterium. Lineage (GTDB taxonomy): Bacteria > Acidobacteriota > Aminicenantia > Aminicenantales > UBA8522 > JARYMI01. The sequence goes on along the minus strand of JBBILQ010000002.1, from coordinate 77,524 downwards.
ATTAAATGCAACGTCAAAGTGGTCATGATCGGAGATGCCTATATCTACAACCTCCTCTATTTCATGGACGAGGACTTCAAGAAAATTTTCAAGATCAAAGCCGAGTTCGACTCCGAGATGTCCAAGGACGACAAGGCCATCGAGGATTATGCCCGCTTCATAAAAAAGATCTGCGAGGATGACGGACTCTCTCCATTCGACAAGGAGGGAATTGCGGCGGTCATCGAGTACGCGACGCGGATCGCCGGCCGGCAGCGAAAAGTCTCAACAAGGTTCCACATCCTGGCCGATGTCATCCGCGAAGCTAACTACTGGGCGAAATCGGACAGCAAGACGACGGTCAGCCGCGAGCACGTAGAAAAGGCTGTGCTGGAGCGTTTCGAGCGGGTCAGCCTGGTCGAGGACAAGATCCAGGAGTTCATCGAGGAAGGAACGATTCTGATCGACACAGAAGGCAAAGTCGTCGGCCAGGTTAACGGCCTGTCCGTCTATGACATGGGCCAATTCTCCTTCGGCAAGCCGACCCGGATCACGGCAAAAACCTCGGTCGGGAGAGCAGGAGTCATCAACATCGAGCGGGAAGCGGACTTGAGCGGCCGGACCCATAACAAAGGCGTCCTCATCCTGGGTGGCTATCTCCGGGGGAAGTACGCTCAGAACAAACCCTTTTCACTCTCCGCGAGCCTTGCCTTCGAACAGTCCTATTCGGGAATCGACGGCGACAGCGCCTCGTCCACCGAGGTCTACGCCATCCTGTCGAGCCTTTCGAGGCTTCCACTGAGGCAGGACATCGCCGTCACTGGCTCAATCAACCAGAAGGGCGAGATCCAGCCCATCGGAGGAGTGAACGAGAAGATCGAAGGTTTCTACGATGTCTGCCGCGCCAAAGGCCTGACAGGAACCCAGGGCGTTATCATTCCCCATCAGAACGTCCAGAACCTGATGCTGCGCAGCGACGTTGTCGAAGCTGTCAGGCAGGGCAAGTTCCATATTTACACGATCAAGACGATCGACGGAGGCATCGAAATCCTTACAGGAATCGAAGCCGGGAAGCTCAAAGAGGACGGGACTTTTGAGGAAGGGACGGTCAATTATCTCGTCGACCAGGAACTCCAGCGGCTGGCCGCGAGCTGGAAAACTTACGCCGCGGCCCACGAAAAAGAGCCGTAACCGCCTGCTCAGCGCATCCGTAAAGTTTCGCTATAGATAGAAAGAGTGGGTCCTGTCACGGCGCGTCCGGTTCAAGGCTCAGGATGCAGTGACTCGACGTCACGCCGTGACTTCCCGGCGAGCACGATTTTGTCATGCGAGGAGTTCCGCTCGACGGGACGACGAAGCAATCTCACGATGAATTATGAACCAATGTCAGGTTAGCTGGACCAACTTCCTGAGCTTTTTGACCTCTGAGGCTTGTAGATGCCGCCAGCGGCCCGGTTTCAAGTTTTTCAGGGATAATCCGGCGAACCCGATCCTTTTCAATTCCAGGATGTCGTGGCCTATAGCCTGGCACATGCGCCGGACTTCTCTCTTCCTTCCTTCATGCATCTCGATCCGGAGGAGGCTCGACTTGGGGCTGTGGCCCAGGAGCGTCGCTTTCGCCGGCGCTGTCTTCTGGCTGTCAAGGAAGATTCCCTTTTCCAGCCGGCGCAGGCTATCGAGGCCAGGCTCCCCTTTCACCTTAACCAGGTAGACCTTTTTCACCTCGAAGCTAGGGTGGGACAGGCGAAAAGCCAGCTCGCCGTCATTGGTCAGGAGGAGCAATCCCTCGCTGTCGTAATCCAGCCGGCCGACCGGGAAAAGCCGGCCGAGCGAGGCCGGCAGAAGGTCGCGGACAATCGGCCTCCCGAAGGGGTCTTTAAGGGTCACGAGGTATCCCGCTGGTTTGTTCAGAATCAAGCAGACAGGTTTCTTGCTTTCTCTTATTTTCCGGCCGTCCACTGAGACGACATCGCTCTCAGGGTCGATCTTGATGCCCAGGTCGAGAGCGAGGCGGTTATTAACCTGAATACGGCCCTCCGTGATCAACCTGTCAGCTTCTCGGCGGGAAACAACCCCGGCCTGGGAAAGGAACTTGTTGAGCCTGATTTTCAATTCCCGGCTTCGTCAAAAGCGATAGTTAAGGCCGCAGTGAAAATTGAGACCCCCGAAATCCCAGGACATGCTGGAAATGTCCACGGCGAAATCAATGTACCTGAGCTCGGCAAAGAGCCCGATTTTCCCCAAGCTGAGCTCTGCTCCAGCCCCGACGCTGAAGGATCTATCCGTGCTGCTTCCAATTTCTTTGATGTCAGCGGAATAGATGCCGTAGCCGACTGTCAGGTAGGGAAAGAGCAGAGGCAGAGGGAAGCCTATTTTGGCATGAACGCCTAAATAATAATAATCCATGCCTCGACCGTCATAGAGTGTAAGCCCCGGGTCGTCGGAAAGAAGACTGTGGTTGGCCATGAAGAATTGCCCCTCGACGGCAAAAGAGAGAACCCTCAACCCTGCTTGAGCGCCGTAAAGGAAGGAAGAATCTTTGTCGAACTTAATTTCGCTCAAGCTTGCATTCTGATTAGATAAGCCGCCCTGGAGCCCGATGTAAAACCCAGCCCCGGCGGGCACAACCGCGGCCGCTAAGATGAGAAGGCCTGACAACAACGTTCCGAGAATCTTATTTCTCATGGTTTACTCCGTGTCCATGAATTCTCTGATCACTCCTCAAGGCCGGGCTTGGCCACAACCTCGACGACTTTCAGGTCGAAAAAAGTCTGGGCGTTGGAAGGCCGCAAAACGAGTGCAGTGTCCGCGCCCCAGCTCGTCCCGCCGATGGCCAGACAGAGCTCCCGCGTGGAGATAAGCCCCGCATCCGCCGCCATCACCGCAACCTCGATGGCCACCTTTGCGCCTTCGCCGAAGACCCGCAGGGTATAAGCGATAATCTCCTCGAGCTCATACGTGGCCAGCTTCTTGCGGACGGCCCGGCCGACTCCTCCGAAAGCGTGCTGGCAAGTCAGGATCCTGGCGCCGAGTACCTCAATCTTACGGCGCAAGTCGGGCTTGAATTCCTGATAGTCAGGTCTCTGGAATCCTGTCGAATGAGTGACCACGACGACGTTTTTTCCCTGGAACATTCGAGCGGCCAGAAGGCCCGTCTTCCCCGAAGTCGAGGCAACAACGATGCTCCGGATGCCCAGCTCCTCGGCTCTTGACCGCGCTGCCTCGAGAGTCTGGCCGGTGTTGTCCGGCCCAGGCTGTCCAAAGATCACACAGGGGACGATTCGCGCGCCCGCCGGCACTTTTTTTCTTGCCATCTCACTTCTCCAACGTCTCGCTTTCCTGCTCCATTTTCCCTCCGCCTGCAAAGCTTGTCAAGAAATCCCTCGTCGATCGGAGCCCGGCCCGTCGGGTGGCGTGGTTCGGGGGGCCCCCCGCTGACCCGAGCGTTTGATGCCGTTTGTCTGCCGGCTTGATGATAGATAAGATCGACCGCGAGGGGGCGCCGGGGGTGAACCACGACAGGAGCCGACGGGTGGCACGATTTGGGAAAACCTCTTCTTCTCTCTTCCGTATACTTTAGTGTAGAATAGAGAACGAGAAAAATGGCCCGAGTAGATATCGGCGAATCCTTTGCTATCTCCATATCCTCTCTCTGGGCAAACAAGCTCAGAACCTTCCTGACCTTGTTAGGCATCATCATCGGGGTCCTGACGATCATCGCTGTCGTCTCAGTCATCCAGGGGCTGAACACGTATGTTTACACCAAGATGTCTTTTTATGGCGCCAATGACTTCTCGGTTTCCAAGTTTTCGATGATAGGCACATCTCTCAAGGAATACCGGGAGCAGTTGAAGAGGAAAAACCTGACGCTCGATGAGATGGAGCTGCTGCGCAGCCGCTGCCGCGAGTGCGATCTCATAGGGGCCAGCACATCATCCAGCCGGACTGTTAAGTTCGGAAGCCAGTCCTTGAAAGACGCCGAGATCAGAGGCGTCACTTCCTTCGACCATCTGATCGGGTCGGTGCTCGAGCTCGAGACCGGCCGCCATCTCCAGAAAGAAGACGAGAGACACTCTCGATTTGTTTGCATCATCGGGGCCGATATCCGGGAAAAGCTTTTTCCCTTTGTCGATCCCTTAGGCCGGTGGATTAAGATCGGCGGAGAGAATTTCCTGGTCATCGGGCTGGGCAAGAAGAAAGGCAAGCTCCTCGGCATGAGCCAGGATAACTATGTCCGCATCCCCATCACGACGTTCCAGAAAATCTACGGCCCCCGGCGGTCGATCAGCATCAACGTCCACACGTCCTCACAGGAGCAGATGAATCGCGCCCAGGAAGAGGTGCGGACAATCCTGCGCTCGGCCCGACACCGGTCCTTCAACGACCCCGACGATTTTTCTTTCCAGACTTCGGAAACGTTCATCCAGTTCTATAAGAGCGCCACCTCGAGCATCTATTTTGCTATGATCGCCATATCCGCTATTTCCCTGCTTGTCGGCGGCATCGTTGTCATGAACATCATGTTGGTCTCTGTCACCGAGAGGACCAAGGAGATAGGCATCCGCATGGCCGTGGGCGCCAGGCGCCAGGATATCCTCTTCCAGTTCTTGATTGAATCAGCGGTGCTATCCGCGACAGGGGGGTTCATCGGCATCATCCTCGGGCTCGTCCTGGCCAAAACGGTCTCGGCCACGACATCTCTGCCGTCGAGCGTCGAGCCCGTCTCGATCATCCTGGCCATCTTGATGTCGGCGTCCATAGGTCTATTCTTCGGCATCTACCCGGCCAACAAGGCTGCCAGGCTCAACCCAATCGAAGCGTTGAGGTCGGAACAATGAGGCCCGGTATCCTTGGTGAAATCCTGGCCATGGCCTTCGATTCGCTCAAGACTCATAAGCTTCGGTCTTTTCTGACAGTCCTGGGCATCGTCATCGGGGTTATGACAGTCATCGGGATGGTCTCGGTTATCCAGGGCCTCAACCGCTCTTTTCTCCGGGAGCTCGAGTCGGTCGGCTCCGACATCATCATCGTCACCAAGTATGAGCCGGGCATCCAGATCGGCCGGCGGTCGGAGGAAGAGAGGCAGAGGAAAAACCTCACCTTTGAGGACGCCATCGCCCTAGAGCAGGAAGGTTCTTTGATCAAGGCCGTGGCCGTTGACCTTGTCGTCAACATCTTCGAGAGCCTCCCCATCAAGTACCAGAATGTCAAGAGCGAGGATTCCGTCATCCTCGGGATGAACGAAAAATTTCCCCGGGTGCTGTCGGTCTATCTGCCGGAGAAAGGCAGATTTCTCAGCGAATCCGATATTAATCACAGTGCCAAGGTCTGCGTCTTGGGTTCCGATGTGGCCGAGATCCTCTTTCCGCACACGAGCCCGCTGGAGAAGGAGATCAGGATAGGCCCGGAAAAGTTCGTGGTCGTCGGCGTCTTGAAGAAAAGGGGGAGCATGTTCGGGCGGAGCCAGGATAATTTTGTCGGCATTCCCATCACCACCCTGATGAAATACTTTCCCTACGACCTCGAGAACCTGGAGGTCATCGCAACTCCCAAAAAGCACGGCACCATTCAGGAGACTATCGAGGAAATAACGAATATTCTCAGGAAAAGGCGGAAAGTCGGGTTCGGCAAGCCAAACGACTTTGCCGTGTTCACCCAGGATACAATCGTCAACCTTTATAACCAGATCACTGGAGCCGCCTACTTAGTGATGATTGTCATCTCATCAATCGGCCTTCTCGTCGGCGGAATCGGCGTCATGAACATCATGTTAGTCTCGGTGAAAGAAAGGACGCGCGAGATCGGCATCCGCAAGGCCATCGGCGCCCGATCGGCAGACATCCTCAAACAGTTCCTGATCGAGGCCGTCTTCCTGACTGGAACGGGCGGCATCGTGGGAATCTTCATCGGGTTCTCCATCGCTTTCCTCGTCAAGGCCACGACTCCCCTGCCCGCTTCGGTGACAGGCTGGTCGGTCATCCTGGGGCTTGTCGTTTCGATTTCGGTAGGACTTTTCTTCGGGATTTTCCCGGCCCGGAAGGCGGCCCGGGTCGACCCGATCGTCTCCCTCCGCTACGAATAGGCTCGCTCAATCTTCGACGGGCTTTCTCACCCAGGCCCCTCGTCTTTTCCCCTATAAAGGAATAAAAAGGGCGAACTCCAGGCGATTACCGTGCCGGCTCGATGCGCCTCGCCTACTTAACCTGGACTATTCACGAAATGAAAGGAAAAAATCTCCTCTCCCCATGTGGGAGAGGGTCGGGGTGAGGGGGATCATTCAAAGATTCCCCCTCCCCTCTATCCCCTCCCGCCAGGGGAGGGGGCGTTTTATCGTATCATTTTGTGAATAGATCAGGTTAAGTGCCCGCCAGAAATAGAAGGATTTAAAAACGTTCGAATGGTATCTTTTTGTTGAGAGATTCGATAGTCAACTTTAACAGCCCTTCTAGGCCTGTGTCTTTCTCGACCACGGCTTCGACCAGCGAAGGGCTGCCGCCGCCCTTGCCGCGTGCCTGGGAAAACACAACGGGCAAAAGCTCCCTCATGTCCAGACCGAGATTCTCTGAGCATGCGAAGATAAGGTGGCCCCTTTCCACACCCTCGATGGCGTAGAGCACGGCGAATTCGCCGGCCTTGATGATGTTCAACGCCAGAAGTTTCGCTTCTTCGGGAGTTTTGTCTGTCCAGACAGCTCTTATAATCCTGCTCTCAGATTTCCGGATGATCTCCTCGGCTTCATACCGGGCCAGTTTTTCCTGGAGCTGTCTCATCTTCTTCCTAGCTTGCTTGCCTTCGGCTATGGTTTTCTCCACGGCTGAAAGAATACTTGTCTCGTGGGCAGATAGCTTGGCCGCAATTTCTGCCAGCACCTTGTTTTTCAAGGAATAATCCGCGACTGCCCGGCGGCCGCAGAGGAATTCGAAGCGCAGGTTTCCCCTGATTTTTTCCCGCCGAGTAATCTTGATCAGGCCGATCTCGCCCGCCCTCCGGCAGTGGGTCCCGCCGCAGGCGGAATAATCAAAACCGTCAACCTCAACCACCCGGATGAGGCCTTCCTTCTTAGGCGGCCGCCGCAGAGGGATAGACGAGATCTTTTCGTCAGAGATGAAATAGGTCTTGATTTCCCTGTCCTCAAAGACGACCTCGTTGGCTCTCTCCTCAATACGGTCGAGGCCGGCGTCCGAAATATCCCTGATGCCGATCTCGAGGGTTGAGATGGCCTCGCCTAAATGGAAAGAGAGCGTTTCCCCCTGGAGAAGCTCAAAAAAACTCTGGGAGAGAATGTGCTGGCCCGAGTGCTGCTGCATGTGGTCGAACCGCCGCGGCCAGTCTATAACCCCCCAAACGTTATCAGCAACGATCTCTTTCTCGAGGACATGGGCGATTCTCGCGCCGTCTTCGAAAACATGGACGACGGCTGCTCCAGCGATCGAGCCGCGGTCAGATGGCTGGCCGCCTGATTCCGGGTAAAAGCAGGTCTGGTCAAGGACGACAGCCGGCTTTCCCTCGAAAAGGAATTTCTCGATAACCGTCGCTTCAAACTCTTTCTGATAAGCATCCTCAAAATAGAGCCTCTTTGCCTCTCCCTGTCGCATATTTTCGTCCTGATGACTCATCACTGCTTGCCTCCCTGAGCAATCGTTGGGCTTATTATTATACAACGTCCCCCTTAAAATTGGGGACAGCTCACCTGTTTACCTAGTTTTTATCCCCACACAGCGCCAAGCTCGACACTTAAAACTAAGGCTACATAATGGATCGATGCGAGTATCACCAGCCTTACTATGAACAAATCGGGTAGTTATGTACACTGTCCCCGATTTGTACACCCGATTTGTAATGAAGGAATATTGAGGGAAAAAATTAAGGTGATTACGTATGGCGTCCCCCTAATTAACCTGATCTATTCACAAAATGATACGATAAAACGCCCCCTCCCCTGGCGGGAGGGGATAGAGGGGAGGGGGAATCTTTGAATGATCCCCCTCACCCCGACCCTCTCCCACATGGGGAGAGGGGATTTTTTCCTTTCATTTCGTGAATAGTCCAGGTTAAATGAGGGAGAGGATTCGTTCGGTGAGCTTGAAATGTTTTTTCGCAACCTTGTCCAGGATTTCCACGCCGTGCGTCTTCACTAACTTCACCCCTGCTTCCTCGGCCAGCGGAGAGGAGCCTTTGGGAAGGTTGACCCCGGCGTCCCGCGAGAGGAAATAAAGGCGCTTCAGGAATTCTGCCCTGGCCAGGATCGAGGCGGCCGCCACAGCCATGTCCTCTTCGGCCTTGGGCTTCTGGACGAGCTCGATCGTCTTTCCTTTTTTCATCAGGGCGTTCAGGACATAGAGTCTGTCGCCGAACTGGTCGGTGATGGCTAACTTGCAGGGCACTTCGCCGAGGATATTTTCGATCGCCCGCGAATGGCCCCAGGCTAAGAGGCGGTTGAGGTTGCGCAAGTTGGTGTAGAGCTCGTTATACCTTTCCGGCCCGATAGCGACAACAGAATGTTTGTAGCCTTTTTTGATGATTTCCGCCATTTCCCGGACGCGGTTGTCCGAGAACGTCTTGCTGTCCCTGACCCCAAGCTCGCGCAGGACCGGTTCCTGTTCGTCAAGCAGAAAGACTCCGGCGATGACCAAAGGGCCGAAATAATCTCCTTTCCCCGATTCGTCAGTGCCGATGTGGCCTTTTTCTGCGGGGAAGAGGTCGGACTGCTCCATCGCGCGCCCGGTGCCCTATTTTAGGAGATTCCTGGCTTTGGCTTCCCGGATGAGGTCGGGCCGGAACTTGGGATGGGCAATGTTGATCAGGGCCTTGGTCCGCTCCTGGAGATTCTTTCCGAAAAGATAAGCAACGCCGTATTCTGTCACGACATACCTGACATCGCCCCGCGTCGTCACGACGCCGGCTCCTTTCTTGAGGAAGGGAACGATCCGAGACATTTCTCCCTCTTTGGCGGTTGAAGGCAGAGCGATGATCGGTTTCCCCCCTCTGGAATGAGCAGCCCCGCGGATGAAATCAACCTGGCCGCCGAACCCGCTGTAAATGTAGGTTCCGATGGAATCTGAACAGACCTGGCCGGTGATGTCGACCTCGATAGCTGAGTTGATGGCTACCATGTTGTCGTTCCGGGCAACGTTAAAGGGATGATTGACATAATCAGTGGGATGAGCTTCGAAGATCGGGTTGTTGTCGATGAAATCGTAAAGCCTCGCACTGCCCAGGGCAAAGGTAATGACGACCTTGTAAGGATGGAATGTTTTTCTGGAGCCGGTGATGATGCCCGCCTCGATGGCCTCCATGACACCGTCCGAGACCATCTCGGTGTGGATTCCCAGGTCACGCCTGTTGGCGAGGGCAGCCAGGACCGCATCAGGGATACCCCCGATGCCAAGTTGGAGCGTAGACCCGTCCTCGATCAAGTCGGCGATATGCTTGCCGATCATCCTTTCCACTTCGCTAAAAGGACTTTTTTCCAGTTGTGGCAGAGGCTCGGATATCTCGACGATCTTATGGAAGCGGGAAACATGGAGAAAAGAATCGCCCAGGACACGGGGCATCTTTTCATTGACCTGGGCGATAACGATTTTGGCCTTTTCAGCAACGGCCTTGGAAGCCAACACCTCCACCCCCAGGCTCATGAACCCGTGCTCGTCAGGTGGAGAGACATGGAGGATGGCCACATCCAGCGGCATCTGTCCTGTAAGGAAGAGGAGAGGAATCTGATGGAGAAAGATGGGGACATAATCTGCCCGCCCTTCGTTGATGGCCTTCCGGTCGGCCGGCCCGACAAAGAGCGAGTTGTGGCGGAAGTGGCCTTCCATTTCGGGTCGGCTCAGAGGGTCTTCTCCAAGGAGAAGAACATGGACGAGCTCCACATCCTTGAGCTCATCCTTGCGGGCAGCCAACGCATTCATCAGGACATACGGGGTGGCCGCGTTCCCGCTGATATAAGCCCGGTCGCCGCTCTTGACGACAGAAACAGCTTCTTCGGCGCTCACCAGTTTCTTTTTATAAGCATCAACCCAGCTCATAACAATCCTCCGTTATAATAAAAGCCAGAGGCCTTATCTCTGGCCGTTTCTCAGGTATTTATCGATTTCCTGCGCAGCCAGGCGGCCGTCCCCCATGGCCAGGATAACCGTGGCTCCGCCTCTGACGATGTCTCCGCCGGCGTAAACTCCGGGAATGTTAGTGGCCATGGTTTTCCAGTCAACCTCAAGGTTCCCCCACTTGCCTACTTTGAGGTCGGGTATTGTCTGGGCCATCAAGGGGTTGGGGCTCTGGCCGATGGCGACAACAACCATGTCCACTTCGGTCATGAATTCAGAACCCTCGATCGGCACAGGACGCCGCCGGCCCGATGAATCCGGCTCCCCCAGTTCCATGCGCAGGCACTCCATGGCCTTGACCTTGTTGTCGTTATCGCCGATATACCGGATGGGCGTCGTCAGGAAATGGAATTCGATTCCCTCTTCCTCAGCGTGTTTGACTTCTTCCTCCCTGGCCGGCATCTCGTGACGGGAGCGGCGGTAGATGATGGCTGCCAGTTCGGCTCCGAGCCTCTTGCCCGTCCGCACCGAGTCCATGGCCACGTTGCCGCCGCCGATAACAGCCACCCGCTTGCCCCGGAAAACGGGCGTGTCATAAGCCGGGAAGTCATAGGCTCGCATCAGGTTCACGCGAGTCAAGTACTCGTTGGCCGAATAGACGCCGATGAGGTTTTCACCCGGGATGCGCATGAAATTGGGAAGCCCGGCTCCGGTCCCGATAAAAAAGGCCTCATATCCTTCTTTCTTGAGATCGTCGAGGGTGGCTGTTTTGCCGACGACAAAACTCATCTTCAGCTCGACGCCGAGTTTTTCGAGATAATCGACCTCATCCTTGAGGATGCTTTTGGGCAGCCGGAACTCAGGAATGCCGTAGACTAACACGCCGCCGGCGATGTGGAGGGCTTCGAAAATCGTCACTTTGTGGCCTTTTTTAGCCAGTTCCCCGGCTACAGTCAAGCCGGCTGGCCCGGCGCCTATGATAGCAACCTTTTTCCCTGTGGAGGGCGGGATCGCCGGGACAAAGACCTCTCCGTAGCTGCGCTCAACATCCGAGACAAACCTTTCTAAGTTGCCGACAGCCACCGGAACGCCCGTGGCCTTTTTCAAGTTGCAGACTTCTTCGCACTGAGTTTCCTGTGGGCAGACACGGCCGCAGATGGCCGGGAGGCTGTTCGTCTCCTTGATCGTTCGAAGGCTGGCCACGAATTCGCCCTTCTCGATGAGCTTGACGAAAGAGGGGATGTCGATGGCCACAGGGCATCCGGCGACACAGGAAGGGTTGGCGCAGTCCAGACAGCGCTGGGCTTCACGCTGAGCCGCTTCGGCCTGCAACCCCAGGTTGACTTCTCGAAAATCCCGGTTCCGCACGTCGGGCTCACGCTCCGGCATCTTCTGCCTCTGAATCTTCATCCTTTCCTTGGCCGGGATGGCCTTCCTCAGCTCCTTCCGCCAGTCCTTGCCGAACTCGGCTTTAAGCCTTTCTTTGAGGTCGGGCGCCAGTTCCTGTTTCTCACTCATTTTTCGCTCTGTCCTATCCGCTTGGCATAAGCGCAACAAACGAAGTTCCGGGAGAGACGATGCTGATGCCGCCCTTAAAGCCCCCTCGGGGAAGAGGCGAGGGTATTGGGCGAGGAAGCCCGTCGAAGACTGAGCGGGCGTCGCGAGGAGCGAAGCGACGTGGCGATCTCGATGGGATTGCTTCGCTTCGGCTCGCAATGACAGTTTCCTCGCTGGGGAAACGAGCGGGCCGACGACCCCAAACCCGAGCCTCGACGGGGGGAACCGACGGGACTGGTTCCCCGGGGCGCGGGGGCTGAGGGCGGCATCGGCGTCGCATCTATTTCGTCACTCCGCGATTTTCAGGCAAACCGGTTCTTCTCCCATTCACAGAGGGATTTGATTTCGTCATCGAAGTAGGCTTTGCGCCTCGAGAAGAGCTCCTGCCAGTCAACGGTGTGGCCGTCGAAATCTGGGCCATCAACGCAGGCAAACTTCGTCTTCCCAGCGTCGGTCAGGCGGCAAGCGCCGCACATGCCCGTGCCGTCGACCATGACCGGGTTGAGGCTGACGATCGTTTTCACTCCGGATGGCCGCGTCGCTTCGGCGCAAGAATACATGAGATAGGTGCAGCCGATGGCGATCACGCGGTTAGCGCTTTTCTCTTTTTCGAGGAGGGCTTGGACTTTTTTGGAGATGTAATCCCGGCATTCGAAGGCGCTGTCCCTGGCCGAAATATGGATTTCGTCGCTGACTTTCTTGATTTTGTCTTCCCAATAGAGGAGGTAGTTGGCTTTGACATCTAAAAGAGTGATCACCCTGTTTCCGTTTCGCTTGAGGGCCCGGGCGATGGGATAAATGGCGGCGATGCCAAAGCAGCCTCCCGCGCACAGGACCGTCCCGAAATTCTCGATCTCAGACGGCCTTCCCAGAGGCCCAACGTAGACGGGAACTTCATCTCCCGCCTTGAGGAGAGAAAGCTTGAGGGTGGAAGTGCCAACAATCATGACGACGGAAGTGACCGAGCCGCGGTTTTCATCCCAATCAGCGATGGTCAGGGGAATCCGCTCTCCTTTCTCGTCAGGCATGACGATGACAAACTGCCCTGGCTGGCACTTGCGGGCCACTTCCGGGGCCTCGATCTCAAGAAGATGGATGTTGGGGACGAGGCGTTCTCGGCGAAGTATCTTGGCCATTACTTTTCTCTCAATTTCCTCAGCTTTCTCAGGCCTTTGCTCTCCTCCACCAGGTTTAGGCTCCGGTAATAGTCAAGGTCACGAGCCGAAGCAGCCGGTGAGGAACGGGCCTCTGCTTTTCGCACGGCGAGTTCGGGAGATTCCCAGGACAGGAATTGCCCGGCGTCTTTCTTTTCCTCGAAGATGAAAACTGGGTTATCCTTCTTCTGTTGCCAGTGGGACGCCGGTTCGAAAACCGGCCTTGTCCTTCCAAGATCACTCAAGATTTCAGCGGCGTTCTGGAAACCAAACACCCTGGCGTCCATTTTTTCGGCCAGACGGCAGATGATCCACCAGTCGGGCCTGGCTTCTCCAAGAGGCTTGATTATGTTCTTGAATTTCCGGATTCGTCCCTCGACGTTGACGAACGTCCCGCCGCACTCGGCAAAAGTCGCAGCCGGGAGCACGGCGTCAGCCTGCCGCGCATTCTCGCTCATGAAGCAATCCTGGATGACCAGGAAATCGGCCGCCGCATCCGGAAGCGCTGGCAGCGGTCCAGCGAGATAGAGAGCCTTGTATTCTCTCCGGCTGATTTTAAAGTGCGCCTCTTCAATTGACAACACCCGGTCGGAAGAGCGAGCCCAGACCTCGAAAGCTCCCCTCTCGTTATTCTCCCCGGCGAGCGGGATGAGACGAGCGCCGCAAACCTGAGCCAGGTTCCAGAGCGCCCGTAAGTTAGCCGAACCAGCCGCTGAATTGACCACTGAGGGGCCGATAAGAAACACAGTTGGCTGTCTTTCGGCAAGGAGCCTGGCCGCCGAGTCAACCTCTGCCTCGTCAATATCGGCCCGGGCAAAAGCCGCCTTTTTCTCATTCAGCAGGGATTCCCGCCAGGTTTCATACCCTTTAACCTGAGAATGGGGGTTCTCAGGATTATTCTCGAGGAGTTTTAGGGAGATACGGTTCAACAGGGAAAATTCCCTTCCCGTCTGAACTCTCAGACGGAAAGAGGCATGCCGCTCAAGGCCGGAATCCCTTTCATCGATGACCACAAGCCTGGCACCGTTCCTGAGAGCTCGAAAAACCTCGACCCAGATGATCGGATGAGAGATGACGATGTCAGCGCCGATGGCCACGATCGTTTTGGCCGTGGAAATGGAATCCAGGTCAAAATTCAGCTCAGCTGGCTGGCCATTCATTCGAATTTCTTTCCAGAAGGAAGTTAGAGGAGAATGATTCCTGAAACTGACGATTTGGTCTGTGCGGAGGACGTCGCGGGTGAACCTGTCAAAAACGTGCATGTCTTCGAGAGAAACCTGGGTGGAGCTGACAAAAGCGAGGTTCTTCCCAACGTATCCCTTGAGCTTGCCGGCCACAAAATCAAGAGCCTCATCCCAACCGGTTTCATGGAGCTCGCCGTTGCGCCTGACCAGGGGTTTGAGAATTCGCTTCGAGCTGTAAACGATGTCGCGCAGGATGAACCGGCCTTTGACGCAGGCCTGGCCTCGGTTGACAGCCTCAGCGTTTGTCGGAGCGAAACTGACGATTCTTCCTCCTCTGAGGCTGGCTTTAAGCCCGCAGCCGATGCTGCAGAGAGGACAGATGGTTTCGGCTTCCTCATCCGGCAGGGCTTCGCCTCGAGAAGCGCGCTCGGCAAGCGCCCCTGTGGGGCAGACATCGACGCAGGCGCCGCAAAGCTGGCAACCCGACTCAAGAAGGGGCCGGTCAAAGGCTGTCCCGACCACAGCTTGAGAGCCGCGGAAGACAAAGGAGATGGCCGATGCTCCCCTCACCTCCTGGCAAACCCGCACGCACCGGCCGCAGAGAATGCAGAGGTTGTAGTTGCGGTCGAAGAAAGGATCATCCCGCCGGACGTCGAAGTTTCGGTAGGAAGCGGGAAATCCAACCCGGTCGATCTTCATAGCTTCGACGACGTCCTGGAGCTCGCAGCGGCCGTTCGACGGGCAGAGGACACATCCTGTGACCTCTCCGACCTTGCGGATGGTGGTCTTGTATTCATCACAATTTTTCTTTTCCGCGCACATAAGGCAGGCATGGGGGTGTTCTGAAAGGATGAGCTCGAGGACCTGTCTTCGGATCGCCTGAAGCTCTGGAGTCTCCGTCACGATATCCTGGCCTTCTTCAGCATAGGTGCAGCAGGCGGGCGGATAGCCCTGGCGTCCCTTGATTTCCACCAGACACAGCCGGCAGCCGCCGAAAGGAGCCAGAGACGGGTGATCGCAGAGGGAGGGGATGAAGATCCCGCTGGACCTGGCCACTTCGAGAATCGTCTTTTCCCCGCTGACATCTAACTGGCGGCCGTTGATCATGATTCTCATCTTAAACCTTTTAGCTCAGCTTTTTCTTGAGGATTTTTCCCTTTTTCTTTCCCGTGTACTTGAAAACAGCTTTTATCTTGGGAGGGCAGATTTCAAGACAGGCCCCGCACTTGATGCACGCGTCCTGGTCGATCACATGGACTTTCTTCCTCTCGCCGCTGATCGCCTCGACCGGACAGCCCTTCTTGCAGAGAAGGCAGCCGACGCATTTTCCCGGCTCAATATAATAGACTAGGAGGTCTTTGCAGACCAGGGCCGGGCAGCTCTTTTCCCTGATGTGGGCTTCGTATTCCGGCCAGAAATAGCGCAGAGTCGTGAGAACAGGGTTGGGAGCTGTCTGGCCCAGACCGCAGAGAGAAGCGCTTTGGACAGAATTGGCAAGCTCCTCTAACTGTCCGAGGTCTTTTTCTTCTCCAAGACCCCGGGTGATGCGAGTCAGGATGTCGTGCATCTGCCTCGTGCCCACGCGGCAGGGAACGCACTTGCCGCACGACTCTTCCTGGGTGAAATGAAGAAAATAACGGGCAACATCAACCATGCAGGTGTCCTCGTCCATCACGATCATGCCGCCCGAGCCCATGATCGAACCGGCCTGAGTGAGGGTGTCGTAGTCAATCGGCAAGTCTAACTTCTCTGCCGGAATGCACCCGCCTGAAGGCCCTCCTGTCTGGACGGCCTTGAACTTCTTGCCTTCCTTGATCCCGCCGCCTATGTCATAGATAATTTCACGAAGGGTGATTCCCATCGGCACTTCCACAAGTCCGGTGCTGTTTATTTTGCCCACCAACGAAAAAATCTTCGTCCCCCTGCTCCCGACGGTGCCGATCTTGCTGTACTCTTTAGCTCCGCGGTTGATGATGAGCGGAACGTTAGCCCAGGTTTCCACGTTGTTGATACAGGTCGGCTTTCCCCATAACCCTTCCAGGGCGGGAAAAGGCGGCCGCTGTCTGGGAAAGGCGCGCCGGCCCTCGATCGAAGCCATGAGCGAGGTCTCTTCGCCGGAGACAAAGGCTCCCGCGCCCTCAACAATGTGGATGTCGAAATGGAATTCAGAGCCCAGGATGGAATTCCCCAGCAGCCCGCGCGCTCTGGCCTGCTCGAGGGCAAAAGTGACATGCCTTACTGCCAACGGGTATTCCATCCGAACATAGATATAGCCTTCGGCCGCGCCGATCGCGTAAGCACCGATGATCATTCCCTCGATGACGCTGTGGGGGTTTCCCTCGAGGAGGCTGCGGTCCATGTAAGCTCCGGGGTCTCCTTCGTCAGCATTGCAGATTAGGTATTTACAATCGCGGTTGGCCGTTGCAGCATTGCGGACCAATTGCCATTTGAGGCCGGTCGGGAACCCTGCCCCTCCTCTGCCCCGCAAATCCGATGCGCGGATTTCGGCAATCACCTCCTCAGCCGTCATGTCGAAGAGAACCTTGGCTAAAGCCTGATAGCCATCTATCATGATGTAGTCTTCGATTCTAGTCGGGTCGATCCTGAAGTTGTTCTCGGTGAGGAGGCGGACCTGCTTCTGGTAGAAAGGGATATCCTTCTGGAGAGGAAATCGGCGGCCGGTCTTTGGGTCTTCGTAGATGAGAGAAGGGACAATTTTATTTTTCAGGATTGTTTCATCAATAACCCTGGGAATGTCGTCCGGTGTGAGCTTTTTATAAAAAATGCCCTGGGGATAGATGACGATATTCGGTTCAAGCTCGCAGAAACCGTGGCAGCCCGTGATCTCCAGTCCCACTGTCTCGCGCAAGTCCTTCTTCTCAATCTCCGAGTTCAGGGCTTCGATGATCTGGAGGGAGCCGCTGGCCTGTCCGCAGGTTCCTGAGGAGACAACGATGGTCTTGTCGCAGGAACGCCGTTCGGCTAAAAGCCGTCTTTTCCAGTCCTGGAGCTGGGAAGGATGGCTGATCCTTTTCATGGCCGCTTAACCCGCTTCTCTGTACTCCTTGATAATGGGCTCAACTTTGTTGAGTGTGACATGGGAGTAGTATTTTCCGTTGACGACGACGACAGGACCGATGGCGCAGCATCCCAGGCAGTTGACCGTTTCCAGGGTGAATTTCTTGTCTGGCGTCGTTTGGCCAGCCTTGACCTTGAGTTTTCTTTCCATCTCTTCGACGATCTGGACGCCTCCCCGAACATGGCAAGCTGTACCCAGACAGACGGTGACCAAATATTGGCCTCGCGGCTCCAGGCTGAAGGCTTTATAAAACGTGAGCACGCCGAAAATCTCGTTCTCGCTGATCTTGAGGCGCTGGGCAATCTGAGCAACAGCCTCTGGGGGGATATAGCCGAACTTGGCCTGCGCCCGGTGGAGAATATGGATGAGGTCTTTTTGAAGTCCGTGGAACTCGCTGAGGATGTCTTCCATCTCGATCATGGCTTTTTAGCTCTTCAACAAGGAAATTGGTCTTTGTATTCAAGGCCGAAACGCTCGGCAATGTTCTTTTTAGTGAGATAGCCCCGGCATACGTAGACACCCCGGGCGAGCGACAGGTCACGCTGGAGGGCTTCGTCAACGCCGAAATCGCCGATCTCGTGCAGATACCGGACGACAAGGTTTGAGAGGACTTTGGTCGAGGTCCGGCTGACAGAGGATGTGATGTTGGGAACGCAGTAATGGATGATCCCTTCGTCGACGAACGTCGGATGCTCGAGGGTCGTCGGCCGGCTTGTCTCTATGCAGCCGCCGTGGTCGATGGCCAGGTCGATGATGACCGAACCAGGCCTCATTGTCTTGACCATCTCTCGCGTGATCATGACCGGCGCCCGTTCTCCAGGCCTGAGGACGGCGCCGATGAGAACATCGGCCACTTTCGTCAGCCGCGTCAGGTTGTACTTGCTCCCCATCAAGGTGATCACCCGGCCGGCCGTCATCTCTTCGATCCGGCGCATCCTTTCCATGTTATGGCCGAGGACGATCGTGTGGGCGCCCGCGCCTAACAGAGCCCGGGTTGCGCTGCGGGCCAGAACGCCGCTGCCGATGACGACGACTGTGGCCGGAGGCACACTGACCACGCCGCCGAGGATCATCCCACGGCCGCCTTGATTTGTCTGGAGGTAGTGGCCAGCAATTGCCAGGCACATCTGGCCGGCGATCTCACTCAAGTTTTCGTAGAAAGGCAGGATTTCATCTTCTTCCTGGATGATCTCGTAGCCGATCATGATGACGTTCTTCTTCAAGAGCTCTTCGATGATGGCTTTCTTGGCAACGGCCAGATGATGGAATCCCATCAAAATCTGATCTCTTTTCACGAGCTCGCTCTCTTCCTGGTTGAGCGGCGAGATGTTCAGGACGACGTCCGACCGGCCAAAGACTTCTTCCTTGGTGAAAACGACGCTGGCACCCTGGGCCGTATATTCCTCGTTGGTATAACCGGCTTTAAGCCCGGCACCGGCCTGGACATAGACCATGTGCCCTTTCTCAACCAAGAAGGACACGCCGCTCGGGTTGAGGCCGGCTCTATTCTCTATCTTCGAACTCTCGTTGATCACGCCGACATTCATCGTCTCCTCCTTCAAAAAAGACAGCATATATTACCAGAATCGTTTTCTTAGGACAACCTCAACCCGGGTTTCTAGCGGTGGAAAATGATGCTGCCGCCGACGACGGTCGTCATTACGCGCGCTTGGCTGATTTCCTCTGCAGGTATCTGGAAAATGTTCCTGTCGAGGACGACGAGGTCGGCCAGCTTGCCCGCGGCTATCGAGCCTTTTTTGTTTTCAGCAAACTCGGCGTAAGCGCCGTTCCAAGTGTATCCCTTGAGAGCTTCCTCGAGAGAAATCTTCTGTTCCGCAAACCAGCCTCCCGGGTTCTTCCCGTCGGTCGTTTGCCTTGTCACGGCAGCGTAAATCCCGCTGATGGGGTCGAGGGGAGCCACGGTCCAGTCCGACCCGCAGGCAAGGAGCACGCCGTCGTCTAAGAGCGACCGGAAAGCGTAGGTCGTGCGGCATCTCTCCCGGCCTATCTTCGTCTCTGCCCAGCGGCCGTCGTCGATGGCGTGATAGGGTTGGACGGAGGCGATGATGCCGAGCCGGCCCATCCGCGCGATGTCTTCTTGCCTGAGGTGCTGGGCATGTTCGACCCGCCACCGTCTCTCCCGGGGCCCATTCTGGGCGATCACTCGCTCAAAAATGTCGAGAATGAGAGCGTTGGCTTTGTCACCGATAGCATGAATAGCCACCTGAAGGCCGGCGTTATCGGCGGCAAGAATTCTCTTCTCCATGATTCCGTCGGGGAACATCTGGGCGCTCAGCAAGCCGGTGAGTTCAGGGTTGTCCGCATAAGGCTCAAAAAAAAGCGCTGTCGAAGAGCCCAAAGAGCCGTCGACAAATCCTTTCAGCCCGCCGATTTTCAGGTAGTCATTGCCGAAGGGCGTTTTCAGGGAAAGCCGCGAATAGATGTCGACCTCGCTCACCGGGATATAAAGAAATATCCTTAAGGTGAGCCCGCCCCTCTTCAGGAGCTCCTGGTAGACCGCAAAGTTACCGGCTTGAGCCATATCGTGGACAGAGGTCACGCCGCATTCGGCGGCGTGCCGCAGAGCGGCCTCAGCCGCCTTGATCTTAGCCTCGAAGGTTGGCTCAGGAATGTGACGGATGACTAAGTCCATGGCCGCGTCTTTGAGGATGCCGGTCGGCTCGCCGGTTGACGGATCCTTGAGGATTTCGCCCCCTTCTGGTGATGGCGTCGCTTTCGTGATCCCAGCCAGGCGAAGGGCCAGGCTGTTCGCCAGGGCCATGTGGCCATCGTGCCGGTTGACACAGACAGGGTTCTCTGGCGTGACCGCATCGATCCAGTCACGGCGCGGCAACTCAGGCGGGTCGAACTGCTGCTGGTCCCAGTTGCCGTTGAGGATCCACTCGCCCGGGCCCAGCTCCTCTGCTTTTTCTTTTACCAGGGCGATAAACTCAGCTTTGCTCTTTGCTTCCCGCAAGCGGATGCTCAACAGAGAAAATCCGCCGTCAAGGAAATGAGTGTGGCTATCGATAAACCCGGGAAGGACGAGGCCGCCTTCGAGGTCGAGAACCCGAGTTTTTTTCCCGGCCAGTTTCTTGACCTCGCGGCTCTTTCCCACGGCAATAATCCTTTCCCCTTGAACGGCCACTGCCTCTGCCCGGGGAGGCATTTCTTCTCCTGTCCAGATAACGCCGTTTATCAGGACAAGATCAGCCATTTCTCTTGTCCTTTGACATCCAGAGAAGACAAGGCCAGAAATGAGAAAACCTAAAAGCCATCGTTTTCTTTTGATCATGTTTACCTTCTGACATCTGTTGAGATGGTCTCCTTGGGGAGCGGAGGTCGCGCCCGTTCGGCGGCTCCGGACTACTCCTCACAGCCTCAGCCCGTGGAGGTCTTCGGGGATGATCAGTCTTCCGCGGAAGCTGTTCCTTATTTCTCTCTCGATTTCAGCAACGGAGAAGCAGACCTCTCCCAGAAAATGGATAGGAACGAGGCCCTTGACCGAAGCCTCCTGGCTCATTCGGCCCAAGTCCAGGGCGCTCGTGTGCATGCGGCGAAGCGCGGGATATTTCCTGAAGAACCGGGACGGAGCGCTGGAATCATGAATCAACCAGTCGATGCCGCGGGCTTCCTCAAAAAGCGGCGGATGAACGGGTGTGTCTCCGGAAAAAATTAGTTCTTTCCGTTCCTCGTTAAAACAAAAATGATAGGCCAGGGAGGACGGATGGTGAGGAACGGCGAATGGCTTGACGGCCAGGGAACGGGAAATATCGATTTTTTTTCCCGGCTTCAAGCTTCTGAAACGAACCCTCGTTTTGATGTTCTTCTTTCTGAGCCCGAAAAGATCGAGCAGCCGGCGGGCCAGGAGGATGGCTCTGGGTGAAGCAAGAAACAGAATGTCTCCTGTCTCAAGCATCAGGCTATGGATAAAGGATGGCAGGCCGTAAATGTGATCGGGATGAATGTGGGTCAGCAGGATCGTTCTCACCCGGCGAGCGTCTATCTTGAGCTTCCCGAGCTTCTGGATGAGGCTGCCGGGGCAATCAACAAGGACAACGTCTTCCCCGCTTCGCAGGAGCAACGAGGTGTTGTCTCTCGTCGGGGTCGCCACCGACCCCCCCGTCCCCAAAAAAATAACCTCAGTCAATGTACCTCTACCTCC
Organism: Candidatus Aminicenantota bacterium; assembly: GCA_037444845.1. Taxonomy (GTDB): domain Bacteria; phylum Acidobacteriota; class Aminicenantia; order Aminicenantales; family UBA8522; genus JARYMI01. The sequence goes on along the minus strand of JBBILQ010000002.1, from coordinate 56,360 downwards.
GATAAAATTAGATATAAGAAAGTTACGCCAAAATCAACAGAATTTAATTCGTCCTGGCGTGCCCTCTGGCCGAGAGAAATCCTGAAGAAAAAAATGCGCAAATAGGTGAACTGTCCCCAATTTTAAGGAGTTGCTGGCATTGACAGAGCGGCCAACTTTCGCTAAAAAGAGAAGGCCGCTTCTCAAGCGAGGATTTGTGGAGGAGGCATGATCAACGCCACGCAGATTCGAAAAGGAATGATCATCAAGCTCGAGGGCAGCCTCTATAAGGTCCTGGAGGCGACTCACATCACGCCGGGACGGTGGAAAGCGATGATCCAGACAAGGCTGCGCAACCTCAAGGACCAGAGCCTTCTGGATTACCGCTTCCGCTCTGAGGACAGGGTCGAACAGGCGTTTCTCGAGGAAGTGGAGATGGAATTCCTGTACACAAGCGGCGAGGACGCGATTTTCATGAACCTGGAAAATTACGAACAGATTCGCCTCAGTCCTGACGTCATCGGCGAAGGGGCTAAATACCTCGTCCCCAACATTGTCTTCACCATCGAGTTCACCGAGGGCAAGCCTGTCGGCGTCAGGCCTCCGTTGACCGTCGACCTGAAGGTTGTCGAGACGGAACCCTACCTTAAAGGCGCCACCCAATCGGCTTCCAACAAACCAGCCAAGCTGGAAACGGGGTTGGTTGTTTCAGTCCCGCAGTTCATCAAGGAAGGAGACATCGTCCGGGTGGACACGAGGGAGGACAAGTACGTTGAACGGGCCAGGAGCAGTTAGGCCAGCTTTCTTCCATCAATAAGCCTGCCTGAACACGCCGACGTTTCGGTGCCTGTCGGTCACACGAACGGTGATGAGGTTATCGGCGTTGGCCGGAAGCGGGGCCGTGAACTTGAAGCTCTCCCTCTTCGAATCGCAGATGCCGTCGACTGGAAAAACCACCCTCCACTCTCCCGGCCGGATGAGATACTCGGCTCTCTCCAGGGCCGAGAAAGAATCCTCCGCCTGAAAAGAAACGTCTACCCTGTTCCCCTCTCTCGTGGCCGTGAAATTCGTGATCACCGGCAAGGAATTGTCGATCGTCAGGGGCTGGCTGATTTTCCCGGCCCTGAGCTCCGTGCCCGGCGGGTTGGAACCGGCGTCAGAAGCTTCGACCTTGATGAAGTAGAGGCCGTCAGGAAAAGACACCGTGTCAAAAGCAAACAGGGAATCCCTCCAGCCTTCTTTTAGAAGTCGCCAAACAGCATCCCCTTCTTTCCTGATAAAAAGAGAATAGACAAGATCGTCCTCGTTTTCATCCTCGGCTTCCCAGACGACGGTCTGATAACCTTTTCTTTCAACTTTCTTGGCGAAAAGGGATGCCTTGACCTCTTCCTTCTTCCCTGCTTGCTTGAAAGGCACGTCGCTCACTCCCCAGATGACTTCATCCTGCTCCAGAGGTTTGAGATAAACCTCGTTCGGCGGCAGGAGCCTGATCGTCTTGACAAAAGGAACAAGGTTGGACTGAAGGTAAAAGAGCTCCGCTCTCCTGAACGACGGAGAGGCCTTGCCCGACTGGGTCTTGAAGAGAATTTTGAACTGGAGGTAACGGGCGCGCGGGCTGAGGATCTGCTCTTCTCCCTTCTGGTACGGAGGCGACCAGTCGCTCCACATGCTGTTCGGTTCGAAAGAGTTGCCGCTGCGCGTCTGGAGCTGGAGGGTCGTCCCGGACGGAAGATCGGCCTCAAAATCGAGCTTTCCCCACGACGAGACTGTCCTGGTGTCGAGGACATCGCTCAAATACTCTCCGTTAAACCTCTGTTCTGGGAAAATAACGCTCAGCCTCGACGGATTATTGGCCAGGACGTAAAGCCTCTGCCCTGAAGGAATAAGAGCATAGGCCTGCTCCGAAGGCTCCTGGAGCAGAAGCGACGTTTTGTCGTCCTTGTCGAGGCTATAGATGCGGCCATTATTTCCTGTGCTGAAGGTGAGCTTTTTCTCAGCTTCATCCCAGTGAAGCGCATAAATAAGCTCGTCCTCGGATTCCCAGATTTTTTTGGCGACGCCGTCAGAACGGACGCGGAAGAGAGCGCCCGGCTCTCGCTGGGCGGCCGCTGTTGCCGGCTGGGCCAAGGGCTGCGGCGAAGCGCTCACCGTCACCGTCACGTCTGTCGAAACCCGGGGAGCCGCCTCAACCGGCGCTTCCTTCTTCGTTCGCGAAGGAGAGCCGCCGGCCGCGACATAAACCTGCCCTTCCTTGTCCAGGGCGATACTCTTGATCTCCTCAAAAGGAGACTCGAACAGCACGCTTGTCCGGCCTTCAGGGCTGAGCCTGTAGAGGACGCCAACGCCGCCGCTGCCGGCGATGAACCCTCCCTTCTCGTCTTTCTTGAGACAGAGGATATGATTTTCTTCAGCCTTGAGGACGAGCTGGCCCTCTCCTTTCTGGTTAATCTTGTAGACCCCTCCCCCCTCGCCCACAGCGGCCATCAAGGCGCCGCTCTCGGCAAAAACGAGGTCCCAGATGTATTTCTCGCCCGGGTTGAAAAAAACTTCGCTCTTGTCTTTGCCCGTGATCTTGTAAATTTTGCCGTTCGGCGAAGTCCCGGCGAAAAGCGTTCCCTGTCCATCCTGGGCCAAGCAGGTGACGTCTATCTCCGGCGCCTGGAAGAAGAGGTCGATTTTTCCGTCCTTGGCCAGGCGGTAGATTTTTCCTCCATGGCCGGTGCCGAGATAAGCTGTCCCGTCCGGCGAGACAAGAAAGGAAAGGTAGAAATCTTCAGCCGGCCCCTCCACTCTTTCTTCCCGGGGAGCCAGCGTGAGAACGCCTTCGGACGAGACAGAGATTCCGTCCAATTTTCCCCTTAGAAAGGCATCCCTGTCCCGCAGCTCCCATTTCCTGGGCACCACCCCCTCCAGGCTTGAGGTCATGAAACCTATTCCGATAAGAATAATAAGAAACATCTTTTTCATCCCTGCTTCTCCTATTTTTTGATCTTGACCGGGATGGTGGCCATTCCCCGGAAAACATAAGGAATGGGCAGCTGGTACTCACGCAGCGTTGACCTGGTGAGCTCGGTTGGAGACGACGCCGCGGCCCTGGGCGAAGAAAACATCATCTTCATGGACGGCGGCAGGTTCGGCAGCTCCTCGCCCCTCAGGAAGAGGCCGGGTTTTGAAGCCATCAGCTTGAAGTAAATGCGATTATTTTTTCTCAGGTTGTTGAGGATGCGGATGAGCTGCGCCAAGCTCCGGGGCATAAAGTCCTGACTCCGGTATTGGGCCATCTCTAACTGATGCATGGAGGCGGCGTCGGCAATGACCAGATGAAACTCCGAGCCGGCGGCGAGCGGCGGAGCTTCGATATCCACGGTCTCCTGGAAGCTCTGCCCGCCGAAGGTCCGGTAGAAGATTTTCACTTTGATCCTTTCCCCTGGCTTGACCTCATACTTGTCCAGCCAGACTCTCTCCAGGTAAGAAAATTTCGCCTCCTCCATGGGCCTGACGCTGAGGTCGATGCGATGGATGCCGACATCCTGGAATTCGTTGTTGATGAGATAATAGATGACAGCGGTCAGCAGTCCGGAGACGTTGGTCACCGCGCTGTTTAAGTTCCCCGAGAAGAGGTCCTCCAGACGAACGCTCGATTCGTTGTCTAAGTAAAGGTCGCCGCTTAGCTCGACCGAAAGATTTCCGTGAGAGCGGGCTTCACTGGAAAGGAGCGAGGCCACTGACAGGTTAACCAAGAGAGGGCTCAAGATCTTGTCGTTTACGAGCTCCAGGTTGAACGTCTTCAGCCGTCCCTCTTCTTCCAGTATGCGGATGTTGAGAGGGATGAGATGGGGCATCCTGCCGACCTCGCCGAAAGCGCCCGCGGCCCGGTCCTGGCTGAACGAGCCGACCAGCGGGCCGATCGAGGACAGCTTGAAAGAGGCCTGAAGGCTCGGGACGACGACGAGGACGTCCGCCTTAGCCATCCCATAATCAACCAGGCCCAGGTTGTAGAGAGGATGGCCGAAGGCAAAAACCTTGTTTCCGTCCACATGAGTCACGGTCCCTAACGCAGCCACACTGAGGTCTCCCCTGACAAGCTGGACGGCCACGGGGTCGCCCTCTCGAAGGGCAATTCCCGGGGCGGAAGTCTTTTCGGAAACCTGGGCAGTTGTCCCCATAGACACAGGCTGGAAGCCAATTCGGGAGAAGATCGGTTTTGCTTTCTCCACAGTTTGGGGAGAGAATCCTCCGAACACAAGAGGCACACCGATGGGATGGAAAACCTGCCCCTGAGCGACGACTGAGGCGTGGGACGAGAAGAGATCCCGGTTGATATCCGTGAGGTCCTCGAGAGTGAGCAGGCTCCGAAAAGGGGGCGAAAGAGCCTGGGCTGGCCTGGCCTGGTTTTTCTCGCCGGCCACAGCTAACATCTCCCCAATGGGCGTGATGCCGGCGATGGCTTCCTTAGCGAAGGCAAAAGAGTAAGCAATGGCGCCCACGAGTTTTCCGTCGACATAAACGGGGCTGCCGCTCATGCCCTGGATGACGCCCGTGTCGTCCAGCCCCTGGCCGGATAGTTTGGCAAGGATAACGTTTTTCCTGGGTTGGATATTTTCGATAAGACCAAGGATCTCGACATCAAACTCAGCGATCGTGCCGTGCAGAAACACGCTCTTCCCCCTGCCCTTCATCCCTGGCTTGACTTGCTCCAAGGGAAGGACGAGCGAAGAGGCGAGAGCCTGCGCGCAACTCAATAACAGGACAAGACCGAGCCGTCGAATGTGCTTAATCGTTTCTCTCCCCTGAAAAGGCTTGTGGGCCCATCTTAGAATCGAGGTTTGACCGCAGCCGATAATTTTCATAAAATCGAGAAAATGAAAGTTTTCCTGACCGGCGGAACCGGTTTTATCGGGAGCCGCCTGATCGAGATTTTGCTGGCCCAGGGAGAAGAGATCTTTTCCCTAATCCGGGATCCGGCAAAAGCCACCTGGGCTGAGGGGAAAAAAATCAATCTCCTCCACGGAGACCTTTTCTCCATCCCTGCGCTTCCTTCCGGAATCGACCTCGTTTTTCATCTCGCCGGCAAAACCAAGGCCCGTTCGTCAGCGGATTATTATACCGCAAACTTCGAAGGAACGGCAAGTCTTTTCCGGGCGCTCGCGGCCTCAGGAGGCTCGCCCCGGGTCGTCTTCCTCAGCAGCCTGGCAGCCGCCGGCCCTTCTCGCGGCGAAAACGGCGTTAAGGAAAGCGACCCGGCCCGGCCGGTCACTCATTACGGGTTGAGTAAACTGCAGGCCGAGGAAGAGGCGCTCCGCTACAAAGACAGGTTTCCTCTCGTCATCGTCAGGGCCTGCGCTGTCTACGGGCCGCAGGATTCTGATTTCCTCGAATTCTTCCGCTGGATTAACCGGGGGATCCTGCCAACCGTTCCTGGCAGAAGACTGGTCAGCCTCTGCTATGTCAAAGACATCGTCGAAGCACTCATCCTCTGCGGCCGGAAGAATCTTCCGAGCGGCGAAATCCTGAATATCGCTAATCCTCGGCCTTACACGTGGGAAGAGGTGGGAGAAGCAGCCGGCCGTGTTCTCGGAAAAAAGCTTAAGAAAATGACCGTCCCGCTGCCTCTTTTTTATTTTATCGCCAGTCTTTCCGAATTCATCGACCGGTTCAAGAGCAAACCGGGCATCATCAGCCGACAGAAATACCTGGATTTCAAACAATCGGCCTGGGTCGCCGATATCAGGAAAGCGCGCGAGCTTCTCTCTTTCCAGCCCCGTTTTGACCTTAAAACCGGCCTCAACGAGACTATAAGCTGGTATGTTGAACAGGGGTGGCTATAGAGTCAACTTGCCCTCTTTTTCTTAGCCAGGACGGGCCGCGTCGCGTAAGCGATAAAAAACTTGGCCGTGTTCCTGACGCACCAGCCTTCTTTTTTGGAGCGGGCAAAATACTTAATCCTTCCCTCCAGGATGTAGCTCCCCTTTTTGGCTTCAAGACTGACAGTGAAGGGAATCTTTAGGGGCTCCTTGAAGTCAAGGTATTTCTCGCCATCCTTCTCCAGAACCTCGATGTCAAGGTCAGAAGCTGTAAAAAAATTCTTTGGGAAGACGAGCTCAGGGCAGGGTTTGAACTCGATGATAAAATCGGGATATGGACTAATCGAAATTCCCTCCTTGAGGCTAAGTTCGAGCACCACCGCCCCTTCCTCTCCCCGGGAAAGCCTCCGAGGCTCGACCGAGGCTTCGACCTTAAGAAAATCTTCCTGGCTGACTAAAAGCGGGGGACAGAGTGCGGCGAGCATGAGCAGGCAGGCAACACAATGAAATCGCCTCATTTCAGGTTTTCCGGTCGTTTCTTAATTCATGTTATCCTGGGCAGGCCCACGAGTCAACTTGGAAAATGGCTTTATTTTTAAAAATTCTTCGTTTATAATTGTGGATGCGTGTCGATGAGTGTAAGCACAGTTATCACCGGAACCGGCCACTACGTCCCTCCGCGGGTCGTCACCAACTTCGACCTGGAGAAGCTGATGACCACCTCGGACGAGTGGATCCGCCAGAGGTCCGGAATTGTCGAAAGGCGCCATGTCGAGCCGGGCACAGGGACGTCAGACCTGGCCTATGAAGCAGCCCTCAAGGCTATCGAAGACGCCGCCATCGACAAGTCTGAGATTGACTTCATCATCGCAGCCACGCTTTCTCCGGATCACTATTTCCCCGGCCTCGGCGTCATTGTCCAGGCCAAGCTTGGGCTCATTCCCGTCGGCGCTCTCGACGTCCGAAACCAGTGCTGCGGCTTTATTTACGCTCTTTCCGTGGCTGACCAGTATATCCGGACGGGCACCTACAAGAAGATCCTCCTGGTGGCGGCTGAAGTCCAGTCGACCAACCTCGACTACAGCGACGAAGGCCGGGACATGGCTGTCCTCTTTGGCGACGGAGCGGGCGCCGTTATTCTCGAGCCCCACGAAAAGGATGATGGCCGGGGCATCCTCTCCACCCACCTCTTTGCGGACGGTCGCTACGTTGAAGATTTGTGGTTAGAGAAGCCCAGCCCCAAGGATAAACCGGTGGTCACCGAAGAATTGGCGAGAGCCAAGAAATTTTTTCCCCGCATGGATGGAAAAAACGTCTTCAAGAACGCTTCGACGAGAATGCCCGAGGCGGTAAAAGTGGCCCTTGAGCACAACGGGATGACCGTGGAGGACATCAGCCTGCTCATTCCGCATCAAGCGAATGAGCGGATCAGCCAGATGGTCGCCCACAGCCTCCGCCTGCCGCTCGAAAGGGTCATGCGCAACATAGACCGGATCGGCAACACGACGGCCGCATCGATCCCGATCGCCCTTGATGAGGCTATCAAACAGGGCAGGATCAAGAGCGGGGATATCGTCGCGTTGACAGCGTTCGGGTCTGGCTACACTTGGGCTTCAGCGGTGATTCGATGGTAAGCGGAACTGAAAAACTTAGCATACACAAGAGGCGGCTTGTGAGTTCTCTAAGGGGGGAATGTCATGAAAAGGAGGCTTCTATGAGAAAACGACTCATCCCCTTTGTGGTTCTCGTCTTCGCTTTCGTCAGTATCGGCTTTCTCCTCTCCCAGCAGAACCCAGAAGAAGCAAAATTCCAGAAAACGGTCGACAGCTATTTTGACGAACTCTGGAAATTCTATCCCACGGCTGCGACCTTGGCAGGCTACTACAAGTATAATGATAAGCTCGAGGATTTGAGCAGCAAGGCCATCGAAAAACGCCACGATGCTCTGGATGCGTTCAGCCAGGAACTCGTGACGAAAGTCGATAAGTCTAAACTTTCTGCCGAGACGCAGATCGATTTCGAGATGATGATAGACGCCATAGACTTGGAGCTGATGCGTCACGAAAACATCATCCCCTGGGATTACAACCCGATTTTTTACAACGAGATCATCCTCAACGCCATCAGAAGCCTTGTCGCCAAGGAGTTCGCCCCTGTTGACGTCAGGATGAAAAGCGCAACCGAAAGAGCCAAACAGCTTCCTGGACTGATCAAGCAGGCCAAGGAGAACTTGAAAACGCCGCCGCAGATCTTCACGGAAACGGCTATCCGTCAATTTTCGGGAATTCTCGATTTCTACCAGAAAGACCTTCCCAAGCTCACAGAAAACGCTCCTGCTGACATGAAAGCCAGGTTTCAGGCTGAGCTGGCCAAGGCCCTCACCGCTTTGCAGGACTACCAGGCCTTCCTCCAGACCCAGCTCCTTCCCCGGTCAACGGGCATCTTCAGGCTTGGGGACCAGGCGCACCTGCGGATGATGAGGTTGACGAGCCAGAACAGCATACCCTTCGACGAGCTTATTGCCCGGACCAAGGCAGACTACAGCAACATCAGGCGGGAGATGTTCCTTGTCTGCATCCCCTTCTTTAAAATCATGTACCCTCACGTTAGCCTCGACCAGCTCGGGACGCAGCGCAGCCAGGACGAAGTCTGGAATATCGCCATCCAGGGCGTTCTGGATAAGATCAAAGTCGATCATCCGACAAAGGAAGATTTAATCGGTCAGATCGGCAAATCTGTTGAGACCATTCAGAGTTTTATCAGGCAAAAACAACTCATCGAGCTTCCAGAGTCTCCCTTGGCCATCGACGTCATGCCAGCGGCCGAAAGAGGAATTGCCGGGACTCAGCTTCTTTCTCCCGGAGCTTACGAAACGTCGGGAAATTATGCGGTGCAAGTTGCTCCTGTCCCGGATGATTGGCCGGCTGACCAGGTCGAGTCGTTGCTCGAAGAGCTGAACAGTTTCTACCTCAACTTTTTGGCCGTCCGCAACATCCATCCGGGGCAGTTCGTTCCTCTCTATTTCACCCGGCAGCATCCCTCGCTCATCCGAAGGATGTTTCCCAGCATGCCGCTCATCAAGGGATGGCCTCTCTATGTCGAGGAAATGCTGATCTACTCCGGGTTCGGAAACTACGACCTCAGGCTCCGTCTCAACCAGCTCAAGCTGCAGCTCAAGACCGTCATGGACTTCATCTTAGAGCTCAACATCCACCAGGGAGGGATGACCAAGGAACAGGCTGTTCAGTACATGACCAGGGGCGGCTTCCAAACCCAGCCCGAGGCGGAGAGGAAGTGGAACCGTATCCTGCTCAAGCCTTGCGACGCAGCTTATGCGTATATCGGCATTCAGGAAATCTGGGACATGGAAAAAGACTACAAGAAGCTCAAGGGCGACGCGTTCAGCCAGAAAGAATTCCTGCAGAAACTGCTGAGCCACGGCGGCCTGCCCATCCGCCACCTGAAAGCCAAGATGAGCCAGTAGCCCCGGACTCTTGTGTCCTTTTTGACGAACACGTTAGAAATCGCTGATTCCCATGCCCACTTAGATATGGGGGAGTTTAGCCAGGACAGGGAAGATGTCCTGCACCGGGCTTGGGAAGGTGGCATCCGCGGCCTTCTCTGCCCGGCGGAGATGACGACGCAGCAGAGCCTGTCCATCGTCCTTGGCCTCAGCGAGCGGAATCCCTGGATCGCAGCCGCGGCAGGAGTTCATCCTCACCAGGCTAAAGAACTCCGTTCCAGCCACCTGGACCAGGTCAAGGAGCTCGCCATCCAGGGGAAAATCAGGGCTGTGGGCGAGATCGGCCTCGACTACCACTACAACTTCTCTTCCCCCGAAAGTCAGAGGCTGGCGTTTCGCCGGCAGCTTGCGCTGGCCCAGGAATTGACGTTGCCGGTCATCGTCCACAGCCGGAAGGCGGGCCGGGACATCCGCGCGGCTGTTGAGGAGGAAGCCTTCACACGGGGTGGAGTCCTCCACTGCTTCAGCGAAGACTGGGAAACGGCCGGATGGATGATGGAACGGGGCTTCTTCATCTCCTTTTCCGGCACCCTGACTTTTCCCAACGCCCGCGAGCTCCGCGAGATCGCGCGAAAAACCCCGCTTGACAGGATTCTCCTGGAGACCGACTCGCCCTATCTTGTCCCCCATCCTCTCCGGCGGACGACAAAAAGGAATGAACCTCTTTTTATCATCGAAACGGCGCGCGCGCTCGCCAGCTTGAAGCGCCTGTCGCTTGAGGAAACCGGCCGCATTGCCCGCGAAAATTTCCAGCGCCTATTTAATGTTTGAAAAAAGACTCCTTCAATGCTAAGATAAGAGCCCATGGCCAAGGAGTGAGCTTTTTGAACTCCGACAATACTCCCGCCGCTCTGTCCGGAAGGAAAGACCTCGAGGACATTTACAAGGGAATTTCCGAGGACCTGGACAGAGTTGAAGAAAGCCTTCAGGTCTTTTCGTCATCCCCCAATCTCCTTGTCTCAGAAATCAGCACGTACCTTTTCCAGAAAAAAGGGAAAAGAATCAGGCCAGTCCTGCTTCTCCTCTGCGCCAGGTTGCTCGACTATCAAGGTCGCGATCACATCCTCACGGCTGCGCTCGTCGAGTTCATCCACACAGCCAGCCTCATCCACGACGACATCATCGACAACGCCAACGTGAGAAGGGGAAGGGATTCCGTCCACGCTCGTTGGGGCCCCAACATCTCGGTCCTCCTGGGCGACTATCTCTACATCAAGACGCTGGGCCTTTCTCTCGAGAGCGAGCACCCCCAGGTCATTCGCATCCTGACAGATATTTCCGCTCAGATGATCGAAGGCGAACTCACCGAGTACGCCATGAGCGGCAACCTGGAATTGGGCGAGCAGGAGTATTTCGAGATCATCAGCCAGAAAACGGCTTCTCTTTTTTCAGCCTCCTGCCAGATCGGCGGCATCCTGGGACGGGCAACGCCAGCGGAGGAGGGGTCGCTCGTCGCCTACGGCCGGAACTTGGGATTGACTTTTCAGATCATCGATGACCTCTTAGACTTCAGCGGAAACGCGCGGGACCTGGGAAAGCCGGTTCTTTCCGACCTCAGTGAGGGCCGCATCACGCTGCCACTCATCTACACGCTTAACCAGGACGGCCACCGCAACCGCCAGCGTCTCCTCGGCCTGCTGAGCGACAGGAAGTTCGCCGCCGAGGGCAAGGAAGAGATCCTCAAGATCGTCAAGTCAAACGGCGCGCTGGAATACACGTACAAGAAAGCAGAAGAATTTTCGATCAAATCAAAAGAAACCCTGTCTCAATTCCCCGCCTCAGCCCATCGGGAGGCGCTGGCCCTGCTGTCCGAATACGTCCTCAGCCGAGAAAAATAAAAAGCCGCCCTGTTCAATGGTCGAAATCGAAGTCAAAATCAGGCTTGATGACCTGGAGAAGACGAAGGATGCTCTGCTCAAGTTAGGGGCTCAGACAGAGAAAGAAAGGTTCCGCGAAGAAAACACGCTTTACGATTTTGCTTCCCATACGCTCCGCCAAAAGAGGTGCGCTCTCCGCCTGCGGAAAGTGAAGGGCAAGGCTTTTTTGACCTTCAAGGGAGCTCCTCAGAAGTCACGCCGGTTCAAGGTCAGGGAAGAATTCGAGACGGAGGTTAAGAACGAAAAACACCTCAGGAAGATCCTCCGGTCGCTGGGCTTTGTTCCGGTCTTCAGCTATCAGAAATTCAGGGCCGTTTACCGGAAAGGACGACTGAAAGTCTGCCTCGACGAGACAGAAGCTGGCAACTTCCTGGAGCTTGAAGGCAAAAAAAGCGACATTGCCAAGTTTGCCCGGTCTCTGGGCTTTTCCCGCGCTGACCTTATTAAGAAAGATTATGTCGAGCTCTTCTGCGAACGGAAGAGCGTGCCTTAGTCCTTTTCTTCTTCTCCCTCTTCCTCTCCTTCTTCATCCTCTTCGACTTCTTCTTCCTCTTCTTCCTCTTTTTCTTCCCCTTCTTCCTCTTCTTCCTCTTCCTCGCCCAGCAGGCCTTTTTCCGCCACTTCCTGTTCCTCTTCTAATTCTGAACCAACATCTTCTCCAAGAAGCACCCGCTCTTCCTGCTCCTGGATTTCTTCTTTCTTTGATTTGATAATCTCAAAGTCGATCGCGCCCGTCTTAACCTCGTTCTGAGCTATCCGGATGGGATTTTTTGCCTTGGCTTTGATTCTCGGTTTGGCTCCCTTGAGGAGCTCCTTAGCTCGTTTCGAGGCGACGATGACGAACCTGAACTTGCTATCGAACTTTCTGTATTCCTTCAAAGAATCAGCTCTCCTCTTTTCCCTGTCTGTGTTTGATGATCGATAAGAATAGCAGAAACACCGAAAAAATTCAATTTTTCTGCCCGGCCTGTTTCCCTCAGAAAATTGGTTATGCTAAAATGGCAGGTTCATTTTGGCCAGGAGAGCAAGCTGATATGATTCGAGAACAGGCTGCGCAGAAGACAATCTGCGCTGTCGGCGGAGGCAAGGGAGGAACGGGAAAAAGCTTTCTCGCGGCCAGCCTGGGCATCGAGTTAGGATCGCGCTTCGGCGATGTCGTTATCATCGACGCCGACTTCGGCGGCCCCAACCTTCACACTCTGCTCGCCGTCAGGGCCGGCGGCCGGGACCTGGGCGGGTTTTTCAGGAACGACGTCCCGCGCCTTGAAGATATCCTGCTTGAGACGCCCCACGCCGGGCTTAAGCTCATCAAAGGAAGCGAAAGCTCTCTTTTCGCTGCCAACCTCAACCATTTAAAAAAGCTCAAGCTGATCCGCCAGATCAAGAACTTGCCCGCGAAAAGAGTGATCGTCGACCTGGGAACGGGAAGCGCTTACAACGCTCTCGACCTTTTTGTCCTCGGCAGGCCCGGGATCCTGATCATCACGCCCGAGCCCACGGCAGTCGAGAACTGTTATTACTTCCTGAGATCCTGCGCGATCCGGGTTCTCAAGCTATACGGCCAGTTTTACAAGATTCCTCATCTCGTTGACCGGCTCGCCGCCGATCTCGAAAACGGCTCGCTCGCGCTGCGCGGCTCTCTGGAGAGGTTAGTTTCTCTCGATGCCAGATACGGGCCGATGCTTCTTTCTGCCTTGAGGAATTTCCGGCCCGGCCTTGTCGTCAACAAAGCCAGGAACGAAAAAGATGCCCTCCTCGGCGCGTCTGTCGTGGACGTCGCCCGCAAGTATTTTCTGATCGAGCTTGACCTCTTAGCAACCATTCCCTATGATGAGAGGGTCCATTGGAGTTTGAGAAAATTTGTGCCTTTCATCCGCGAATATCCGGACTGCCCGGTTTCCCATGCCATAAAAAAAATGGCCGAAAGACTGGCGCCGGCCGGGCAAAACCAAGCTGAAAGGCCTGGCGCTCTATCCGTTATCTGAGATGTTGCTAAAAAAAATCGAGGATCTGGATTTTTATGATCTTCTGAACCTCCCGCTCGACGCCTCGCCGCAAGAAGTCGAGAACGCTTATCTCAAGGCGCTTGCGACCTATCACGACGGAGCGTTGGCCTCCTACGGCGTCTTGGCTCCGCAAGAGAGGAGGCTCATCCTGGACAAAATTGAAGCCGCTTTCTCAACGCTCGCCAACCCGGAGAGGAGAAGAGACTATGATTCGAGGATCCTCCCCCATCGGCCTGAATACCGGCAGAGGGCTTACTTCCGCAAGTCCACAGTCAGGTTAGAGATCTTGGACGCCTCGGAAGAAGAGAGATTCTGGGACAAGGTCAAATCCCTTCTTTTCCTCCGAAAGCGTCGAAAAGACGGGCGGAACGCCAGAGAGATAACTATCAGAGGGGAATTCGGGCCTGAGGCGAATGGCCAGTATTACGGCGAATACCTGAAGTTAGTCAGAGAAAACCGCGGCCTTACCTGCGAAGAAATCGCCTCAACCTGCAACCTGAGCGTCGCTCTCCTTGAAGCCTTGGAGGAGGAAAACTCCAGCGCCCTCCCCAGGGGAAAAGACCCTTCCTCTCTTCTCCTGCTTTACGCCCGCTCGCTCGGACTCAACTCAGAAAACGGCCGGAAAACGAATCGGGATTAATCAATCACAGGAACTTAAGAATCATCTGGACGCTGACGACGAGCATGACCACGCCGAAAATCCGGCGGAGCATCTTGCCAGACACTTTTCTCGAAAAACCGGCTCCCACCTGAGCGCCGAAGATCGTCCCTAAGGCCAGAAGAAGTGCATAGCTCCAGCTAAGATGCTGGGCCAGAGTGTGTTTGGCCGCGCCAGAAAGCGAGGTGAATATCATCATGAACATCGACGTGGCCGTGGCATAGTGGATGGGCATGCCCAGGCTGAAATTCATGACCGGAACGGCCAGGACTCCGCCGCCGATGCCCAGGAAGCCCGAGCCAAAACCGGCCAGGAAACCCAGCCCCAAGACCAAGACGAGAGTCAAGAAAGAGCCGATATAGTCAGCATCTGATTTAATAGGCCGCGACAGGGAGGCGGCGGCTGTTTCACCGGCCTGGCCCAGGTCATTGAAGATCATCCGCAGGGCTATGAAGAAGAGGAAAATGCCAAAGACCAGGCCCAAGAGCCGGGGCGAGGCGATGGTCGTTACGTAAGCTCCAAGGTAGGCACCGGGAACGGTTGCCGCGGCCATCAGCAGCCCGATACGGTAAAAAATGCGTTTCTGCCGGGCATAGGAATACGTTGCCGCAAGCGCCGTAAAGATGATGGACCCTAAGCTCGTCCCGACGGCATGCTGCGGGATAAACCCATAGGCTATGGTCAGGAGCGGAACAATGAAAATTCCGCCTCCGACTCCGGTCATCGAGGCGACAATGCCGATTAGGAACCCGGCCACGGGCAGCAGCGCATGTTCCATTCCCGCTTAAACTCTCCTTCAGCTTGACTCCGGATGTCAAGCCCGGGCTGTTGGCACCATCCGATTCCAAACGTCTTCCTCGAGCAGTCAGCGCTCCAGGGTCAGATCATCCTCTGTTCCGAAAACGCCGTCCTGTCCTGCCGAGACAAAGCGGAACTCAGATTCCGAGAGCTTCTCATATTTAAGGCCTCTCCCCCATCCGTCCACCGCTTCGCCGGTGAGGAGGCGGGAAGCCAAGAGCTCTTTGAGGTCGGCCGGCGCCCTGCCTTCTGTGGCGATAAAAAGACTAATGGCCTTCTCGAGCGTAGCCAGGTTGGTTTCTGTGAGCTCGGTCCGGATCCGGTCGTAGGCGTCTTTTGTGCCTTCGATGTAGCTTTTTTTGCCGACCTTGGCAAAGAAGATGAAATAAACGACTACGACAACGAGCACGAGGAGCGCCAGGAACCCTCTTATTTTCATCTGCGTCTGCGGTATTACAAAAAATGACCCGTGTAGGACTCGAACCTACAACCCGCGGATTAAGAGTCCGCTGCTCTACCTGTTGAGCTAACGGGCCAAAAATTTCCCTTAAGTTTAGATGACGCGTCCATTCTTGTCAAACTCAGCATACAGCTTTCAGTGCTTTTAAAATTCATAATCCTTAATGTACTGCGCAAATAACAAGATTTTCTTTGAATCTGCTCGTTCGAATAAAAAGGGCTCCACATCTCTGGCCAGCTGTCGAAAATTAAGGCCTCTGCATCTCCGAACCATCCGAGACTTGAGTTCTGGAAAGCTCTCTATCTGAAGTTTCTGCTTCAGATAATTCAAATGAGGCTTTGTTTTTCCCATAAGAAAAATAGCATCATAGAAATCTCTTCCCATGGGCCGCTTTCGCTTAAAAATGCAATGAATTTTCTGAGCTAAAAGGATATCTGGCGGCACTACAGAAATCCGTCCGAAGACATCGAATTTATTGATCAATATCTTATCTGCTTTATACTCAAAACGTTGAGGCTCCGTATCAACCTGTAAATGAATTTTTTCTCTGGGGTCCTTCGAAAGATTATTACGAAAAAGAAGTTCAGATATTCTTAAATATAGGCGGAATGCTCTCTTAATAACAGCCCTAGTTTCTAGCGGACATCCCTGGAGCTCTAACTTATCTTTTATGATCTGCCCTAAGCACTCAAATTCCATACTATTTAACCCAAGGTTATCAAAATCCAGGTCTTCAGAAAATCTCGCATTGAAGTGAATCATATGGATGGCGGCACCGCCCATCATGGAAAGCTTGTTTCCATATTTAGAATCATAAATAATCTCCAGAATCTTGTATTGTAGATATTCTCTAAGGAGGTACCGCCCGAATATTCTCAAAGATTCTGGGTAAAATGATTCAATCTGTCTGAGATCAAGCATATGGCCGCTTCACTTTTTAGCGCTCATAAAATCCATAAAACGGCTGATTCTTTCCTTCAGAGATTTCTGTAAAGATTTGGTGAAATAATTCAACAAGACTTCTTTGTCCACAATTTCAAAAAATTGTTCGGAATTTATTCTAAGGCTCTCAAAATCATTTTCGTTTTTGAGCTGAGGATTCAAATAAAAATAATCAAGGATTGTCTTTTCAGGCTGAGCGATTTTAAAAACCTTTTGGTTATAAGCCTGAACGACATATCCAAAATAGAAGTCTGGTCTAACAGTTCTGTAGCTGAATTCCGCTAAGCTCGTCATAAACTTATATGTCCGGCGTGTCGATACAGAGGTGACGCCATACACGCTTTCGGGAATCAGATGATAATAAGAAAGGGCCGATTCCAGTGAAACATAGGATGGCTTATAGATTCTATTAGAAACTTCATATAGGACATTTTCATTAAGAGCAAGGTCCGAAAAAATGTAAAATCCCTTAATAATTTTCCTGATATATCCTTTACTCTGCCACTCATTCAATCGCCTGCGATGAAAACTCTGATCGACCTGAAGAATATCGCGGAGAGAAAAAACGGTAAAGTCTTTAAGCGAATTGCGCAATTTTATAAAATTCATTCTATTTCTAGTTAGTGCTATTTTTAGCACTAATACGAAATATAGTAAAGATACATAATGCACAAGTCAAGCGAAATATTTTTACCGGTGTGAATAATTTGTGAATATTCATGAGGAACTTATAGGTACTTATCGGAACTTATAGGAACCAAAATAAATCCATAAAGAAGGAAATTTGTTGATTATAAACAAATTGCCTTAATCCCCGATTTCTGATTAAGAGTCTGCTGCTCTACCTGTTGAGCTAACGGGCCAAAAAATTCCCCTTACGTTTAGACGACGCCTTCCCTCGTGTCAAATTCTCCCACACTCTATTTTAATCTTGTGCATCTCAATGAAAAAAGGAACTCCAGACGAGCTCACGAGATTAGCCTTTCCAGGCGATCCCGCACCAGCTTCCTTCTTCTGATCGACCTGATGAACGAAAGCATGTGGCGAGCTTCCTTCATTCGAAAGTTCTTGGGAAGCTCCACTTCAGGCAGCGCATGAAAGAGCTTTGATTTGGCCGGGCTCAGATAAAGGAAGTCAATCAATGCCTTTTCTGGAGTCGCCATCTTGATGTCGGCATTTTCTCTGGATTCATAACCTAAGAAGAACGAAGGATGGACATGGTGCACGGAGACAACACCAAGCGGCGTTTCATATCTTTTCGTCCTGGCAATCGAGACGGCATAGGTGACTGCCGGTATCTGAGAAATCATTCCGTGATAATAAAGCGCGCTCTGAAGAGAAATGTAGGTGGGAAAAGGATTGGTTAGGTACTGAGGCAGAGCCATGAGTTCAACCCTGCCTTCAAACGCCCATGTTCCTCGCTTCAAATGAATAAGATGTCCGGATTCGGCCAGGCGAGAAAGAAGCTGGCTGGCATGAGTCTGGCTGATATTCAGCCACGCAGACGCATCCGCAGTCTGAAAAACCGCTCCCTCCATAGTCAGCAACCTGGCGTAAACTTCCACCAGCCTCATGATAAGTTCCTTTCAAAAACTTCCACAACTTTCAATCTTATCTCGTCCCACACCTCCCGAGAATTGTACCGCTTCTGAATATCCGGCTCCAAGTATGATACAACTCGGCTCTTGAAAGACGCAAAACTCGTTGATAGAACATTTTCTTTAGCCTGATTCAGGTCTGCACGGGGTTTCTCGAGCCGGGGCATTTTTTCTATCCGTGATGTCAGGAGAAGATAGAGGTCAAAAATGTCCCTGGCCTGAGTCTCGCTCCTGGAGATGATGGCGTCGATTTTCTGCTTGAAGGCTGATTCTGGCAAGTAGTGACTGACCAGGAGAAGAGGCATCTCGTACCGGCGCATGATCTCAGGAGAAATAGATTCGAACCTCACTGTGTCTTTAAGAAGCCTTCGGCGGGAAAACTCGATCTTAGTCGGCAGGGTTTGCGTCAGAAGGGGACAGGCCAATCTTAGCTTCCATCTTTGAGTGGTCTCAGTTTGTTTGGGAGCGGAGACATGTTCAATCTGGATATTTCGAGTTTGAAGAATGTCATGGAATGGCTTAGAGTTGAGGATTCCGCCGACTTTTTTCTTGAGTGCCTCAACCTTGACAGCCTGGAGGTCAAAATCAATATCATCCGAATAACGGGGGCTCTTGAAGAAAAATCTCAAGTTGGCCCCGCCCTTCAGGGCATAGCATTTCTTCTCCAGCTTAAGGCTTAGCTGGTTGATGAATAAAAGATGGAAAAGCTCAACAACCTGTCTCGGACTGTAGATTCTCATGACAGCTCGCGCTAAGATAATACCTATAATTGACATATATGTCAATAACGCGTTTTATTATATATTGGTTTGCGCTCCTCGGGACGTTCTTTTATAATGAGGCCGCAAGGGAGTGAAGCTTCGTGGAGACGAACGTTTTGGCCATCCTTGTCGTCGCCGTCCTCGTCTTCCTTTTCATTTTTTTATCCCTTCTCGCTCGCTCCTTGAAAAAAGCGGCCTCCCAGCTCGACGAAATGAGGCGGGCCCAGGCTGAAAGCCAGGCGTCTGCCGCCCTGTCCCTGATGCAGCAGCAGATCGGCCAGCTCACCCAGCAGATGAACCAGCAGCTCCAGAGCATGAGCCTCCAGTTCCAGAAGACGACGGGCGACATCGGCCAGAGCCTGGGGAACGTCCAGAGCCATCTGGGCAAGGTGGAGGTCGTCACAAGGGAAGTCCTGGAAAAAGCCAAGACGATCTCCAGTTTGGACGACCTTCTCCGGGCGCCCAAATTCCGGGGAGGCCTGGGCGAGTATTTCCTGGGCGACCTGCTGGCTCAGATCATGCCGCCCACCCACTATGTCCTCCAGCACAGGTTTAAAAGCGGCGAAAAGGTCGATGCCGCCATCCGCATCGGCAACAACCTCGTCCCGGTCGACGCCAAGTTTCCGTTAGAGAATTTCAGAAAATTCATCCAGGAAGAGGAGGGCAAAGAAAAGGACGCACTGAGGAGGAAATTCGTCGCCGACGTGAGGAAGCACGTTGACGACGTCGCCTCCAAGTATATCCTGCCTGATGAGGGCACCTACGATTTTGCCCTGATGTACATCCCGGCTGAGAACATCTATTATGAGACGATCCTCAAGGACGAAGCCCTGGGCGATGAGCGGTCGCTCCTCACGTACGCCCTCGAGCGCCGGGTCATTCCCGTCTCGCCCAATTCTTTTTACGCTTATCTCCAGGTGATTGTCCTCGGGCTCAAGGGTATGCACCTTGAAAAATCGGCTCTATCTACTCTCCAGGCGCTCGCCCAGTTGCGCGGAGACCTCGACCGCTTCAGGGGAGATTTTCAGACCCTGGGGACCCATCTTTCAAACGCCAAGAGCAGGTTTGACGAGGCGGAAAAGCGGCTGGACAAGTTTTCAGACAGGCTTGAGCTGCTGACTGAAGAGCGGCCGGCCGAGCTTTCTGAATCGTCCGGCGGCAAAGACACGGAGAGTTAAGCCTCTAACTTTCTCCGGCGATTTTCTCTATCCCCCGCGCCATCTCAGCGCTCGCGATAAAAATCAGGACGTCGTCCTCTTCGATCTTCCTGTCTCCGGCCGGGTTAAAATCATAGTCGGCTGTGCCAGCTTTATTTATGGCCACAAGAAGCGCGCCCGTCTTTTCCTCAAGCTTGGCTTCGCGGATGGCTTTGCCCGAAAACGGCGATCCTTTTTCCACCCGGACCTCCTCGAACCGGAGCGCTTTCTCCCTGTCCCGGAGCATCATGTCGAGAAAAGTCACCACAGCCGGCCTGACCATCTCCGAGACCATGCGCATCCCGCCGATGAAGGTGGGCGAGACGACGCTGTCAGCCCCGGCCTTCCTCATCTTGCCGTGTGATTTGAGGTCGATCCCCTTGGCCACGATGCGAAGGCTCGGGTTGAGGCTTCGCGCAGTGATGGTCACGAAAAGGTTGGCTTCATCAGTCGGAAGCGAGAGAAGGATTCCCCTGGCCCGGTCGATTCCCGCCTTATGAAGCGCATCATCTTCCGAGGAATCTCCCTGGACATACAGGATGTTGCCCAGGCCGGCGAGTCTATCGATTTTCTCCTTGTCTTGCTCGACCACGACGAATTCCCGGCGCGTGAGGAGAAGCTCCTTGATAATCGTCTCCGCCGTTTCGTCGCTGCCGCAGACGATATAATGATCCTTGAGTCTGGCTATTTCTTTTTCCATTCTCCGTCTCCCCAGGATGTTTTTGAGCTCGCCCTCGACAATAAAAGCCGTGATCGAGCTCACGGCGAAGGCGATCGTCCCCAAGCTGAGGACGATGAAAGCGATGGTGAACACGCGGGCCGCGGGGTTAGCGCTGAGGTCGATCACTTCTTCGTAGCCGATGGTCGAGATCGTGATGGCGGTCATGTAGAGGCTGTCGAGGAGCGTCCAGCCCTTGCCGCCGAAAAACTTGAACCCGATGACGCCGACAAGGTAGACGACGATAAAAATAATCAGGGAAACGTATATTCTCCGGCGGTTATTCATGGACCAGTTAGCTAACTTCTCTTTTCGCTCGAAACATCGCCTCCAATTATATAAAAAATATTTGACATTTTCACCGAAAATATCAATAACTCTGGCAGAGGAGAGGCTGTCATGGCCGCGGTTGATGTCGGCATCGTCGCTGTGTTTCTGGCCTTCCTTTTTTTCTTCGGCTCCATCTTCTTCAAATGGGTCAAGAATCCGGATGATTTCTATGTGGCCGGAAGGCTTTTGCCGCCGTTCATCTTAGCGGCCGTGCTCACCGCCACCAACGTCAACATGTACAGCTTCATCGGCCAGGCGGGGAAAGCCTACGAGCAGGGCATTTCCATCGTCTGGCACACCTGGACGGGGAACATGGCTTTAGTGCTGGCCGGCCTTTTCATCCTCCCCATTCTGCGCCGCCTCGAAGTCAAGACCATCCCGGAATTTCTTGAGACGCGCTACGGCCTTGGCATGCGCGTGTTGATCGGGGTCCTCTGGATCTTCCGGCTTTCGTTCTGGCTTGGTATCGTCCTCTACACGGGCGCGACCGCGGCCATGGTCATAACCGGCACGGGAGAAAGCTCCTACTTGATGTGGGCGCTCGTTTTTTCGGTCATCACGATTGTCTACACGACCGCCGGAGGGATGTGGTCGGTGGCCCTGACCGACGTCCTCCAGTTCAGCCTGATGCTCTTGGGCGCCCTCATCTTTTTCCCGATCATTATGGCGAAAGCCGGCGGTTTTGGCGGGATTGCCAGGGCCCTCCCCTCCTCCGCCATCGAGCTTGTCCCTCAGACGGGACAGCTCAACTGGACGTTCATCCTGGCCATTTTTCTTTTAGGCATCCAGTGGGCCTGCACCGACCAGGGGATGTTGCAGAGGGCTTTCTCGGGAAGGGATGTGAAGAGCGTGGCCAAGGGCCTCATCCTCTCGGGAATCCAAACGACTCCGTTTGCCCTCCTCTGGTATCTCCCGGGGCTGGCGGCGCGGGCAATCGACCCCGCGATCAGCGCCCCGGACACCGTCATCCCGGCCATGTTAGCCCGCTTCCTGCCCACAGGAATCTTTGGCATCATCCTTTGCGGGCTACTCTCGGCACAGATGTCAACGATCAGCTCGAACCTCAACTCGACCGCCACCCTGTTTACGAGCGATATTTACCAGAGAGTCTTCAAGAAGAGGGCTTCGGGGAAACAAGTCCTCGTGGTTGTCCGGATCGTCACTCTGCTTGTCGGTTTCTTCATGGTCGGCTTCTCGTTTTTCGCCCGCAAAATGGGAGCGGTGAACGCCTACCTGACGGTAATCGGGATCACGGACATGCCGCTTTTTGTCGTGGCCATCCTCTACGGCATATTCTGGAAAAAAGGAAACTGGCTTGGCGCCATCGCTGGTTATTTATCGGGAGCGGTTACAGGCGCGCTGAGTATCTTCGTCTTTTTCGCCGGACATCCGAACGCGAGCACTTACGGCACGTTCTTAGGAGCCGGCACAGCCGTCATCTTTATGCCTGTCTTCAGCTTGCTCGGAAAAAGGTTCACCCGGCCGGAGAGAGCTGAAGCCATCCGCAGCGCCTGGAAGCCGGGCCAGAAGGAGATTGAGCGCGGAGACGCCTTCTATCTCATCCCGCGCTCGCCGGGCGGGAAAAGGATGCTCGGGCTTTGTCTTTTTGGCCTGCTCGGTTTCCTCGTCGGCATCGGCCTTGGAGGACTTGGGCTTACCCGGATCGCCGGCTGCGTGGCTCTCGGCGCTATGGTTATCTACTTCGCCGGCGGCCTGCTCCGCCTTTCTTATGATTAGGAGAGATCGTTAAGGAGCGGTCAACATGCCTATCGACTGGCTAACGGCAACAATCTGGCTCATCGGGTTTGCTATCTTCATCATCTGGATCGTCTTCCCTCTCCGGGAATTCATCAAGCTGATAAAAGAAAAAATGGGAAAGTGAGAAATCGAGGCAAGGGATGGCGCGCCTGACAGGAGTCGAACCTGCGACCTACGGATCCGGAGTCCGTCGCTCTATCCACTGAGCTACAGGCGCGCAGTTCTCAACTGATATTACATCATCTCTAAATCATTGTAAAACAAAAGCCCGCCACAAGATCGCGGCCGGTTACTCTTGGCCGGCTGCCTTGTGTATTTTGCCTAATGGCATGATGGCCAGGGGGTGCTCATCCTCGGGCAACTGGAGAACGCTCTTGACATCTTTGTCATTGAAAGCCCCGATAATGACCGTCCCGATCCCCAACGTCATCCCCTGCAAGTAGACATTTTCGGCGACGCTTCCGACTTCGATATGAACGTATCGTTCGGCCCTTTCCCCGTATTTAAACGATGTCCTTTCGTAAACGCCGGCCATGACGACGACTGCGGCGGCTTTTTCAATAGAAGCTTGCTTGAGCGCAGCGCTGCATAAGTTTAATCTCTTATCAACGTCCATCACTCTCTTGAGAGAATGATTCTTAGGGATGAATCTATAGACCCCCTTGGCCAGGCCTTCGACGTTTCCAGCCAACAGGTAAATTTCCATGGGGTAGAGAGCGCCGGCTGAGGGAGCGGTGCGCAGGCCTCCCTGCCATTCGTATTTTGGGTTCCACATTCGGGGCGGTTCTTTCCTCTCCCGGGTGAATCCCTGGGCGGCCCAGAGAATCTGGGAAATTTCTGAAATTGAGAGGGGCGAATCGGCGTATTCTCTAATCGACCTCCTCA
This sequence comes from Candidatus Aminicenantota bacterium, assembly GCA_037444845.1. Taxonomy (GTDB): domain Bacteria; phylum Acidobacteriota; class Aminicenantia; order Aminicenantales; family UBA8522; genus JARYMI01. The sequence goes on along the minus strand of JBBILQ010000002.1, from coordinate 33,067 downwards.
GGCTGATTGCTTTTTCAACAGAAATCGGGCTGTCCTGCCGGGGGGCTGGCAAGGGGATTATCTCTGCTTCAGAGCTCTGTTTGGTCGTCGCTGTCACAGACTCCTGAGCGAATCCGCTCATCACCAAGTTTAAAACAAACATAATCATGACCACAGCCGCAAGATAAATTTTTCTGGACATTTTTGTTCCTCCTATCGCCGGGAATGATAAAAATGATATCCCCGGATGTCAAGCCGGCCAAAGGGTTAAGAGCGGCGGGCGGAGGCAAGCCAATGCGGCATCGGCGGCGGGAGCGAACGGCAGGAGAAATCAGCAAAACCGGCCCCGGCGAGCCAGCGGGAGAGGTCCTCATCCGAAAACACCCAGCCGCGCTCTGTGGTCAGGGCCATGTTGAGGCTGAAAAGAGCCGAGAATTTCGGCCAGGCCCGGCTCGAATCGGTCATCATGTCCAGCACATAAACACAGCCGCCGGGAACGAGAGCGTCATGAGCACGCCCGAGAAGGTCGCGTATCGCTGCTTCATCCTCCTGATGGAGGACGCCGAAAAATAGGATGGCGTCGTTGCCATCCGGGAACGGCGTGCGGTGGTAGTCCCCGGCGAGTGTCCTGATGCGCCCCTTCAGGTCTGCTTGGGTAATTAGCTCAGCAGCGATCTTCACAACCTCGGGAAGGTCCAAAACGATGCATTCGACCCCGGGAAATGCCCGGGCGATCAGCATCGAATAGGTGCCCGGCCCGCCGCCGACATCGAGGACCCTCTTGCTTCCCGAAAGACCGAGGAGCGGTACAACAGACTGTCCGATTCCCAGGGCTCGGTTGTGCATGGCCAGGACAAAGGTCCGGGTGCGATCTAAGTCCTCGCCCAAATGAAGCTCCGGCCTCTCGACGGGCTTCCCTGTCCGGACCATTTTGTGAAGCCTGCCCCAGGCGTTGTAGACGTCGCGGTTGTAGCGGATGGCGCCGCTCAAATCAGCGGGCGAGCCGGAAACGAGGAAAAGCGCCGCCTCGGGGCTGTTTCGGTAGCGGCCTTCTCTCTTATCGCAAAGCCCTAAAGCGACGCAGGCGTCGAGGAGGAGCCGGCCGCCGCGGCTGTTGAGGCCGCAGGCTGAGATGATCGTCTCAAGGTCAGCTTCCCCGAATTCAGCGAGCTTCTTAAAGATTCCCAGGTCGGAAGCCGCAAAAAGAACGCAGGAATCATAAAAAGCGCTGGCCATCGCGACAATCCGGGCAGGGTCCATCGGGCTCACTTTAGCCTCCTTTTGGCTAATTGGGTTACTCCGGGCCAGAATACCAGACACGGAAGCAAGCAGTCAATTCCGCTGCTCAACCCAATTTTGCCGATAGAAAATTGTCTTTTCGAGCGAAGCGAAGCAATCCGACCCTTTGGGTCGTCCCGAGCCCGGCGAGGGATCTCATCGGATAAACTTGAGATCGCCACGTCGCTTCGCTCCTCGCGACGACTCCGGCGGATCGCCACGCACCCAATGGGTGCTCGCGATGACGGGGATAGCGTTTTCCTAACAGCAATTTCGGGCTCAACGACAGAATTGACAACTGCAGGAAAAAAATATATTTTTTGCAGTAGAAGTTGGGGACACGATCCCGATTTCGAAATTCTCTTGCTATCTTTTTAGAAGAGGGTCTCAGAGAAGGCTAATCTGGCCAAGGAGGCAAGCATGTCTTTCCTTCGGTATCAATCTCTACGGTTTTTGACAGCTTTGATTCTTTTTGGAGTGTCGAACTCCCTGTCGCAAGCTCATCAAGAAAGCGCGGCCGCGTCTGAGAAATCCGCCAACAAGGCGGCCAGAGTCATCGTGATCGAGTCCGGCTTCGAAAAAGAAGTAGCCTCCCAGGCCGCACCCGCCGGAAAAGCTTTCTTCCTCCTCGAGACCGAATGGACAAACATCCATCCCAAGCAGAAAATTGAAAAGAGCAAGCTTGAGGGCAAGCAGGACCGGACGATGGGCGCAGGAACACTCCTGGGGGGCAAAAAAAAGGAAGAAAAGGAAGAGGAGATGGTCGATGCAGACGTGGCCTATCTTGTGCCCAATTTCTTCGACCACGCCTACGTCCTGGCAGACGGAGAGACGTATTCCCTCGACAAGCAGACAGAGTCTGTCCCGGGAGGGATCAGCCTCAAGAAGGGATTCTCTCTTCCCAAGCAAGGGGATGTGAAAAGGGTGCGATTTGTCTATCTCATTCCTGAAAATTCCAGGAACATCGCCTTCCAATTTTTCGATTATTCTTATGGCCATATCCTCATCCCTATCCGGGGAGACCTGAAGCTCGCCGCTGGCGCCGGAGCAGCCCGGCCCAGGGCGCTCGGCGAGTTCAAGGACAGTTTCTTAGAGCTGGCCGCCACCGCAATCGACTTCAGGGCTGAGTACAACGAAGAGGAAGCGCCGGAAGGCTGGCGCTATGCCGTGGTCAAGCTCCGTGGAAAAAGTTTATCCGCCAGCGGAGCTGAAAAGAACATCGTCCAGGTTGAGCCTCAGGAATACATCTGGGTGGCCACAAAAGAGGGACACCTCTACTATAGCTCGGGCGGCTCAACTACGGAGGAAGGCTACATCCGCTTCACCCCTGATTTTTATCAGAACCAGGAGGTTGCTTTCCTCGTGCCCGCAGCCGAAAAGGAAATCAGCCTCGGGATACGCGTCCAGAACCGCGTCTACTCCCTAACGCTGACCGCAGCGCCCGTCACTTCTCCCGCGGCCAAGCCCCGAGCCAGCCACCGGGACGGCGGGACCATGGAAGTCATGCTCTTCGGGGCTCGCCGGGAAAAAGGATATGTCATCCTCGATTTGGGCATCCGGTCGTTGGTGAAAAGCGGAATCGAAATCCAGACAGAGGCACAGTTCATCCTGAAGGCAGCGGGCGAGGATATCTATTTCGACGAAGAGGCCACCTCCGCGCTCTCCCACCGGCCGCCGACTCCCTTCACCGTCCCGCCCCAGGCGTTCGTCCGCTTCGAGATCGCTTATGAGACCGACGAAACGCCGGAGACTCTGTACTACCGCGGCTACGAGAGCGAAAAAAACTTTAGTTTGGCAAATCTCAAAGAACCATAGAGCCGCGCAGCCGACAAAAAGGAGAAAAAGAATGCCCGTCAATCGAAAACGGAAAAATCAGAGCCTTTTATTTTTCGTTTTTATCCTTTTTATCTTCCTCTTCATCGGCCCTCTTTCCTGCGCGAAGGGAAAAAAGGCGGAGAGCCCCGCTAATCCGGCCGAGATAAACAACAAGGACGTTGCCTCCGAGAACGTCAGGTCCCCGGAACCTCGGGAATCAAAAGAGGAGCCAGCCGGGCAAAGCGCTGAGATTAGCCAGGCCGATATTGAAGTGACAATGAAGAGGGTGGAAAATGCATTTTCAGCTCTTGAGGACGCGATCCAGAGAATTCCGCGGGAGACGTTCGATCCTGAGGCAGTCGTCCGGACGGCTGGAAGCGACGCCATCAAGCTCTTCGAATGGGTCCGCGATGAGACCAATCTTATCCCATACCGGGGAAGCTTGCGAGGGCCGGTGGGTGTCCTGATGGACCGCCGCGGCAACAGCCTTGACCGGGCCCTCCTCCTCTGTGAATTGCTTCGGCTCGCCGGAAATGAAGCGCGGCTTGCCCGGCGTCATCTCACGGAAGAGGAGGCCGCCACGATCCTCAAGAAAACCGCCTCAAGGCAGGCGAGCCGGGCGTCGTCGCTTCATCGGTCGACTCTCCAGGACAAGGATGCCCTGATCGCCCTCTATGTCCAAAACCATGAACTTGACCGCAAGCACCTCGTCGAGACAATAGCCAAGGCCCAGCGAGAACACGAGAACAAAATTCGGCAAATAAAGTCAGAGCACAAAGAATTAGCAGCAGACATCCTCGCCATTTTGAACAAACAGGCGATAAATAGACAGGGAGAAAAAGAACGCGCGCTGGTGGAAGATTTAAAAGACCACTGGTGGGTTCAGTGGGAAAAGGGGGAAGATTGGGTTGACCTTGACCCGGCCTTGCCTGGCGCATCGCCAGGACAAACCTTTGGCGAACCCGAAGAGACGCTCGAGCCCGAGGACCTTGAAGAAAACCTCTTTCACCGCATCAAGATTAGAATAATCGCCGAGCAGGTGGAGAGCGGTGCCCTCAAGGAAAAGCCTGTCCTCGAGCACGCACTCATTCCCTCGAAAACGCTGGGCCAGAGAATCATCGTGCGCCATCTTCCTTTGAGCTGGCCTTCGGAGGATATGTTCTTGGCCGCTCCAGAACCGGTGCCTTTTCTCAGAGAGGCCATAGCCAAACAGGCCGAATGGCAGGCCGTGCTGGAGGTTGATGGAGAAGCAGTCGCAAAATCTTACGTTACGGCCCAGGGAAATGCCAGCGACGAGCCCAGCCAGAAACCAGGCCGGAAAAAGGGCAGGGCCGGAGCCATCGGCGGCCTGTTTGGAGGTCTTGCCGGCAAGGAGGAGGAAGAGGAGAAGGAAAAGGCAAAGGCGGCGAAGTCAGACGAAAAAGCCTTTCTTACGGCCGAATGGCTGGAATTTGAAACCCACTCACCGGGCCGGCCTGTCCAGGTCCACAGGCGAGAGGTTTTTGACCTTATCGGGCCTGCGGCCAGGCAGGCGAAAAACTTCCGTGCCTTCAAACTGACCGAACAGCAGCGGATGGACCGGGCTTTCAAGATTCTCGGGGAGACAGAAATGCTGCCGCTTGTCTGCGAGCTGTCACCGCAATTCATCGAAGAGCGGACGGCCAGTTATGTGTTACTCAACAGAGAGGTCTACCTGAATCTCGTCGAAAACTATGGAGGCTGGGATCCTCAAGCGTTGTTCGAGGAAATGACAAAAATGAAGCCTCTCTCCGCAAAACTCTACGGCTTTGCCCTGAAAAGGTTCAAGCTCAGCCCCTTTCGCGATGAAATTTCCCTGTCGACCCCGAATCTCGTGGCGCGCCACTCGGCGCTGACAGAGAATGATCGGGGGGAACTCGTACCAACGGAAAGCCTCGATATCATCTCCAACGATATCAGCCCGAGCCAAAAGATGCGCCAGGATGCTTTTTCCGTCCGGGTGGAGCAGGGAATTCTTGACACGCTTGTCGAAGCGTATGAGATGGCGGAACAAGGAACGGTTGAAAACACGGCTTTGCTGTTCAGGGAATCAAAGGCTCAGGGAATCAACTGGTTCCTGATCCAAGGACACGAAGACCCGAACTGGAAGCGCCTACAGGTGTCTGCCGACGTTCGAGCGCGTCTCGAGATGGAATTCCGCCGTGGATTCGATGTCATCGCGCCGGAAAAGGAGATCTCCCTGGCCGGAAAACCAACGTTTGCCTGGTGGCGGCTGAACCCGGAGACGGGAAATTTTCTCGGGGTGGGCGAAAAGGGGGCCGGCCAGGCCATGACGGAATATGCCGAGAAGGTCGAAATCGTGCTCCAGCTAAAGGGTATGATCGAGTACTACGCTCAGCTTGGACGGTGTCTGGGAGCAGCCATCTCAGCGCCCCTGCGGGGGAACCGGCCGCAGCACGACGAGCTCGTCATCGAGTGCATCTGGAGCACGATCTGCACCAATGCCTCCGGAGTGGCGGCCGCGTTCATGGATATTGAGGTCAACTGGACAGCCATCATCATCAACGAAACAATCAACTGGGCGATGGGAAGCCTCTGTGATGCCCTCTGGGAAAAAGGCATTAAAAAGTAACTTGGCCTGGATGGTTCACCAATTTTCTGGATAAATCGGTTAATGGATAACCAAAAAATAGAAAACAAATAAGGATGAGAAAGAGATGAACAAAAGTGTCAAACCTCAATGGCGTTGGGGGCTTTTGGCCAGATTAAGCGGGCTGATTCTCCTGGCCATTCTTGTTATCTGTCCTCGGCTATCCGCTCAAACCGAGTCAGAGCCGAATAACGAGCCAAAGCAGGCCAACCCGCTGCCCTTGAACACGGTGATCAAAGGATTCGCCAACGTGGACGGCGATGAGGACTGGTATGCCTTGACCATCCCGGCGCCGGGGCTTGATATCCTGGTCATCGAAGTTAGCGGTGTGCGCGAAATTGACCTCGGTCTAAGGCTCTATGATGCTGCAAGCACAGACGAATACTTAATAAAAATGGATGAATACAAGGAAGACAAGGGAGAAAAAATCGTCAGGATGAAGCAGCGGCCGGGGAAATTCTTGATCAGGGTGGGCGCCGAAGGAACGAACCCGGACGAGCCTTACACGCTTCGCGCCGGAAAGCCGCTCTCACCCCCCGCCTCTCAGGCAGAAGTAACCGCAGCGCTCAAAAAAGCGCTCGATTACCTGGCCGCAGAGCAGACAAAGGAAGGTTATTTTGGCGAAGATCATGTGGGAAAATCAGGGCTGGCCATCATGGCCCTTATCGGCGGAAAGTGCACGGGCAAAGACTATACCCGGAGCATCCAGGCAGGCCTGCGCTATCTTCAATCGCAGTTTGACGAGGGGCCGCTTTATGATGGAGGGCCAAGAGCAAGCTGGAAGGGCGCGTCCGACGGCATGTACTCGCACGCGATCGCGACGCTTGCCGCGATCGAGGCCATCGCGGAACTCAAAGAGGCAAAACTCAAGCCGATGACCGAAGACGCTCTCCAGGTCATTATCAAGTCTCAAAACACCGAGCACAAGCCAAAGGACTTGGGCGGCCCGATCAACCGGGATGAGGATAGCTACGGCGGCTGGCGCTACGGCCCGGAAGATACCGGCAGCGACATTTCGGTCACCGGCTGGCAGGTTCTCGCTCTGCGGGCCGCCAAGAACGTCGGATTCAACGTGCCCGAGTGGTGCTTTGAGCTCGCCGCAAAGTATGTGCGTTCCCTTTACGGCAAACAAGATGGCTCTTTTGGGTATTCATCGCCTGACGACAGCGGCGATTCATGCGCCCGGGCTGGGATGGGCTCACTGAGCCTCCAGCTTTGCGGCTACCCCGAGGACCCATGTGTCGGGCCGGCGCTCCGATATATGCAGGACCATGCGCCCACCTGGAACCTCGAGGAGCCGGGTGACGGCTATCCTTTTTACTACTGGTATTACGGAACGCGAGCCATGCTGATCGCCGGAGGCAACGACTGGCGCATCTGGAAAGACTGGACCTGCCGGATGTTAGTCGATAACCAGAACGACGACGGGACGTGGGAAGCCAGGGAGAGCGAGGAAAGCGTGGGGACGATCTACACGACCGCTCTCGGCGCCATGATCTTAGAGTTCTGCTGCGGTTACTTGCCCGTCTACATGCCGAAAAGGGCCGAACCGGCGTCCGTCCAGGTTGTTTTCGAAAAAGAGGCCGTTCCAGAAGCGGCAAGAAATATCGAGTTTATCTTTGACGCCTCCAACTCGATGTGGGGCCAGATCGCAGGGGAGGCCAAGATCACGATCGCCCGGAAGGTCCTGGCGCAGATCATCAACGCGCTGCCGGAGACGCTGAGCGTCGGGCTGCGGGTTTACGGTCACAGATACGGTTTAAACGACCCCAGAGCCTGCACCGATACGGAGCTTCTCGTCCCGATCGGCCCGGTGGATAAGGCCAGGCTCATCGATACGGTCAATAAAATCCAGCTCAAGGGCAAGACGCCGCTTGTCTATTCTGTGCTCGAAGCGATAAAGGATTTTGAAACGATTCCCAACGGCTCGATCATCTTGGTCACAGACGGAATCGAAAGCTGCGGCGGCGACATCAAGTCAATCGCGCCGGCCATCAAGAAATCCGGGCTCGACGTCAAGGTCTATATCGTCGGGTTCGACATCAAGGAGGCAGCGGAGCGTCAGGAGCTCGAGGCCATCGCCAAATCCACTGATGGGATATATCTCGACGCCAAGGACGCCGGGGGACTTCTTTCAGCCCTCCAGCAAACTCTTCAGGTGGAGTTTGTCGTGCTCGACGCGAAGGGCAAGGAGGTGGCCAGAGGAACGGTTGGGGGCGCGGCAGTGGAGCTTAAGCCCGGGAACTACACGCTGCGCGTTCTCTTTGCTCCCGAGCCAAGGGAAATAAAAATCACGATTGAGGAAGGGAAACGCCTCGTCATTCCCCTTAAATAGTTATTCGTTGTGGCGGCCGGAGCGGACGAGCTTGGCCCACGGGTCGCGCAGGGTGACCGTGCGGTTGAAAACAAGATTCCCGGGCTTTGAATCGCGGGAATCAACGCAAAAATAACCGAGCCGTTCAAACTGGAAGCGGCTTCCCGGCGGCGCAACGGCGAGGCTATGCTCAACCTTGCATCCCCGCAAGACTTCAAGCGACTTCGGGTTCAGGTTGGCCTTCCAGTCGGCGCCCTCCTCGACCCCTCCAGCGTCCCGCTTCGTGAAAAGAGTGCCGTAGCGGCGAACCTCGGCGTCGACGGCGTGAGCGGCCGAAACCCAGTGGAGAGTCGCTTTGACTCGGCGGCCGTCCGGAGCGTCGCCGCCGCGCGTGGCCGGGTCGTATGTGCAGCGGAGCTCTATCGCCTCTCCCGTCGCCGGGTCCTTGATGACCTCTCTGCAGGTGATGAAATAGGCATAACGAAGCCTGATTTCCCTTCCCGGGGCAAGCCGGTAGAATTTTTTCGGCGGCTCCTCCATGAAGTCATCCCGTTCGATGTAAAGCGCCCGCGAAAAGGGGACTTTCCGCGTGCCCATGCCCAGGTCCTCAGGGTTGTTGACAGCTTCGAGCTCCTCCACCTTATCTTCAGGATAGTTGACGATCACGACGCGGAGCGGCCGCAGCACGGCCATGACGCGCGGCGCGCGTTTATTCAGGTCCTCGCGGAGGCAGTCCTCGAGAAGGGCCATATCGACGATGCTGTTGGCCTTGGCCACGCCGATGATGTCACAAAAATTCCGGATGGCCTCGGCCGTATAGCCGCGGCGCCTCAGCCCCGAGATTGTCGGCATGCGCGGGTCGTCCCAGCCGCTGACGTATCCTTCCCGGACGAGATCGAGCAGCTTCCGCTTGCTCAGCACCGTGTGGCTTAGGCTCAGCCGGGCAAACTCGATCTGCTGGGGGTGATGGACGCCTAAAGCGTCGAGAAACCAGTCGTAGAGCGGCCGGTGGACCTCGAACTCTAAGGTGCAGATGGAGTGGGTGATGCCTTCGATGGAGTCGGACTGGCCGTGGGCCCAGTCGTACGTCGGGTAGATGCACCAGGCGTCGCCCCTCCGGTAATGGCGCTCCCTCCGGATGCGATAAAGGACGGGGTCTCGCATCAGAAGGTTCGGATGGGACATGTCGATCTTAGCCCGGAGCGTTTTCGAGCCATCCGGAAACTCGCCCTCCTTCATCCTCAGGAAAAGGTCCAGGTTTTCCTCGACCGAGCGACTCCGGTAAGGGCTGTCTTTTCCCGGTTCGGTGAGCGTGCCCCGCTGGATGCTGACCTCCTCGGCGCTCAGGTCGCAGACATAGGCTTTTCCCTTTTTGATTAGGTCGACGGCGAACTCGTAGAGCTTCTCAAAATAGTCCGACGCGTAGAATTCCCGGTTCTCCCAGTCAAACCCCAGCCAGCGGACATCCTCCTTGATGGACTCTACGTAGGCGAGCTCCTCAGTCTCTGGGTTGGTATCGTCAAAGCGCAGGTTGCACAGCCCCCTGTAATCGGCCGCCAGGCCAAAGTTCAGGCAGATGGACTTGGCATGGCCGATGTGAAGGAAGCCGTTCGGCTCGGGCGGGAACCGCGTGTGGACTCTGCCCTCGTTCTTTCCCCTGCGGATATCTCCCTCGATAATCTCCCGGATGAAGTTTTTCTTCGTTTCCCGGGCGCTCATCGCCAGGCGCCTCTCAGACGGGTCAACACCTTCTCCCGGCCCAGAAGCTCCATCATCTCGAAGAGCCCGGCGCCGCTCGTCCGGCCGCTCACAGCCATCCGGGCCGGGTGGATGAGGCTAGCCGGCTTGAGCCCTTTTTCCTCGGCCAGGCTCCGGCAAGCCTCCTCGATGGCACGGGCCGTGAATTCCTGGAGAGCTTCCAGGCGGTCGGCGAGCAAGCCAAGGTTCTTCCTGCTTTCTTGTTTGTCCAGGTATTTCTTCCGCCCCTCTTCCTCGACGCTGAAATCGTCCCGGAAAAAACATTCGGTCAGCCCGACGAATTCCCGGAGGGTTTTCATCCTCACCTTGTAAAGGTCGATGAGCTTGAGCAAGTAGTCATCGCCCATCCCGGAAAAATCAACCCCGGCCGCGCCGAGCTGTTCCTTGATGAGGGTAAGCAAGTCTTCGGTCTTTTTCCTCATGATATGCTCTGCGTTGAGCCAGCGCAGCTTCTGCATATCAAACTTGGCCTGGACGGCGTTGAGGTCGGCGATGTCAAAAAGACGGACCGCCTCCTCGAGGGTAAGGATTTCGTGCTCTTCCCCGGGATACCAGCCTAACAGGATCAGGTGATTGACAAGGGCCTCGGGCAGGAAACCTTCTTTCCTGTACTCCTCGACCGAAACTCCGCCGTGCCTTTTCGAAAGCTTGGCGCCGTCAGGGCCGAGGATGAGCGGCATGTGGCCGAAGCGGGGCGGCTCGAGGCCTAAAGCCTCGTAAAAGAGGATCTGCTTTGGCGTGTTGGAAATGTGGTCGTCGCCGCGAAGAATGTGAGTGATGGCCATGTCGGCGTCATCGACGACGCAGGCGAAATTGTAGGAGGGGGAGCCGTCCGACTTGACAAGCACCTGGTCTTTTATTTCGTCGGTGGCCACGCTGATCTTGCCGTGGACAATGTCCTCATACTCGACCGTCCGGCCCTTATTCACGCTGAAAAGGATGGCCCGGCCGTCCATGTAGGCTTTTCCCTGCGCCAGGAGCATCCGGGCTTTTTCCCTGTAAAGGGAGAAGCGCTGGCTCTGATAAATGGGCTCGCCGTCCCAGTCGATGCCAAGCCAGCGGAGGCCTCGCAAAATCTCCTCAAGGAAGCGAGAGTCGGACCGTGACCTGTCCGTGTCCTCGATCCGGAGGAGAAACCTGCCTCCCGTGTGCCTGGCGTAAAGCCAGTTGAAAAGGGCTGTCCTGGCGCTCCCCAGGTGGAGGTAGCCTGTCGGGCTGGGCGCAAACCTGACTGTGACCATGAATTTCTCGACTAAAATAGCACACCCGGCGCACCCGGTCAATTCGGGGCAATTCGGCAATTCGGGGGACAGCATACGTAATACACAAAATTATGGCACCAAAATTAAGGACGTCTTAATTTGTTTCAAGATCACGGGGAATTGAGCGCATGGGAATCAAGGGGAATTACGTGCATTACGTATGACGTCCCCCCAATTCCCCCCAATTCATTCGTGGAAAGACAGGAATAACCTCTCGAGGTCAAAGCGACCTTCCTTTCGCAACCTTTCGATTCTTTCCTCGAGAAGCACCGAACCCTTCTTGATGATAATCACGTCGTCAGCGATTTTCTCCATCTCGGAAATAAGGTGGGAACTGAGAAACACCGCTTTCCCCTCTTCTTTGAGCCTCAGAAAAAGTTCGCGGACGCTTTTAATAGAAACAGGGTCAAGGCTGGAGAGGGGCTCATCGACGATGAGGAGGTCGGGCGATACGATCAGGCTCTGGAGATAGGAAAATTTTTTCTGGTTGCCCAGAGAGTAGGTTTGGACCTTTCGCTCGAGAAGCGCTGGGTCGAACCCGACAGCAGCGCTTATCCAATCGACAACCCGGCCAAGATAGGCCTTGTCCATTCCAAATAGCTTTGCCGTGAAACCGAGAATCTCCCGGCCCTTGAGCCAGGGGAAAAAAACAGGATGTTCGGGGACGTAGCCGGGCTCCCGGCAGAGTGTTTCCACCCGGCCGGCGTCGGGCTTCAGGAAACCGAGGATGGCTTTGATGGTCGTCGTCTTTCCGGCGCCGTTTTCTCCCAGGAAGGCGGCGATCGCTCCTCGCCTCATGGAAAAAGAGACATTCTTAACCGCCTCGACCCGGCCGAACCTTTTGGCCAGGTTTTCGACCTGGAGAACGACGTCACTCATCGCTTTTTTAGCTCCAAAGCCCCGATCTTCATTTTTTGAAGCACGAGGAAAAAGCAGGCAAGGGCGGCAATCCCAACGCTCGCCGCAAAATATTTTTCGAATACGAGGATATTCGGCAAAACCCCGAGGAAAACGATGAGTTTGAGCCTGGAACTCCAGTCGGGGAACGAGGCGGATGTCAGCTGATCGATAAAACCCAGCCTTTGCGTGGCCGAAAGGAGAAGGCCGATAAAAGTTGCAAGCTGGCCGATGATGACAACGAGGACATTTGAGCCGCCTTTAAAATAAAAGCTCAAAAACCCGCCGAGCGAGATGTAGTAGGCGCCCGCAGCCACTCCGGCAAGAAACTGGAGAAGGAAACGGGCCGAAAACTCGCCGCTCGCCAGGCCGTACGCCGCGAAGAGCGAAAATGCCGCCAGCGCGAAGGCCAGGGCAATCAAGAACAGGTAGATGTTCTTCTCGAAGAGGTAATCCCTGAAGGCGCCGCGAACAAAGACGATATTCTCTAACACCCCGGTCTCGATTTCGTCCATCATCATGTCCTGCGAGATGAAAAGAAAGATGTGGGGAAAGAGGAAAAGGAAGAACTGGAATGAGAGGCTGTAGGAATCTTTGACCCAGACATAGCCGATGAGAGCGGCCAGCCCCGTGAGAAGGACATACAAACTCCTGGCCGACAGGACTTTTCTTCGGGCAAGAAAAAAACCTACCTCGAGGCGATGGCTAACAGGCATTGTTTGGCCTTTTCCCTCCTCGCCAAGAAATCCAGGTCATCGTCGTCCTCGTAGATGACACGGTTTTTCTCCAAGACGACCCTGTGCGGCTCGAGCTTGACCTTGAACCTTCGGTAGAGCTCTTTGTTCCTGTCGCGGACGATCGGGTGACCGAACGAATACCTGGCCGCAAACGACTGCAGCTCGTCGGGCGAATCCAGGCTTATTCCTATTAGTTCTACAGGAATACTAAATTTTTTGATGAACTCCTTCATCTCGAAAAGCTCATCCCAGCAAAAATGGCAGGCTAAAGAAAAAAACACCAGGAGGACCGGCTGTTCGGGGTCGGCCACAGCGTCCTCGAGGGATGAAAAGATTCCGGCCCGGCTCTCATCCCAGGAAGCGGTGACCGCTCCACACCGGCCAGTGCCGGCGGCGAAGCTCATCGAATTCACTGATATCACCAGACTCATAATATAAAAGACGTTCAAAACGCGCTTTTTTCTCATTTTTCCTCAACATGAAAAATGCGCAACAGGCCTTCGCTATCAAGACCGTAGACAACTTTCCCGGCCACGGCCACCCGGCTCAACCTCAGCGGAAAATCGACAAAAGCCTCGACCAGGCCGGTCTCATCCACGACAGCCATCTGATGCCCCGGTCCCACGTCTTTCGAGGGCGTGTATTCCGGAATCAGGAGATAGAACTTCCCGTTGTGCCAATCGCAGTTCCAGCATAAAGCCAGAAGCTCTTTATTTTTTCGCCCCGTGGGAAGAGTTACCTTCTTTGAGGGATAATCAGCGCCGGCCATTATCTTACGGACGATGCGTCCGTCCCTGTTCATCTTCAAGATAACGGGCTCTCCGCTTCTTGGGATGACGAAAAAGCTCTCTTTTTCCCCTTTCTTCAAAAAAATAAAATTCCGCAGCGCATCGTAGACAGAGTCGCCCGAGTGAAATGAATCCAGCGCTTCCCAGAGGAGCTCTCCTCTGCGGTTGAAGCAGTGGAGCATCTTTTCTCCGCCCTCAAACCCGGACGGAAAACGGGCGACGACGATCCGGTCCTCGTCGAGGGCCAGGATTCGCCAGAGGAAAAACGGCACTTTAAAACCGGAAATATACCGGCCGTTCTTGTCCAGCACCTGGACTCTCCGGTTCCCGCTGTCAGCGACATACAGCCTGTCGCCCAGAACATCCATGTCAGAGGGCATGTCGAACTCGCCCGGCCCTCTCCCCTTCCTTCCGAAGGCGCGCTCAAAGACGCCGGACCCGGAATAGACCTTCGCCTCGGCATCGTCAGCCTCGAGGACATAGAGGCCCTGGCCGTCAACAAAGAAGGCCGCGGTCCTGAAGAAATAGGGCCTTTCGGCCGGCCTCCCCTCAAGCTCAACCTCTCTGGCCGCATAGCAGGGCGGCCTGTCCGGCCAAGAAAAGAGAGCCTGAAAATCGCCGCCGCAGATGAACAGCGCCGCAAGAACGCCAAGCGTTTTTCTCATCATGATCATGATCTCCTTTGCCGCTTTTTTTCTTCCCCGGAAGCAAGGGGGATGAGCAGGGGGCCTCTCCTCCCTGCCCGAGAGCTGAGGCCCCCTTCAGCCAATTCACAACTGAAGGTACAGGCACCGGCCGAGACCGATGTCGCACATGGTCAACATGAGCGTTGTCTTGATCCATCCCACATCGGCCGCGAAGGCGCGTATCCGGCATCTTTCCCAGTAGTCGTAGCAACTATCTGCGTCTGCGAAAGATGCGCGGGGCAGGAACAAGAAAACACCCAGGAAAAAAGCTGCGGCCAGCGTCAAAGCAACGGCTTTTTTCATCGGATCCTCCTTTCGGCCGGAAATAGAGCAAATCTCATGCCAGAAAGGGGAATGCTTTGCTGTCCCAGAAAAGGGGCAGGTCGGCCAGCGTTTGCGTCAACCGGGGTAGTCAATCAGAATATGGCAGTGCCAACGCGAGTTGGCTTATTTTCTCATCGGAATCTTGACGTTCTTTTCTGCTGCAAAAGCGATGGCCTCTTCGTAGCCCGCATCAGCGTGGCGGGCGACGCCCAGCCCGGGGTCGACGGTGAGCACGCGCTCGAGCCTGCGCGCCGTGGAATCCCGGCCGTCGGCGACGATGACCATCCCCGCATGGATGGAAAGCCCGATGCCCACTCCGCCGCCGTGATGGACCGAGACCCAGGAGGCTCCGCTGACAGCGTTGAGAAGCGCGTTGAGGATGGGCCAGTCGGCGATGGCATCCGAGCCGTCCTTCATCCCTTCGGTCTCGCGGTTGGGCGAAGCGACAGAGCCCGTGTCTAAATGGTCGCGGCCGATGACGATCGGCGCTTCGATCTTGCCTTTTTTCACCAGGTCGTTGATGACCGTTCCAAAGCGCGCCCGCTCGCCGTAGCCCAGCCAGCAGATGCGCGCCGGCAGGCCCTGGAACTTGACCTGCTTCTGCGCCTTCCTGATCCACCGCTCGAGCGCCGCATCTTCCGGAAATTCGGCCAGCACAGCCTCATCGGTCGTGAAGATGTCTTCGGGCTTGCCCGAGAGAGCCGCCCAGCGGAAAGGCCCCTTGCCGTAGCAGAAGAGCGGCCGGATGTACTCCTGGACAAACCCGGGGATGTCGAAGGCGTTGGCCACGCCGGCTTTCTGCGCCTGGCCGCGGATGTTGTTGCCGTAGTCAAAGGCCTTTGCCCCCCGCTGCCTGAGCTTGAGCATGGCTTCAACGTGGACGGCCATCGACCCGTAGGCGCGCTCGATGTAGTCATCGGGATTTTCCTGCCGCAGCCGAAGGGCCTCCTCATAGGGCAGGCCGTGGGGAACATAGCCGTTGAGCTCGTCGTGAGCCGAAGTCTGGTCGGTCAGCACGTCGGGCGTGATGTCACGGTGGACGAATTCAGGAATAATGTCGGCAGCGTTCCCAAGAAGGGCGATGGAAAGCGGCTCCCCCTTCTTTTTAGCCTCGTCAGCTAGCTTCAGGGCCTCATCCAAGCTCTCGACCATCGTGTCCACGTATTTCGTCTTGAGCCGTCGCTCGATCCTCTGCCGGTCGACCTCGACGACAATGGCCACTCCCTCGTTCATGGTCACGGCCAGTGGCTGGGCACCGCCCATGCCTCCCAGGCCGGCCGTCAGGACGAGCTTTCCCTTAAGGCTTCCGCCGAAGTGCTTCCTGGCCACGGCAGCCAGAGTTTCGTAGGTGCCTTGAAGAATCCCCTGAGTGCCGATATAGATCCAGCTCCCGGCCGTCATCTGGCCGAACATGGTCAGTCCTTTGGCCTCGAGGCGTCGGAACTCGTCCCAGGTAGCCCATTTGGGGACGACGAGAGCGTTGGCGATGAGGACGCGCGGAGCCTCCTCATGCGTCCTGAAAACGGCCACCGGCTTTCCCGACTGGACGATAAGAGTTTCATCATTCTCAAGGCTCTTAAGGCTTTCGACGAGGGCCCAGAAGCATTCCCAGTTCCTGGCTGCCTTCCCTGTTCCGCCGTAGACGATGAGCTCCTCTGGCTTCTCGCCGACCTCGGGGTCGAGGTTGTTCATGAGCATCCGCAGCGCGCCCTCCTGGGACCAGCCTTTGGTCTGAAGCTCCGAACCCCTCGGCGCCCTTATGGGCGTGTATGCTTTTTCTCTCTTATTGGCCATTATCTCCTCCATTCGGACAGATATTCTTCGCCTTTGACAACCTCAAAACATTTTATAGCACAACCCTCACAAATTCAAAAAGGGCAAAAAATTGTGTTGACGAAGGCGAAAAAATTGTTGTACAGTAGAGTCGCCAGGGATGAGGTAGAGGAAAAGTTTCCCTTAACCATAAAAGGCCAAGGTTTGAAAGTCGAGGAAAAGGAGAGACGCACCCTAAGCTCTCAAGCTGAGTCTCAACCGATGGACGAGGAAAAAATTCTCCTTTTTATGAAGAACGCCGCTGATGCCGATTTCCTCATCAACATCTGCCGGGACATCGGCCCGGTCCTCGTCTCAAGCTCCCTGGAAGAAGCGGCTTTCTTGGCCTCTCATACGCGCATCCACATCCTGATCGTCGACCAGGCCCAAGCCGATTGCTCAAACTTTAAAAATTTCATCACTCCCAAGACAAGCGTCATCATCACCGGCAGCGACGAAAAAGCCGCCCATCAGATAATGGCCCGCTGGCCGGAAGATTACTTCATCGACTTCCTGCCCGCTCCCGCCGAAGAATCAGCAAAAGAACGATCGGCCCGCATCCTCCAGATGGCGGCGCAGCATGCCCGCCTCAAGCTGGAGTTAGAAAAACTCACGTCAGCCAGAGAGGAAGACCAGGAGAAGATTCAGAAAGTCTATTCTGAAATCAAGGAGATCAAGAGCTTCATCAACGACAACATCGTCACCGAGCTTGAAAAACGCATCACCCTCCAGGTGCGCTACCTCTGGTTCCAGAGACGAAAGCAAAAGGTCGAGGACATCATCAGAAAAATTTACATAGCCAACGACGTCAGCAGCCTGCTCGATACGGTCGGCGACATCAAGGAGCTCATCCAGGCCGACGGCGTCACCTTCTATATCCTCGACGAGAACGAGACGCTCGGAAAATACCTCAAACCCCTTGTCTGGGACGACGCCTTCCTCTCCCATTCCGACTTCTCTAAATACATCGCCCTGCTGGACTCGCACGATTTCGCCGCCCAGGTCGTGCGCCAGAAGGACGACATCAACCTCGCCGCCATCCCCCCGGACAAGCGCCTCCCTAAAAGATACATAGAGCACATCAAGCGGCCCCTGCGCAGCATCCTCTGCGTGCCCATAAGGCACGAAAAAGAAATCATCGGCGTGTTAGAAGCCACCAACAAGCTCCACAAGGGCGAACCGAGCAAGCACGGGTTCAGCCGCGATGACCTGCAGGTCCTGCGCGGGATTTCCGAGCACATCTCTCTGGCCATGACCAAGCTCAACCTCATCCAGTACGATGCCCTCACCGGGATTCTCCGTCCCGACCCCTTCTTCGAGAAGGTCATCCAAAAAATCAACCTCCAGAGCAAGCGGCGTCAGGAAATCGGCGCTTTCGCCATGGTCATGGGAGACGTCGACTGGTTCAAGCACTACAACGACCGCAACGGCCATGAAGCGGGAAACCGCCTGCTCCGGCAGTTAGCCGCGGTGCTGAAATCGTCCATCCGCGAGGACGACCTTCTCTGCCGATACGGGGGCGAGGAGTTCCTCTTTTTCCTCACGGGCATCACCAGCCTCGAAGAAGCCTGCATCCTGACCGACCGAATCCGGAAAAACGTCGAAGAGGAGTACTTCGAGAACGAGGAATTCCAGCCGCGCTCGAACCTGACGATGAGCTTCGGCGTGACGCTCCTCCCCAGGAAGGACGATTTCTACGCCGCCGTCAACAGGTACGAGCTGAAAAAGATCGCCATCGAAGCCGACATGGCCCTGGCCGAGGCCAAGGGCAAAAGGTTCGCCCACCCCAGAAAACCGGGCGAAGAAGAAAAGGAATTGAACAAGAACAAAGTCTGCGCTTTTCACCGGGAGTTAGCCGACAGGGAGAAAAGGGCCGGGGTGGTCAGGCCGTACCGGGAAGAATTTTTCGAAGAAAAAAGGAAACACCGGCGGCACTACGTCTCAACCCTCCTCCTTTACCCCGACAACGGCCAGTTCAGGGCGACCAAGACGATCAACCTGAGCCTGGGCGGGCTGAGGATGTACACGGAGGCAAAGCTTCCGACGGCCAGGACGATCGACTTCCTGTTAGTCTTAGAAAATAAAGCCACGCCGCTCAAGGGAGATGTCGTCTATTCCCACAAGGCCAGCGAACGGTCGCCGCTCTTTTCGACCGGGCTGAAGTTCAGAGAATTGTCTCCTCTCGACGGGAAAGCTCTGGAAAATTATTTGGCCTCTTTGCCGAAAGGGATGGTTTCGGTTTAACCCTCGAGCTCTTCGATCAATGACCTCAGGTAAAAGGCCGGCGGTGTAATCTTGGCGTAATACGCGTCCTTGAGCGATTCGGCATGCATCCGGAAGGAGTTGAAGTCTGAGGGGTTACTCCAGTTCTCCATGCTCAACTTCTCGAGAATGTCCTTGAGGATTTCCAGGTTGAGGATATCCGTCGTGAACTGAGGAAGCGAAGCGCCTTCCTTCTCAGACATCTTGATGTACCGGAGGAGGAATTTCCTCAGCATCTCCTGGTAGTTGATGATCTCCTGCTTGATGAAGAACTGCTCTTTGGGCGACTCGGTCTGGGAGAGCTTGAGGTAAAGCCTTTTGGCCTCTTCCAGGGATTCGTCGATCGAGGCCACGACGTGCTCTCCGTCTATGATGAGCTTGTCTTCGTTCTGGAAAAAGCTGGCCTCGCCGTTGCCGTTCCGCGGTTCGATCTTGCGATATTTCTCCAAGGTTTCGAAGAGCCTCTGGAAGCTCTCTCTGTCCTCCTCCCAGGCCTGCTCCACCGGCTGGACCTCCTCTTCGGCAGCTCTTTCAGCTTCCGCCTCACGGGCCAGAGCTCCTTCCATGACCTCGTTGATCTCGGGGAAGCTGGCCGGGACTTCCCCTTCGCCGGCTGGAGCGACGGCTTCGGCCATTACTTCGGCCATGGCTTCGGCCGGAGCTTCGGCCTCGGCCGCCAGTTCTACGGCCTCTTCTGCGGGCGCTTCCTCCACTGCCACGGGGCCAGCCTCAAGGAGTTCCTTGATTTTCTTGAGCTTCAGGAGCTCCTGCTCCAGGTCAATCTTGACCTCTTCCTCTTCCACGGATTCAGGCAACTCGGCCACGATGCCGAACCTTTCCTCGAGGTCTTTCCTGTAGAGACTCACCTTCTCCTCGGCCGTTTGATGGATCGTTTCCAGCTTTCTGTTGAGCTCGCCGATGATCCTGAGCTCCTCGAGAGTCAGGCCGGCCATTCGCTCAATCTCTGTCTGGTGCTGGATGGCTTTCTCAAAATGCTCTTTTATCTGGCGCTGCAGGGCGCTCCTTTCACTCTCGAACTCGCTGATGGCGGTCTTATAATCGTGGAGGATTTCCCTCCCTTTTCCGATTTCTTTCTCGATCGACTCGATCTTTTTTTCTGCTTCTTCCTTGATGGACCTGAGTTTTTCGTCCAGATCTCGCTCAATCTCTTCTTTGCGTTTGCTCAGGATTCTTTCCAGCTTGCCCTCAATCTCTTCAATAAGCGCAAGGGAATCCTTCATGTTCAAAGGTTTCTCAGCCATCTCACCTCTCCTTCGCCCGGCCATTCCTATCTGGATTCAGGACGGCGCGGCCGCTAAGGCGAATGCCCGTCCGCCGCGGAAAACAGGGGTACGCGAGCGCTCGGCGAGAGATCGTCACCACAGCGCTTTTTTCCCGGTTTCCTTCCCTTAATAATTCTATAAAGAATTTTCTTGTTATGTTCTCTGGCGATATATTAATACGGGCGCTTTCCGTTGTCAAGACGGCGGCGGAAGCTGAAGCGGCGGCACACCGGCGCGAGACTGTGTCCAAAGAATAAGAATGCGTTTCCTGTATTAGGGAGAGTTCCCCGAAAAAATCGCGACATTCCCTGCCTGAGAAAATCTCCGCAGATGTCATGGTGTCCATTTTTTATCCGGGCTTAGTTTGGCAGAGCAGGCCCCGGATGACAATCACCCTTCCAGACGATTTCGAGGAGTAATTTTCCCTCGAATCTCTCACCCGGAAAGATGATCTCGTCTCGCCAGCTTGAATATTGTCCGCGAAATAAAGTATAAGATTATCTCGCGCGGAAATCGAAGCTTTGGCGGGCGAAGGAGAGTTTCCATGGACCCGATCCACGTGCTGATCATTGACGAAGACAGAAAGAACAGCGATGACCTTGTTCAGTTCCTGGCCGGAATGGGAGTAAACGCAAAAGGTGCCGGTTCATTCAGATCCTTGTTTTCCGAGACAGGCGATGATACCTCGCCTTCAATTGTCCTCTTCAGCCTGGACCGTCTTCCGGCCGAGGGCCTGACCCAGCTCCGCAGGCTGAGAAGAAGCCGGCCTCGCCTCTCCCTGGTCCTTCTGTCGAAATCACGAAGAGCGGAACCAGCCGCGTCATTTCTCCGGAACGGCCTCATCGACCACGTCGCCAGCCCCGACCACCCGGCCAGCGTCTACGCCGCCCTGAGGAACGAAATCGCCAGGCGGCAGTTAGCCGAGAAAAACACCTCCTATGCCCAGCAGTTGAGACGGCTGAAGTTAGAGCAAGCGAAAAACGAGCGCAAAGCCACAGACCTCGAGGAAATCTATAACGCCACACTCGAAAACCTCATGACCGCCCTCGACCTCCGGGACGTCGAGACCTTCGGCCATTCTCTGACCGTCGCCAAGTACAGTCAAGTTCTCGCTCAGCTCATCGGCATCAAGAACGGCTCGGCGGTGGACAACATCCGCAAGGGCGCGCTTCTCCATGACATCGGTAAAATCGCCATCCCGGACTCCATCCTGAAAAAGCCCAGCCGGCTCTCAGCCGCAGAATGGGAGAAGGTTAAGCTCCACCCGGTCTTAGGATTCGGCCTGATCAAGGAGATCAAGCTGGTCAAGGAAATCGGCAACATCATCCTGTGCCATCACGAAAGGTTCGACGGGAAGGGATATCCCGGGGGATTGAAGGGGGAAGCCATTCCCCTGGAGGCCCGAATTTTCGCCGTCGCTGACGCCCTTGATGCCATAACGTCGCACCGTCCCTACCGGAAAGAAAGGGATTTCAGGGCAGCCGGGAAAGACATCCAGGAGAACAGGGCCAGCCAGTTCGACCCCCAGGTCGTCAACGCCTTCTCGTCTGTCAGGCTCGAGGAATGGGAGAGGATTCGCTACGAAACGACAAAAATCCTCCCGGCGCTCGAAAGCTTTTCCGAGCTTTATAAGAAGTGACATGGGAGGCGATGTCCGGGAAGGATGATCCCTTGGGTTGCGGCGCATAAATATAAACATA
>JBBILQ010000002.1:0-11443 GCA_037444845.1 Candidatus Aminicenantota bacterium | reverse complement strand
GAATAATGCGTTGATGAAAGCGAGTACCGGGAGAAGGGTTGGCGCGGTCGAACGGCCGTGAAAAGAGGAGTATTGCTTGTGCGAGTCCCGAGGCATATTCATGCGGCGCTGCTCGGTGCGGTGTTTGTATCCGCCGTCGTCTTGGCTGCGGCTATTCTGCCAGGCTGCAAAAAGAACCCGATAACGCCGGACGCAGAGGAGCTCAGCCGCCCCATCATCTGGTTGAATACATTTGAATTCTCCTTCGCCGCTTACGAGACAGGCCCGAACCCTTCTTCGCAGGCACTCAAGGTAAAAAACTCAGGCCCGGGCACTCTGGAATACACTATCTCCGACGACGCGGATTGGCTGACGATCGAGCCCTCGAGCGGCACGTCAAACGGCCAGATAAAGGAGCACGCCATCGCTATCAACAAAGAAGGCCTGGCGGCTCAGGCGAGCAATTACACGGCCACCATAACCGTGACGTCCACGCAGGCCTATAACAACCCCCAGAGAGTGAAGGTGAGCTTGGAGATAACCAAGGAGCCTCCGCCGGAAATCGCCGTGACTCCGACAGCGCTAACTTTTGTCAGCCAGATCGGCAGCGGTAATCCGGCTGCTCAGACGATCTCTATCCGGAACAGCGGCAAGAGTACTCTCACTTATACCATCACCGATGACGCGGCCTGGCTGGAGGTCACGCCGGGTAGCGGGACATCCACGGGGGAAAGCAAAGTTCACACTGTATCGGTGAACGCTGGCGGGCTCGTGGCTGGGACGTATACCGCACTCATTACTATTACCAGTGCCAGTGCCACAAATAGCCCTCAGCAAGTGAGCGTGACGCTCCGGGTGACCACGATCCCGACGAACAACGAAATCTCGGTCGCTTGCATTCCTTCTGAGGGAGGCCCTGGCACGACAGTCAGTGTTCCTATCTCCATCCTCGGCAACACGGGCGAGATCGCCGCCTTCGGACTGCAGCTAACCTTCGACCCGAACATGTTCGATTACGTGGGGACGGCCAAGGGCAATCTCACCGGGAGCTGGGCTTTTGTCGACGGGAACAATATCTCCGGCACTGTGACGATCGGCGGTCTTGCCGGATCAGGAAACCCGATTCCCAGGGGAAGCTCCGGGAGTCTGGCCGTGGTCACTCTCAGAGTGACGGGCGGCTCTTACCCCAGCGGCCGGCAGAGCCAGATCACCATCCGCAACTACACGGACGAAATCGCCGGCATGAAACCCGAGCCAGCGACGACAACGTTCACCTTACGCAAATAATTATGTGCATTACGAATGATGTCCCCCAATTTATGCCCCAATTTACTTATAAGCGGGCGCATACAAGGCGGGGGATGCCGCTGAGGTCGCTGCACGACTCGACAGAAGACCAGACGTTTTTATCAAAAAGAGAGGAGGCTTTTTCTGCCTGCCCCTGTCCAACCTCAAAAAGCAGGAATGCTCCCGGCTTGAGATAAGCAGGCGCGCCGCGGACAAGCCGCCGGATGAACTCAAACCCCGTCCTGCCGGGGACAAGCGCCCGTCGCGGCTCGTGGTTTCGGATGGGACCGGGAAGGCCGCTCCATTCTTGAGGCGTAACATAGGGCGGGTTACAGACGATGAAATCAACTTTTTTCTCGAGATTGAGCCCTTCGAGGGCGGAGTAAAGATTCCCCCGGACAAATTGAATGTTTGGCGCGCTGTGCGCCTGAGCGTTCAAGCGAGCCGCTTTGAGGGCCTTCGCCGAAATGTCGGTGGCCACGACCCTCGCCCCAGGAAGCTCCTTGGCCAGCGCCACAGCGATGTTCCCCGAGCCCGTGCCGATATCGACGATCGTCTCCTCCTCTCTCGACGAGAGATCCATCACTTTCTCGACTAAAAGCTCAGTCTCAGGCCTCGGGATAAAAACGCCTGCCGGCGTCTTTAAGGCGAGCGACCAAAACTCTTTTTCTCCGACGACATAAGCCAGCGGAACTCCGGAAAGCCGCTTTTCGAGGAGCCGCTGAAAGTTTTTTTCTTCTTTTTTGGTGAGCTTCCTCTCCGGCGAGGCGAAGAACTTCTCTTCGCTGAGGCCCGTCGCGTTGAGCATCAGGACCTTGGCCTCGATCTCCGGCGCCTCCACCCCCATCCCCCGGAGGAGGTTCACTCCCTTCTTGTAGACCTGCTGAATCGTGTTCAACTTTACTAATGCAAACGCAAATTATATTGTTACTTTGTCATCGCGAGCGAAGCGTGGCGATCTCTTAAATCATAAGATCCCCAATGTTTAAGAGATTGCCACGGCGCAAGGCCGCCTCGCAATGACGTGATAATAATTGCGTTCCTATCAGATCCCGAGGTCCTGGGATGCGGCCGCCTGCTCTTCGAGCCTTTGCGCCTGAAAATAGAGGATCAGCTTCTCGATGACCTCGCCAAGATCGCCGTCTAACACGGCCTGGAGGCTATGCAGGCTCAGGTTGATCCGGTGGTCGGTCACCCGGGACTGGGGGAAATTGTAGGTCCGGATTTTCTCGCTCCTCTCCCCTGTCCCCACCTGCGACTTCCGGCTCCGGGCGATCTCCTCCTCTTGCTTCCTCTTGGCGATGTCCATCAGCCGCGAGCGCAGAATCCGGAGCGCCTTTTCTTTGTTCCGGTGCTGGGATTTTTCATCCTGGCAGGAGACGACAATTCCCGACGGCTTGTGCGTAACCCGAATGGCCGTGTAGTTGCGGTTGACGTTCTGGCCGCCCGGCCCGGAAGCGCCAAAGGCTTCAACTTTGAGGTCTTTAGGGTCGATCTTGACGTCGACCTCATCGGCCTCAGGAAGGACGGCCACAGTCACGGTTGACGTGTGGATCCGGCCTGAGGCTTCGGTCCTGGGAACGCGCTGAACCCGGTGGACGCCGCTTTCGTACTTGAGCGAGGAGTAGACGTTCTTGCCGCGGATGTTGGCAATAATTTCCTTGAACCCGCCGATGGGCGAGACGCTCGTCTGCATGACCTCAAACTGCCATCCCTTGCTTTCTGCGAACCTGAAATACATCCGGAAGAGATCCTGGGCGAAAAGCGACGATTCATCCCCGCCGGCGCCGGCCCGGATCTCGAGGAAGACGTTCTTTTCGTCGTAGGGGTCTTTGGGGAGAAGGAGGAGTTTGAGCTCGGCCTCAATCTTGAGTTCTTTCTCGCGAAGCTCCTTCAGTTCGGCCTCGGCCAGGCTGCGGAGGTCGGGCTCGGCTTGTCTATCGGCAATGATGTCCTCGGATTGCCGGATCTCGCTCTTTACCCTCTTGAATTCCTCGTATTTTTTGACCAAAGGCTCTAACTCCGCCCGTTCCTTGGCGATTTCTTTTATTTTCTGGGGAGCGGAAATCAGGGCGGGGTCGGAAAGAGACAGGGTGAGGCGGCGGTATTTTCCCTCAAGGTTCTCCAGCTCGTCGACTATCATGGCTATTTCTTGGCGTCGCCATATTTCTTCCTGAATTTCTCGACGCGGCCGGCGCTATCGACGAGCTTCTGCTTGCCCGTGAAGAAGGGATGGCACTGGGAGCAGATCTCGACGCGTATCTCTTTCTTGGTGGACCGGGTCATGAAGGTGTTTCCGCAGGCGCAGGTCACCCGGCACTCCACGTATTCCGGATGGATTCCTTTTTTCATCTGTCGAACTCCTTGAAGGCTTCCAATTATACCACAAAATTTAAATTTGGGGACAGCATACATAATTACCTCAATTTTCTTAGCTGATTTTTTTCAATGAACTGCGATGGTTTACCTCCCAAAAAAGCACCCCCAAATAAATAGAGCGAGCAAAAATGCCATAAAAAAGCCTCGCTAAAAGCTGTCGCCGCCGCGGTTCTGTCGGGAAATTATAATTACGTACGGTGTCCCCAAATTTCACCCAAATTTCAAAATTTCAAATTTTGACATGCCCGTCTTTGCGAGCGTCAGCGAAGCAATCTCAACGAAAACTATCTAGCCTGGACTATTCACGAAATGAAAGGAAAAAATCTCCTCTCCCCATGTGGGAGAGGGTCGGGGTGAGGGGGATCATTCAAAGATTCCCCCTCCCCTCTATCCCCTCCCGCCAGGGGAGGGGGCGTTTTATCGTATCATTTTGTGAATAGATCAGGCTAGGCCGGTTACGCCTTGGCAGCGATGAGCTCGTCGACCTTCTTCTCGTAGCAAACCCAGTCGATCGTGAAATGCCGGCTATTTAAAACATGCTTGACCATCTTCCTATAAGCTTTGTTCTCGAGATATTCCTTGAGGGATTTGTGCAGCGGATAAACCTGTTCCTCGGCTTTCCATTCGTAGGCGCGGCCATCCTCTCCCCTCAAGCAATTCAGATAGACGACCCAGGCCAGGTGCTTGAACGGGATGTCGGGAAAGGCCTTTTCGATGGCCAGTATCTCGCCCTGCTTCTCCGGGTTCAGGAACTGGAAATATCGGATGAAAAGCAGGGCATTGTGAAAATAAGCGGGAAAGGCCAGCAGCCCATCCTTCCGGGTCAACCTGGCGAGATAGACAAACAGGTCCACGACTTTCTTGCCGAGCCCGAGTCCAGGATGTTCCTGACCAGGAAGCGGCGGCCTCTTGGGAGAGAATCTGAGAAGAGGGTTCTGGAGTGTCAGCCACTCTAAAATCAGGAATTCAAAAGTGTAAAAAGAAGCGGGAAGATGGAGATGATCCCCGGGCCGGACGCGGCCCTCACGGATCTTCAGGTCAACGATTAGCTTTTCGGGCTTCTCTTCCTCGAGAAAAATCTGGTACCTCTGGATGGGATAACCGGAGGAATCAAGGTTGAAGGCGAGCGGCCAGAGGTTTCGTTTCCTGGCCTCTTTGAAGAAGCTCCTCTTGCCCAGGACGGCGGCCACTTCGGCGATCGAATACCGGCCGAGAAAGAGAGATGTGCTTTTTTCTTCGACGAGGCCGGAGAGAATATCGCGTTCACTAACCAGCGGATCTTTTTTCATGATTTGCAGGCATCCCTTCGTGGGAGTAGGGCCACAATTTCGACGACCTTTTTTTCTCTGAAGACCCGGAAGATCACGCGCCAATCCCCTACTCTGTATCGCGTGAGTCCTCTCAATTTTCCCGTTAAGGGCCTGATATTATTGCCATAGATCAAATTTTTTTCCAAATCTTCAAAACAGCTGTCGAGCCCTCGCCTTATATCATCAGGAGCTTTATCATAAACTTTCTTAGCCTGGACTATTCACGAAATGAAAGGAAAAAATCCCCTCTCCCCATGTGGGAGAGGGTCGGGGTGAGGGGGATCATTCAAAGATTCCCCCTCCCCTCTATCCCCTCCCGCCAGGGGAGGGGGCGTTTTATCGTATCATTTTGTGAATAGTCCAGGTTAGCAGGTTTCGTGAGCATTACTTCCCAGGCGTTTTTTTGCGCCACCTCGTAACCTCGCCTTTTTCTGAAGCCTTCAGTCCCTTCTGAATGGCATCCACCCATTCAGGCCGGGACAGAATTTCGAGAGTCTCTTTGTGTCTTTCCAGATATTCTCCTATAAGCTCTGAAAGGATGTCCTTGATGTTCCGTTTCTCAACGCTGGCAATGATCTTGAGGCTGTCTCTCATCTCGTTGGGTATCCTTACGGTCGTCGTCGACATTCGAACCTCCTGAAACTAGTCTACTTGTTTCAGCATCTGCTGTCAATGCTAGCCTGACCTATTCACAAATTATGCCAGAAAGCAGGCCCCTCCCCTGGGGGGAGGGGGAATCTTTGAATGATCCCCCTCACCCCGACCCTCTCCCACATGGGGAGAGGGGATTTTTTCCTTTCATTTCGTGAATAGTCCAGGCTAGACGGCGTGGGGATAATTCGTAATTCGGGCGACGCCATACATAATTACCTTACAAAATTGGGGACGTCTTACCTGATTACCCAATTTTTTTCTGATTACCTAATTTTTTTCTTGATTCTGGCTGTTTTCCTGCCAGTTGCTTCCACCGTTGTGCCTTTCATCTTCAAGGGAAATTGGGTGAACGAGTGAGCTGTCCCCAATTTAAATGTCCCCAATTTAAATTAAGAGAAGAAGGAGAGGGTGTCGTCGCCGATCGTGACCGCCCTCTTCAGCTTGAAATATTTCTGGTCGGGGATCGTTTTGAAAAAGTGGCGGAGGACGACGACCCCCTTGGGCTTGAGGATGCTTCTTTTTTTCACCACCTTGAGCGGATTTCTCTCCTCGAGCATCTTGTAGGGCGGGTCGAGGAAAATCAGGTCAAAAGCTGCACTTTCCTTGGCCAGTTTGATGACGGCCCGGTTGAATTCCTTGTGCACGACGCGAGCCCTGTCCTCAGCTTCGCACCTGGCCAGGTTCTCCTTGATCGTTTTAACTGCGTCGTAATACTCCTCGACAAAGACCACACCACTCGCGCCCCGGCTGAGCGCCTCGATTCCAACCGCACCCGTCCCGGCAAACCCGTCGAGCACAGCCGCATCCTTCACTTTCTCCTTAAGAATGTTAAACAGAGCTTCCTTGAGCTTGGCCGGCATCGGCCGGACAAGAGGACTCCTCACCAGCCGCAGCCGCCTGCCCTTGAACGCGCCGCCTATCACTCTGAGCATCGAGAACCTTCTTTCTGCTTTCTTTTCCCTTTTTTCTTCTTTCTGCTTTCTTCTTTCTGCTTTCTTCTTTCAGTTTTTAAATCGGGAACGGGATCTCCGGGGAGACCGTCTCCTTTTCTATTGGCGCACGAACTCATCCAGTCGGATGGCTGTTCCGGGAAACTCGGCCAGGATTTTCTCGTCCATGGTCACAAGAGGTACTCTCAGTTCCATGGCCAACGCGACAAATTCGCAATCATAAGTAGAGCACTGGCTGTCCGCGGCCAGACGGAGAATGTCAAGAGAACTGATGGCGTACTCGTGGCCGGCCATGAGGCGCTCGGCTTCGCCGATAATCGCCACAGCCAAGTCGAAGTCTACAAAGCGCTTCTTGACACACGCCGCCAGCACGTTAAGGAATTCGCTGCGCCAGAGCAGGGGCGATATCCAGTGCGGATCCTTGCGAAAGGCCTTGTCGGCCAGGTCGGAATATTCGCCATGGACGTAGAAATAAATAAGAAGATTCGTATCGGCAACGATCAAGGCCGGCCTTCTCTCTTGGCTTCCTCTATAAAATCCCGCTTCAATTCGTATTTTTTCGTTTTTTCCCTGAGTGCTCTTGCTGCCACAAGTAAATCATCCGGGCTCGCTTTCTGAGGAACGAGCGCCTTCTCGATGATGGCAATGATCTCGCGGTTGATACTCCGGTGGTGTCTCGCTGCACTCTCTTTGATCTGAGCATAAAGATCAGCCGGGATATTTTTCACCGTGATTGTCGTGGCCATGCGCGCCTCCTATGGTTCCATTATGGTTCCATTATGGTGCATTTCTAATGAGATGTCAAGCTCGCTCGCAATGCCTGCGCCGCGCCCGCCCCGCCCCGCTCTGCTCCGCACTGCTTTATATTGTCCATTGCTCTATTTTCCGAGGGACCAACCTATTTCAGCTTTCGGCCTCTCTCTTTCCTCCGGCGCACACGGCAAAGTCTGTTTCTCACCACACTCCAAGCTGCGCTTCTTTAACGACTTCCCTTCTCTTCAATAGAAAAAAATGGCTTTCCCTTTGCGGGTCTTGATGTCCTTGATCCCGTAGGGAAGCTCGTACCAGTCGTTGAGGCTCGACGGCTGCTCGCCGCTCAGCCTTGCGGCGATCGCGATGACCGCATCCAAGAGCTGGAGGTTGATCGGCTCGTCCTCCAGGAAAAGCTCCTTAACATCAATTTTGACCAGCCCGTTCGATACCAGGACATCGGCGGCAAAATAGAAATTCAAATCCGGCCGGATAAACTGAGGAATTTTCTGCCCCCGGAGGTCGATCAGGATCTTCCCCTCGATCCTGTTCTTATCGAAAATCTTGAGCCGCAGCTCCTTCATGATTTCTTCGTTTTCCGTCTCGATGCGGTAGGCGATGTAGGAGTTGAGCTCGCTCTCGGTCACGGCGATCTCCCGGAGCGGGCGGCTCCAGGGCTGGCTGCTCTCCACCTGAACTTTCTCGATGGCCTGGAGCACTTTTAAAGCTTCCTCGGGAGAATAGTCCTGAGTGGAGGGGACGCTTTTCCCAACAAAAGAAATAAAAATAAAAATGAAAGAAGCAGCGATAATAGCCAAAGGAACAGCGATAAACCGGAATATCGGTTTCATCCTACGCTAAGAATACCCAAGATCACCGCTAAATTGCAATTAAGGATTAGAATATTTATTGTTGACAAATAGAACATTTTGCGTTACATTGTAATACAAGGAGACACAAAATGAGTCAAACGATGACTGTGAGAATCCCTGATGATCTACGGAAAGACTTGAAGGAAATTAGCAAAAAGGAGGGGATACCCGTCAGCGATTTGGTGCGTGAGTCCCTGAAAAAGTATGTATTGCTTTATCGATTTCGAAAACTAAGGAATATGGTTCTTCCGTTCGCCGAGGCCCAAGGTATTCTTACAGATGAAGACGTTTACAAAATCATTTCATGAAAGTCATCCTCGATACCAACGTGGTTTTTTCTGCCTTCGCTGCCCGAGGTCTATCTCAAGCTGTATTTGAGCTTTGTCTGGAAAATCATACGATTATCGCCAGCGAACATATCTTGTCTGAGTTAGGCACTCATCTGCAGAAAAAACTGAAAATGCCGAGCGAAAAAGTGCAACCGATTATCGATTATTTGAGAGAAAGTTGTTCACTCGGCAAAGAAGCCCGGGTTAGAAAAGTGACATGTCGGGATGAAAATGATATCCATATACTCGGGCTTGCTGAGGGAACACGTGCGGATTTTATCATTACAGGCGACTTGGATCTCCTTGTGCTCAAGAAATATAGGTCCACATCGATCATTACCCCACGAGAATTCTGGGAAAGAGAGAAAAGGGGGAAACGCTAGGAGGCGAAATTCGCCAAAAAGAGAGCCTTCATCTGCTGATTTTATTAACCTGACCTATTCACAAATTATGCCAGAAAGCAGGCCCCTCCCCTGGGGGGAGGGGGAATCTTTGAATGATCCCCCTCACCCCGACCCTCTCCCACATGGGGAGAGGGGATTTTTTCCTTTCATTTCGTGAATAGTCCAGGTTAAGAACGTAATAAATAAAGTGGCACCGTATGGGCGGCGCTGAGGCCGCCCCTTAAGCCCCCGTAGCGGAGGTGGTCCCGATAGCTTGGAGGGGACTATGAGTCCCCTTCCAACGCTCGCTCCACTCGCTGCCTCCCCTTCTCTGCCTTTGGCCTGCGACCAGGAGGAGATATCCCCCTGGGCCCCCTTCTAAGAGTCGGCTTTTCCGACGGGGGGAACCGACGGGACTGGTTCCCCGTGGTTCGGGAGCAGGGGGCGGCCTCGGCGTCGCATCTATTTTGTCACAGCATATATTACGTTCGGATTAGTTATACGCTCTTTTGCCCTATTGTGGCAAAATATTAAGCACTGGAGGAAAAGATGAAAACAGAACAATTATTAGAAAGAATCACAATTAACCCAGATATAGTGGTTGGCAAGCCAACAATCAGAGGGTTAAGAATCACCGTTTCCTAAGGTGAAAAATAACGGATTGAAATTTTTGAACAAATTTTCAGTTCATAAGGATGGGAAATTGAGGATCAGAAAATAGGGAAGGTTAAAAAGGAGGGCTTATTTGGGGGGAAATTGAAAAGAAAGATTAAGAAAGGAACGATCTAATCGCGCTTAGTTTCGGTGGGCAGAGACAGGGAGGCTCCCTTCCGGGATGATAACGATGCCGTAAGTCACGAACGTGTTGCCTGCAATGATCGCGGCCACTCCCACGGGCGCAAGAAAGAAGGGCATGATATTTCTGTTAGTATTGACCAAGAAAACGAGATCGCCCTTGTTGGCCTGCTGGTTCAACTGGACTGTGCCCGTCTGGCCCTTCAAAAGCTGTTTCGCCGGTGAACTGCCGAATCTCAGGACATTCACGTCCTGATAGAAATCCGTTGTCCTTCCCTTGGCATGGATTCTATCTTTGAGCCTCAGCATTCCCTTGATAATTTGAACCTGGGCCATCTTCGTCCCGGAGTTGAAGTCAGCGATCGTCCCGACCAGGGCTTCGCCGCTCATCTCCTGTTCTTTAATAATCTCGCTGACCGCCTCCGCCACGTCCTTCTCATACGGGTCAAGGGCGATAGACAGCTTTGCTGTGTCATTCTCATCGATTTTCAGCCCGACAAAGCTTTCGGAGTTATAATCGCCTTCCTCGGTGATAACGCCGTAAACATAAACGCCGCTTTCAATTCCCTGGAGCTTGAAAATCCCGTAGCTATCGGATTTTGTGCTCTCGTAGATGGTGCCGCTGGTCAGGTTTTTGAATTTGACGACAGCACCCGGCAGTGGCGTCGTGCCGTCCTTGGCGTAAAGAAAACCGATGACGCTGCCCTTCCCTACTTTGTCCTGAGCCGCCGCGAAATTCGCCGCAAAAACAAAGGAAAAGACAAAGACCAACGCTAAAGAAATTAGCTCATAGCGAACCCCTTTACGCATGGGATCCTCCTTCCTAAGGACATGATAAGAGCGCTTGTGCGCTTTGTCAAGATAAATTTCAAAGAAACCTTTTATTTCTGCCGCCTGAGGAAACCCGGAATCTTAATCTGGAATGATTTCTTTGCTCTTCGAGGGTCGGCGGGATAGGAATACTCAGGGATCTCCCGATCCTCAAGCACGGCCCTTGGATTTTCTCTTACCAGTGCCGCAGCTTTCTTCTCTCCCGCTAACGCTTCGGCTCTCTTTACCGCTTCTGCTAACTTAGGCGGGATGGCACGAGGGCTGTGGCCGTCGCTGGCGATAAAATGAACAAGGTTCCATTCTAAGAAGCGGATGGCGGCTTCATCCTCAGATTGCCCATAAAGCCCGGTGAAACTGCCGCTATTAGCCTGGGCTAATGCGCCCATCTGAACGAGGTCAAAAAGAAGCCCGGGGTTTCGGGAGAAGACCGAATTCCTCTCGGGATGGGCGATTATCGGCGTGATTCCCTCGCTCATCAAGTCGAAGAAAAGATTTTTGACGCCCGGGAAGATGTGGCCTGATGGAAATTCGACGAACATGTAGGAACTGCCGTTAAGCACCAAGTTTTTGCGGTTATTTCTTATTTCTCCGATCAAATTATGGGCAATATGGACCTCAGCGCCGGCGAGCAAGCGCATCTTGATATTCTTTTCCGCCAGCGCCGCGTTCAAGCTTGCCCTCTTTTCCTCGATCAGGGCGAACTCTTCAGGGCTGAAATTCCCCTTGAAAAGATGGGGTGTAGCGACGATCGTCGAAATCCCCTCGGCGGCGGCGATCCTGGCCATCTCCACGGCCTCCTCGAGAGTCCTGGCGCCGTCGTCAATGCCTGGAAGGATGTGGCAGTGAAGATCAATCATTGCTAGCCTGGACTATTCACAAAATGAAAGGAAAAAATCCCCTCTCCCCATGTGGGAGAGGGTCGGG
>JBBILQ010000001.1:0-137748 GCA_037444845.1 Candidatus Aminicenantota bacterium | reverse complement strand
GGAGTCAAGAGAAAGTGGTGATGGGGGCGGTGAAGCGTGAAAAGACAGCGATGTCTTAGGAGACAAGGATGAAACGGCCAGAGCTTGATTTCTTACCCGGGAAACTGAAGACCGCGAATGGTGAGAGCAGGCGTCCCGCGGCTCTGTTCCCGCGATGAAAATCTCCTCGACAGCGCCAGGACAGAATTCTGTCGGAAGCCCTCCCGATTCAGGGCAGACAGACCGCCTGACGATTCCCTCTGGCTCCTCGAACTCGCCCCATCCCTTTTTCTCACAAAGAAGAAGCATGATATCGCGGAAGAGCGGGCCGCAGCCCGTGATGCCGGAAACATTGTGCATCGGCTTCCCGTCGAAATTCCCCACCCAGACGCCGACTGTGTAGCGGCGAGTGAACCCGACAGTCCAGTTGTCGCGAAAATCCTTGGACGTCCCCGTCTTTGCTGCCACAGGGGAAGGAAAAGAAAGAGGCGTTACATAGCCGAAGCTCGGAACCCGCGCGTCCCTGTCAGCGAGAATATCGGTGATGATGTATGCCACCTGGCGAGAGAAGACACGCCTCGAAGGACCGTCGCTCAAAAGCTCACCGCCGGGCATTTTGTTTGACGGCGCTGGGGTGCTCTCAGTTTTCTGCACCAGGTTGAGCGCAACTTTTTCGGGCCTGTAGCTTCCCTGCCGCGCCAGGGCCGCGTAGGCACGCACAAGCTCGAGGAGCGTCACCTCGCCGTTTCCGAGCGTGAGGCCAACTCCATAATATCCCGGGCTCTGGTCCAGGCTCTCGAACCCGAGCGTCTTGAGGCGGCGGTAGAGGAGGTCTGGCCCGATCCTCTCTAAGAGCGAGACAGCCGGGACGTTGTACGAGCAGGCCAGGGCTGCCCGCAGGCTCATCGGGCCGTGGTATTTGCGGTCAAAGTTCAGGGGCATATAGGTGCCTGTATCCGTGGGAAAAGCCGATGGATAATCTTCGACAATCGAGGTTGCGGTCAGGCCGTTCTCTATCGCCAGGGCGTAGGTGAAAGGCTTGAGCGTTGAGCCGGGCTGGCGCCGGGCCAGAGCGCCGTTCACCTGGCCGGCTCTGGCCTCGTCGAAATAGTCTTTTGAGCCGACAAGGCTTAGCACCTCGTCTGTGGCGTTGTCGAGGACGACGACAGCGCCGTTGGTGATGCCACGGATCGAGAGCGAATCGAGGTATTTGCGGAGCATGGCCTCGATTTTCTCTTGAAGAACGTAATCGAGCGTCGTCTGGATGAGGCTTATCTCTCGGCGCCGCTCCTGCGGGATGAGGCCGAGCACCCAGTCACAGAAATGAGGCGCCCGAAAAGCGACTTCAGCCGGAACAAGCCGGATATCCTGGCTGAGCGCCAAGGCCACTTCTTCTTTTCCGCAAAACCCGAGCTTCGCCATCCTGTGAAGAATGGCGCGCTGGCGTCTCTTTGAAGCTTCCCGAGCTTCGCCAGAGCGGTAAGGATTAAGGAGAGATGGCGCGCGTGGCAACCCGGCCAGAAACGCCGCCTCTGTTAGGCTGAGCTCAGAACAGGGCTTGCCGAAATAAAGGCGAGAGGCTGCTTCAGCACCGTACGCCTGGTTGCCGTAAAAAATACGGTTCAGGTACTGGATCAAGATTTCTTCCTTGGAGAGCGTTCGTTCAAGCCTCAGGGCAAACCAGGCCTCGCTGAGTTTCGAAAACAGGGTGCGTGGGCCGGGCCAGATGGTCCGCGCCAGTTGCTGGCTGATGGTCGACGCGCCGGAGACAACGCGGCCGCTCCTCAGGTTCTGAACAGAGGCACGGACGACGGCCAGGATATTCAGGCCCGAGTGGAAGGGAAAGCTCTTGTCTTCAGCGGCGATTGTTGCCTTGATGAGGTGCGGAGAAACATCGTCAAGGCCGATCCAGCGGCACCGTCCTCCTTCATCGGAAAGAACGTCGCGCAGGAGCTTTCTCGTACGGTCACGGATTTCAAGCGAGACGACCGGCGCCGGACTGAGCCTTGAGCGGGGTACGGGAATATGCGTGGAGAGAAGGAAAAGCAAGGGAAACACACCGACAAAGACGAAAGCCACGAAGCCGGCGAAAAAAAAGAAGCTGCGGCGACGCAGGCAAAGGGAGAGCGGCTTCTTTATGCGCCGTTTCACTTTACCACCTTGACGAGCGCTTCCTGGCTTCGACCAAAGACTTCGGGAGAGTACATCTCTTCGGCCTTCGTGCCGGGCAGGACATACGCGCCGAAGTTGAGAGCCCGGGCTAGGTAACGATGGGTGTGGAGGCCCGGCGTGAGGGAATCGGCAAAAAGAAGGACGCGGTCGTCGTGCATCTCGATGTGGCTGAACCCGCGCCACCATTGCGAAGGCGTGCTGTCCAAGGCGATGATCTCTCCGAGCCGGCGCGCTGCTTCCTCGCTTTCTGTCTGGAAATTCGTGTTGACGGCCTCAAACCCGGCCGGGAGGGGGTCTTCAACGACGACGTAGAGGGATTCCTGCGGCACAGCCACCTCGACCGTGACCACGACGAGCGAGCCGGCTTTTATCGTTTCAGCGAGCTTGCCGCCGCGCTCAAGCGGCTCGATCTTTTTAACGACGGCGATTCCCTCGTCACGGGGAACGCTTGGACGAGCCGGCGCATAAGTCATCCGTGCGCCGTAGTACAAAATCCCTTCCCCTTCCTTATCGATTTTTAGGGGGAGTCCGCGCAGTTCGCCAGTCGTCTCCTCGTTGCGGGCCTTAAACTCCCTGAGGCCGAAACGGGCAGTCTTGATTTCGCGGCTGGCCGAACTGAATCGTCCTTCCAGGAGGGGGCGGCCGGCCAAAGTGATTTTTCCCATAAAATCGGCCGGAACGCGATCACGGGAGCTGTAAAACTCGTTCAGGCCGTAAAAAACGTAAAAATTTTCCTGCGTGGAGGCGAAGCGTCCTGAGGATTCCCTCTGTTTGCTCACGAGCCAGCGAGCGACTGAACCGAGAAGCGGATGGTCTTCACCCGTCTCTATGAGCGTCTGGAGGATGAGGGCTGTGGTCCGGCTGTTGGATGAGTAGATCCAGCGGCCTTCGCGTCCCTCGTCGTCCTCGAAGTGCGCTTCGCTGGGGCTGACCTTGATTTTGTTGAGAAGGTCCTGGATGAGCCCGGCGCGGGCGGAGGGCAAGCCCTTTCCATGGTGGAGGGTCTTGAGCAGCATGGCTTTCCCGAACAGAGAGAGGCCATCTTTATCAGCGCACATCGCTTCAAGGTGGGCTGGCTGAGGCCTGTTGAGCAGGCTGAGGACATACAGGGCATACGCCTTTGTCGATTTCCAGGCGCGCTGGCCGAATGGCTGGCGACCCTGGCTCCACTTGGCCCGCAAAAAACTGATGAGGTAATCGGCAGCTCTGTCGAGACGGCCGCGGTCAACCTCAAACCCCGCTTCCCGGGCCTTGATGAGGGCAAAGGCAGCGTAACAGGTGAGGAAGGGAGACTCGAAGGAGGAGTCTGGCCAGGAGCTGAACCCGCCGTTTTCTTTCTGGAAAGCAGCAATCTCGTTCAGGCCTTTGCGGACGAGCGTATCAATATCCTTTTCCTGGAGCGAAGTCAGGTTGAAATCAACGAGGACGCGCCGGGCCACGATGTAAGGAAGGATGGCCGACAGGCGCTGTTCCAGGCATTCATAGGGGTACTCTGTGAGAAAATCAAGGCTGCCCTTGAGGCCCAGCAGGGCAGATGAAGCGGCATGCAC
This sequence comes from Candidatus Aminicenantota bacterium, assembly GCA_037444845.1. Lineage (GTDB taxonomy): Bacteria > Acidobacteriota > Aminicenantia > Aminicenantales > UBA8522 > JARYMI01. Next base: position 134,047 of record JBBILQ010000001.1, on the reverse strand, counting down.
GTCAAGGCGGCTCTGATCGGGATAAACGTCGTCCGGGATCAAAACCTGCTCCTCGGCGGCCGTTTCTGTTTCGCCAAATAGAGCGACTGTTTCTGTCGGCCTGGGAAGATGAACGGGAAGCTTGAGCTCAAGGCCATCCTTCTCGTCACCCAGGCGGCCTCGGAAGGCGAAAGAGGCGACTCCGGGTCTATCGGCCTCCATGGAGAAGAGCGCCTCGCGGCTCTCTCCGGGCTTGAGGATGAAGCGGCGCTCTTTCATTTTATCGAGGAGACGAATGCCGGATGCCTCCAGGGCCAGGGTGACATCGCCCTTGACTGAGGAGAAGTTGTGGACGACGACCCCTGCCTCAAACCTGTCGCCGGCACGGCAGAACCGGGGGAATGAAGGCAGGAGGAGGAGCTTTTTGGACACGCGAAAAGAAGTCTCGCTCAGGCCGAAATGAGACTCTCTGGTCTGAGCCACCGCCATGACACGGAAGGTGGTGAGGTTATCAGGAAGGGTAAAGGTGACGATGGCCTCGCCGTTTTCATCGGTGAGCAAGGAGGGATTCCAGTAAGCCGTCGGTTTGAAATCGCCGCGTATCTCGACTTCGACCAGGCCCGAAGCCGCGGCCATCTCTCTCTCTGCGCCAACTCCGCCTCCGGGCTCCTCGCCCTTTTCGCCGTAGTCGCGCTGGCCGACGACATGAAGCCGGGTTTCTGACGTGCGGACTGAAAGCGGACGCTCGCTGTAAAAAAACGAGAAGGGGTCGGGAGTCTGGTAGCCGATCAGGTTGAGGACGCCAAGGTCAACGACAGCGACCGAAAGGCAAGCGGGCGAGCCGGCAGCCGTGGAAGAGATCCCAGAGACCTTGAATTTCAGCCTGACGGTCTCCCGGGGCTTGTATTCGGTCTTGAGGTTTTCAATACTGACTGAGAGCCGCTTCAAAGCTGGGTCCACACTGAGGTTTACGTAGCCGATTTTGAAAGAAGGCTGGCCGACGTCTTCGAGCCCAACAGCAGAAGTTTCGGCGCGGCCGTGGACGAGCAGGACGGAGACAAAAACGTTCGGGACGTATTCTGAAAGGATGGGGATTTCGATATGGCTGGCTGTGCCCTCGATGTCCTGAACTCTGGCTTCCAAAATGGACTCGCGCTCGATGGTAACCAGAGCTTTGGCCCGTTCGTACGGCGATTTCACCAGAATTCTGGCGCTCTTGCCAGGACTGTAGGACTCAGCGTCGGCCACGAGTTCTATGGCTTCGTCGTCTGTGCGTTCCCAGGGAACGAAATCGCGGCCCGTCACATAGAACGAGGTCGTGGTTGTGACCGTATTTTTAAGGCTGTCTAAGGAAGAGGCAAGCAGGAAATAGAAGCCCGATTTATCGGGAACAAAGGAGACGGTTGCGGCTGACACCCCGCTCAGGACATCGCGGGTTTCGACTTCAACGTCCTCGCGCTCGGTGAGCCAGCGGAAACGGCCGCCGACGCCGGCCTGGCGGACCGAACGCCACTCGCGCCGGACGAGCTTGAGGTTGACCGTGCGGCCAGGGAGGAGAGTGCCGTCGGACAAGGCGGCGATGACACCGACCGAGATGGCCTCTCCTTTCCTGAGAAAGGAAGTCGATGGCTTGAGCCCGATGGTGAACTCGCCGCGGTGAACCAGAGTCTGGATGCGGTTTGAGACAGCGCGGCGACTCGGGCCCGTGACGGTGGCTTCGAGAGTGGCCAGGACCGAATCTTTTTCTTTTTCCGGGAGAAGCGGGACCTTGAGCGTGAGCTTGCCTTCATCATTGAGGCGGGTTTCAGCAGAAGCCAGGAGGCGGCTTTCAGCTGGCGAGGTCTCTTCCTCTCCCCAGTCAATCTCGTTTCCGAAGATAAAGCCCTCATGGCCAGGCGGGACGAAGGAGGTTCGGTTGAGGCGGAGATGCCAGGTGACGTCCTGGCCTGCCATAGCTCCCCCGAAAAGATAACTCGCTCGAATTTCAGCTCTGTAGTCGCGGCTGAAGACGAAGCTTTTCTCATCAGTCCGGAGGTGAAGCTCAAACTCTGCCGGACGGAAGGCCTCAACACGAAATGAGCCCGAGAATAATACGGGTTTATCGCCCGGCTGCCGCGGTTGAAGCTTGGCCGTGATCTGATAAAAGCCGAGTGAGAAGTCCTCGGACGTCGTGAAATCAAAGGCAAAAGACCCGAACTTATCGAGAGGAATCGTGCTTTTGATGACTGGTTTTTCGAAGGGGTCGCGGATTTCGCAATCCAGGAAGAGCGGAGAAGAGGCGGGGGGACGGGCTGAGGGGAGCTGCCACTGACCTTTGACGCTTTCTCTGATGATGCCCTTGATATGGACTTCTTCGCCAGCCCGGTAAATCCCTCGTTCAGTAAAAATATATCCTTGCCAGACGGTCGGCTCAGGGAACCAGTCGTATGGGATCCGGAAGCGGTAGGGGTCGATCCCTGTGCCCCATTCGGACGAGGAGAGGGCCGTGTCGGCGCCGCGGGAGGCAAAGACCCACTGACGCGGCTCGGAGTATTCGTCTCGGCTGGAAACGCCGAGCTTCTTCCAGCCGGGCGTTTCGGCCTTGCCAAACGGGTCGGTCTTGCCCCGCCATTTCACTGTATTGCCGTCGTCGCGGAGCTCAACGTCCGCATTGGGCACGGGCAGACCGGTCTTAAGCTCGGTGACCCAGATGATGTTGTTATCAGCTGAGAACTTGGCGCTGATGCCGAGCTCTGTAACCTGAAGGAAGGCTTTCTGGTAGCGGTCCCATTTGTCTTCGGCGCGGTTGGTGTCGACCTGGAGAAAAAGCAGCCCGGCCGTGTTGGGCGCGGGAAACAGCTCAGAAAGATCAACAGGAACGGTGCGGCGCTTGTTCCGGCCGAGGTTGAGGTTAAGAATCTTCTCAACTTGAAAAAACCCGGCAGGAGCGGAAAATTTTTCATTCGACCAAAAAACCTTGGGCTTACTAAGCAGGGGGATAACAGCGTCTTTAGGGAGGCGCGCTGCCTGGATGAAAACGCTCTCCTGGTTGATGGCCTGGAGGGGGTACCGCGGGCCGGGAGCAATCGTGGCTTCGATGACGCCGTGGCCGGTGGTCATGGAGACAGAAGGAGGGAAGGAACCCGTCGTGAAACGGAAAGAGACAGGCTCGCCGAGCTTGTTGCCGAACTCGTCGGCCAGGTCAGGAGAGAGACGGGCTGAGTAAGATGTTTCCGGGGCGAGCGGGAGAGAAAAATAGAGGACGTCGCTGCTGTATTCCCATTCGGAGTAATAGGCGGGAATTACAACAGGGGGGTCGAACGTGATCTTAGAGACGAAATCTTTATAAAAAACCTGATTGGTGAACGTGAATTGAAGGGATTCGTTGGGGGAAAGGCCTTCGGCCTGCTCAAGACCCTTGAACCGGAAAGGAGCGAAGGTTTCGAAGCTGAAGGAATGATCTTTCTCCAAGCCAAGCGGGCCTTCTTTAGCAGCTAAGCCCCGCTTGAGGGTTATGAGGCAGGTTGATCCTGGCGTAAGTTTTTGTCCAGACGACAGAGTGAGGAGCAGGCCATGATCGCGCGGCACCTCAAGTCCCTCGCTTTTGAGTTTTTCAGTCGGAGGGTATTCAACATCAAAGTCAAGGGATCTCGGCCGGCTTGGTTCAGCGTCGGGAGCGGCGGTTGGCGCTTCGGTCCAGGAAATGAAACGCGCTGCCTTGTCCTTATCAACTGATTGGTTGAAGAGGAGAAGAACTTGGGCATCGAGCTTGACCCAGCGCTGGCCATCGACCGGAAAATACCTGACGAGGCGAGGTTCGATAGTCTTGAATGACCAGATGAAATCACGCGGAAGAGCGCTGCCGTCGAGGGCGGCGACGCCAGCCGGCACGGTGACTTTAATTTCAGTGGCCAGAGGGAAGCGTCTGGCAGGCGTGAAAGTCAGGGTCCTCGTTCCGACCCAGCGGAATCTTCCGGTCGCCGGCGGGTCAAAAGTGAGCAGAGGCCTGCCTGAGCTGTCGATGGGCCGTGGGACATCCGACCCGGATTCCTGGATGGCTTGAAGGGCGACCATAGGCCGGTCGAAGATGACGACGGAAGTCTCGGATTCGTGAGGCGCGGCCGTGCGGCCTTGAGGCGTCGCGCTGAGGACGCGCAGCTCATCTTTGCTAATTCTACCGTTTTTATGGGTATTGTATTCTTTTTTCGTCCTCTCGGCCGCAGCCCCGCTTTCCTTCCGGCAACCGGCCCCACAGAAGGCCAGCGTTGCCATGACCGCGGCAACCCCCGCCAGTCTCCAGCAGGACTTTTCTTGTCGCATCTTGCCTCCCTTTTCTCCCTGTCGTCGCTCCCCGCAAACTCTAGCCCAATTCGGGGACTATCATACTTAAAATATAACTGGTCATCTTAGTCAATTAGGGATAGTGTCGCTCGAGCTTGTTAAGAAAAAATTTAAGTAATTATGTATGGCGTCCCCCAAATTCAGGCACGCTCTTGGAGGCAAGCTGTCAGAAACTTCCAGAATTTCTCCACCGACCCCACGTTGACCCTTTCTTCCGGAGAATGAGGATGCTCGATAGTCGGCCCAAAGGAGATCATGTCCATGCCAGGGAATTTCTCGCCGATGATCCCGCACTCGAGTCCAGCATGGACGGCTTTGACCATTGGAGCCTTATTAAAAGTCTTGGTGTAGACCCTGGTGAGCTTTCTGAGCAGCTCAGATTGAAGGTTTGGCTCCCAGCCTGGGTAGCCACCCGGCTGGGCGGCACGGGCGCGGGCGAGCTCGGCCGTCGCCCTGATGGCGTCCTTGACGGCCTTCAGGGCTGTGGCAACTGAACTCCGGCTGTTGCAGATGATCCGGGCTGTCTTCTTCTCGCAGCGGATGATGGCCAGGTTTGTCGAGGTTTCGACTAGTCCGGCGATCTCGGGATGCATGGCGATAACGCCGTGGGGCAGGATGAGAAGGAGCTGGAGAAGCGTCTTCTGGGAAGCTGCGGTCAGAGGGTCGGCAATCTGGGAAGCACTCTCGATTTTCTCGAAAGAACAGCTTGCCTCTTTCTCGACGGCCTTGTATTCATTCCTGATGCCGTCAAACTGGCTCTTGAAGAAAGCGTGCAGTTTTTTGACAACGCGCCGGTCGATGGACAAATCTGCCCTGGCTTCTCGCGGAATCGCGTTTCGCTTGTTGCCGCCTTCCAGCTCGACGAGGTCGAAGGCAAACTTCTCTTGGGCGTTGTAAAGAAGCCGGGCAAGAAGCCGGATCGCATTCCCCCGGCCTTGGTTGATGTCAAGGCCGGAATGGCCGCCCCGGAACCCATAGAGCTTGAGACGGTAATGATCTCTAAGGCTCCGCTTTTTCCTTTCCAAGGGAAGCGTGATTTCAGAGTCTCCGCCCCCGCTGCAGCCGATGGTGAACGTCCCTTCTTCTTCGCTGTCTAAGTTGAGCAGTTCCTTCCCTTGAAGGAAGCCCTTCTTCAGCTTGTTGGCGCCGGTAAGCCCGGTTTCCTCATCAACCGTGAACAGGCATTCCAAAGGCCCATGGACAAGGGAATTGTCCTCGAGAGCGGCCAGAGCAGCAGCCACGCCAATCCCGTTGTCGGAGCCGAGGGTTGTCCCGACAGCCTGGATCCAGTCTCCCCGTCTCTCTGCTTGGATCGGGTCCTTGGAAAAATCGTGCTCAACATCCGAATTCTTTTCGCAGACCATGTCCATGTGGCTCTGCAGGATGACGCCGGTTGCGTTTTCATGGCCGGGCATGGCCGGCTTCCCGACGACGACGTTTCCGACCTTGTCGCGCTTCCAGGAAAGGCTAAGTCTTTCGGCAACAGAAATGATATAGTCGCCGAGAGGCTTTTCGTTTCCCGAGCAGTGGGGAAGCTTCAGGATCTCGGAAAAATGTCTCCAGAGGAGAGTGGGTTTAAGCTCATCGAAAATAGATGTCATGAATTCCTCCCTGATAATGATAGAAGATAGGCTGATTTTTTTTGGAAAAGCCGCAAAGACCCATTGGAAGGTCTGAATCATGCCATAACTCAGAGGCCAATTCAAGCGAATTTTGCGCCGGCTTCTGATTCACAACTTGCTTTGGTTGGCGATCTCATACTAAAATGCTCCTAGTCTGAACATGTCTGAAGAGGAACACACACTCTTCCTCAAGCTTTACGGCCGACCTGCTGAAGTCCTGGCCTCAGCTCCGGGAAGGATCAACATCATCGGCGAGCACACCGATTACAACAACGGTTATGTTCTGCCGGCTGCCATCCATCTCCGCAATCACTTCCTGGCCTCCCGGCGGACTGATCATGAGGTCCATGTTTGGGCAAAAAATTTTAGCGAAACCGACGCGTTCTCACTCGAGGAGCTGAAGCCCTCGCCCGACAAAAGATGGGCTAATTACATCAGGGGCATTTTCTGGGCGCTCGTTGAAGAGGGGGCAGCCCTGGGCGGCGTCGACGGACTTGTCTGGGGCGACGTGCCGATTGAGGCGGGGCTTAGTTCATCGGCGGCGCTCGAGGTGAGCGTCATCAAAGGCGTGGCCGAGCTGTTCGGGCTGAGCATGGAGCCGGAGAAAATGGCTAAGCTCGCCCAGAAGGCGGAGCACGAATTCAGCGGCGTCAAGTGCGGGCTGATGGACCAGTTCATCGCCGTATTTGGCCAGGAGAACAGCGCTCTATTCCTGGACTGCGAGACTCTCGCCTTCGACCTCATCCCCCTCAACCTCGATAAGGCTGGGCTTGAAATCCTTGTCTGCGACACCCGCGTCAAGAGGGAGCTTGCCTCGTCGGAATACAACAGGAGGCGAGAGGAGTCTGCGGCTGCTCTCAATGTGCTCGGGAAGAGAGGTATCCGCGCCTATAAAGAAGCGACACTCGACCTTCTCGATGAAGCGAGGGCGGTCTTAGACGATGTCAGTTTCAGGCGGGCCAGGCATGTCATCAGTGAAAACCAACGGGTCAAAGACTCGGCTGAGGCGCTGAGGGTGGATGATTTCATCCTTTTGGGCCGCCTCCTCTTTCAGTCTCATGAAAGCCTCAGAGACGATTACGAGGTCTCTTGCCCGGAGCTCGACTTGGTCTACGAAACGGGAAAAGAGTTCACGGAGTGCTTAGGCGCACGCCTGGTTGGAGCCGGGTTCGGCGGGTCAGCGCTTGCCCTTGTCACAAAGCCCAAAGCAGAAGAGTTTAAGAGGATGGTAGCGGCAAGAGCGGAAGAGCGCGGGTTTCTATGTCCCGAGTTCTACGACATCTCGGTTGGGCGCGGCGCCTCCTCCGAACGTCTGTCGCCAATGTGAGCCCGGGGGATACAGAAATATCATTCCCTTGACATGAAATTTATACGGGAAGACACGAGGAGTGAGGAATGAAAAGACGAATTTCTCGGGTCGGCCGGATGAGTGTCGGCCTTGCCTGCGGGCTTGCTGCGGCGTTTGGATTGGGAATATTTAGCCACAGCTCAGCGAAAATTCGCATCGCGGCGTCCATTCTTCCTCTCCACGAGTTTGCGCGTTCTGTGGCCGGCGAGAGGGGAGAGGTGACACTCCTTCTGCCTCCAGGAGCCGGCGTTCACACCTGGCAGCCGCGAGCGAGCGATATCATCCGCATCCATTCAGCCCATCTTTTCATCTCCATAGGCGGAGGGCTCGAGCCCTGGCTGGACGATATCCTGCGCAGCCTGCCACCGCCGAAGCCAGAAGTCCTAACTGCGGCCGAATTCCTGCCGCTCATCGAGAATGGACACGATCATTCCCCGAAAAAAGAAATCGAGGAAGGGACAAAGGACAATGGCCTCGATCCCCATGTCTGGCTGGATTTTGAGCTTGATCAAGTTCTGGTCCTCCGCCTGGCTGAAGCCTTGAGCCGCCTCGACCCAAGCCACGCCGCCTTCTATCGGACAAACTCAGATCATACCATCTCACGACTCGCCGAGCTTCACCGCAAGTACGAAGAGGGCCTCCGCTCCTGCCGGCAGAGGGTTCTTCTCCTCGGAGGCCATGCCGCCTTCGGTTACCTGGCGCGAAAATATCGTCTTGAGCAGGTTTCGCTGTATGGCTTGAGCCCCGACGCCGAGCCTGCGCCCGGCCGGATGATGTCAGCGATTCGCATGGCCAGAGAAAAAGGCATCAAAGCTGTGTTCGTCGAGGCCAACACGAACGATAGAATGGCAAGGGTTCTCGCCCGGGAAATCGGCGCCGAGTTGCTCGTCCTTAATCCCGGCCACAACCTGACAAAAAAAGAGATCTCATCGGGCCTGACATTTTTTGCTATCATGGAAGAAAACCTCAGGACTATCAGAAAGGGACTCGGCTGTGAGTGAGGAAAAGGAAGCGAGATCATCGAACGGAACAAAAAAAGCCCTGGAACTCGTCCGCGTTGATGGCGTGAGCTTCAAGTATGATGCAGGCCCGAACGTCCTCGAGGAAATAAGCCTGACGATTTACGAGGGAGACTTCTTAGCCCTGCTTGGCCCCAATGGCTCGGGCAAAACCACGCTTGTGAAGGTCATCCTTGGCCTGCTCAAAGCTTCGGCAGGAAACGTTTTCATCAAGGGGCATCCGGTCGAGGAGTTTGAGGACTGGCCGAAGATCGGCTATGTGCCACAGAAGGCAACCCACGTCGACCCGTTTTTCCCGGCCTCAGTCAGAGAGGTTGTGGCCATGGCCCTTTTTTCGCGAAGTGGGGCCTCCCTGAAGAAAAGGAAAGAAAAAGAGAAGGCCATCGTGACGGCGCTGAAGAGTGTGGGGATGGAGGATTTCATGGGGCGGCCGGTCAGCCGCCTCTCTGGAGGACAGCAGCAGCGGGTCTTCATCGCCCGCGCCATCGTTCACTCACCCCAACTCCTCATCCTGGACGAGCCAACAGCCGGCGTTGACGCTGTGACGCAGGAGCGCTTCTATGAGATGCTCCAGCAACTGAACAAGCAAAGGGCTATCACGATCCTGCTGGTGACTCACGACATCGGGGTCGTCACCCAGCACGTCAATAAAGTGGCTTGTGTCAACCAGCGCTTGACCTACCACGGCACGCATGAAGACTTTTGCCAGTCGGAAGCGTTCAAAGCCATGTTAGCGGCTGGACATCTCGTTTCCCACAGGCACTGAAAGATGGACGCTTTTTTCACATACGGGTTCTTGCAGCGCGCTCTTTTCGCCGGAATCTTCGTGGCCGTTGCCTGTTCCATCCTGGGCCTTATTCTTCTTTTGCGACGTGACGCCATGATCGGCCACGGTCTGGCTCATGTTGCTTTTGGCGGGGTCGCCCTCGGGCTTTTCCTGAACATGATGCCGCTTGCTACAGCCCTGGGAGTGGCGGTGTTAGCTTCCTGGGCCGTCATCAAACTCAAGGAGAAAGCCGGGCTGCACGGCGACTCAGCCATTGCCGTCTTCAGCAGCGTCGGCATGGCCATCGGGATACTCTTGGCAACTCTGGCCCATAACCTCAACGTCGACCTGCTGAGCTTTCTCTTCGGCGACATCCTGGCCATTGAGCCGATCGAAGTCTGGCTCTCTGTCGGCCTGGCCGCTGCTGTGGTCGCTTCCATCCTTATCAATTACCATCAACTGATGTTCCTGACCTTTGACAGAGAAGCCGCTCGCGCGGCGGGGATCAGTCCGCAGCGCCTTGACGTTCAGCTCACTGTCCTGACAGCAATCACTGTCGTCCTGGGAATGAAGGTCGTGGGAATTCTGCTCGTGACCGCGCTTCTTGTCATGCCGGCTGCTGCCGGTCTGCAGCTCGCCTCGAACTTCAAGCAGGCGCTGTGGACTTCAGCTGGGGTGGCTTTCCTTTCGGTCACAGGCGGGCTGGCGGCTGCTTTTGCTTTTGACCTCCCCGCATCGGCAGCAATCGTCCTTCTTGCCTTTTCCATCTTCGGGATCTTGTTCCTGTTGCGGCGCAGGAAGAGGTTCTGAAAGAAAGAGTCGGCGACCGAGAATAGCAAAAATCAGCAGGCGAGCTTTTCCAGGGTCTTCTCGAACACAGAAAAGGCTTCCTGTCCGTAAAGGCAGAAGATGATTTCCCGGGGATGATCATTTTTTTTCAGAAAATCCACGGCTGTTTGGAGCATGATCTCACTGCACCTCTGGAAGGGAAATCCGAAGATGCCGGTGCTAATGGCCGGGAAGGCGATGACCCCGATCATCCTGTCCCGGGCGATTGTCAGGCTGCTCAGGGTGGCAGAGGCCAGCTTCGCATCCTCAAGGCCCTCCCCCTGGATGGGCCCCACGGCATGGATCACATAGCTTGCTTTAAGGTTTCCGCCTCCAGTGATAACGGCCTGGCCCACTTCAACAGGGCTCAAGCGATCGCATTCTTCCTGGATGGCCGGGCCGCCGAAGGTGCGGATGGCGCCAGCCACGCCTCCGCCAAGTTTGAGGCTTTTGTTGGCGGCATTCACGATTGCCTCAACATCAAGAAGGGCGATATTGCCTTCGACGATTTTGATCTTCTTCCCGTCAACAGTCCATTCGGTCATTCCTGCCTCTCAGAAAACTCCGAGGTCAGCCCTCCAAAATTATTATGAACGCAAGACGTGATCAACAGAACAACACGCCATGGGCGTCGCCATATTTTTTCACATCATCGATGGCGTCCGTATCAAATAACGATGGCGCTGTTGTATCCATGACGCAGATCGACATGCACACGCCGACGACGTGGACTTCGGTGACGGCCCGGTCTTTGAGGACTTGCCCAAGGTTGGTGCCGTAAAAAGCACTGCAACAGGTTTTGTCGATGATGACATCGCCTTAGTACAGCGCTCCACTCTTCTCGATTGAATCCTTCAACATGTCGATGACGAACACAGCCTTCATTGGCCTCTTCTTTTTTTAATTTTAACCTGAATTTGGTTAAAAGAAAAGGCCATGAGTGGGAGCTCATCGGGGCGGAACTCGGGAATGGGAAGTTCAGTTAGAGGCGTAGACGGCGACCCTGTTCTTTCCATTTCTCTTGGCTTCGGAGAGAGCGATATCGGCGAGAGAAATGAGCTCATCAGCGCTCTGGCCCGCCTCGGGATAAGCGCTCACGCCGATGCTGATGGTGAACTGGATATCCTCCTGCCGAGAGTCAATCCGGAACGGAGACAGAACGATCCTTTTCTGGAGACGCTCGGCCACAACCTCGGCTTCCTGCCGGCTGGTCTCGGGAAGGATGATCAGGAATTCTCCGCCGCTGAAGCGGGCAGCAATATCCGAAGGCCGGATCGTCTCATGGATCAGACGGGCGAAATACTTCAACAAATGGTCTCCGGCTGTGTGGCCGTACTGCCTGTTCATGGTTTTGAAATTGTCCAAGTCGATCAACAACAGACTGAGCGGGTGGTCATAGCGTTTGGAGCGGTAGAACTCTTCCTCCAGCCTCTTCCGGATGTAGCTCTGGTTGAACAACCCGGTCAACCCTTCTCTGGTGATCAGGCTGGTCATCCTTTCTGAAATAGCCAGGCCGCTCAGGCAGATGAGCAGGATGATAACCATGCCAAGAGTCACAACCGAACGGCTCAGTGGCTCGAAGCCGATCTTCTCCCAGTATTGAGGAATGAAATCTGCCAGGGAGGAATAAACGAGGTAAGCGACGACAATGATAATGATCGCCCAGAGCCTGGTCCGGAGGCCTGTTGTCGAGAGAGGCAGTCTCCTTCGCATCGCTGTTTCGTTCATTCCCAGGATGGAAGAAAAGACTCCCACGCGCAATAACCACCAAAGGTGAAATTCAGGGTGATTTTTAGCCTGGCCGTCTCACCGCAGGAGATGACAGGCAATCGTGGCCCTCAACTCTGCGCCGGCGTTGGCCACTTCACTCCTTAAGCTCTTGGCCCGGCCGTCGATTTTCTCTTTGAATGCGGCATCCCTGATGTTAAGCAGGTTGATCATTACATTGTAAAAAGCGCCCTCAGAAGCAGCCTCGGCCAGCAAACCGGCCACGCCGGCGTCACTCATTGAATTCTTATTGCCTTTCTCCGCGACCAATCTGGCTGCTTCCATTAGCCCGAGGCATTTCTCCAGCACGCCAAAGGGAACCAGCGCTGCTCCCTGAGAGGTCAGCTCAATGGCCTCTTCCCTTTCTTTGGCCTGCTCCTCCGTGTTCTTAGGCATCCGGCAGGCATCCATGACCCTGTTGAAGGCTCTCGAGTCCTCATCAACTGCCCTAAGCATCTCGTCTTTGAGCTGCTGGGCCATCGCGGCCACTTTTTTCATCTCTTCCCCTGCTTCCTCATAGCCTTTTCTCCCGACTGTCAGGTTGGCGACCATTGCTGTGAGTGATGCAGACAGGGCAGCCGCAAGAGCGGCAGCGCTTCCGCCGCCGGGAGTGGGTGAATCGGCAGAAAGTTCGTTGGCAAACTCCTTCAAATTAAGGCGGAGGAGCGAAGGGCCGACTTCCTTGAATTGGTATTCGATAACCTTTTTTCCCGGGTCAAAAGGCGCAACATCATTGAGTCCCAGCGATAGAACGGCTGTCCTGATCAGTTCCTCCTCGGGCAGGCCCGGGCTTTTCCCCTGTTTTTCCAAATAATATCGTCCCGCCATGAGCAAGGCCTCTTTCGGTATCAGCCCGACGAGTTCGCTTCCCGTGACGCGCAATCCCAGCTTCTCCGCCTCTTTAATCGCCTCGTCGAAAACGACATGAACCGGCGTTATTTTGTAGTTCGTGAAGTTGATCGATATCTGGGCTATTCCATAGTCTTCAATGTACCAGCCCACAGCTCTGATATGTTTGAATTTTCCTGGCACCATCACGGTTTTCCCATCAGCATCCTTGATGACATTGCCCTCAACATCTCTTTTGGCCCTTCCGCTCTCGCGCAGGTTAAGGGCGATCTCGTTGGCCAGCCGACGGTCCCTTGTGTTGAGGTTGATGTTGTACGCAATCAGGAACTCGCGTGCTCCGATGACCGTCGCTCCTGACTTTGCGTTGAATACCGGGTCGCCATAATCTGGAGCCCATTCCGGGTCTTTGAGCTTCTCGGGCAGGCCTTCGTACTCGCCAAGCCGGATCGTCGCCAAATTCCGTCGTTCCACCTTCTGGGCAGCCTCCTCATAAAGGTAGACGGGAATCCCCAGCTCCTCGGCCACCCGCCGGCCGAGCTCATGGGCCAGCTGAACGCAGTCCTCCATCATCACACCTGAGACCGGGACAAACGGGCAGACGTCAGTCGCACCGATGCGGCTGTGCGCGCCCTTGTGCTTGCTCATGTCAATGACCTCAGCGGCTTTGCGGATGGCTCTGAACGCTGCCTCTTTTACCTCCTCGGGCGGGCCGATGAATGTCACCACAGTCCGGTTTGTGCTCTCGCCAGGGTCGACATCAAGCAGCTTGACTCCGGGCGTTTGTTCAATCTCCCGGGTGATGGCCTCTATTTTTTCAGGGTCTCTCCCTTCGCTGAAATTCGGCACGCACTCGACGATCTTCATTCCACCACTCCCTTTGTCAAGGTATAGCGATACTCGCCCTTGGCGTCGAAAATTTCGATTTTTTCGAAGCGGTCGACGTAGTCGAGCACCACACTTCTGTCCCCGACGATGACGACGACCGGCGAGTGAAGAAGGTACTTGCGGGCTACATCGTAGACTCCCTCAGCATCGACGACCATGATACTTTCATAAAACCGGTCCCAATAGGCGCTCCCCAAGGAATACGTCGCTATCCCAGAGGCGCGAGCGGCCAGGTCGTCCTGCCTTTCCACCAAGAGGGGAAAATTGCCGATGAGGTAGGACTTGGCCTGTTCGAGCTCGAACGTCGAGACTCTTTCCCGGGCTATTCTGTCCAGCTCCTTGAGAATTTCTTTCACCGCGTCGTGGCAGGCAGTTGGCCTCACTCTTGCTTTCACGATGTAGACGCCGCAGCTGCGGAAGAGCTCCATCTCGCTGAAAGCAAAATAGGCGAGTTGTCTGGTCTCTCTTAGGTTCATGAACAGGCGGCTGTGGAGCGCCCCCCCCAGGACCTGGTTGAGCACGGAAAAAGCAAAAAAGTCTGGGTCGTCGAGCGGAAAAATCACGTTCCCCAGGAAAAGGGTCACCTCTTTGGCATGAGGCAGGTCAACGAAACAAAACCGCCTCTCTTTATTTGGCAGCGGCGCCGTTAGGGATGGCCTTTCGAGTTCGTTCCTCCGCCACGTGTTGAAATAATGGCTGACCTTCCTCGAAGCTGTCGCCAGGTTCAAGTTCCCTGTCAGGACGATTATCGCGTTATTCGGCCGGTAGGTGGTTTGGTAGAAAGCAAGGACGTCTTTCCGGCTGATGTTCTTGATGACGTCCTCATTGTAGAAGCCTCTTGCATAAGGATGACCTTTGAACAGAAGGCGCAGGAGCTGGCGCCTGGCCACATGATCTTGATCGCGACGCCTCTCCAGGAAATCGTAGAACTGGATTCTTTTAACATTGGCGATCTCTCTGTCGGTGAAGGCTGGCTGGAGGACCATCTGGCTGAGGAGGTCCAGCGCCTGGTCGAGGTACTCATCCAGGAAAATGAAGGAAAAGCGCGTCTGATCAAGTGAAACGGTTGTTGTCATGCTCCCGCCAATGAACTCAATCCGTTCCTCGATATCCGCCGCCGAAATCGAGACCGTGCCGCGGTTTAGCATTTCTGCTGTGAAGCTGGCCAGGCCAGGGAGCTGCGGGGGAGAAGAGCTTTCGCCTGCCTGGATGATGAGCTCCAGGATGATGAAAGGATGGTTGTTCTCGAAAACGGCAGCCACGCTGAGTCCGTTGCTGAGCCGGACGGACTCGACGGAGGGAAGCCCGAGCTTGCCAAGGGGCTCAGGAATGGGCGCTGATTTCCTGAACCGTTCCTGGGCCAGGGAGGCCGGCGCTGCAAGCACGACCAGGCCGTAGCAGAGAACAAGTTTTTCGATTATCTTCGTCTTCATCAAGCTCATCATCTTGTCCTGACAATCAAGCTAACGCTGTTTTCCGGCCCGAGGTAGCGGCTGGCGGCCCCGACGACCTCAGAAGGCGTGACCTTGAGGTATTTATCTATCTCACCGGATACTTTTTCAAGGCCAACGGATGAAAAATGCATCTCAGCCAGGAAGAGGGCCGTCTCCGTGGTCGTGGAGAAGCGGCGCAGGTAGTCTCTTTTAAAAAGATTCTTCGCTTTCTGAAGCTCGGCATCAGGAACAAAACTCGTCCTCAATTTCTGAACCTCGGAGAAGATGGCCCTTTGACAGACATCGACCATGGCCTCATTATTTGTTATCGCGAAAATTTTGAGCGCGGCCGCATCCTTTCTTCTTTCTATCCCGCCGCTCAGCGAGAGGGACAAGTTCTCCCGCCTGATAATCCGACTGTGCAGGCGAGAACTCTTGCCTTTAAGGAGGATGTATTCAAGAATCGTGAGCGGATAGAACTCAGCAGAATACGGTGCAGCCATCCGGTAGCCCAGGTGAATGGCCGGTGACGGCGCGAGCAGTTCTCGGAAGGACTGGACGATTTCCTTCTTCTCGCCCGGTTTGGGCGGCTCGTAGGGCGGCAGCTCTTTGCCCGGGAGGATGCTCCCAAAATATTTCTCGACGAGCTCTCTTGTCCTGGCCATGTTGAAGCTCCCGACGATACAAAGAACAGCGTTGTTTGGCACGTAGTACGTTTGGTAAAAATTATTGATATCCTCGAGGCTGAGTCTCCGGACGTCCTCTTCCTTGCCCAAGATAGGATGGCTGTGAGCCAAGTCGGGATAGATGAGACGGTCAAAAGCCCATGAGCTCTCCAGATATGGCTCGACCGATCGACGTTGGGCGATCTCGTCAAGCAGGGACGCTTTCGCATCCTCGACCTTGGCTACGTTTATCTCAAGCGATCTCATCCGGTCCGACTCGAGCCAGAGAGCCAGAGCAAGCTGGTTGGCGGGCACAGTCTGGTAGAAGTAGGTGATATCTTCGGTCGTGTTGGCGCTCGCCACTCCGCCGATCCTGTTGATGTGGCCGATGTGCTGCATCGGGCCGATGTTCGCCGAACCCTGGAACATCATGTTCTCCAGGAGATACGCCAGTCCCGTTTTTCCTGGCTCTTCATGGATCGATCCAGCGCCGAAGGCGACGACCACAGAAACAAGAGGGAGGGAATAGTTCTCGGACAGGACAACCTCAAGGCCGTTTTTAAGCTTATGCCTGGAGAGGGATAAACTCAGGCTCTCGCTTTCCTGCAGCCCCTCAAGGAGAGCCGAAGCTGAGACAGCGATCAACAGGAAAAAGCTCCACGCGGCGAGAATCTTTGTTTTCATGACCTTCTCAATTTACTGGGAGCATTTAATAAATAACACAAATAAAAGGAAAAATTCAACGCGCGCTTCGTTTTCCCATTGAAAATTCGAAGCTTTTGGTATAACATGTCGCTTAATTTAACGAACGAACGTGTCGAAGGAGAGAGCCGATGAGCAAGGCTGGAAAACATTTGTTCTCCTCGGAGTCTGTGACCGAGGGCCATCCCGATAAAATCTGCGATCAGATCTCCGACGCCATCCTCGACGACCTTATCGCTCAGGACCCGAAAAGCCGCGTGGCCTGCGAAACGCTTGTCACGACAGGCCTTGTCTTCATCGCCGGCGAAATCACGACCGACGGCTATTGTGATTTCCAGAAGCTCATCCGCAACGTGGTCAAGGATATCGGCTACACAAAGGCCATCTACGGATTTGACTATGAAACGTGCAGCGTCATCTCCTCGATTCACGAGCAGTCAGCCGACATAGCCATCGGCGTTACCGAAACAGAAGATCACGAACAAGGCGCAGGAGACCAGGGCATCATGTTCGGCTATGCCTGCCGAGAAACCAAGGAACTGATGCCGTTGCCGATCATCCTGGCCCACGGCCTGGTCAGAAGGTTAAGCCACGTCCGTCGGGAAAAGACCCTGGCTTACCTGAGGCCAGACGGAAAGTCCCAGGTGACCGTCGAGTACGAGGGCGACACACCCAAGCGCGTTCAGGCTATCGTCATCGCTGCCCAACACAACGCCACAGTTAAGATCGAAGACTTGAGAGAGGACATCAAGCAGGCTGTCATCAAGAAAGTTGTTCCCTCTGGCATGTTGGATAAAAACACCAAGATCATCATCAACGGCACTGGCCGGTTCGAACAGGGCGGCCCGCTTGCCGACACCGGGATTACCGGCCGCAAGATTATCGTCGATACGTATGGCGGCGTCGGCAGCCACGGCGGCGGCTGCTTTTCTGGCAAGGACCCCTCCAAGGTTGACCGCTCCGGCTCCTACATGGCCCGCTACATCGCCAAGAACTTAGTGGCCGCCGGGATCGCCGACAAGCTCGAGGTGCAGTTAGCCTATGCCATCGGTGTGGCCGAGCCTGTCTCGATCATGGTCGATTCTTTCGGCACGGCTAAGATCAACGAAGACAAAATTAAGGAGCTCATCCGGGCTCATTTCCCGCTCAAGCCCAAGGGTATGATCAGCCATCTGAACCTTCTGAGGCCGATCTACAGAAAAACTGCCTGCTACGGCCACTTTGGACGGAACGACGATGATTTTACCTGGGAAAGGACGGATAAAGCCGAAGCCCTTCGCCGAGAGGCCGGGCTTTGATCTGCAGAGACGAGGTGGCATGATCCCGATTTCAGGAGATTTGATCATATCGCCCGATCTCAACATCAAGAAAAGGAAAGGACGATGGACTACGATGTCAGAGAGCTGAGACTGGCCACGCAGGGGAGGCGCAAGGTCGAATGGGCCAGCCGGTTTATGCCCGTCTTGGAATCGATCAAGAAGAAATTCGCCAAAGACAAGCCTCTCCGTGATATCAAAATTTCGGCCTGCCTCCACGTCACCAGCGAGACCGCCAACCTGATGGAGGCTCTTAAACTGGCTGGGGCATGGGTGGCCCTGACCGCCTCAAACCCGCTGAGCACTCAAGACGATGTCGCCGCGTCGCTGGTCAAGGATTTCCGCATCCCCGTCTTTGCCGTCAAGGGCGAGGACAACAAAACCTATTACCGGCACATCAACCAGGCCCTCGACCAAGGCCCTCAGATTACAATGGACGACGGCGCAGACCTCGTCTGCACCGTCCACTCCCGGCGGAAGGACTTGCTCGGCAAGATCATCGGCGGGACAGAAGAGACGACGACAGGAGTTATCCGGCTGAAAAGCATGGCCTCGAAGGGAGTCCTCCACTATCCCATCATCGCCGTTAACGACGCCAACACAAAACACCTCTTCGACAACCGATACGGGACGGGACAGAGCACGCTGGACGGCATTCTCCGGGCCACAAACATCCTGATGGCCGGGCTGAAGTTTGTCATCTCCGGTTACGGATGGTGCGGCCGCGGCGTGGCCATGCGGGCAAGGGGCGCGGGGGCTAACGTCATCATCACAGAAGTTGACCCGCTCCGCGCTCTGGAAGCAGTCATGGACGGGTTTGACGTCATGTCACTCGAGCAGGCCGCATCCTGCGGCGACATCTTTGTCACTGTGACAGGGGATAAGAACGTCATCACGAGGCGCCACTTCCTGAAAATGAAGGACGGAGCCATCATCGCCAATGCCGGCCATTTCAACGTTGAGATCGACATTCCTGCCCTTGAAAAATTGTCCCGGAGAAAAAGAAAGATCCGGGATTTCGTCGAAGAATACGAACTAAAAAACGGAAGAAAGATCTTCCTCCTGGCCGAAGGCCGGCTCGTCAACCTGGCTGCTGCCGAAGGTCACCCTGCCATGGTTATGGACATGAGCTTTGCCAACCAGGCCCTGAGCGTCCTTTACCTCAGCCGGAAAGGCCGCTCACTCGAGAAAGATGTTTACCCCGTGCCACGATCGATCGACGAGCAGATCGCCCGGATGAAGCTCCGCTCGATGGGAACCCGGATCGACACGCTCACTCCCGATCAGAAAAAATACTTGGAAGCGTGGGAAGAGGGGACTTAAGCAGCGGAAACGCCGCGGTTCTTTATTGTCTTAAGGTAAGTATCGAGTTTTTCTTTTGTCTTGGGCTCGACGACGAGCGGCGCGATCTTCTCAAGGATTTCGCCGGCCCGGATGAATTCGCCGTTCTTGAAGTACGCCTCGCCAAGGTTGAAATTGTAGTTCACGTCCTCAGGAACAATCTTGACCGCCTGGCGGAAGGAGTCGATCGCTTCGTCCAACCGGTTCTTGTTCTCCAGGATCAACCCCTTGAGATTATAGCCCATATGAAAGCGATTGTTCAACTTGACGGCGTTTTCGACGTAAAAAAGGGCCTTGTCCGTGTCATTCCGGACAAAAGACAACCGGGCCAGGTTGTAGTAGGCCAGCTCCTTGTGGGAATAGCCCGGATCTTCGATCACCCGTCCAAATGCCTCTTCAGCCTTGTCGATGTAACCAAGCTCCTGGTAGACCGTGCCCAGGTTGTTTCGGGCTTCTGAAAATGTGGGGGCGGTCTCCAGGCACCTGAGGTAAAGCTTCACCGCCTCCTCGAGGTTCCCCTTCATCGACTGCGCCAGGCCCAATGCGTTCAGAGCCAGGTGGTAGCGAGGGTTGAGCGCCAGGGATCTGTTCAGGTGCTTGATGGCTTCGTCCACGTTGTTGCTGTTCAGGTAGAAAAGGCCGATGTTGTACTGATACTGCGGATCCTTCTCCCGCGCCTGCTGGAGCTTTTTCTGCGACGAAGCGCAGGACACAAGACTGACCAGAACGACCATCACTGTTAGCCTTCGCATTTTCATTGCTAACCTCTCTTTTATTTCCATTTTACCCTTCTCAGAAGAAAGGTCAACCTCGGACGAAAAAATTTCCCGGCCCTTTACTCAACCTTAAGCTCTCGCGACATGAGATCTCGCAGCGAATCCCCCGGGTTTTTGTCCTCATGGAGGACTTTGTAGATTTCGGCCGAGATGGGCATGTCCACAGCCTCCCGCTCGGCGAGGCGGCGGACAGAGATCGTTGTCGTGATGCCCTCGGCCACCGTTTTCATCGAGGAGAGAACCTTGGAAAGGCTTTTGCCCTGTCCCAGCTCAAACCCGACATGATAATTGCGACTCATCCTGGCCGTGCATGTGAGAACCAGGTCACCGAGACCGGCGAGCCCGAGGAATGTTTCCTTATTAGCCCCAAGTTTGAGACCGAGCCGGGTGATCTCGGCAAGCCCACGGGTGATCAGAGCGGCCCTGGAATTGTGACCGAACTGCAGGGCATCTGAAATGCCTGCGGCTAAAGCGATGACGTTTTTGAGCGCGCCGGCGAACTCGACGCCGGCAACGTCCTCGCTTGTATAAACGCGGAAGGTTAGATCCGATACCAGGCGCTGGATGGTTCTGGCGACATCTCTATCAGACGACGCTGCGACAACCGCTGTCGGATGGCGCTCGGCCACTTCCCGGGCGAAGCTCGGGCCAGAGAGCACGGCAATTCGGGGACGCGATAAGGCCGGAAAAACCTCGGCCATTATCTCGCTCATCCTTTTAAGCGAACCTTCCTCAATGCCCTTGGTCAGGCTGACCACAATCTGGCTTTCCCGGACTGAAGATGCCATCTTCGCGTAGACCTGGCGGCAGAACCGAGAGGGTACGGCGATGAAAACGACATCTGCCGTTCGAACGGCCTCGGCCACGTCCCCAGAGAAACTAACACCGGCAGGAAGGACAAATCCTGGAAGGAAGAGGCGATTCTCGCGTGCGGATCGCAGCTCCTCGAGGATTTCAGGTTCGCGAACCCAAAGCGTCGTTTTGATACCAAGGCGGCCAAGATGAAGGGCAAAGGACGTTCCCCAGCTTCCTCCGCCGACAACGCTGGCTTTCATCAGCGTTTAACCTCCAGGCGCTGGCCGAATTTTCTCTCCTGGCCGCGGCAAAGCCGCCTGATATTGCCTGCGTGGCGAAGAGCAATAAGGAGAAAAACAGCAAGCCCCACGAACGCAAGCTCTCTATCGCGTTCTATGACCAGGGCGAGAGCGGGAAAAGAAAGAACAGCCAGGAGCGAACCGAGCGAAACATACCGAGTCCAGGCGATGACGCCGACAAAAATGGCCAGGGTCAGGCCAAACGGAACCGGCGCCAGCACGGCGTAGGAGCCCATGGCCGTGGACACACCTTTTCCGCCCCTGAACCTGATGAAAACGGGAAAGCAATGTCCCAGCACGGCCATGAAAGCGGAAACAAGCGCCACTCGCCGGTCATCGAACAGCTCGAGCGCCAGCCAGACCGCAAGAGCGGCTTTACAGACATCGAAGACGACGACAGGCGCCGCATACCTCCAACCTTTGAGCCTTAGAACATTTGTGGCGCCAGTGCTCTGGCTGCCGAAGAGGCGGATGTCTTTTTTCTCACTCAGCCGGAAGAAAATATAGCCAAACGGCACAGCCCCAAGACAATAGGTCAGGACAAGAAACAGAGCTTTCATCCCAGCGGGTACTCTCCAAGAACGCTGTATTCTGCGCCAGTCGGCTTAAGAACGCTCTGAAAGAAGGTCAGGCGCAAAACTTCTGTCTCGCCGAAAACCGTGGCTGCCTCTTTCTGGAATTCCTCGATCACTGGCCCAAGGCCATAGGAGGATTTGACCCGTCCCAAGGTCAAATGGGGCTGAAAGCCGCGCTTTTCCCTGAGAAATCCCAGTCTCTCCATCTCCTTTTCCAGGTCTTCTTGAAGCTCTATCAGGTCAGAGCTATCCTTGATGCCGACCCAAAGAACGCGCGCTTTGTGGCCAGGGGGAAAAGCGCCTGTGCCCTGAAAATTCAGGAGGAAAGGCTTATGCCGCCTGGCCAAAACACAGAGGCCGTTCTTGACTCTTTCTGCGGTCTCTTCTCTTATTTCGCCGAGGAACTTGAGCGTCAAGTGCATCCCTTCCGTCTTTACCCAGCGGATATCCCCGCCCCGACGGCGGAGCCGGCAGATTAGCTCTCCCAGCTTTTCTTTAAGTGGTTTATCCAAGTCACAAGCGATAAAAGCCCTCATTTTTTTTCTTTTCTCCTCTGAAGACGGACAATCCGAGAAGGCGGCGGCGCAGCATGTCCAGGGCCTTTTGGGTGGACTGAAATTTTATCTGCTGTCTGCTGCCCAGAAAAAGATTTTTCTCGACCTCTGTTCCCTCAGACGAGTCTAAGGCAACAAAGACAAGTCCGACGGGCTTGCGCAGCGTGCCACCAGCAGGCCCGGCGATTCCGGTGATAGCGAGACCATAGCTGGCCCTCGCACGCTGGCGAATGCCTCTGGCCATAGCCCGGGCGGCCTCAAAACTAACAGCTCCGTGTTTAGCCAGAAGAGAAGGACTAACAGCCAAAACGTCAGTTTTTGCCCCGTTTGAGTAGACGACAATGCCTTCCAGAAAATAATCTGAGCTGCCTGGAACGTTGGTCAGCCTGTGGCTGAGCAAACCGCCGCTGCAGGACTCGGCCACAGCCAATGTCTCCTTTTTCTCTCTGAGCATGTTGCCGACAACTTCTTCGAGCTCTTGGCCGTCTTCAGAAAATACATGATCACTGAGGCGGGCGGAGATCTTTTTCTTAAGCCTTTCGAGTTTTTTCTCAGCCAGGCTCAGGCTTTTTACAGAGACGGCAGCGAGGTGGACCTCGATCTGCCCTGGGCGGGCGAGGAGGGTGACTTTCACATCGCCGTTCCGCGGGTAGAGGTCCCTTATCAGGCTTTCTATTTTTGACTCAGTCAGGCCGGTCGTCTTTAGCGCTTTCCGCGCCAGATGCTTGCACGGCTGCGCTTCGAGCCGTGGTCGGACGAACTCCTCGAACATCGGCCTTAGCTCATGCGGGGGACCAGGAAGGAGAACGATTTTATTTAGCCCGGCCTCAAGCCATTGGCCGGGCGCGGTCCCTATCCTGTTGGGAAGTGCGATGGCCCCTTCGATGAGGAACGCTTGCTTGATGGCGAAGGCAGGCATGGCGATTTTTCTTTTCTTGAACCGCGACCTGATTCGCCTCAAGACGCCTTTATTTAAGACCAGTTTCCTCTTTAAAACCTTGGCGAAGGCCAGGGAGGTCAGGTCGTCAGTGGTTGGGCCGAGCCCTCCCACAGCGAGAAGGAGGCTGGCCCGGTCGAGCGCCACAGTGATGCAGAGGAGGAGGTTTTCCAAATCATCCCCAACGATCGTTTTGAAAACAACCTCGTAGCCGAAATCGTTAAGCCGCCGGGTGAGGTAAAGCGAGTTCGTGTCCTGGTAGTAAGAGGTAAGGAGCTCGGAACCGATAGCTAAGATTTCGACTCTATCAAGGAGCTCTTTCTTCACATCAGACGCCCTAAAAACAAAAGAAAGAAAAAAAGAAGGACCCGGGCCATCAGCCCGGCCAATAAATCATCGGCCATAATGCCCCAGCCGCCTGGGAGCTTTTCTGCCCTTCGGATCGGATAGGGCTTTATGATGTCGAAAAACCGGAAAAGGAAAAAGGATAGGCCAACCGCTGTCCAGGTTGCCGGCACCGCGAAGAGGGAGAGGAGCTGGCCTGAGGCTTCATCCACAACGATCCGGCGTGGGTCATCGCGGCCGAGGTCGGCAGCATAGACTGCCGAGGCAAGCAGCCCGAGGCCACCAAGGAAGATCAAAAGCACAAGATAAAATGGCCATGACAGCCGGAAAAGGAAGAATTTATAAATTAAGACGACGGCCAGGCTGGCCGCGGTACCGGGAGCGACGGGGATAAGCCCGATGCCGCAGCAGGTAGCAACGGCTTTCCAGATAGCTTTCATCCGAAAGCTTCTCCAACTCTGTGATTTTTATGATGGGTGCAGGGGGCTGTCCTGAAGCCCCCGTAGCGGAGGGGGGGGCCGTCGGGTTTTCCGACGGGGGGAACCGACGGGACTGGTTCCCCGGGGTGCGGGGGCCAAGGGCAGCTTCCTGTACCCAATTGGCCACGTAAACAGAGATTCTTAGCTTTCATCCGCTGATCACGCCTTGTAAATCATATACATCCACGGCCGTGATTTCAACTTTCTCGATGGCGCGAAGGCGCCTGCTACAAGCCAAGGCAGCACGGACATAGATGACGCCGTCCACTTCAGGTGCCTGGAATCGCCCCCGTCCGAGGAGGACCGGGCCGCGGCGGCGAAGAGCAGCAGACGGAGGCGTGGGTTCAATCAAAACGTCGACACGCTGGCCCAAATATCTCTGGTTGTTGACAAAGGATATTTCTGCCTGCAGGTCCATGATTTCTTGATGCCGTCTGATCTTGACGTCTTCCGCAACCGGGTCACCAAGGCCGAAAGCCGGCGTCCCTTCTTCAGGAGAATAGGTAAAGACACCCAGGTGGTCGAACCTCGCCTCGCGGACAAAATTTTTCAGCCTCAAGAACTCCTTCTTCCCTTCACCCGGAAACCCGACGATGAGGGACGTGCGAATCGAAGCGTCGGGGAGTTTGCCGCGGATTCTGTCCAAGAGAGCCATGGCCTGCCGGCTGTCCATGCGCCGCCCCATCATTTTAAGGATGGACGGGTCAGCATGTTGAAAGGGAAGGTCGAAGTAAGAACAGATTTTTGTTGCCGTCATCACGTCGAGAAGGCTTGCGGCAATTTCTTCGGGACATCCGTAGAGGATTCGAATCCAGCCGAGTCGCGGGAGAGAAGAAAGTTTTTCCAACAGCTTGGCCAGGCCGTTTTTCATGCCGCGGTCGCGGCCGTAAGAGGTCGTATCCTGGGAAATCAGGTTGATTTCCCGGACGCCGAGTTGGACGAGTTGGCTTGCTTCTTCGACGATCGAGTGGATGGAACGGGATCGGTACGGACCCTTGATCAACGGGATAGCGCAGAATGAGCACCGGTGGGAACATCCCTCGGAGATTTTGAGATAGGCCCAGGAAGAGGGAGTGGAGAGGATGCGAGGCGTCGTGTGGCTGCAGAGAAAAGCTCTGCGGCCAGGACGAAAGGGCTTCCCCTCGATAACCTGGACGATTTTATCGTAATCTTTGACGCCAAGCCAGATATCAACCCCTGGAAATGCCTGTTCAAGCCTGTTCTTGTATCGCTCCACGTAGCAGCCTGCTGCAACAACGAGAGGCGGTTTTTCCCTTTTTTTCAAGCCGACAGTATCTTCGATAGCCCGAGCTGCTTCTTCGCGTGCAGGCGTGATGAACCCGCACGTGTTGAGGATGACAATGTCGGCTTTTTCAGGTTCTGGCAGGATGGCGTAGCCGGCCCGGCTGAGATGGCCAAGCATGACTTCGCTGTCAACCAGGTTCTTTGCGCAACCGTAGCTGATAACGGCGACGGTCTTTCGTCTGGGGGAATGAGGCCAGAACATGAGGGCCATCAAGGATAAATTCTGTAAAGCAGGCGAGGGAAGGGGATCGTCTCGCGGATATGCTTGATCCGGCACAGCCAGGCCAGAGTCCGCTCCACTCCGAGACCAAACCCGGCATGAGGGACGCTGCCGTATTGCCGAAGGTCGATATACCACTCGTAGGCATGGCGAGGCAAGTTGTGCTCCTTGAGCCGCTTCTCCAGGAGGCCGGGGTCGTGAATGCGCTGCCCGCCGCCGATGATTTCGCCGAAGCCTTCTGAGGCCAGCATGTCCACGCCGAGGACAACGTCTGGCCTTTCGGGTGCGGGCTGCATATAGAAGGCCTTGATCGCGGCAGGAAAATGAGTGACACAGACAGGGAGGTCAAATATCTCAGACATCAGCGTTTCTTCGGGCGCGCCGAAATCATTCCCCCAAGTGATGGCTGATCCTTTTTGCTGAAGCAGCCGGACAGCTTCATCGTAGGTAATACGGGGAAAAGGCTTTTTTATCCGCTCAAGCGGCCCTGTGTGTCGCTCGAGGATATCGAGCTCCTGGCGCCGGCGCGACAGGACTCGCTCAAGGATGAAAATAACAAGGTCCTCTGCGAGCTCGACGACGTCTGCGAGGGTGGCAAAGGCAACTTCCGGCTCGACCATCCAGAATTCAATCAGGTGGCGCCGGGTCTTGGATTTCTCGGCCCGGAAAGTGGGGCCAAAACAGTAGACTTTGCCGAAGGCCATAGCTGTGGCTTCGTTGTAAAGCTGGCCGCTCTGGCTGAGAAAGGCTTTCTGGTCAAAGTACTGGGTTTCGAAGAGGGTCGTCGTTCCCTCGCAGGCGCTTGGCGTCAGGATGGGGGTGTCCATGAGCCGGAACCCACGGCCGTCGAAGAAATCGCGGATGGCCCTGATAAGCTCAGCCCGGACCTGAAGGACAGCGTGCTGCTTGCGAGAGCGGAGCCACAGATGGCGGTGCTCCATCAAGAAAGCTGTGCTGTGCTCTTTCGGGGAGATCGGATAATCTCTGGCGATCTGAATCGTTTCCATATCGGCGATGACAAGCTCATAGCCGCCGGGCGCTCTTTTGTCCTGGCGAACGCGGCCCCTGACGATAACCGAAGACTCCTGGGTTAGAGCATCAAACTGGGCAAAAAGCGGGTGGTCTTTCTCCGGGCTGAATATGGTGGCCTGGAGGACTCCTGTGCCGTCGCGGATGAGCAGGAATCGGATCTTGCCGCTTGACCGCTTGTTGTACAGCCAACCGCGGACCTCGATGTCATCGCCAGCGTGTTGGGAGATATCTTCGATGTAAACCCATCTCCATTTCATCGTCCATTCATTATAGGGAAATCCTGCGGCCAAAATCAAATTCTACCCTCGAGTCTTGCAATAAGCTGCTGTTTTGTTTATGTTGAGTGAAAATGGCGGAGCCAAGACCTTTCGCCCGGGCAAAGTTGATCTGCGGAATCATCTCATCAGAGGACCTCACGTTCCAAAGGGTGGAGGAAGAACTTTCCGCTGTCCACGGTCCCGTGGATTTGAAGAGCCGGTGCTTCCCCTTTGACTTGACCAGCTACTATGAGAGCGAGATGGGGAAGAACCTGCGAAGGCGATTCCTGAGCTTCGAGAGTCTGGTGGCGCCTGAAAGGCTGAGCACGATCAAGCTGGAGACGAATGCTTTGGAAAAAAAACTCAGGGAGGAGCTTGATTCAAGCCGACGGGTTGCCAACATTGACCCAGGCATTCTGACAGCATCGTCCTTGATCATGGCCACAACCAAAGATTTTTCCCACCGCATCCCGCTGGCTCATGGGATTTATGCTCACCTTGAGCTCCTGTTCAGCAAGACCGGGGTAAGGCTCCTCAACTGGACTTACCCTGATTTCAGGCAGGAGACTTACCAGAGATTCTTCCTCGAAGCCAGGCGCATTTACTTGCGTCAGCTCAAAACCGGCTGCCCTGGCTAAATGCCTACCGTCCTCCTGACCCCTTGCGTTCACGAATGAAGCGGAGAAACTCCTTGAGAAAGGGGTCTCGGCCGAGGAGAGCAGAGGAGGCTGCCAACGCAGCCCTGAGCTCCTCATCCAGAGGATCGCAGATGGCTGCGTCCAACCCCGTCTTCATGGCCAGGACGAGGAAAGTCCTGTTCAAAAGGCCCCGTTCAGGCAGGCCGAAAGACACATTGCTCAGCCCGGCCACCGTCTTGACACCGGGAAGCGTTTTTTTGATTTTTTCTAAGGATTCAAGAAAAAGCGATCCTGCCTTCGAATCAACGCCCAACGGCCGGACAAGCGGATCGATAAAGATGTCTTGTTCGTTAAGCCCTTGCCGGCTCAGCAGCTCCACCATCCGTTCGGCCACAACCAACGCCTGACGGGCATCAACCGGCAATCCCGCATCATCCAGGCAAAGGACAATGACCTGGGGCTTAAAATTCTGGATTAGTGGCAGGAGGCTCTCGACCTTTGCTTTTTCGCCGGTCAGCGAGTTGAGCAGCGGTCGCCCCTGATGGAGCGCTAACGCTGCCTCCATGACTCGCGGATCGGGCGTGTCCAGGGCAAGGGGGATGCTGATATTTTCCTGGAGGAGCGGGACAGCCCAGCGCACGGCCTCCAGTTCTCTATCCAGCAAGGCAGAAGCGTTGAGGTCAATGTAGTTAGCCCCGGCTTGTTCTTGCAGCCTGGCCTGTTCGATAAAATAGGTCTTGTCTCTTCTGATGAATGCATCGTGTACCGTATGCCGGCTCGAGTTCAGGCGCTCACCGATGATGATCATGAGGGTTTGATAATTTCAGCCATCCGGCGGATGAACTCGGGGTTGGTTCCGCAGCAACCCCCGATGATGTTGGCCCCGCTGGCGATGATCTCAGGAACGTGTTTGACATAATCATCGATTTCCTGAGTGTATGTCACCGTGTCCCCGGCCGCCAGGACAGGCTGGCCGGCATTAGGCTGGGCGATAAGGGGGAAAGAAGTTTCTTTTCTCATTTCCTGGATGAGTGAAACCATGTCGGAGCTGTTCAGGGTACAATTTGCGCCAATACCTCGCAGCCCTCCGCAGTCCACAACCTCGTGGATGCACTGCTTGACTCCGTTTCCCATGAGGGTGAAAAACCCCCGCGGCGTCTTGTTATAAGTCATTGTTACAAAAACCGGAAGAGGAGAGACCTTTTTGGCTGCCCTCAGGGCGCACAGCGCTTCTCTCAGGTCGTACATGGTTTCGATGAGCAAAAAGTCGACTTTTCCCGCGGTCAGGGCTTCGGCCTGAACCGCATAAGCCTCTTCAAAATCACTCTCATCGTACTCGCCCTGAGGCTTGAGAAATTTTCCTGTCGGGCCCATGCTGCCCCCGACAAAAGCCCCCGGTTTTTTCGTTTCTCGCGCAATGCTCGCCGCGGCCAAGTTGAGCTCGTAACATCTCCCCTCCAGCCCGTGCGAACCGAGCTTGATTTTGTTCCCGCCGAAGGAGTTTGTCAAGACCGCATCCGATCCCGCCTCGAAATAGCGGCGGTGGATTTCTCTGACCGCTTCGGGCCTGTCCACATTCCAAAGCTCAGGGCATTCTCCCTGGGGAATCCCGGCCCGGATGAGCTCGGTTCCCATTGCGCCGTCCAACAGGATGGCCCTTTCCCTAAGAAGTTGCCAGAACTTTTCCATTGGTGCTTTCTTATTCCTCGGGATCAAAAGCGGAAATCTGCCGCAGTTTCTCTATAATCTCGGGAAGCTCTTTGAGGACAACCTGGACGTCTTCTTCGGTGTTGAACCTGCCCAAAGACATGCGGATCGAGGAACGAGCAATCTCAGGCCGCAGGCCTATCGCGAGGAGCACATGGGAGACATCCTCCGATTCTTCGCTGCAGGCTGACCCCGTGGAAACGTAGATCTCCTTTGTGGCCAAGGCGAGCAGAATGGCTTCGGCCTCGAGCCCGGGAAAAGAAAAGTTGAGGGTGTTCTTGACTCTTTTTTCAGGATGGCCGTTGAAAATGGCCTTGGGGATTTTTTCTTCGATTCCTTTCTTCAGGCTATCGGCGAGCCGAGCGATTCTTTCCTTATCCCTCTTGCCTCTTTCCATCAGCAGGCGCGCCGCCTCCCCAAACCCGACGATACCGATCGTGTTCTCGGTTCCGGCCCGGAGGCCTTTCTCCTGATGGCCGCCGTGAATAAACGGGCAGATGTCGATGCCTTTGCGGACGAACAGCGCCCCCACACCTTTGGGGCCGTAAATCTTGTGAGCTGAAATCGAGAGGAGATCCACACCGAGAGTCTCCACGGTGAAGTTGAGTTTGCCGAAAGTCTGGACCGCATCGGTGTGGACAAGAACGCCTTTATCATGAGCGAGCTTGACAATTTCCTCGATCGGCTGGATTGTTCCGATTTCGTTGTTGGCGTGCATGATTGAGACAAGGGCGGTCCGCGGCGTGATGGCGTCGCGGATGAAGCTGAGGTCGACCGATCCAGACTCATCAACGGGAGCGTAGTCCACCTTGAGCCCCTTCTTTTCGAGATAATTACCCACGCGTAGCACGGCCGGGTGCTCGATGGCTGAGGTGATGACTTCATTCTTCTCAGGATAGGTATCGAGGACGCCCCGGATGGCGAAATTATCCGCCTCGGTTCCGGACCCGGTGAAGATGATCTCAGTGCGGCTGGCGCCAAGCGCTCTCGCCACAGCCTCCCTGGCTTCATTGACGATGTCCTTAACGGCCCGGCCAATCGGATAGAGCGAAGACGGGTTTCCAAAATGCTCCCGGAGAAACCAGCACATCTTATCTGCGACAGCCGGGTCAAGCGGCGTCGTTGCATTATTGTCAAGGTAAATCATCGCTGTTCGTTATTCATCAAGAGGGCAGAGGACAAGCCCCGACTTCAGCTTGGGAAAGAAATCAGTGGACTTGTGAGGCATCAGCTCTCCCTTCTCAACCACCTGCCGGACTTGCTGCAGAGAACAAGGCTTGAGCAAGAAAATCATCTGCCATTCGCCCGCATCAACCTTCTCCAGCCCTTCCTCCAAGTTCCGGATATAAGAGACGGACTCTTCCTGGACAAAGGGTCTTGCGGTGAAGCGCTCGAGCCGGTCGATGATCAGGAAATGGAGGATGGCCACGTCGAGCCTTTTCCACTCAGCCGATTTGGACCGGTCGCCCTCATCGTCGAGGATCTCCTCACTCTTCAGGCGGAGGACAAGGAACTTCTTCAGCCCCGAGAGGAAGAGGGCGAAGGTGTGTTCGTTCGCCGAGACGATCTGACGAACCCTGGCCAGGCCAGCCCGGTCGTCCAGCCCAGACCAGCCAGCGCCAGAGATTTCAAAATAATCGGAAAAAGCGCTCCTCAATCCTTCTTCATCAAGCTTTTCCATGTCTTTGACCAGCCGGTAGGTTGGCAGGATGACCAGGCCAGGTTCGTTGAGGTCGAAGAGAGTCATCATGACGTAATTCCAGGGCTCTATTCCCGAGCTGAAGCCGATCTTGGCGGCCATCTCCGCCCTGTAATTAAGCGATGTCTCGTAGCGATGGTGGCCGTCTGCGATGATCAAAATCTTATCGGCCATGGCTTGCTGAATGCGGCTGATGTCATTTTCATCCTGGACAACCCAGAGGCGATGCCGGAACCCATCTTCGTCCCTGATGTCGGCTGCGGGTTCAGGCTTTTCCAGGGCCCGACTGATGGCCTGGCGGGCTTTCTTATCGTCATCCGAATAAAGGAGGAAAATCTGTTCGGTGTTCGTTTGAGTCGCTCTGAGCAAACGCAGCCGGTCTTCCTTGTGCTTGGGAAATGTCTTTTCATGAGGCAGGACTTTTTTTGAGGCGAAGTCCTCAAGTTTGACCCTGGCGATGAGCCCGAGCCGCTTTCTTTGTTCGCTGTCGGACTGGAATTCTTGTTCGTACAAGTAGAGTGCCCTTCTCTCTTCTCTGATAAAGACACCATCTTCCTGCCACTTTTTCAGAAGAACATCAGCCCGCCTGTATTTGTCTTTTTCTGGATGCTCGCGATCGTCATCCTTCCCCAGGATGACACGGACGATGTTATGAGGGCTTTTCCGGTAATACTCCTCCTGCATGGCCGGCGTAATCCGGTCGTATGGCTCAGTGATCACGTCTTCGAGCCGGATTCTTTCAGGGTTGTACCTCAAGCCTCTGAAGGGCTGTATCTCTGCCATGATTCTTTCCTTTCCGGTCAACCCTCTACTTGTCGCGTTCTATTTCAGTCTTTCTTGCAGAATCTTGACCACCTCTACACCGGCGCGCTTCTGGCCTTCTTCAGCTGCAGCCCCGATATGGGGAGTGGCGATGACGTTGGGATGATCGATTAGGCTGTAATCGACCGGCGGCTCCTTCTCGAACACATCGATCGCCGCTGCCCTGACCTTGCCGGAATTGAGAGCTTCGAGCAGGGCTGTTTCATCGACTATTCCGCCGCGGGCGGCGTTGACGAGAATGACGCCGTCTTTCATCTTCTCGAATTCAGGCCTGCCGATCATGTGTTTGTTCTCTTTGGTTAGCGGAAGGTGAAGAGATATGACGTCAGCTTGCTCCAGAAGCTCAGCGAGCGAGACCTGCTTGACATCAAGGTCAGTCTCGATCTTGATGACATCATAGGCAATCACGCTCATCCCGAAGGCCAGGGCGCGCTTGGCCACTTCCTTTCCGATCCGGCCCAACCCGATAAGCCCGAGCGTCTTGCCGTAGAGCTCGGTGCCGGAAAGCGCTTTTTTCTCCCATTTGTGTTCCTTCATCGACAGGTTGGCCCGACCATGCTGCCGGACGGCGGCCAGCATCAGCCCGAAGGTGTGCTCGGCCACAGAGATTGAGGTCGCGGCAGGCGTGTTGGCCACTTGAATGCCCTTCTCTTTGGCTGCTTCGCAGTCGATATTGTCCAGCCCGATTCCAGCCCTGACAATGAGTTCCAGGTCTCGACCCGCCTCGATAACCTTCCTCGTAATTTTAGTTGCGCTGCGGACGACGACCGCCTGAAAACCAGAGATTGTTTTAACCAGCTCAGCCTCATCCTGTCCGGTTTTCAGAGTGACATCAAACTGGGGCAGGGCCTTGAGCTTGTCGAGGGCTTCTTTGTCCAGTGAATCTGCCAGCAAAACCTTTTTCATTGCCAGTTCTCCTTTAGGATTTTCTCCGCTGCCCGGATAGAGCTGCCTTTCTCGAATGAAAAATTAAGATCGTCCAATGTCATCTCCAGAGCAGAGAGAGCGGTGATGATATCGAACCCACCCATGTAACCGAGATGCGCGATGCGGAAGAATTTCCCCTTGTTCGGGTCCTGGGCGCCGGCGATATACGCCTTGTACTTGGCCTGCATTGTTTTGACAAGCTTGCTTCCGTCGATGGCGGCGGGCACCTTGACTGCGGTCAAGACGTTCCCCGGGTTCTTGGCCAAAAGTTCAAGCCCAAGCGCTTTGACTCCGGCGCGTGTGGCCTCGCCCAGGACGCGGTGATGCTCTAACAGCTTCTCCATTCCCAAGCCGCGGATGATATCCAGAGCTTTTTTCTGCTGGATGATGAGCGATACGCCCGGGGTCCAGGGAGTCGTCTGCTTCTCCAAGTTCTTCTTGGCTCTGCGGGCATCAAAATAGAACCTGGGAAGCTTGGCCGACTCGACGAGCTTCCAGGCCTTGGGGCTGAAAGCGATGTAGGCAAGTCCAGGGGGAATCATGAATGATTTCTGCGAGCCAGCAACTAAAATGTCAATGTTCCACTCGTCCATCGGGCAAGCGGTGGCGCCGAGGCCTGAAATCCCATCAACGGCCAGGACGGCATCAGACTTGGAAACGACCTCCCCGTAGCCTTTGATGTCGTAGACGGCGCCGCTCGATGTTTCAGATAGGGTCGAGAAGACGGCTTTGACACCGGGGTTAGCTTTTAGCTCTGCGGCAAGCTGGTCTGGAGTGAAATCATCGCCCCATTCCAGGACGACCTCTTTGACTTCGACGCCGTAAGCCCGGCAGATGTTGCCCCAGCGTTCGCCAAACTTGCCGCCGTTGATGGTGATAACTTTGTCGCCGGTACTCAGCGTGTTAACGACGGCGGTCTCCATGGCGCCGCTTCCAGAAGAGGTCAGGATAAAGACATCTTCCTTGGTGCCAAAGACGTACTTGAGCCCTTCGGAAACGTGCATGAAGATTGCTGAAAATTCGGGCGTGCGGTGGTGAATGATGGGTTCAGAAGCCACAGCCAGCACGTCCGGGGGGATGGGCGTGGGGCCGGGCGAGAGCAGGTAGTATTTTTTTATCATATAAGTCCTCCTTTATTGATTAGCGCATCCGTGAGGTTTAAAATCCATCGCCCTTTAAATTAACAAAATTGTCTGGCTCAGTCAATTAAGGGGACGGTCGTCGATTAGAACTTCTCTATTAAGGTCAAACCTGGCGGAAGATTTCTGTGAGAAGAGCCGTCCTCTGGATGAGGGAGGAAAGGAGCATATGTTCAGTTTCAGCATGGATGCCGTCGCCATCCGGCCCCAGACCGTCCAGAGTGGCTATCCCCAGGTTCGCGGGTATCGACGCGTCTGATCCACCGCCTGTTTTCCCTTCTTCCAACGTCATTTCAAGTGAAGCGGCAATTTCCCTGATTTGATGGAGGAGTGATGCCGACGGTTTGCTCTTTTCGAGCGGCGGGGTCATGCTCTCGATGGTAGATTTCAGCTTGGCCCCCTGGCCTGAGGCCTTCAGCTGCCTCAAAGCATTCGTGAGCCTTTGTTTTTGGCCGGTGTTCCAGAACCTGATATCCAGAACAGCCCAGGCTGCTTCGGCCACGACGTTCGCCTTCTCTCCGCCGCCGACTTGATTGACGCTCATCGTCACACCCCCCTTAGCCAGCCTTTTCAAACGCTGGATCTGAAGAATGAGCTCCTCAATGGCGTTGACGCCTTTCTCTGGTGAACCGGCGTGGGCTGCCTTTCCCTTTGCTTCTAACCTGACGACAAGGCGGCCTTTTCGCCGCGTCTTGAGGGCTCCTCCGGGGAGGGCTGGCTCGAGACAGAGCACATGAGCTGATTTCCTTGCGAGCTGGCCGATTATTTCGTACGCTGCCTCACTGCCGATCTCTTCAGCGGTGTTGACGAAGATCAACACTCTTCGCCGAGGCCGCAGGCCAAGCTGGTGAAGCGCTTTCAAAGCAGAAATGACCATGACCAGCCCTGCTTTCATATCCAGCACACCAGGGCCGTAAACCTTGTTCCCGGAAACATAAAAGGGCATCTGGACGATCTTGCCAACCGGCCAGACAGTGTCGATATGGGTGAGGACAAGAACCGGCTGTTCAACGTCTCCTCTTATTGCTCCTGGATACTCAACGACATAGAAATCGCCGATTCCTTTCTGTGGAAAGCGGCTAACGCGAGCGCCTATTTTTCGGAACTCACTGATGACAAAGGACGCACAGGCATCCACGGCTTTCTTATCCTGCGAAGGAGATTCGCGGCTGACTATCTGTTTCAGGAGGTTAGCCATCTCCCCTTGTCGGGATTTAAAATAAAGGTTGAAATCCATGTCGCGCCTCCAGCAGCCCTTACTCTATCACAGCCCTCTCTTTCTTTCCAGAGTTACCGCGAACTCAGAAAATACCAGCTTATTTATTTAAAATAGCGCTTGCTTTTTGGAGCAAAGCCTCGCCCTTGCGCAGCAGCCGCCCCAGGGGCAATTGATTGAGCTTGATGGCTCGATACTGACAGACTTCATGGCAGCAGAGGCAGTGGATACAGTTCGACTCGTCTATGCGGGCGACGCCATCGACCAGGCTGATTGCCCGAAGCGGGCATATCCTGACGCACTCCAAGCAGGCTTCACAAGCCTCCCCCCGGACTTCCGGAATAAGGGTGAGCTGGTCCTGGATATACGCGTAGAGGACAGAGGGCAACCGCCTGTTGAAAAAGCTGACCGCCACAGCCGAGTGCCGGAAATTCGAAACCGCCACATCCTCAAGCCTCTCGCCCGCCATCTCGATCTGGCTGAAATCGGCGGTGCCAAGGCCCCTCTCGTCGGCAAATACCGTCGTGTAGATAGCGGAGGGAGCGTAGCCGACGACCCGGGCCGCTGCCGCATCCAACGCCACCGCGTCACGGCTGCCCAGGATGAGCCCGACTTTTTTGGGCATGCCGGCCGAAGGTCCCTCTCCTTCCATGCCGACAACAGCATCCATGACGCTAAGATGCGGCGGAACGCAAGAAAAAAGATCGACCAGCATCTGGGAAAAGACATCATTCCGGACAAAACGGCGATGATAGGCCAGCCGGAGCCCATGAGGGATGACGCCGTACATGTTTTTTATGGCTCCGGTGAAAATGGCAAAAGAATGAGTCTTCAATTTTGGGAGGTTGATGATGACATCAGCTTCGATGACCGGCCGCGCGATGTACGTCTTTTTCAAGACTTTTCCCGGGACAGCGACCTCAACAAAACCTGTCTCCTTGAGATTAACCAACCGGACGCCCAACTCAGCGCACACGGCCCGGTAGCCGCTCAAGGAAAAACCGTCTGGTTGCCGGCTGTAGATATCGTCTCCAACGGTCAGCTCAGCTCCCGAGTCACTGAGCAGCCGCAGGACCTCGCGGGTGAAGGAAGGATGAGTGAGGATGGCCCGATCAGGAGGAGAAGAAGGGGAGAGATGGTTGATCTTGACGAAGACCCGGCTGCCCTGCTTAATAACAGAGCTCAGGCCCCCAAGGCTATCGAGGATCCTGCGGAGAGCAAGAGAAAGGTCACCGCGGTCGTAAGAAGCGCAGCGCGAGATGACCACCCTGGATCTGGCCTGAGGCTTTCTCTTTGCTCCGGCATCCACTTCTCCCCGGACCTCTTTCTTGTTCCTTTCCTGAATCACCTTTCTATTCTATCTGACTTTAAAGGCGCAAACAAATTACCTCATGTCACGCAACCGAAATTTGTCGATAGAATCACCCGACGGGTCCTGTCGCGGTTCACCCCCGGCGCCCCCTCGCGGACTATCTTGTTTATTATCAGTCAACAAGATGAGTGGCATCAAGCGCTCGGGACGGCGGGAGGCCCCGAATCGCGCCACCCCTCGGGTGCACTCGCTATCACGATAATTGGATTCCACATGGAGTACTTTTGCAGAATGGGAATTTCATATCGGCAATTTTGGGATGCAACTTCTTATTAGGAAAAATAGCTTGACTTCATGATATAATAATATAATAATTAAGGAAATAAGGTGCGGACGATAAAAGAAACAATCGGTCAAATTTCTCGGAGAGATTTCTTGGGCCGGGCCTGGATGCTCGCCGGGTCGGGCCTATTCCTGCCCGGTTTCGCAGCCGGAGCTGGCCGCTCCATCCTGGCTTTTTCATTCAACCAGGAAAAACCCGAAGGCTATCCCTCCTATCTTGCCTTAGAGAAATCGGGCCGCCTGGCCGAACGAGAGGAAAAGCTTGCCGTTATCTACGAAAACTGCCATCTTTGTCCGCGGGACTGCCGAGTCAACAGGCTTAAAGGCGAGACCGGTGTATGTCAGGCGACAGCCCGGGTTAAGATCTCGAGTGCTTTCCCTCATTTCGGAGAAGAGAAGCCGCTTGTCGGCCAGAAAGGTTCAGGGACGGTCTTTTTCTCCAATTGCGGACTGAGGTGCGTTTTTTGCCAGAACTACACGATCAGCATCGAGGGCGAAGGGGTGGAAATCTCTGATGACCAGCTGGCCGAGACGATGGTCAAGGTGCAGGGCTTCGGCTGCCACAACATCAACCTCGTCACGCCGACCCATTATGTCCCGAGTATTGTCAGGGCGCTCCGGCGCGCCATCCGGCTTGGACTCAAGATACCGCTCGTCTATAACACGAGCGGTTACGAGACTCCCGAAGTCCTCAAGCTTCTCGACGGAATCATCGACATTTACCTGCCCGACCTCAAGTACATGCAGCCTGCCTTCGCAGCCAAGTTTTCTTCCGGCGCCTTCAATTATCCGTATTATGCCAAGGCGGCTGTCAAGGAAATGCACCGTCAGGTCGGGGAGCTAAGGCTTGACGAGCGCGGCATCGCTCGGAGAGGAATCGTGCTCAGGCATCTCATCTTGCCCAACAGGGTTTCGGGGACGGAGGAATTCATCAAGTTTGTGGCCGAAGAACTCTCGACCGGCCATTATGTCAACCTCATGGATCAGTACCGCCCCGAGTACAAGGCCGGCGAATATCCAGAAATCAGCCGAAGGATCAAGCGGAGCGAATACCAGGAGGCCCTAGCCTGGGCCAAGAAACACGGCTTATCTCGCCTTGACTGATGACAGCGCCCTTAGCAGCGTTGATTTATCCTCGCATTTGCCGTAAATTAAGAAGGAAACCTTGATAAAGAATGCAGCGACGACGACATGCATGACTTCGCAAGAAACCACATCAGAAAAGCCACCAACCGCCGAGCGAGGCTGACCCTTTTTCTCGCTGTTCTTTTATTGTTCGCCACGACAATCACGGTCCTCCCTATGCGCGCAGAGGTTTTCTATCCCTGGAAAGACGTTTATATCGGAGCTCTCGAGGGAAAAGAATGGTTCGGACTCGTCTTGGCCGCTTCTCGGGATTCTGTCTTTGGCTTCCGAATCAGGGTTGTCAAGGAGGGCCGAAGAGCAGAGGGCCGGGACCTGTTCTATTTGGTCTCCGAAGTCGGACCTCACTCTCCTGACGGGCAATACTCCCGTATCCAGGCCGACCTCAGCCTGCCTTTCCACCAGGCGCAGGAGACTCCGATTTTGATTAAGCCCGCGTCAAAATCGGAAACACTGACCCTGGAATGGTCCAGACAGAATGAAAAAACGGTTATTGGCCGGGTCAGAGCACCCAAGAACATCGAGCTTCATATCATTCACTACTTCCCATGGAATATCAGCGGTGAGTATCGCTTGCTTGCTGATGGACAGGTTCAAGCCGAGAACGGAATCGACAAAAAGCTTCACTACCTCTTCTGGTCGGATCGCCAGCCTGATGCTGTCCCGGTGCAAACAGGGGAAGACATCTCTTTGCCTTTTTCCATGGAGAAGGAGAGGGACCTCTATTTTGTTGCCGGGGTCGGCGAAGACCCGAAAATCCTGGCCAATCAGATCTATCGCTACAAGAACAGCAAAACAATAAGCAACTTCCTTCTCGAAGAAGAGCGCCGCTACCAGAATAAAAGGGTCAAGGCCGATGGCCTTTTTAAGGGCGCCGCCGAAGCCATCACCAACAATATCTTCTGGATGACCCTTTACCAGCCAGGCCACCATCGGCTTTACACGCCTGCGGGAAGGAGCTGGATTTTCCAGCCCGGGGGCCTTCAAGACCACTGGACTATCTTCGAATGGACTTCTTTCTTTAGCGCCCTGGAAGCCTCTGTGGAAAGCCCAAAACATGTCCGGGACATTATCGAGTCTGTGCTGGAAACTCAGTACCCGAACGGGAACATCCCCAACTGGCGGAGCCGGTTCGGCGGAACAGCCGACCGCTCACAGCCTCCCTTGGGTGCTTTCTGTGTCCTCAAACTATTCGGGAAGGTCGGAGACCTGGACCTGCTCAAGTTCTCTTACCCAAGCCTGAAAAAATGGCACGCCTTCTGGAAAGCTCCCAAGTCCAACGGCCAGGCGCGCCGCGACGGCAACGGCGACGGCCTCCTCGAGTGGGGCTCAGACGCCGAGCTTGTCTCTACGGCGGTCCCTTCCTGGGAAATCACGGCTGAAGGAAAACAGCGAGCCATGCGGGAATCGGGACAGGACGACTTGCCCAACTGGGAAGAAGCCCCATTCAGCGAGGAGACGGGGACTCTGATGATGAACTGCCTGGACCTCAACTCCCTCTATGCGCTTGACGCCTATTGCCTGGCCCAGATCGCCAACATCCTGAACCTCCATGATGACTACGCCTTCTATCTTGATGAATACGACCAAATGAAAAAACTTATAAACAGCCGCCTCTGGAACGAGCGGGAGAAGTTCTACTTTGACCGGCACTGGGACGGTCGTTTTTCCACCCGCAAGGCGGCATCAAACTTCTATCCTTTGCTGGCCCGTATTCCCGATAAAGAGCAGGCACTGGCGATGATCAAGCGACTCCTCAACCCAAAAGAATTCTGGGGAGACTATATCCTGCCAACCGTCTCTCGCGATGACCCACTTTTCAAAGAGCAGCAGTACTGGCGCGGCGCGGTCTGGCCGCCGACCAACTATCTCGTCTACCAGGGTCTGAAGGCTTTCGGTTTTGACGCCGTGGCGGCAGAGTTTGCTCAGAAAAGCGCGGGCCTGTTTCTGCGGAGCTGGGAGAATTTCCAGCTTTGCCCGGAAAATTATGACTCCCGGACAGGCGAGGCGGGCGGCCAGCGCTTTCAAAGCTGGGGTCCGCTTTTCGCCCTCATCGGCATCGAGGAATATCTTGATTTTACGCCCTGGGAAGGCTTCCGATTCGGCATGCTCAACCCGGAGAAAAAAGGCAAACTTGTCCGCCTGGCCATCCAGGGAAGGCACTACCAGGTCGAGGTTTCAAACTCCAAAATCAAGCTCATCGAGGAGGAGCGCGAAATTCTGAAGGCCAACGGTGGCGCGGTTTTCAGGCATTTTCTTTACTCGGAGAACGAAGTCTCCTTCGAAATCAAAACCCTCAAGGGAAGGGAAGTGCAGATCCAATTCCTTAAAAAAGGAAAATACCAAATCCTCGTTGATAACGACCTCAAAAAAGTTTTTACGGGCCGCTCTCAAAAAATAACAATCCCCGAGGGCGATCACGCTGTCCTCATTCAACTCCTCGAAGCCTTAGAATAGGCTCGCTTCAGCGTATCTCCGCGCAGCCCTTGCCTGAGCGCTTCCAGAGCCAGCACTTCTTCGGGCGGGATATTCCCAAGGTTAGCGTTGAGTCCAAAACGCAGGATAAGGTCCTGCTGCTGGTCCTTGAGAGGAGCTTCCCAGATTAAATCCTCCGCGGCGGCGCCGGCGGCCAGGATGCGGTCGACCTCGTCTGTCTTTGTTTTTCCCTCTTGGTCAAAGATGCCGACGCCCTTGCCGGCTTCGCGGGCCTCAATGATGACCTTAAAAGCACCAGCAGCTAGGTCCTCACGGATCAGTTCAGTGATCAGCCCGGCCGGAGGAGCTTCTTTGGGATCCTTCTTGCCCACTTCAGTGATGACTTTGAAGCCCATGTCGAGGGATTTTTTGATCGCCTCTTTCCGGGCAGCCCGATCCATCTCGATCGTGCCGTCAGAGACTTCAACAGCGCTGAACCCTAAGTCGCGAGCCTTCTTAAGATAAGCATCCAGGCTTTTTTGCCAGACGGCCACTTCAAAAAAGGTTCCGCCCGGCATGACCTCGATGCCGGAAGAGACGATCAGCTTGTTTTTCTTTTTGAGCAGGCTTCGCTCGTAAAACGCTGAGGTGCCGAAGGTCAGCTTGATGATGTCGATGTAGTCGCCAGCCGTTTGGACGAGGTCCCGGAGAAAATAAATTCCGAGGCCCTTGTCTATGACCATGGTCAGGCCTGTCCGCCTGGGTTTTTCGCTTCTCCCCGGGCAGGGGATGCGGAAAGTTCCTTCCCAAGCTTTAGGAGTCATGTTCAGCTCCTTTTCGAAAGTCGTCCGGCGAGCAAGTCGCCCCAGCATTGACCCGGGCTGGAAAGGACAGAGGCCACGAGACGAGTGTGGCTCGACCGGGCCAACGTTTCGGCAGCTCTGAGCCTCGCTCTGGCTAAATCGGAATTGTCCAATCCGGGCGCTGGAATCCTGTCATAAAGGACCACAGTCTCGGCTAACTTCTCAGATATATTGTCGAACAGGGCTTTGGCTGCTCGAGCAGGATTTTCCATGGGGCTGAGGAGAAAAGCGTCCCAGCCTTCTTCGATGCGAGGGAAGATGATCACGACATCAGGGCCGAACAGGACATCCTCTGAATACCGGTAGGAACTAAAGTCGATGGCGATTTTGTCTTGCCAGGGGGCCCGAGGAACGGCGGCGCTCGAGGGTAGCGCAGGGGGGAGGAAACTCGGGAAGTGACGCCGAAGGGTCTCCAGCCTGACGTTGTCCACGAGCGAACCCATGAACCAGAGAATGCCGCCGGCCTTGACGGTGAAGTGAACGGTCTCGGTCGAAAAAAGTTTCAACCCTTTTTCCAGTCCGCTGAGAAGGTAGACTGTTTTGCCGCTCCCTGCTCCACCGGCGATGACCACCAACCTGTTTTTTTCCGCTTGGAAAAGGCCGCAGGCATGGAGGCTGTAGACCTGATGGTTTTTCTCCAGCAGATACAGGGCAAATCGGCAAAGAAACCCCTGGTTGCCCCACAAGCTGTATCTCAGGTCGGATGCCTGCTTGGTCAGGCTAATGAAGGGGCCGCAGAATACGGCGCGCTCTCCGGAGATGCGGATTGACGGTTTGACTGCTGGCATCTCACGGATGCTGATCCGGCCGTCCGGGTCAGAGGGATAAGGGATGTTTGTTACTTCTTTGAAATCCGTGAGCAGGGACGTCACTTCTAGCGGAAGGGGAAAGGAAAGGAGCAGAGATTCACGGTTAGAGATGATGGCAATCGTTGCCTTAAGAACCCTCACAGCCTGGCGGTACATTCTCTGCAGCATGGCCGCTTTCTCAAGTCATCAATATTACCTTAACTGCCGTCAATCAACAACTCATTTCACCGCCCGTGCCTGCTGGGGCGTGGCCAGAAAAACAAGCTTTGTTGCCCTGTTCTCATTACTGTTTAAAAGCTAAGTGGATAGCCGCTACTCCGAAGAACAATGGCTTTTCGATGACACGCCCAAATCCAGCCTGCCTGAGCAGGGAGCTAAGTTCTGCGGCGCTGTAAAAGCGGGGGACGGTGGAGGAGAGATAGGCGTAGCCGGCTTTCGACCCAGACAAAAAAGTTCCGATCGGCCTGACGGCAATCTTGATATAGGCATGAAATAGCTTCCTGACGACGGGGTGAATCGGCTGACTTGTTTCGAGGTTGATAAAGCAGCCGCCGGGACGGAGGACACGCCGGAACTCCCGGAGGTGTTTGAGCAGGGCACCGGTTGAGGTGTTGATGTTGCGCGTGGCAAAAGAGATCGTCACCAAGTCAAAGGTTCGGTCGGCAAAGGGTAGCCGGCCTGCTTCAGCCATTGTCAGCAAAAAATCGCGGCCTGCCGATTTGGCAGAAACCCGGGCCAGCATAGCGGGGCTAAAATCAACGACGACAATTTTTGCCCGGCCGGCGGAATACCGGTGCAGGCTCTCGGCCATCTCACCCGTCCCGCTGCAGACATCAAGCCAGAGTGTTCCCTCAATCCGAGCGGCCAGCCGGGCGGCGTGATTGCGCCACCGTCGATCCAAGCCGAAGGTCAGGACGTGATTGACCAGCTCGTAGCGCTCGGCTACCTCGGAGAAAATAGCCTGAATCCGTCTATTTGTCATTTCGGCCTGAGTTTTCATGCTATCAAAAAACGGCGTTGCTCGCACCTGTCGCCGGGTTTGCCCGAGCATGAAGGGAAGTGTCTCCAAATGGATGATCATTGCGGTCGGGCTCCTCTCGTGATCATGGGGAAGGAGATACGAACCGTGCGAACCCAAAATTTGATAGAATCACCCGACGGGCCCTGTCGTCGTTCACCCCCGAACCACGCCATCCATCGGGTGTGGGCTTATCGCGCCAATTTTGCAGAAGCGCAAGCTCTTGCGCTGCCCAAGAAATTTCTACAGGCAATTTTGGGGCGAAGACAGCGGTTGACGGAGCAAGTCGCTTTTGTTAAAATTTTTTCACTCATGGAGACTCAAATTAAGGGATGGGCTTTTCATAGATGTCCTGCTCTTTCGCCAACAACAATTTTTGCTTGAAAGGAGGCCCATGGCTAAAACGGTTATCAAGAATCTCATGGTTCTGGTCATCATCACTCTCATTAGCCCGGCGCTCGTTCGGGCGGATGTCCAGCCGACGTACGCTCTGGTCAACTGCCGGATCGTGCCGGTCGCCGGGCCCACGGTCGAAAAGGGCGTCGTCGTCATCCGCGACGGCCTTATTGAATCTATAGGAACTATCGGAATAATAAACATTCCCGAGGACGCTGAAGTGATCGAGGCCGAAGGCTTGACCGCTTATCCTGGCTTGATCTCAGCCCACACGAATTTCTTCATCGAGCCGCCTAAGGAAGAGCGGCCGGCCACCGAGGCTCCTCGGGCTTCCGAAAGTCAGCCCATGAAACCCTCGGCTAAACCCGGCCTCGAGGCGTTCACTCTCCTTAAGCCAAAGAAGGCAACGATCGAGGCGCTTCATCGCATTGGGATCACGACCGTCCTGACCGTGGCCGGGACGGGCATCTTCGCCGGCCGGAGCGTCCTCATTAACCTTAACGGCGAGGCTGTCGAACCCATGGTGGTCAAAAACTCCGTCGCTCTCCATATCAATTTCGCTACAGAGAGAGGGGCTTACCCGTCGAGCCTGATGGGAACGATGGCTCTCCTCAGACAGTCCTTCTTGGATGCGGCTTATTATGCTTCCCATCGCGCCCGCTTTGAACAGCTTCGCCGGGGACTGAAGAGACCTGAGTACAATCCTAACCTCGAAGACCTCGTTCCGTACGTCGTCGATAAAAAACCGATCATTTTTACCTGCGCCAACCAGGAAGACATCAGGCGAGCTCTTCGGCTGCGCGGCGAATTCAACCTGAACGTTCTCATCAGCGGCGCCAACGAGGCCTGGCGTGTCGTCGACCTTCTTCGAAAAACGCCCGTGCCGCTTCTCGTATCTCTCGATTTTCGCCCCCCGATGAGCAGCGAATACGCCCAAAAAGGAGAGGAAGAGAAGAGAAGAGCCGAAAAAGATATCTATCCAGCCAATGCCAAAGCTCTTTCGCAAGCCGGGCTGTCCTTCGCCCTGACTTCCTTCGGCCTCACTGACGCCGCAGCCATCCAGAAAAACATCCGCGACGCCATCAAAGCCGGACTCCCGGCCGAGGAAGCCCTCAAAGCCTTGACCATCACGCCAGCCAAGTTCCTGGGAGTTGACTCTATCCTGGGCAGCCTTGAAACGGGGAAAATTGCCAATGTCATCCTGGCCAAAGGTGAAATCTTTGACGAAAAAACGGAAATAGAAAAGGTCTTTGTGGACGGCCTCCTCTTCCAGGTTGAAAAAAAAGCGGCTGAAACCCAGCCCGCAGGCATAAACGTGACCGGAACCTGGAAGGCCACTGTGCGCAGTCCAATGGGCGAACTGGACATGACGATGGAGCTCGAGCAGGAAGGAAGCCAGGTCAGTGGCGTTTTGGCCAGCGAAATGGGCCGCTGGGAAATCCGTAACGGAACCTTCAGCGGAAGCACCCTTACGTTTTCAATCGAAGCCACGATCATGGGTCAAACCATGACCATGGAATTCAGCGGCCGGGCTGAAAAGGATTCTCTTGAAGGAACGATCTCCACGGTCATGGGAAATGCCGAGCTTCGAGCCTCGCGCGTTCCTAAGACCGCACCCTGAAGGAGGCTACCATGAAAAAGATGATATTTCTCTTCTCGTGTATTCTTATCCTCAGCTTCGCCGCTTCGCCGGCCTGGCCGGGCGGGAGCCTGCTGGTCAAAAACGGGACAATCCTGACCGTAACAAAGGGCGTCATCCCCAGGGGTGACATCCTGATCATGGGAGGAATCATCAAGCAGATCGGGGAAAATATCCAAGCTCCTCCTGGAGTTCAGGTC
This sequence comes from Candidatus Aminicenantota bacterium, assembly GCA_037444845.1. GTDB lineage: Bacteria > Acidobacteriota > Aminicenantia > Aminicenantales > UBA8522 > JARYMI01. The sequence continues at coordinate 89,348 of JBBILQ010000001.1, read as the reverse complement.
ATCGACGCTTCCGGAAAGTTTGTCCTGCCCGGGATCATCGATTCGCATTCGCACATTGCGCTCTCAGGAACGAACGAAACCGGCGACGTCATCACCGCTGAGGTTGACATGGCCGACGTCATTGACGCCGAGGACCTGTCCATTTTTACCGCTTTGAGCGGCGGCGTGACCATGGTCCACACGATGCACGGCTCAGCGAACCCGATCGGCGGCCGGAACGTGACTTTGAAGCTAAAAAGAGGCCGTCCGTCCGATGAGCTCGTCGTTCCCCAGGCTTACAAAGCCCTCAAGTTTGCCCTTGGAGAAAATCCCAAGCAGGCCAACCGGATAGGCGCAACCGGCCCGCCGCGTTATCCAGTCTCCCGGATGGGCGTCAACGCCATCATCCGGAGAGAACTCCTCAGAGCCAGGACATACATGAGCCAATGGGATCGGTACAACGAGGTCAGCAAATCCAAGAGTCCTCCGAAAACGCTGCTGCCCCCGCGGCGAGACCTGAGGCTCGATACTCTGGCTGAGCTGTTGCGTGGGAACCTCGTCGCCCGTTGCCACTCTTACAGGGCCGACGAGACCCTGGAGTTCATCAACCTGTCCAAGGAATTCGGCTTCAAGATTGCCTGTTTCGAACACATTCCCGAGGCCTACAAGATCGTGCCCGAGCTCGCCGGGGAAGGCATCGGCATTTCTATCTTCCTCGACAACTGGGCTTACAAAGTCGAGGCGGCAGAAGGCATCGCGCCGATGGCCGCCTATTGCGCCCAGAACGGAATTCTCGTCTCCATCAACTCCGATAGCGCCGAGCGGATTCGCCGGCTCTTCAACGACGCTGCAAAGGCCATCAAGTACGGAGGCCTTCCCGAAGAAGAAGCGCTCAAACTCGTCACGCTCAACCCGGCCATCCAGCTCGGCGTTGAGAAAATCGCCGGCAGCCTCGAAGCGGGCAAGCACGGCGACGTGGCCATCTTCAACGAACATCCTCTGAGCGCCTACACCCGCTGCGAAATGACGATCATCGAGGGAGAGGTTTATTTCGACCGGAGCCAGTATCTCAGCGAGCGGGAAGAAGCGGCCAAGCAAAAAAAGGAACCGAAAAAGGGGTGAGGTCAAACATGAAAAAACACATCCTGATACTCTTTTCAATCCTCTTCATTGTGGCTTCGCTCGTCTTCGGCCAGAATGAGACCAAACCGTACACGGCTGTCAAAAACGTCCACATTGTCCCCGTGGTCGGGGACGATATTCCCGCCGGGACCATCCTCATTAAGGATAAATTTATTGAAGCCATCGGTAAGGACATCGTGATCCCGGTCGGCGCCAGGATCGTGGACGGTGCCGGGTTTTACGCCTATCCTGGGATGATCGACAGTTACTGCTTTCTCGGTCTTTCTGAAATCAGCTCCATCCCGGCGACGATCGACCACCGGGAAACAGGAAGAATCAACCCGCAGCTCAGGTCGACGGAAGCCCTGAGGCCTGATTCGATGCACATCCCGATTACCAGATCCAACGGCATCACGGCCGCTCTGGTCGTTCCTTCGGGCGGGCTTATCGCTGGCCAGAGCGGGCTCATCAGGCTCACCGGCTGGACCCCGGGTGAGATGGTCATCAAGAGCCCTGTGGCCATGCACGTGGAATTTCCGTCAATCAGCAGGCGTGGCTTCCAGCGAGAACAGGCGCCCCAGGAAGAAGCTTCCAAGCAAGTGATCGAGCTCAAAGACTGGCTGAACAAGGCCCGGTTTTATCAGAAGAGGAGGGAGACAGCAGCAAAGAACCTGCTCCTTCCTATGCCGGAGTTTGATGAAAAACTCGATTTCCTCCTGCCGGTGGTCGACGGTGAGTTGCCCCTGATGATCTCGGTTTACGCGGATAAGGATATCCGGGCGGCCATCAAGTTTGTCCAGGAAGAAAAAATAAAAGCCATCTTCTTTGGCGTGACTCAGGGATGGAAAGTTGCAGAGGAAATTGCCGAGGCCGGAATTCCCGCAGTTATCGGCTCTCTCTACGACATGCCGCCGAGCTGGGAAGATGGATACGACGCCCTCTACCGAAACCCGGCAGCGCTCCAGAAGGCAGGAGTAAAGATCGCCTTTTCCTCCCAGAGCGCCAGCCTGGCCAAAGACCTTCCCTATCATGCCGCAAAGGCGGCAGCTTTCGGCCTCGATAAGCGCGAGGCGCTCAGGGCTGTGACCATCAACCCGGCAGAGATATTAGGAGTCGCCGACATCATGGGAAGCCTGGAGAAAGGGAAGCTCGCCAACATCGTCCTGGCCAACGGCGACATCCTCGAGCTCCGGACCACGATCAGCCGAGTTTTTATAGACGGCCAGGAAGTTGACCTATCCAGCATCTACACCGAGCTCCTGGAAAAATACAAACCGAGAAACAAAGAGAAAAAATAAGCGGCGCCGATCTGTAGAAATAAAGAATGCTGCCAACTAAAAAAACAAAGGAGAGAGTGAGATGAAAAAAAGGACATTCTTGGGGATGATCCTGGCGTCGGCCATAGCTTTTTTCCTAACTGGCGGATCCGCTCCGCGGGGACAACAGCAGGCGGGCTCGCCTGATTATGACCTCTTGATCAAGAACGGGCTGGTCTTCGACGGCTCCGGCGGGCCGGCAAAGGCCACGGAGGTCGCAATCAAAGGGGACACCATCGTCAAAGTGGCTCCGTCAATCAAGGGCCGCGCTGCCGCAATCATCGATGCCCGCGGTCGTCATGTGACGTCCGGTTTCATTGACCTCCACACCCATGTGGATGAGGGCATGTATTTTCGGGAGAACCGGTCATGTCTTAACTACCTCCTCCAGGGTGTCACCACAGTCGTCGTCGGCCAATGCGGGGGCAGCGCCTGGCCGATTTTCGAGAAAGCTGATGACCTTATCAAAACATGGACAGACGAAGGAATCGGGCCGAACGCCGCGCTTCTCGTCGGCCACGGCCAGGTTCGGCAGATCGTCATGGGTATGGACAACCGCGAGCCGACAGCTTCCGAGCTTGATCAAATGAAAGCGCTGGTCAAAGAGGCCATGGAGCAAGGAGCAAACGGAATCTCAACCGGGTTGATTTATGTCCCTGGCTCATTTGCCAAGACCGATGAAGTCATCGAGCTCGTCAAAGTCGTTGCTCCTTATAAGGGAATCTACCATACCCATATGCGGGACGAGAGGGAGAAGCTGCTCGAAGCGATCAGGGAAACAGTGGAGATCTCGGAAAAGACGGGAGTGCGGGCCCACATCTCGCATTTCAAAGTGCTCGGCAAATCCAACTGGGGCCTGTCCAAAGAAGCCTGCCAGCTCATCGAAGACGCTCAAGCCAGAGGGTTAACGATCACGGCTGACCAGTACCCCTACAGGTTTCCCAGCGGCTATCCGTACCGGCCGCTCATCCCGCGAGAGGCCTGGCTGGGAGAGAAAGCAGCCCAGGGGCTGAGGGCAGAGGACGTGACGAATATCCTCGGCTATCTCCGCGACGCCGAGCTCCTCGACCTTTACAAAAAGATGACGCCGTTCTTCCCGCTCTCGCCCAGCCATGAGCGATTTCTGGCCGACCTGCCGCGGCAGCGCCTGATTAGCCTTGTGGCGCGAAGCCTTGTTGACCTGGATTCGTTCCGGGGGCCTGAAAGCGCCCGGGAAAGAGGCTTCTTCATCGACCGGCTTCGCGACCCTGCTGAGGTTGAGAGGATCCGACGCCTGGTCCGCCAGAGCATCGAGGAATCTGTCGGCGCAGAAAACATCGTCGTCGGGATTGCGGTCGAGAAAAACCTCGAAGGGAAAACCCTGGCCGAGGTGGCGGCGATCAAAGGAAAGAGCATCGAGGACGCAGCCATCGAGCTCGACCTCATGGGCGCCAAATGCATCCCGCTCCAGATGAGCGAGGAAGACATTGAGCGCATCATGAAGAAAGATTACGTCGGGACGGGAAGCGACGGCACAGCGCCCTTCTATGGAATCGGCCTGCTCCACATCCGGTCCTATTCGACTTTCCTCCACAAAATCAAGAAATACGCCCTCGAACGGAAGGCCGTCCCGCTTGCCCACGTCATCCGCTCCCAGACGTCCCTGCCGGCCGCTATCATGAACTGGAGCGATCGCGGATGGATCAGAGAAGGCTATAAGGCCGACATCGTTGTCCTCGACCTCAACAACATCAAGACCCCAACGTCAATCTCCAACCCACATCAACACAGCCGGGGCGTGGAGTATCTTCTCGTCAATGGAAAGATCGTAATAGAGAAAGGGCGGTGGAACGGCCAGCTTCCTGGACGCGTCCTCAAGCTCAAGCAATCCTGAGAACAGATCAGTATTCGCGCTTCCCTAAAATACCAAGAGAATACGAAGGCGATTACACCAGCGACGAACTCGGCGTAACCTTCAGACTTGATTTAAGAGAAGGGAAGCTCTGCTTCGTCCATAGAAACGCCCCTCCGGGAGCCCTGCAACCCACACTTGAAGACAGATTTGTCCTGGGCATCTGGAATCTCACGTTCAAGCGCGACGCGGCGGGAAAGGTAGCCAGCTTTCTTCTGGATACCAGCCGCGTGAGAAATCTCGAGTTCGCTAAAAAAGAAAAAATCGCGAACCCATAAAAGTCATCATTCTTTGGCGTCGTCCCGATGCCACTCCCTCATTATCTCGCCGAAGCACTCCAGGCCGCTGGGGATGACGGCGCCATAGCCATGGCCAGGTTGGGTCCAGGCTCCGGCAAGATAAAGGTTTTTGACTGGGGTCTTGTGAGGGAGCCGTCTCGGCATGGAATTATCCAGGGTCTGGTCCCAGCCATAAATCGCTCCGCGGTAGTTGCTTGTGTAGCGGACGTTGGTTAAAGGCGTCCCGATTTCCTTCACTTCAATGGCCTTTGCCAGTCCGGGCAGGAGCATATCTTCGACTTTCCTGATCAGGACACTCGCCAGCCGTTCTTTCTCTGCCCGGTACATGTCTTTTTGGCCAGCAAAATAGTCGGCCTCGTATTTTTTCCAGGACTCATATCCTTGAAGGACGATGATGTTCAGTGTGTTCTTTCCTTCTGGAGAATACCCGGGATAGAGGTTATCGTAAAGAGTCAGGCCGAAACCGCTGTTTTCAACGTCTGCCTTGAGGGCAGCCTCGTAGCCTGCCTCATGATCATAGCCCGGCTCATAGAAGATCTCAGTATCAGCAATTCCCAACTCCCCGATCAGGTCCTTCTTCAATCCCAGGAAGATCTGAAAAGAGGAAAGACTGACGCTGAAGCGATCCATCCTGGCCAGATAATCCTTGAGGAATTCTTTCTTGTCTATCATCTTATGGAAAGTGTCGTAGGCGTTGGCGTTGGAGACAATGACTCTCCCTGTAAATTCTGTCCCGTCAGCCGTTTTGACTCCATAAGCGGCACGGTCTTTGACGAGGATCTTTTCCACACGAGCCTTAAGCACAACTTTTCCGCCCCGCTCCTCGATGAACCTGGCAAGAGTGTTGCTGATCTTTTGAGATTTGCCGATCGGGTAATACCCGCCTTCGGCGAGATAGGCTGCAAGGGGAAGGGCATAATAGATACTGGCGAGCCTGGAAGGCGGAAGCCCAAAATATCCCCAGAGCGAGGAGATGACAGCTTTGAGCTTGGAATCTTTGATATAGGCATCCTGGAATTGTCCCCACGTGCTGGTTATGCTCTTGAAAAGATAAGGAAAATCGCGCGGAAAAGCGGACATATCCACCTTGCCACCCATTCCCGAATACTTGTTGAGGTCGGCAGCCAGGCCTTCCATTGCCTGGAAGAGCCTTTGAGTGCCGTCTTTTTCTTCAGGAAAGTATCCGGTCAGGATTTTGATGTAGCCGGCGATATCTTTTTGCGGCACTCTGATATCGTAATCCGGGAAAATGGCTCGATAAAGGCCTTTATGCGGCACAAATTCAATGTCTTTGATCTCGGGAAAACCAGGAATAAGGTTGCGGAAACCGTTGCGCTCATTCACGGTGGTCGAGTGCAATGAAACATCAAACTCAAACCCGCCGGGACGTTTGAATGTTGTCGCATATCCGCCGGGGATGGAATGCTGCTCCAGGACAAGCGGCTTGAATCCCTGACGGGCAAACCCAGCGGCGCAGCTTAGCCCGCCAAGGCCAGCACCGATGATGATAGCATCCCATTGGTCTTTGGCTGACCCGGGTTGTCGGCCCGTGGGAAACGAGTCCCAGTCAAGAGATAGAGCGGGAATCCCGGCTAGCATCGCCGTCAAGAAATCCCTTCTCAGTATTTTGTCTTTAAGCATGGCAATCTCCTTTCTTTCTTGCTTTTGGCATTATTAGGCCATTGTTTGCTAAGTTTTGAATTTAGCTGCGGACAAGCGGGGCAGGGCAGAGAAGAGCGCCGCGGCTGCGCCCAGACAGCCCATCAAGAGGAAGGGCGAGCTGATCCCGAACCGGTCTGACAGGAAGCCGGCAACAAGGGAAGCGGCCGCGCCCGAGATCATCTGGATGTTCGAAACGATGCTGAAGGCCTGCGCCTGGTTTGAGGCGGGCACGGCATTCCCCACGTAGGACTGCAGAGCTGGGTAGATGAGGAAGAGGAACGTCCCGAGCGAAAGCAGCCCGAACGCGGCCAGCGCTGGTTTTGGCGCGAGGCCGAGAATGAGGAGGGAAAAAGAAGCGCCCACGATCCCCATCTCATAAACCCTGGACCTGCCGAGCTTGCGGCTCAACGAGCCGAAAAGATAGGTCATGAGCGTTCCAAGGCCAATCCAGAAGGCCATGAAAACACCGGTCTTACCCATAGAGATATGGAACTTGTGGTGCAGGAGCGACGGCGCGAAATAGACGGTTATGCCCCAACACGCTCCTCCGAAGACGAACCCGGCCAGATAGACCCGGACCCGGCCCACGGTCTGGCGCCACGATGCCCAGTCCAGGGAATCAAGGTCATCGGAGGCAAACGAGATTTTCCGGATAAGAAAGAAACTCATCAGGCCGAGCAGGAGGCAAGCTGCCGACCAGGATTGAAGCGGAACCTGCCAGCCGAATCTCTGGGCCAGGTAGCCCGTGGAAATGAAAGCCAAAAAGACGCCGAAGTTGCCCGACCCGCTCTGAACTCCCATGGCCAGGTCGATGCCCTGGCTGGGATGAGACCGAGAGACCCAGGCCAGGCCGAGCGTGTGATAGAAGCTATCAAAAGCGCGAAAAAGCAGGTAAAGAAAAAGGAGTGCCGCAAACCCTGCCGCCCAAGAGATCAGGAGCAAGGTGAGAGAGATGCCGATAAAACTCAGGCAGAGAAAGGATTTGTACCCGAGCCTTCGGGACGCCTGGACGACGAGGATTTGAAAAAAAAAGGTCGTCAGCAGGCCGAGGTTCGACAGAACCCCGATTTGAGAATAGCTGCGGATGATAAACTGTTGGCTGTAGAGGAGGGGAAAGATCATCGGCACGGCTACAGTAGCCGCATCGTTGAGGGCATGGAAGAGAGAGGCGGAGATGAGGATTTGTCTTTCTTTGGTCACGGGAGACCCTTTTAACTTAAAGGTCTGGGCTTGTCAAACTCCCGCCTGATATTGCATGTTGAGATAAAGTTGAGTAATGTAATGCCCATAAGATTTTGCGAGGAGGCGACGTGATGCACAGAGTAACAAGGAGAAGATTTTTGAAAACAGGGGTGAGTCTGAGCGCGGCATCTTTCCTGGCGGGAACAAAAGATCTCCTCTCCAGCACCCAGAGTGGCGGATCTCTTAGGGCAGGGCCCTGTGTTGTAGCCAGCAGCAACGGCCTCGAGGCTGTAGAAAAAGCGTTGGAGATGATCCGCAGCGGTCGTGATCCGCTCGATGCGGTCATCGCCGGTGTCAACCTTGTCGAAGAAGACCCCGAAGACATGTCCGTAGGTTACGGAGGCCTGCCCAACGAGGAGGGTACGGTTGAGCTCGACGCTTCGGTAATGCACGGCCCGACCCATAATGCTGGCGCCGTAGCCAGCCTGAGGAATATCAAAACACCCTCGAAGGTGGCTAAACTGGTCATGGAAAGGACCGACCATGCGCTCCTCGCGGGTGAAGGCGCGTTAAAATTTGCACTATCTCATGGCTTTAAAGAAGAAAATCTCCTCACCGACAAAGCCAGACAAATCTGGCTTCGCTGGAAAGAAACACTTTCCGAGAGGGATAACTGGTTCCCCCCGAAAATGGACAAGCTGGGCGAAGAGCTTCGGCCTTACATCTCTTCCTACGGCACGATCAACTGCATCGCCATCGATGGAGCAACCAACTTGGCGGGCGTAACCACGACCTCCGGCCTGGCCTTTAAAATCCCCGGCCGCGTCGGCGATTCACCCATTATTGGCGCTGGCCTTTATGTGGATAACGACATCGGAGCAGCAGGGTCAACGGGGAGGGGAGAGGCCAACATCCTCACCTGCGGAAGCCACATGGTGGTCAATTTCATGGGACTGGGGTCTTCTCCCGAAGAAGCCTGCCTCAAGGCGCTTCAAAAGATTGCCGAAAAAACGAAACTCCAGCCTCATCTCGTTGACAGCGAAGGCCGGCCACGGTTCGGGCTAAGCTTTTATGCCATCAATAAAAAAGGGCAGTACGGCTCAGCCAGCATGTGGAGCGGGTCGCGGTTCGCTGTCCACGACGGAAGCGATAAAAAACTGCGGGACTCGGCTTACCTTTTCAAAAGAAAGGATAGCCAGCCTACTCGTCTTCGAAGATGATGGCTGTGTAACCTCTGGCAGAAAGCTCCGAGGCTAATTCCTGAGCGGCTAACCTTGTTTTAGCCCTGATGCGCACTCTGTAATAAACCTGTTGCGTCGTCATGAAGGGAGTGATATAAACACCGGCCATGTTCTTCTCCAATTCGCGACGAAGAGCTTCGGCATTTTTTTTGAGGATGAAGGAGCCGACCTGGACGGAAAATTTTGGCACCGAAGGGGGAGGGGAGACCTCAGGCAGGACCTCGATCCGCACCCGGGCTGTGCCCGGCCCAATCATGTCCAGGGCTCTTGCCGCCGCGTAAGAGAGGTCGATGACCCTGCCCTTCACAAACGGACCGCGGTCGTTGATCCTGACGACAACCGACTTGCCGTTGCTCAAGTTCGTAACAATCACAACGGTCCCGAGGGGCAGAGTGTTATGAGCAGCGGTGAGGTCGTTCATGTCGTAGATCTCGCGGCTTGAGGTGGGCTTTCCGTGGAATTCAGCGCCGTACCAGGAGGCTTCACCCGTCTGGATGTTCCCTTCAGGAAAATAGTGCTGTCGTACCCGGCATCCCGAAACAAGGACAAGGCCAAGGCAGATGAAAATCAGGGGGGACCGAGGACCGTCCACCTGCCTGTATCTTCTGTTTTCCATGCCACCGCAATTATTATCTCAATCTTCCCGGCTTCTGGCAAATGATTCTGGACTCGCAAGGAGCTTTTCATTACAATACGTCTTCTGTCACGGAGCCGATGAGAAAATACGCTGCCTTCCTGCCCGCCGCGATCTACTATTCGCTGATTTTTTTCCTCTCCTCAAAGGACTACGACATTCCCATTGATATCCACCTTGTGGATAAAGCTGCCCATTTCATCGAGTTTGCCATCCTGGCTTTTCTCCTGTCCCTGGGCTTTTTTAAGGCCTCAACCCTGTCTCTCAGGATGAAAACCATCCTCTCCTTCTTTGTCACGATCGGTCTTGGTGCCCTGGATGAGTTTCACCAATATTTTGTGCCGGGACGAGAGGTTGAGCTTTTTGACCTCCTGGCTGACGCGTTAGGCGCAGCAGCCGGAGTTCTTGTTTTCTTGGCTTTCTACCAGAAAAGAAAACGCTCGCAGTCAGGTCCGGCTACAGGAATTTCCTGAGCCTTGCCCTCAGCAGGGCAAATGCTTCCCGCGGCGTCGAGCAAAAACAGAAAAGCCTGGCGTCTTCCGGCGAGATTGTGCCCATGTCGATAAGGGCATCGAAATTGATCGCCTTCTGCCAGTATTCTTTCCCGTAGAGGATGATGAACAGGTCCTCTTTCGAGATTTTCTCTGTCTGGATCAGGGTCAACGTCTCAAACAGCTCATCCAGGGTGCCGAACCCTCCCGGAAAAGCAACGACAGCCTTGGCCTTGTTGATCAGCCAGAACTTGCGAGTGAAGAAATAATAGAAAAGGAACGAGAGCTCGGGAGAAATGTAGAGGTTAGGAGCCTGCTCCAGGGGGAGCGAAATATTCATGCCGATCGACTTGCCTCCAGCCCTGGACGCGCCGCGGTTGGCAGCCTCCATGATGCCCGGTCCGCCGCCCGTGCAGATGACGAAATTCTTGCCCTTGGGCTTCAACTTGATGGCCCAAGTGGCCAGCCGAAAAGCCAGCTCTTCCGCATCCCAGTAGTATTTCAGCAGGGGAGAAGTCTTCTTTTGAGGCTCGACGCGGGAGGAGCCGAGGAAGAGCACAGTCGTATGGACTCTGTATTTGGACAGCCGGTACATCGGTTCGAGGATTTCACTCAGAATCCTGATCGTCCGGGCCTCCTCGGACTCGAGAAACTCCATGTTCTTGTAAGCGATCTCGGGCGGCGCTATTTTCTTTTCCATTGCTCTCCTCGTTTCCAGAACCGTCATTCTACCGCATTCCCGCGGATGGCTCAAGCCCCGTCTCCCGGCGACCCCAGGCGCGCAGCTTTGACTTCACCCCCTCTCTATGCTATCAATGGAGCGTCCATGAAGAGGAAATGAGATGACCAAATCTCTGGCCGTGCTGGAGGGCATGACTTATCCCGGCCGGGTTATCTTGATCGGCCTCGACAGGACTGCCGAGCACGTTATTGCTGGATACGCCATCACCGGCAGGTCGCCCTCCAGCCAGGCCAGGAGGCTGAAGCTCGAAGCCGGCAACATCTGGACCGAACCTTCAGACGAAGAAGCCATAAAAAAGGATCAGGCTGAGCTTCTCATTTACAGGGCCATTGCTATCGGCCAAGGCATTGCCATCTCCAACGGACGGCATACAGAAGAAATCGTAAGAGCTTTCGGGAAAAGAAAAGACCCCGAGGATGTCTTGAGACAAGCCCTAAGCAACTGGTCCTATGAGCCAGATGCTCCTCATTTTACCCCGAGGATCAGCGGCTGCGCTTGCCCCAGCGGACGGGCTTGTTTGAGTATCATCAAGAGAGCCGGCAATGGCACATCAGAAAAACTGTTCTTTCCTTATGGTCTTGAGCCTGGAAAAGGGAGGATAATCACCACTTATACCGGCAAAGAGGCAACACCCCTCCCTTCGTTCTTTGGCGATCCCCTGGCCGTGGAAATCAAGGCGATGGACGCGGCCACCATGGCCGAGGCCATCTACTCAGCCCTCAAACCCAAAGACCCTGACAGAGACTACCGGGTCGCCGTGGCCTGTGTCTACGCGTCAAGCCGAGATTATCTGAAGTTCGATGTTCACATCATCAATAAAAACGAGAGGTAAAGTAAAGCCCATGGAAAAAATAGACAAGTCAGCCCGGCTTCAGTATTCCAGGAAAGTCGAGGAGGATTTTCCGGAAAAGCTCGCGTTCGGCGGCCAGGAATTCCGCAAGAAAATTTCCATGCGCTACGGCGAGAATCCCGGGTATCCAGCCGCTTTCTATACAGAAGAGGGCGCGACTGGACCGAACATGGCTACCCTGAGCGTCCTGCAGGAAGGGAGCAAAGGGCTGAGCTATATCAACATGGGTGACATGGACCTGGGGCAAAGAATCGTCCGGAAACTGGCTGAAATAAGGCCTCACCAAACGAGCTGCGCGTTGATCAAGCACGAGATGCCCGCTGGAGTGGCTGTCGCGGAGACAGTCGAAGAGGCATTCGACAAAGCCTGGGGTAGCGACCCTCTCTCCAATTTCGGGAGTGTCGATGTCTTCAGTGGCCGTGTTACGGATCCCCTCGCCCGGCTTTTGGTGGAAAGCCAGAGAAATATCGAGGTCGTCTACGCGCCCGATTACGCGCCAGAAGCCTTAGAGGTATTGGCCGCAAGGAAGACCCTGCGTGTTGTCAGAATGGGAAGCCCCGTGGATAGGGAGGCGACAGATAACGGTCTGGAATTCAAGCGGGTTGCCGGCGGCCTGCTCGTCCAGAAAAGGTTTGATTCCAGGATCCGGTTCATCCAGGACGTCGATGTCGTCTCCGACCGGCGGCCCACAGCAGACGAGCTTGACGCAGCGGTGTTCAACTGGATCGTCGCCTGTTTCACCCGCTCCAACGCGGTTGTCATCGGGCAGAAGGACAAGGTTCATGGCATCGGGTCTGGACAGCGCAGCCGGATCGACGCCGCGGATTGCGCCATCCGGTTTTCGCGGCGCGGCTACGGCCCGGAAAACTGCGTCCTGGCCTCGGATGCCTTCATGCCTTTCCCCGATGTCGTGGAACTCGCCGCCGCGAACGGCATCACAGCGATCATCTATCCCCTTGGTTCCGTCCGTGATCAGGAGGTCATTGACAGGGCCAATGTGCTGGGACTGGCCATGATCGTCACGCGCCGCCCCGACGAGACAGAATGCGAGCGGAGCTTTCTCCATCGTTGAGACAGGGAAGAATACTAACACCTGATTTTTATGACCGGCGCAAAGGGCCGTCCTGAAGGCGCCTTGGGCGAGCCGAGGGAATTGGGCGAAGGATGACAAACCCAACGGACGGGCCTTTTTGCTTTGCGTGGAAACCTTCACTATAATAATAATAAAAAAATAGGTTTTCCTGAAAGGACCAGAAGATGAAAAAAAAAGGAAAAAGCGAGAAAATCGCCTGCCATGTTTGTCAGAAAATGATCCCTAAGGCCGCTGCTCTGCACGCCGAAGGGCAGGATTATGTCCTGCATTTCTGCGATACGAGCTGCCTGGATTACTGGAAAAATGCGGAGAAAAGAAGAAAAGAAGAAACCTGAGTTGATGAATTACGTCACAGCCCTTCGCGCGTACACGGCCAAGCGGATCGAAGAAATCGACAGAGCTGACATCCTCAAGGTCTGGGAAAGCAAGTCTTCCCCAAAGGCCGATGCCTGAAAGCGAGAAAAACTCTCGATGTATTTATCCATCCTCTGGCACCATCACCAACCCATTTACAGGGACCCAGGGAACAGCCGATACCTCCTTCCTTATGTGAACTACCACCTGACTAAGAACTATTATCAGATGGCCTACTTAGCGGAGGAATCAGGATTTCCGTGTGTTTTTAACCTCGTTCCCTGCCTCCTCGAGCAGGCTGAGGATTACAGCCGGGGAGGAGCTCGTGATTCTCTCAAGGAGGCTTTGGAAAAAAACCCGCAGGAGTTGGCGGCTTCTGATGTAGTCTTGCTTTCCGGATTCATGCCTCGGGGAGAAAAAGAAACGGATAACAAGGAACTTCAACTTCGAGTTCTTCGGTCGATCTTTTCGCCCGTCATTCAGGCGGGACAAGAGAAAGATTCCCTGCTCAGCCTTCAAAAAGATGTCCACAAGAAAGTGATACCCTTCTATAAAAGGCTCTGGCTGGAGGACAAAGCCGAACTCACGACATCGGCGTATTATCACCCCCTCCTTCCTCTTCTTTTTGACCTTGGTGTCGGAAACGAGCCAATCATGCCGGCTCTTCCTTTCAAACACCCGGAGGATGGGAAAGCGCAGATCTCGAAAGGCAGAAAGTACTTCAATGAGGTCTTCAGCCGCTGCGCGAGGGGGTTCTGGCCCTCAGAAGGCGGCATAAGCCTGGACGTGGCCAGGGCGGTCGCCAGGGAAGGCTTTTCTTACGCCGTCACAGACGAAAACCTCCTGTGGCAAAGCCTGAAAAAGGCTCCAGACAGAGCTTTGCTGACAAAACCTTACTCCTGCCAGGACTTGGCCATTTTTTTCCGCGACCGGGAGCTCTCGGACCTCATCAGTTTCGAATACCAGCGCTGGGATGCAAAAAACGCGGTCAGCCATTTTGAGAGCAAGCTGGACGAGCGGATGAGAGCCCAGGCAAACCAGGGCATCTGTGTGATTGCCCTGGACGGAGAAAATCCCTGGGCTGGCTACAGGGATAACGGGGTTTCTTTCCTCCGTGAGCTCTACGGCCGGCTCATGGCAAAAGACGGCCTAACGCCCATCCTCCTTAAGGATTATTTGGAACTCAATCCTCCGCGGGAAGAGGTCGAGTTGGTCCCCGGCACCTGGCTGGGGAGTTTTTCCCGGTGGGTTGGCCATCCGGCCAAGAACGCGGCCTGGGAAAGGCTTTCCCTGGCCAGGCAAGAATGCGGTCCCTCGGAAGAGATTTATGTGGCCGAGGGTTCGGACTGGTTCTGGTGGTTTGGTGAAGACGACGCGGCCGGAGTGGCCGAATTCGCGGCCCTGTTCGATGGTTACCTGCGAAGAGCTCAACGGCAAGGAGGAAAGGATTCCCGCGGTGAGTGATTTAATTTTTCTTTTCGGCGTTCACAACCATCAACCGGTGGGGAATTTTCCCGCCGTCTTCAAGAAGGCTTTCCGCGACTGTTACCGGCCTTTCCTCGAGGAAATGGCCGAACACCCGGGTATCAAATTTGCCCTTCACATCTCTGGGCCGCTGTGGGAATACATGGAATCCCATGAAAAATCATGCTGGGACTTGGTCAAAGAGATGGCCTGCCGGGGCCAGGCCGAGCTTTTAGGGGGCGGGTTCTACGAACCCGTCCTATCCGTCATTCCTGAAGAAGACCGGCAGGGCCAGCTCCGGTTGATGCGCCAATTCCTGGAGGAGAACTTCGGCGTCAGGCCGCGCGGCGCTTGGCTGACTGAAAGAGTCTGGGAACCTCAGCTGGCCAAGACCCTAGCTCTGGCTGGAATCGAGTACACGCTTCTCGATGAAGAACATTTTCATTATGCTGGAGTAAGGGATATCCACTGTCCGTACATGACAGAAGAGGAAGGAAATTCCTTGGTCCTCTTTCCTATCGACAAAAAACTCCGCTACCTCATTCCCTTCCGCCAGATCAATGACATCAACCCCTATTTCAAAGAAATCGAGGCTGGAGGCGGCCTGGCCATCCTCGCCGATGATGGCGAGAAGTTTGGCCTCTGGCCGGGCACAAGGCAGTGGGTTTATGAGGAGAGGTGGCTGAGGACTTTTCTTGAATATCTTGAAAGAGAATCAATCCAGACCATGACCTATTCGGAATACCTGGATACAGGCCCATCCTTCAGCCTGGTTTACATCCCGCCCGCTTCCTATGAGGAGATGATGGAGTGGATTCTCGAACCTGAAGACTACCGCCGGCTCAAGGAACTCAAGAAAGAAAGCTCGCCCGAATCCCGAAGGCTTCTCAGGGGGGGCTTCTTCAGGGAATTTTTCGTCAAGTACCCTGAAAGCAACCACCTCCACAAGCGCATGCTCTTCCTTTCGCGAGCGGTCGGACAACAGAGACCCTCTATCCCGGAAGCGGCACGGGAACTTTATCGAGGCCAGTGCAACGACGCCTACTGGCATGGCGTTTTCGGTGGTCTCTACCTTCCTCATCTCCGGCAAGCGGCCTATTTCCATCTTTTAGAGGCGGAAAAGAAAGCAAGACTCCGGCCGGGCTGGGAAAAAACAGACTATGACCTCGACGGCAGGGAGGAGTTTTTTTACCGCGATGCCTTCTTCGGCTTGCTGGCCAAGCCGTCGTTCGGAGGCAGCCTGGTCGAGATCGACTTCAGGCCGCTTTCCCGAAACCTTTCGAATGTCCTCTCCCGCAGGGAAGAATCCTACCACCGCGCACAGGAGGAGCCCGGAGAGGGGAAAAGTATCCACGAGCTGGCCAAAAAGATTCCTCTCGAAGCCGAAGCTCTTCTCCGTTATGACTGGCATCCGCGGTTTTCACTCCTTGACCATTTTCTTCATCCCCGCACGAGCCTGGAGGACTTTCGCCGGATTACCTATGGCGAACAGGGAGATTTCGTTAACCAGGAATACGAACCAGAGCTTAGACAGGGCCGTCTCCTCCTCAAGAGGCACGGACATGTCTGGGTTGATGGAGAGAGGGCGCCCATCCTCGTCAAAAAAGAAATTGAGCCCCGAGATGGGCAAGTCAGCATCACCTGTGTGGTCAGCACCGATTCCTCCATGGAACTCTCTTTGCTTTTCGGCTCGGAATGGAATCTTTATCTGCTGGCCGATGAGTGGGAGGAAAAAACGGGAAAACTGATCGTTCTCGGCGGAAGGCTCGAGCTCGAATTTGCCCCTGCGCCAGAGATTTGGCATTTTCCGCTTCAGACGCTCTCCCAATCCGAAGAGGGTTATGATATAATTCATCAGGGCATGTGTTTCCTGCCGCATTGGCATATCATCCTGGACCAGAAGCAAAGCTTTTCTTTCAACGTCATCTTGAGAGCAAAAAGTGGCGTCTAAATTTTTCTCTTTAGTCCTCCACAGTCACATTCCCTATGTCCTGGCTCACGGGAATTGGCCTCACGGGGTGGACTGGCTCCACGAGGCGGCGGCAGAGAGCTACCTGCCGCTGTTAGACGTTTTCTACCGCCTCAAAGATGAAGGTTTTGCTCCCAACGTCAACATCTCCTTCACGCCCGTGCTGATGGAGCAGCTTAAAAGCAGAAGCTTTGCTTCAGGGTTTAAAAATTATCTCCAGATGAAAATCGATATCGCTCGCCAGGACAGGGCGTATTTCGAGAAAACAGGAAACAGGACTCTGCTCTCGCTGACCTTTTACTGGGAATCATGGTATCAAAAGGTCTGCGATGCTTTTACCAACACCTGGAAGGAGGACATCCTGGGAGGGTTCCGGAAACTGCAGGATGAAGGCCTGATTGAGGTCCTGACCTCAGCGGCCACGCACGCCTACTTCCCCCTCCTTTCCCGGGACGAAAGCCTCCGGCGGCAGGTTCGCCAGGGAAAGTCGGTCTACCGCCAGCACTTCGGCCGTGACCCGCAAGGATTCTGGCTCCCTGAATGCGCCTACCGGCCGCGGTACGCCTGGAAACGGCCTATCGGGAGCGGCGGTTCTGTGCCCAGGCTGGGGGTTGACGAAATCTTGGGGGAAGAAGGGTTGGGCTATTTCTTTGTTGACACTCACCTTCTCAGCGGCGGAGAGGTCAGGGGCGTCTACCTCGACCGCTTTCCGGCTCTCAAGCTTCTCTGGGAGAAATTCAGGAAGGGCTACGAGACCGGAAAACAAGCTGCTGGCTCGCCCTACTTTCCTTACCTGGCTGATCCTTCGCGAGTCCCGTTTTTTGTCCGGGACGATAAATCGGGAGTGCAGGTTTGGAGCGGAAAGTCAGGCTACCCCGGCGACGGCTGGTATCTTGAATTTCACAAAAAACATTTCCCGGGCGGCATGCGCTACTGGCGGATTACTTCAAGCGACGCCGACCTCGGCGATAAACAACCCTACGACCCGGGCAGGATTCAAGAGAGGCTAGACGAAAATGCCGCGCATTTCGTGGATTCTGTTGCGGCCAGCCTGAACGGACAGGACGAGGGCGCGGTCGCCGCGCTCTATGATACAGAGCTTTTTGGTCACTGGTGGTTCGAGGGCCCAGAATGGCTTTATTTAGTGATAAAAAAATTTTACGAGAGGGAAGTGAAACCTCACAAGGCAACCGATTGCTTAGAGGCGCTCCGCCCTCATGTCCTCGTCAGCCTCCCCGAAGGCTCGTGG
Source organism: Candidatus Aminicenantota bacterium (assembly GCA_037444845.1). Classification (GTDB taxonomy): domain Bacteria; phylum Acidobacteriota; class Aminicenantia; order Aminicenantales; family UBA8522; genus JARYMI01. Next base: position 71,810 of record JBBILQ010000001.1, on the reverse strand, counting down.
GGAACAGGGGGATTCCACTGGATCTGGTTCAACGATGACACGGCCTGGATATGGGAAAAAATCTATTGGGTGGAGGAGGAAGACCAGCGGCTGCCGCTTTCTCTGGCCAAAAAAAAACCTGAGCTGTACAGGCAATTCATCCGTGAAAAGTTTCTCCTGGAGAGCTCGGACTGGCCTTTTCTCATTTCAACCTGGACAGCCCGCGATTACGCAGAAAACAGGGCCGCTGAGCACTTCCAAAGAGCTAAAACGCTCGTCGATTGGCTGAAAAGGAATGACCCGCTCAGCCAGGACGAACAGAAGCATCTGGCTACCTGGGAAGAAGAGGATAGCGTATTCGCTGCGATCGTGACGCCCGATGGTGACCTTATCTGAAAAAATTCTGGTCATGATCCTCTGTGGAGGAAAAGGGGAGAGGCTCTACCCTTTGACCAAGCACCGGGCCAAGCCATCCGTCCCCTTCCTGGGCAGCTACCGGATCATCGATTTCAGCCTTTCCAATTCTCTGAACTCGGGGCTGCGCAAGATTGCCCTGCTGACCCAGTATAAATCCTTATCCCTGGAAAGGCATATTCTTTACGGCTGGAACATTTTTCATGCGGAGAGCGGAGGCTATATTATCTCGCTGCCCGCCCAAGGAAGGGTAAGCGAACACTGGTACGAGGGAACGGCGGACGCCGTCTTCCAGAATATCTACACCATCCAGCAGGAAAATCCCGAGGTCATTCTGGTCCTTTCAGGCGACCATGTTTATCGTGCCGATTACCGAAAAATCATCAAATTCTACATTGAAAAAAAGGCGGATGCCGTGATCCTGGCCAAGGTTGTTCCCCTTGCTGAGGCCAGCCGTTTCGGCGTCGTGGCCGTGGACAATGACCATAGAATCAATGAATTCCTGGAAAAACCCCCTCAACCTCCTTTCTTACCATGGGATAAAAAATCATCTCTTATTTCCATGGGCGTCTATCTTTTTCGGACGCCCATCCTGATCAAAGCGCTCATCCAGGACGCCAAGGACCGTTCCAGCAGCCACGACTTTGGAAGAGACATCATCCCGCGGCTGATTCACAAAGCCCGGGTCTTCGGCTATCTCTTTGATGGATACTGGGAAGACATCGGTACGATCGGCGCCTACTGGAAGGCCAACATGGCCTTTCTCTCTTCCAGGCCGCCCTTTTCTCTGGACGATAGTTCCTGGCCGATCAGGACCTACAAAGCCCAGCATGGCCCAACCCTCGTCCAGCGGAGCGATATCAAAAAGTCCATCATCAGCGCAGGCTGTCGCTTTGACGGCGGAACGGTTCAGAATTCAATCATCTCGCCCGGTGTAACAATCGCCCCCCGAGCCCGCGTCCAGGATTCCATCCTCTTTGAAGGAGTTCAGGTCGGAAAAGGAGCCCGGCTGCGCCGGGCCATCGTCGATAAATTCTCCCGGATTCCTGACCGTTTCGCGATCGGACACGACATCAAAGAGGACAGGAAGCACTTCATCAGCCAGGGGGACATCCGCGTCGTGCCCAAAAACTGGAGACTTGAATGATCGAAAAGTATCACCCTTTCCTTCACGAACTTCCCCGCGGTGTCTCGAAAGAGCTTCAGATATTCTCTATCCTCGCCCAGAGCTTTTTCCAGCCTTTTTCGCTCATGGACAACTTGCTCGTCATCCTGACGGCGCTGACTGCGGGTCCCGGCCTGGGCTTCAACCGGGCGATGCTTTTCCTCGCCGATAATGCCAGCTTGAAAGGTGAGTTCTGGCTCGGACCCGCCTCTCCGGAAGAAGCCGCTGACATCTGGGAAGTCCTCTCCACCCCCGGGGTCGGGTATACCGAGATCATCGAGCACAACCGGGCCCTCCTCGCCAGCGAGACCAACCCGCTCGTTCAGAATGTAAAAAAAATCTCCTTTCCTCTTCATTCGAGGAATCCCGTCATTCCCGCATTGGCCGCTTCATCCAGAGAAATAATCCTGGTCCGGGAAGCAACCAGAGAGCCTCTGGTGGACAGGCATTTTCTGGATGTCATCGGAACCGATGAGTTTCTCTGCATTCCTTTGCTCTCCCAGGAGGAAATATTCGGCGAAATCATCCTCGACAACGCCATCACTCGCCGCCCCATAGAGAGGCAGGACATCGAGCTGGCGAGCATCTGCGGGCTGGCGGCGGGAAACTACATCTACGTGACCAAGCTCCAGAGAAGGGCTGTAGAAATGAGGAGGCGGGCGGCGTTCGGAGAGATGGCCATGTTCGTCACCCACCAGCTTCGCACCCCCCTCGTGACGATGGGCGGGTTCATCGACCAGTTGCTCGATCCGCGGACAACCGAGCGGAAAAAGAAGAGGAATTTCAAGATCATCCGGAAGGAAATCGCGCGCCTGGAGCGAATCATGCTCCGCCTGACGCGCTTCTTCCGCGTCGATATCAAGGAGAAGGTCTCAGTCAACATCAGGGAGACCTTCAAGCTGGTCAAAGACGCCGTCAAGCCGCTCATCGTGGGCCGAAAGGTCGTTTTGAAGACAGAAATCGAAGACGGCCTGGTCAGCATTCTTTGCGACCCGATCCACTTAGGAGAGGCGTTGCGGAATGTCGTAGAAAACGCCCTGGATGCCCTCGAGGACGGGGGACATGTCCTCCTCCGTGCCTACCGTGAAAATAACGACTGGGTGGTCATCTCGGTCGAGGACGATGGCCAGGGCATTCCGGAATCGGTCAAAGGAAAAATATTCGAGACCTTTGTCTCGACCAAGGAAAAGGGAATCGGGCTCGGCCTAGCCTATGTCAAGAGATTCATGGAGGCCTGCGACGGAAAGATTGTCGTTGAAAGCCAGGAAGGGCAGGGGACAACTTTTAAACTGTATTTTAGAACAGGGGGAGGGGGATGAAAAAAAAGAAAAAACTCCTCATCGTCGAGGACGAAAAAAACCTCTGTCTGCTCTACCGCGAAGAGCTGACACGGGAGGGGTACAAAGTGATCGCCGTCTCAGACGCCGAAACGGCCGTGCAGCAGATCAATAAGCAGCCGTTTGACCTCATCGTCACGGACATCCGGATGCCGGTCAAGAACGGGATCGAGCTCATCACCCAGATCATGGCTCTCCGCAAGGACATCCCCATCATCATCAATACCGCCTACCAGAGCTACAAGCACGATTTCATGACCTGGGCGGCAGACGCGTACATCGTCAAATCCGCCTCCCTAGACGAGCTCAAATCTAAAATCAAGGAGCTCATCGGGTAGAAAATGTCCCAGTTACGGAAGGATATCATCAGCGGCCGCTGGGTCATCATCGCCGCCGAAAGGGGCAAAAGGCCGGATGACTTCAGGCCCGCTCCGACGGAGAAAAAAAAGGAACCGGCAGGCTTTTGCCCTTTCTGCGAGGGTAACGAATCCAAAACCCCCCGCGAGGTCTACGCGCTGCGGAAAAACGGAACGCGGCCTAATAAACCGGGGTGGCTGGTTCGGGTCGTTCCCAACAAATTCCCGGCTCTGACAAGGGGTATGCCCCCTGTCCAGCATGAGGACGGGATATTCCGCTGGATGGACGGCGTGGGCGTGCACGAGGTCGTCATCGAAACTCCCGACCACGACAGGGAGCTTCCCGACCTGCCCCTTTACCACATCCAACAAGTGCTGGAGACCTATAAGAAGCGCGTGCTCAGTATCGAGAAGGAGTTCCAGTACAAGTATGTCCATGTTTTCAAGAACAAAGGACGGGAGGCCGGCGCATCCCTCAGCCATCCGCATTCCCAGATTGTGGCCACTCCCATCATCCCCAAGAAGGTCAACGAGGAGCTTTATGGTTGCGAGAGGCTTCATCGGCAGCACGGCGAATGCATCATCTGCCGTATCATCCGCGATGAGACGAGCGAGGGCGAGCGGCTCATCCTGCGCAACGAACATTTTTGCGTCATGGCTCCTTTTGCCCCACGCTTCCCCTTTGAAATGCGAATCTATCCGCTGCGGCACTCCGCCTGGTACACGTGCCTGACCAAAGTCGAATCCCTCTGGCTGGCCAGGACGATAAAGACGACCCTGGGGAAACTCAAGGTCATCCTCTCCGACCCCCCTTTTAATTTTTACATCCACCAGGCGCCCAATCCCAATTTGCCTCACGAAGGTTGGGCCAACCTGAGAGAGAGCTTCCACTGGCACCTCGAGATTATCCCTGTTCTTACACGGGTGGCGGGGTTCGAGTGGGGAACGGGTTTTTACATCAACCCCGTGCCGCCAGAGACCGCAGCCGGTTTCATGCGAAGCTCAAGTTAGCCCGGATTATTCGCAAAATGACAGGTTAGATGCCTTCAGGGTGATAAAAGGCGTTTGTAAAGGCGGATATACTCGCGGGCTGACCGCTCCCAGGAAAAATCGCATGCCATGGCGTTCTTCATGAGAGTCTGCCATTTTTCCTTATCCTGGTAAACAGCCAAAGCCCTCCGGACAGCGTTGACGAGGGCGGTCTTCTCGTACTCAACAAACTTGAACCCATTGCCGGCCTGTTTTTCCGGGTTGAATTCCCGGATGGTGTCCTCCAGGCCGCCGGTCGCCCGGACCACCGGCACCGTCCCGTAGCGAAGGCTGTACATCTGGGTCAGGCCGCAGGGCTCATAACGGGAAGGGATGAGGAAGATATCGCTCCCGGCATAGACTTTATGAGCCAGACCCTCATCAAAAGCAATCTTCAGGCCAAAGCGCCGGGGATGCTGCTTCTGGACCGCCTGGAGCGCGTGCTGGTATACCTCCTCGCCCGTCCCCAGGATGATGAGATTGGCTCCGCTTCGGAAAATCTCCTCGACGGCCTGTGTGAGAAGGTCAAAGCCCTTTTGGCCCGCCAGACGCGACACCATACCCACGACCGGCTCCTTCTCAGCTTCAGGCGGCAGAGAAAAAGATTGAAGCAGATCTTTCTTGCATTCTTCCTTTCCGGTCAGGCTGTCGGCGTCAAAATTCCTGGCGATGAACCTGTCGGTGGCTGGATTCCATTCGGAATAATCGACACCGTTCAGGATACCGTAGAGGTCGTAGTGGCGTTTTCTCAGCAACCCGTCCAAGCGATGCCCGAACTCGGGCGTCTGGATTTCCTGGCTATAACGGGGGCTGACCGTGCTAACGGCTGTGGAGTATAAGACACCCGCCTTGAGGAAGTTTACTTTGCCATAAAACTCGAGGTCCTCCATATTGAAGAGGGCATCAGGAAGTCCGATCCTGCCGAGCACCTCCCGTTCGAAAATTCCCTGGTAGGCCAGGTTGTGAATGGTAAAGAGAGAACGAGCGGAAGAAAAAAACGTGTCATCCGCATATCCAAGCTTATGATAGGCCAGCGTCATAGCCGCCTGCCAGTCGTGGCTGTGGAGGATATCGGGTTGAAACCCCAGGACTTTCAGAGTCTCGAGCGCCGCCCGGCAGAAAAAGGCGAATCGCTCGCCGTTATCAGGATAATCTCCTTGCGTGTTTCCATAAAGATAATCCCGGTCGAAATAGGCGTCCTTCTCGACAAAGAGAAAAGAGAGGGAATTCTGGCGGTGTTCCCAAATTGAGTACAGCTCGGTTTTTCCGGCCCATTCGAGCTTGAGGCCATCGACCACCTTCTCGAGGGGCAGGTTCTTTTTTTTCGTCTCTCTGTAGAGCGGCAGGAAAACCCGCACCTCCGCTCCTGCTTCGCTCAGGTACTTGGGTAATGCCCCCGTGACATCCGCCAGACCGCCGGTCTTGGCATAAGGCACAACCTCCGAGCTCAACATCGCGATTTTCATAGTTTCACGATTATAGCATAACGAGCGCTAAGGGGTCAGCTGGCTTAAACATTTAAATGGCATCGTTGAAGATGATGCAATTCTATAGCCTGAAGAAGATATCCATCGATATTGCCAAGGCCGTTTTTCGCAACCTGGCCATCGAGGGCGCCTGCGTCAGCGAGAGCATCCTCAACACCCTCGTCATCAATTATCTTCGCACTGCCCAGGACACGATCAAGCGGTACAATGACGACGCTGCCCTGAACGGTCTCTTTTTCGACCGCCACCAGGAGACCATCACGGTCGAGGCCTTTACCCAGGCCATCCAGATCGCCGGCCGCGAATTCCTGGAAAACCCCCTGTACTCCCCGCTGATACCGAACTGGAACCGCGTCACCTCGGCGACCCCCGATTTTCTTAAGCAACTCCACGATGTCATCGAGGAGGAGAACAGATAACTCGGCTTATTGGTTGGCGAGCGACAACGTGTTGCGTCTCTCCCCCTGGTTCTGTTAGGATAAGAACAAGGAGGCGGCAGGAATGGTGGACGTGGCCGATTGGAAGAAGGTTTTCCGGACGACAACGCTGGTTTGCGGCGCTATCATCGCCGGCATTTTCCTCTACGCCCTTATCGTCGAATTAGTGAAGTCGCGGATGGGCTTTTTCTCAGGCCTATCCAGGCCCTCGCACGCCCGCCTGTTGGTGTTTATTTTTTACGGCCTCGCCATTGTCGCTATCCTTCTTACGAGGATTCTCAACCGGAGCTTGATGAAGGGAATATCTGGCGACCGCCCCGAGGAAAGAACCCTCAGGCTCAGCCGGGCGGCTGTGATCACGGCTGTCGTGGCTGAAATCCCGGCATTGCTCGGCTTCGTCCTCTTTCTCCTGACCGGGTCAAGCAGGAATTTCTATTATCTCCTGTTCGTCTCTCTTGTCCTGGAATTCATCTTTTTTCCGCGGCGGAGAGCGTGGCAGGAGATTCTCGAAGAGCGGTTTCCCGCCGAATTTCGTCTTGGTAAAATGAAACCTTGATTTGACCGGCCGCCGGAAAAATTAGTAAACTGGCTGTTCCTATTTTAATCTGGAAAGACAGCCTGTTGCGAATCCAATTCTTGGGCGCCAACCAACAAGTCACAGGTTCCTGCTATCTTGTGGAGACCGATAATCAGCGGTTTCTCATCGACTGCGGCCTCTACCAGGAAAGGGCCTATCTTGATCGCAACTGGGCGCCTTTCCCGGTCCCTCCCGAGACAATCGAATGCCTGCTTCTCACCCATGTCCACCTGGACCATTCTGGGCTCATCCCGAAGATTGTCCGGGAAGGTTATCGCGGAAAAATCATAGCCACTCCGGCCACAGCCGAGCTCCTTCCGATCGTCCTCTGCGACGCTGCGAGAATCCAAGTAGAAGACGCCGAGTACAAGAAAAAACGCCACAAGAAGGAAGGCCGGCACGGACCTCACCCTGAAATACCGCTTTACACCGAGGCCGAGGTAGAGAAAGCCCTGAAGCTTGTCAGAACGGCGCCCTACGAAAAAGCAATTCCTTTGAGCAAGACGCTCCAGGTCCGTTTTTGCGATGCCGGCCATATTCTGGGGTCGAGCATGATCGAGCTCACGATCAAGGAGATGAATCGGCACCGCATCATCATCTTCACGGGCGATATAGGCCAATGGAAGAAACCTTTGGTTCGGGACCCTTCCATGTTCGAGCGAGCCGACGCTGTAATCATGGAATCAACGTACGGAGACCGGGATCACGAAGACCCGTCCGACGAAGAAACCATGCTCGCTGACATCATCAGCGAGACAGTCAGGGCAGGGGGAAACGTGGTCATACCAGTTTTCGCCGTGGAGAGGGCTCAGGAGCTCCTTTTTCATCTGAGCCGTCTGGTGAGACAGAAACGAATTCCGCGCCTGCCTGTCTTCCTGGACAGCCCGATGGCCACAAATGTGACCGAGGTTTTTCTCCACCATCACGAGTGCCTGGACGAAGAAACGACGGGCCTATTCCGTTCTGGCGCGTCGCCGTTCAAGTTCTCAGGCCTCATATTCACCCGGACCAAGGAAGAATCCAAGGCCATTAATTCCTTCCGCCGTCCCTGCCTGATCATGGCCGGCTCAGGCATGTGCACGGCTGGCCGGATCAAACATCACCTGGTCCAGAATATCTCACGGCCTGAGCCGACCATCCTGTTTGTTGGATACCAGGCTACAGGAACGCTCGGAAGGCAGATCCTGGATGGCCAGCCGGAAGTGCGGATCTTCGGCCAGCAGCATCCGGTTAGGGCTCAAGTCAGGCAAATCCAGGGTTTCTCAGGCCACGCCGGCAGAACGGGCCTTCTCAAATGGCTGGGCAATTTCACCATCCCTTACCCTCAGGTCTTCCTGACTCACGGAGAAAAAAACGTCTCTCAGAGCCTTATGGATGTTATCGTGAGACAGAAGGGCTGGAATGTTGATGTACCCGCTTATCGGGAAACATGGGGTTGGGCGTAGCCGTCTCTTCGGAAGAAAAAATGGCTTCTCTCGAAAAGCATAAAGAAATCACGGCCAAGCTCTCTTTATTTCAGGGTAAGCGATTTCGTTTTATAGCCTCCCTTTAAGGAGTTAAAAACAAGCTCAACCTGACCCTGGCCATTTAGGAGAAGCCGGAATTCCAGACGCCCGAATCCGGGTACGCCGCTTTCCACCCAAAAGGCATTATCCCGGGTTTTTATTTTTCTTGTGAGGCCGCGAAATCTGTCCACAATCTGACCGGCGGCGACAAGCTCAACTTTGGAGCCTGTAACCTTGAACTGGTCGGCACGATGAAGCTTGTTCTGGGCCGCCACGACAGACATCGAGGGCGTCGGCCTGCTGTTGGCTACTGTTACGTCGACTTGATAAAGGTCATCTTTTAGCCTGGTCACTTCTGTTTTTTCAATTTCCAGACGGGCCAGCTGGTCGGCGTGGTAGAGGCAGAAGGCAGCGTTGCGGTGGCAGGTTTCTGCCAGCTTGAAGAGGGGAGGGACGCGGCGGGCGAACTTCTTGACGCCGCCGATCTCGATTTCTCCGTAAAGAGGATGCTGGTAAGGCTTCCACTCGCTGAACTGCTCGCCCAGGAGGACCAGATCATGGTAGACCATTTCCTCCAGCCTTCCTTCCCGAAAGAGCATGGCCATGACGTCCTCATCCTCCTCTTCGCCGCCCCTTCCACCGCGCTGCCTCTGCTCTGCCAGCGGGTCCATGTCGAGCTCGTTGGAAAACGTGAAAATGCCCAGGACGCAATAGAGGTAATCGATGCTCCCGCCGTAAACCGTGTACATATCTTTATAAACGGTTAAATACCGGTAACCGGGCAGGATTTTTTCGCCCTTTTTCCCGATCGTATCATAAACGCGCCTGTCGGCGGGGTTGTATTCGCCCATGTTCTTCGCGCCCGGGCCGCGCAGGATCATGCCTCCGAAATTGTGGAAATTCTGGGCGCCGGCGATGTTCGGATGGGCTAACAGAAAATCGCGGACTGCCTGGGTCTCTGGAAAACAGAAGGGATAGTCTCCGGCTCCCCGCTGGACGTAAGCCGGCTGCCAGTTGTAGCCGTAGTTGCGGTTCATGTCATAGCCGCCCAGGCCATCTTCGTTGATGAGGCCGTCGCCGTCATTGTCGATCCCTTCCTGGCCAAGCAGGATGTATTCCCCTTTTTCCCCGGGTTTGACGGGGAGGAGGATGCGGGGGTCTTCCGGATGGGGCTTGTGCGTGCCGTTCGGGTCTTTCTTGCGCATCATCGTGATCGAGCCGTCGCCGTCCAGGTCTTCGGGCCCGTCCTCATCGGCGAGGCCATCCCGGTCGGAATCGTAGGGCATGAGCCCGGAACGCGGCGAGTTCGGGTCAGAGGCCTGGTTGATGTAGTAATCGCGGCCGTCCGGGTTCATGGTGGGAACAACGTAAAAAACCCTTTCATCAAGAAGGCGCGTGGCCAGCTCGGTTTTTCCTTGGTTTTTCAGGAGATACGAGACGGCGTAAAGGGCGACCTCCGCTCCCTGGATTTCGTTGCCGTGGATGTTGCCGTCGATGTAGTAGCCGGGTTTGCGCTCTGCCGGGCCAGTGCGGGGGTTGGTCAGGACCGCTACCCAGATGTCCCTTCCCTGGAAAGATTTGCCGATGGACTTAAGGGTCATGAGTTCGGGGTAAGCGCCCTGCAGGGTTTTGAGAGCGCGCGTAAGCTCTGCATGGTCGTAGAAACGGTCGAAGGAAAGCTCAACCTCCGCTGAAAAAAGATTTCCCGGCCCGAGACCGGCCAGGAAAACCATGATGACGAGAAGGTCTGATATCTTTTTAACGATTCTACGCATCGTTTCCTCCTCTTACTCCAGGATAATCGTCGCCGTGACCGTGCCTAACTTCGGCGAGCCCGCGGTAACGGTCAGGCGGGAGCCTTTCTTTCCCCTGACTGTCCATTCTACTTTTTTGGTGCCGCCACTCCCGCCGAGAAAAGGAATTGTCTCGACAGGTCGTCCTGAAAAGACGCTTTGCCCCGGTTCCGTTTTCAGAGTCACTCTAATCGGCCAGGCAGTTTGGGCCCGCTGGCCCTGGGCAGTAGACGTCGGGAACCAGCCCTCATTGGTCAGGAAGACCGTAACCTGGTAAAGCTCCTGGCTAAGAGCCTCGACCTTTGCCTCCCGAACCTGAAGCTCAGGAAGTTTTGTCATCAGTCTGACGTAAAAATCAGCATGGACCGCGAGCGTCTTTTCCATCTCTTCGGGCGCAGGATTAATCTTAAGGAGGGGAATAAACCCGCCAATTTCCACTTCTCCTAAGGTCGGGTGCTTAAACGGCGTCCAGGGCACAAAGCCCTTGCCTTTCCAGGCTTCGTCGGCCCATTTCAGGATGTAGAGGTCCGGGTGCTCATCGCCATCTGGTTGGGGCCGCCGGGGCATTTTTGCCATCATATCGGCCATCCGCGGCGGCGTTACCTGGCCGGACTTGACCATTTTGATGAGCATCTCGGCGCTGAAATTCGGCGGAGCTCCCTGCTCTTTGAGGAAAGCCGAAATCCTGTCCTCTCCGAGCGCCAGGAACTCTTCGGAGGACATAGATTTCAACTTTTCCTCTGTGAGGGCGTCCTTGGCCGGTTCCTTTTTCGGCTCTGGCACCGACCATAAATCGACAGAGAAGACAGGAACGCCGTACTGATAATAGCAGTAGGCGACAAAAGAGCCCTTGCCCACGCCCTTAGCCCTTTTTTCTGGATAATCGACTTTGGCCTCTTTGAGCGCGTCCTTATATTCCTTCTGGATCGCCTCGAGAAAGGGCATGTCCTGGCGGTCGATGGTCACGGCCGGGCCCAACCCGAGGAAAGAGGCCACCATGTCTTCGGTGATTTCCATGCCGCCTCCCATGCCCGAGGCTCTTGCTGCTTCGGCAATCTCCTTGAGGGTGTATTCCTGGTCGGGTTCGAGGCCGAGGAAGGAAGCAAACTGGCGAGGGACTCTGACTCTGTCTGCGCCCGCCCGGGCCTGTCCTGTCTGCTGCAGATTAAGGATGGTGTTCTCAGTAGAAAAGTTCAGGACCATAGCGATATGGCGATGCGTAACAAGAAACCTGACCAGGGCCAGCGTTTCTTCTTCAGAGACTGGCCACAGTCCCGCGATCCGTGTATTGTACTCGAAATCATGAGGGAAATTGCGGTTGATGGCGACTCCGCCCGGCGGGTCCTCATTGAACTCGCCGTCGCTGTCATTATCCAGGCCTTCCGTGTAAAGCGTATAGACACCTTTCTCCCCCTTTTTCGGGTCAGCGAGGCGCATGAGCCTGGGCTCGGCCGGGTCGGCAATCCATTTTCCCTCGGGGTCCTTGACCCGCATCTGGGTGATCAGGCCGTCGTTGTTCAGGTCATCCGGACCGTCCTCGTCAGTCTTCATATCCAGGTCGTCGTCGATGGGCCGGCTGTTCGTCACCTTCTCAAAGCGTGGCGAAGAGAAATAGGCTTGCGCTGCGTCCGGGTTGAGGAGCGGCGCCACATATATTGTTCTTGTATCTAACAGCCCGGTGACCAACTTATCGGAGCCATAACCTTTGATCAACTTTTCGGCCAGCTTCAAGGCGGCTTCGGTTCCGACCAGGTGAATGCCCTCCAGGTTGGCGGAGATGAACACCGCCGGCCGGGAATCCGGGTCTGTGCTACCCTTGGGCTGAGCAGCCAGCCGGAGCGCTGCGATTTCTGTGCCGGCGCTCGATTTACCCAGGCTGATGAACCTGGCCAGTTGCCGCTTCTGTGAAGCCAGGGACTTGAGCAGGGCGTTGACTTCTTCGGGTTTATGATACTGGCTAAAAGAAATATCTGCAGCCCAGGCCGCCGCACAGGCGATGCCAAGGCCGAGGCCAACAGAAAGAAAAACCGACATCCCGCGCGTCATTCCATCCTCCTTCCTGCAAAATCTTCATGTTAAGCTGAGGGAAAACTATATTTTATCAAGGACGTATCTTATAATGAATTTCCTTGAAGATGTAAAGAAAGAAGGAGGCAAGATGTCCAGATTGTCTGCCGGGTTATCCGGAAAATGGCTTTGGCCGCTTGTTTCTCTTGCGCTCTTCCCTTTGCTCGTCCAGGCTCAGAGCGCAGACAAGGTCGGAAAGCTCTACGAAAAATTCTCCTGGAGGGCTTTGGGCCCTGCCGTGATGGGAGGCCGAACAGTCGACATCGACGCCGTCGCGGAGAAGCCGTGGATCATATACGCCGCCATCGGCCCGAGCGGCGTCTGGAAGTCGGAGAACAGCGGCGTCACCTGGAGCCCTGTGTTCCATAAGGAAGCGACTGTCTCTGTCGGCGACGTCACTATCGCGCCGTCTCATCCGGACATCGTCTGGGTCGGGACAGGGGAGGCCACCTGCCGCAACAGCGTCACCATCGGCGATGGCGTTTACAAATCTGTGGACGGCGGCAAAACCTGGCAGAATATGGGCCTCAAGGAAACACGACATATCCGCCGCATCATCATTAACCCCGGCGATCCCAATATAATCTATGTCGCGGCCATGGGCCATTTGTGGGGGCCGAACGAAGAGAGGGGGATTTATAAAACCATCGACGGCGGCAAAACCTGGAAAAAAGTCCTTTACGTCAACGCCGATACGGGGTTTGCCGACTTGGCCATGGACCCCGGCGACAGCCTCATCCTCTATGCGGCCGCCTACGAACACCGCCGGCTTCCTTATCATTTTTCCTCTGGCGGCCCGGGAAGCGGCCTTTATAAAACGACAGACGGCGGCGAAACCTGGAAGCACCTGACCAAAGACCTGCCCGAGGGCATCATGGGCCGGATTGGAATTGATGTGGCCAGGAGCGCTCCCGGGGTCGTCTATGCTCTCATCGAGCACAAGGACGGCGGAATCTGGCGCTCAGAAGACCATGGAGAGACGTGGAAAAGGATGTGTGACGTCCAGACGTATAGGCGGGTCAACACGCGGCCGTTCTACTACAGCCATATCCGCGTTGACCCGACAAACGACAAGGTCGTCTACGTGCTCTCAACCGGGCTTCACGTCTCCACGGACGGCGGCCAGAAATTCAGGTCCATCGGTTTTGGCATCCACCCGGACCACCATGCTCTCTGGATCAACCCCTCCAACCCGCTCCATCTCATCGAGGGCAATGACGGCGGGATCGATATCTCTTACGACGGAGGAAAGAGCTGGCTTCCGGTCCAGAGCATGGACCTGGCCCAGGTCTACCAGGTCGGGTACGACATGCGGCAACCGTATTACGTCTACTGCGGGCTTCAGGACAACGGCAGCTGGGCCGGCCCGAGCGCCACTACGGACAGCGCTGGCATCGCCAACGACGACTGGACGAGCATCGGAGGCGGAGACGGGTTTTTTGCTCAGCCCGACCCGAATGACCCGAACACAGTTTACAGCAACTGGCAGGTCAACAACCTCTACCGCTACGACTGGCGGATCGGTAAGAGTAAAATGATAAAACCGATCGGAGGACTAAGTGACCCTCCTTACCGGTTCAATTGGAACTCGCCCATCCACATCTCGCCCCACGACTCCGCGACTGTCTACACCGGCGGAAATTACCTTTTCAGGACACAAGACAGGGGATCCTCCTGGGAGATCATCAGCCCAGACCTGACGACCAATGACCAGGCCAAGCAGAAAGATTCGGGCGGGCCGATCACTCTCGATAACACGGGCGCGGAAAGCCACTGCACAATCACGGCCATCTCCGAGTCTCCCGTAGAAAGGGGCGTGATCTGGTGCGGCACGGACGACGGCAACCTCCAACTTACCCGGGACAACGGCAAAACCTGGGAAAATGTCGTCCGCCGCATCCCGGGACTCCCTACCGGAACCTGGTGTTCCAGGGTAGAGGCTTCGCGTTTTGAAGCGGGCACGGCATACGCCGCTTTTGACGGCCACCGCCACGATGATTATGGCACGTACGTCTTCAAGACGACGGACTTCGGAAAAACCTGGAAATCCATCAAGAGCAACCTGCCGTTCGGCTGGGTCAACGTCATCCGCGAGGATGTGAAGAACAAGAATCTCCTCTTTGTCGGCACCGAGTTCGGCGTTTTTGCCTCTCTCGACGGCGGCGCCTCCTGGTTTTCCTTGAAGAACAACCTCCCGACCGTGGCCGTCCACGATATTGCCATCCACCCCCGCGACAATGACCTGATTATCGGCACCCACGGCCGCGGGATATGGATTCTGGACGACATTTCCTTCCTCCAGGAGATGCGCCCAGAAGTCCTTTCGGCTCCGGCCCGCATGTTTAGCATCCGGCCGACGTTCGCTTATCACATGTCCTCGCGCCGGGAATCCTGGACAAAACCCGTTTTTGCCGCGAAAAACCCAGCCTATGGGATGGCCATCACCGCTCATCTTCTGGCTAAGCCCAAGGAAAAGCCTAAGGTAACCATTTTCAACAAAGACGGCGAGACGGTTTTTGAGCTCAACCTGGCCATCCAGGAGGGCCTCCAGAGAGAATACTGGAGTCTCCAGACTGCGCCCAAATCAAAAGATGGGACCAAAGTCACTCCGCCTGCCATAGGGTTTGCCTCCTTGCCGCTCGTCGAACCGGGTGAATTCACGGTTGAGCTCAACGTGGACGGCCAGAAATTCAAATCTCAGGCCGCTGTCCTGGCCGATCCAAGGTTTCAGGTATCTACAGAGGAGATAAAAGAACAGCACGAAGCCATCGCTGAGCTGTTGATTCTTTCGAAAAAAATGGGATTATCCATAACAGCAGCCACGAATATCCGCAGGGAGGCGGAAGGCCTGATGAAGGACCTCAAGAAGGAAGAGAAGCAGCCTGAGTCGTTGGCCATCGCCTTAAAAACCTTTGAGGAAAAATTCCATCCTGTTGAAAAAGCAATTGTTCCCGGCGATATCACGGCGCAGCGGACGCGTGAAGATGTCCTGCGGGGAGGGTCCTTGAACCAGATGCTTCTAACCTTGGGGACATCTATTGCCGGTCATCCTTCTGCCCCGACCAAGACAGACCTCGCGCAGCTCGAAGATATATCCAGGAAAGTCGATGCCCTGGTCGAAAAACTCAACAGGCTCATCCGAGAGGACCTGCCGGCTCTGAACAGGGCGCTTGAGGAATCGGGACAGAAGCCCATCAAGGCGCCGGCAGAGGTCAAGCTTTAGTTATTTTTCCAAAAAGAGCCCATCCAAAGAAGGAGAGATTTTTAAATAATCAAGGATAAAAGTATCCCTTTCTTTGATTGCGATATGTATGGAGAAAGGTTTCAACTCGGATATATCGAAGGCAAGGTCAATCTTGGCCATATTCTCAGAAAAAGACGAGTTTTCAGGAGATATCCGGTATTCCGTTTTCCGATTGCCTTGAATAAAGGCAATGGAGGAATGAATTGATTTTTGTGCGCCCAGAAATATCACGTTCAGCTGAAGGCTGTATTTTCCTGGATACAGGATTAACCGGGAGGAAGAAAGCTGCCCCTCCTCTCCGTCTTTCATGAACATCATTCCCTTTCCGCCGGAAAAAGAATCAGATTCGACGAGCTGGGAACTTTTCTGTTCCATGTCTTCTGCCTGAAGCTTTATGCTTTTGGATTCGGCAAAAAAATCGGGGTCGATGCTTGTTTCCTGTCTGGCTTCCTTGTCCAACCCATCGTCAGGGAATGGACGTCCCGCTTCGATTTGATCAGGGACAACTCTTACGAACGAGCCCCTTAGTCCTTTCTTTCCCTCTATCCTTATGCTGTAGCGATATTTATGGTAGGGAAAGGACAAAAAAGGCTTCATGACGATGCGCGTGTTTTTTCCTTTTTCCAGCTTGATTGTCTTCTTCTGGACGGAATTCCTTATTGCGACAGAGCCATCCGATTCATTGCTGAGAAAAAATATAGCAATTCCTCTTAAAGGCTTTCTGGATATGAATATTCTTTCAATTCTATCCCCTTCTTCAATCCAGAAACTTTTGGTCTCCTTCCCGTATGGACTCCCGTCCAGAATCTCAAACTCTCTCGGAATCTTTTTCTGATAGGGAACGTCAGGAAGCGGAAGGCGCATTTTCTGCGTCTTCATATTTGTTCCTCTGTAAATCTTTATCGGAGCATTTTTGGATTCAATTTCTTTGAGAAAGAACTCCTTGACGCACCCATGCTCTTGAAGATCCGCGGAGAGGGAGGTTTTGTTTCGTGTTTCTTCGCTCATATTCCTGAGCATCCATCTATGAGAAATCTCGGATGTATCATCATCCCAGATCAAGTATCCGTTGCAGACAGCGCGGCCAAAAATCGCGATGAGCAGTAGGGCGACGACCGCACGAGCGGTTGTTCTTCCACGTTTCTTCCATCTTCGATCGACCAGAAAAAATAATCCCAGCGCCGCAACAGAAGAATAAAAGGGAGAGAGGAATACAAGGTCTCTGAGCGAACGCATGCCGATGAGCGAGATAGCGGCCAGATAGAGGATGGGAAAGGCAAAAAAAAGCAGGGTTTCTTTTTTTCTCTTGAGAAAAAAAATCATGACAACGCCGAAGACGATCAAAAAGAAAAAAATCGCGCCCTCTACGGAGAAGACATGAGCAAATGCCTGGCCATGCTTGGTTGTAAGCATCTGTCCAACGATTCCTGCTGGCTTCATCGTCAATGAAATATTTTCTGGCTGAGGCTCAAGCCTAAAAAGAAGTGACATCGATCGCGTCAAGGAGGGAAATTTTTTAATGAACACACAATGGCCCATCACCAGTCCCAGAAGAAACGAAAAAACGCCAAGGAACAGCTTGAGGCTAAAAACGGTTGGGAACAACGGTTTTCCTCTTTGCCATCTCAGAAAATGGGCACAAACGATGACAAGCACGGCTAAACCCGCAGCGGGCTTCGACAATGCTGCGAGCCCGGCAAAGACTCCCGCAAGAAAATAATTGTGCCATCTTCCAGATTCATAGATGGCCAGGGAACAATACAGGCACAAAAGCACGAAGAAAGCGGCTGGAATGTCGGGGGCAAGTCTGTGGCTGTGGAAGATGTGAACAAAGGAGATGGAAAAGAGGAATGTTCCCAAAAGAGCTGTCTGTTCCCGGGCCAGCCTCTTCATGGAAAGATAGAGAACGGGAATGCTCAGAAATCCCATGAATGCGATGACGACTCTTGAGAGGAAAATAGTCTGGCTCAACGTGAAGGGATAAACAGAGGCTTCTTTATGAAAAAAAATCGTCGACAGAAAAACGGAGATTCCTTTCATCACAAGGGCAGGAAAAAAGGTGAAAAAAAACGAGCTCTGGAGGATCGAATCTTCGTTAAAAACACCGTGGTAGACCGCCAGGATCGTTTGAGCAACGGCGGCATCATCTGTTCTCATGAGGTCGGAAGACAATCCCCAGAACCTCAAGAAAAACCCGGCCAAAAGAATCACAATGAAAAGATCCCTCCTTTTCCGGGTTTCGCGCGAAAAAATCCCCATGCCGTTTTTACCTCTCGTGAGGGGAGAGAAAGGAAAGGTCTCCTTTTTTCTCCACGAAGAAATTTCTGATATCCGGCCTTATCCAGATGCTGTCGAGGAGGAGAAAAGAATCCTTGACATCGATGTCAAGAGAAGCGGTGTCCATGTCTTTTTGGAAAGGAATCTCGATACACCAGAATAAATCTCCACCACGATCAACCTTCGTTGGGGCCCAGAAGCGTCCCGCGGAAAAAATCTTGAGGTCGGAGGTTAACGGGCCTTCCGGGTTAGAAGCCTTTATCGTCGCCACATAGGATTGCGGAAGAAAGAAGGGAAGTTCGATGCGGGAAGGCTTGGCGGCCAGCAGCGCCTTGCGGTTCAAAAACTTTGGATCGTGGACAACGGGATCATCCCCGGAAAGATCCTCAACCTCGAGGTAAAGAGAAAGCGAATCGATGAGAAATTCCACGTCGATTCCCGTCATCTTTTCCATCCTTTTCATCCAATTCTCCATATTCTGGAGGTTGAAAATGGAATGGATTCTATCTGCATCCCTGGCCGAAAGCTTTTCGATTTCCTTTCCCATTCGTGTCCGTGTTTCGCGAAGGTACAACAAGGCGTCTGGGTTGTCGGGATTTTCTTCTCTCGCTGCTGAAAAAAACCTGGACGCTTCTTCAAACATGCCGTTCTTGAAGAACTCGTAACCAATTTTTAGCGGATCGTGATGGACCTTCACCAGGACTGGATGGTCAGCAAGAGACTTGATATGAATGCGATACGTGGGTTCTGAGAAGGGATAAGTTTTTTTGGGCAGACGGAGACGGACAAACGCAAACCCCGATTGTCCAAGGGTCGTCCTTTTCTCCAATATCTTGACTTCTTCCCCGCCGTTTCCGTAAAGGAAAACAACGAACTCTTTGATCCCTTTCCGCGAAAGGATTCTCCTTTCAGCAGCACCTCTTCCTTCCAGGACAAAAATAAGATTGCTCTTGCCGTAAATTCCCGGATCATCAAAAAAGATATCCGTTTCCCTTTGATTCAAGGAGAGTTGTTCGGGAAAGAGCAAGGGGATTTCTCGAAGGGGAAGTCTTTTCGTCGTAAAGATGTATAGGGTTGGACTCTTTGATTCGACCTCTCTCAGTGAAAATTTTTTAACCACTTTAAACTCTCTAAAAATCCTTTTATAAAAGCTCAGCTCTTTCGCATAAAATTTTTCTATCCCGATAAACCTCCGGGGGTTCAAGTTCGATACGTGAACAAACCTGCCATCTTTTCTCAAGGAATCAAAAGGATTTTCTCTAAGCCATCTTCCCATGATGAAGTAGAACATCAGTCGGAATCTGTTCGGAAAAATGGACTGATATTTCTCCATGGGAGTATAAACGAAGGGCGTGTACATCTCGAATACGTTCGTGCTCTTCGGCGGAATATTCTCATAAATCCATTCTTCCCCGTATTCAAGTGTATCTCTTTCATGAAAAATGGACGCGATGTCCACCGCGTTTTTTAGAGAAGGATAAGAAGCAAGAATAAGCAGGATTAGAAACATGAGAAAATGAATCTTTCGAGAAGGCACACGTTTCTTTGTCACCTCGATGAGCCATAAAAACGCGACAGAGGCGATCATGAGATAGAAAGGGATGAGGGCGAAATGATCTCTTTCTCTTATGATCTCATAAATTCCAAGTCCCAAGATGACATAAAAGAAAGGGAATGAAAGAAGCAGAATGTCTTCCTTTTTATGCCTTTTTATCAATATGAAAAGCCCTAAGAATAACAATAGAAGCAACGAGATTTTTATTGAGTAGTGAATCTTGAGAATTGCCCCCGTGTATTTGTTGTATTTCAAAAAATCCCACACATTGGAAAAAGTAAACGTCACCATCCAGGCGTCTGGCTGGCGGATGATGCGACCGAGTTGAACTATGCCACTGGACCACTTTTTAAACGCCATCCAGGCCGGAGGATTGCCCAGGAAGAAACCAAAAATGAGGAGGAGTCCTGAAAGGATGATGTTTTTATCAAAAAGTATTTTCCAGAACCTCTTTTTCTTAAACACGCGGATGATGTGAGAGATAAGCAATGTGAAAACCAGAAAGACGGCATTGTATTTGGAAGAGATAGCAAACCCCGTCATCAACCCGGCAAGAAGGTAGTGATGGGTTTTTCCTTCTTTCGCTATGCCAACCATGAACAGGAAGCCAAGAAGAATAAAAAAGCCCATCTGATTGTCCAGAAGGGCCGTATGCCCGGTCAAAATGTGAAAGAAGGTGAACGTGAGAAAGAATGAGGAAAGAAGAGCGGCTTTCTCATCGTAAAGTTTCTTCGCAATAAGATAAACCAACAGAATAGAAATGGCTCCATAAAAACCGGAAAGAATTCTCATGATGATGGCGACTTCATCGTAGCTCCATTCTTTTTTGTGCCCCTTTTCAATCGCCCCCATCACGTAAAGAAACTTATTCAACGCCTTAAGGATAAATCCGCCGACGTATTGATAAAACACAGGATAGCCAACGTCAGCGTCAACATACTCATTGTACGCAATGCCTGCCTGGTGGATCTGCATATAGTCATCGCCTCTTATGTAGACGCCGGCTGTTCCCCATATCCTCAACACAAACCCGATTCCAACAAGGAGCCATAGAATCACTAAGTTTTTGTTCTTCATGATTCTCATCTGTTCCTCGTCAGGCCGGTCAGACCAAAAAGACTCGAACTCACACGTTGAGTTTCAAAATATGATTACCATAATAGAGATAAAATATTCAACAGCCGGACGATCCTTGAAGACGGCTGAGTAATTTTTACATCAGGGGAGTCTTTCGAGGCCGGCTTTTCGCGCTTCCACGAGCATGATCTTCTGAAGCTCCTGGACGATCGCTGGATCGGGGAGGGCTGGCGGATTCTCTCTTAAAAGCTGTTCGACGCGTTCAGCGGCACGGTCGGCCATTGTTTTCTTGCCCATGGCCACCCAGGCATCGTAAGTCTCGCGGTCGGTAACTGCCGGAAACGTATGTTCGAGGCGGTACCATTTTCGCGTGTGGGGGAGAGTCAGGAACTGCATCTCCTTGCCCAGAGAATCAAAAAGCTCAAGAGCCAGCGGCTCGTCGCGCTGGGAGATGCCCTCGGCAAGCCGATAAGCGAGGCCGCAGGTTTCGTTATCGATGACCAGCTTTTCCAGGCTCTGCGAGCTCTCGAAATTGAGCATCCCGGGTCCTGAGACGACGTTAATGCCGGCAAGGGCAGCCAGCACAGCGCCTATCCCGGTTTCCAACCCGGCCTGAAAATCGTTGACCTTGGAGTCGCTCAGTCCCATGTACGCATGAGTCGGCAAGTTCAGGAATTTTCCGATCTGGGCATAGGCCACATCGATCATCATCGTCTCTATAGCGCCCATGGGTGTCGTGCCGCGCCGCATGTCAAAGCTCGAGGGAGAGCCGCCGAAGATAACACGAGCGCCGGGTTTGGCCAGTTGAGCGATAACCAGGCCGGAAAGGTTTTCAGCGACATGCTGGACCAGCGTACCGGCTATCGTCACTGGCGAAGTCGCACCAGTCATGCCCATAGAAATCAGCTCAGAGGGAATTCCCGCGCGGCAGCAATCAACGAGGCTCTGGGCTGTGAGGTTGCTCCATTTGAGGGGAGGGGAGGGGCAGGCGTCGAAAATGGCCAAAGGCTTCTCAGCCAAGTTTGCCTCGCTCCCCCTGATGGCCACGAGCGTGTCGAACATGGGTTTGAATCCTTCCACCCGAAACGTCCCGGTGACCACGGGCTTGGACGAATACTGAAGGCAAATGTAAAGGCGATAGACATCGGCAATTTCTTCCGGCACGTCCGAGCTCACAAGCCCCGTGCTCTGGAAGTGGAAATGTGTGAGCAAGTCGGTCAACCGGGAGAATTTGACAAGGTCATCAGTCACTGCCTTCCTTTCTGCCCCGGTGGCATGGTCGAGGATCGTCACGGCCGCTGACCCGGGGTCAAAATGAACCTGATCCCCTCCGACGACAAACTCCTTCTCGCCTGCCCTATCATAAAGTGTGATGGTGGAGGGAGCGGAAGAAAGGCACTCCTCAATCAGGCCACCGCTTAATCTTACGCGTCTTGTGGTTTCGTTTATTTCCGCTCCTCCTTCTCGAAGGAGAGTCAGAGCCGCCTCGTTTTCCACAAAGACCCCGTGCCTTCCCAGAAGAAGAAAGGCCTCATCGACGATTTTTTGGATAAAAGACTTGGTCAAAAGCTCGAGCTTCGGTCTTTTTGGCTTGATCATGGCTTTCCCCTTGCTTTATTTTTTTGCCCGCTTCCTTTCCATCAGCCGGACGGCAAGACTGACAGCAGCCAGTGCGTTCTCGGCGTAGCCGTCAGCTTCGATATCATCCGCCCAGCTCTGGGTGACAGGCGCTCCGCCGACAAGCACCATGAACTGTTCCCTCAGGCCTGAGGCTTTGAGCATCTCGATGAGCCTTTTCTGGCCGAGCATGGTCGTCGTCAGGAGCGCGGACAGGCAGATAAAGTCGGCCCTGGTCTCCTGCGCCTTATCGATGAATTTTCCCAACTTGATATCTGCGCCAAGGTCATGGACCTCAAACCCGTGGGCCTGGAGCATGGAAGCGACGAGGTTCTTGCCGATGTCATGGATGTCACCTTCAACTGTTCCAATGACTGCTTTTCCTTTGGATGGCGCGTCGATTTTGGCGCGGCGCAGCTCAGGCTGGATGACGGCCATGGCGGCTTTCATGCTTTCGGCCGAGCTGATGAGCTCGGGCAGAAAATAGTCTCCTTTTTCCCATAGTTCGCCGACTTTCTGAATGCCGGGCACAAAACCTCTCTCGATGACCTCAAGAAGGTCCAGACGGTTCATAACGGCTTCTCTGGCCAGGGATTCAGCTTCTGCTCTTTGCCCGTCTACAATGGCCCTGGCCATTTTTTCCAACATTTCTTCCTTCATCCTGAGTCCTCCTTTTAAACTGGGGGCCGGCCCAACCGGCTTTACGGCCAGCTCTTCAACTCAAGGGCTTTGACAAAATGATCCTGAAAAAGCGGGTCGGAGGCTAACGTTCGATAGCTGACTTTCTTGATCAGCGATTCCACTCTTTCCCGTTCCTTCAAGGAAACAAGCAATTGCCTGGCTCCAGCCAGAGAAGAATTCCCGACGAATATAACCCTGCGCTCCTCGATGCTTGGCAGGAGTCCGATCCTCATGCTGTTCTCGATGTTGAGGTAATTGCCGAAAGCGCCGGCGATGTAAACGCCGTCAAGCTCAGCTTCCCGGAGGCCATTCCGTTTGAGCATTAGCCGGATGCCGGTCTTGATGGCGGCGCAAGCAAGCTGAACCTGCCGGATATCATCCTGAGTGAGAGAAATCCCCTTGGCGATATGAAGCCGCTTCTCTCTGTTCAGGATGGCTCCCCGAGGGGAAATCTCTCCTCTTTTGAGGAAGATGGCGATGAGGTCAATGAGGCCAGTCCCGCAGACTCCCCGGGCCGGCTTGCCGGCCAAAGCGCGGAGTTTGAGTTTACCAGAAACGTCCTCTACCTTATAAACGGCTCCGGCCAGAGCCGGCATGCCGCAACTGATGTTCATCCCTTCAAACGCCGGCCCGGCGGCTGTTGAGGTGGCGATAAGACTCTTGCCTGTCTTGAGCGCGATCTCTCCGTTCGTGCCCAGGTCGATGAACAGAAAATTTCCCTTCAGTCTGTCCAATCGCGAAGCCAAGAGGCCTGAGGCTATATCGCCTCCGACAAAGCTTTTAACATTAGGAGAGACATAAACTCTGGCCTCGGGGTGGACAGCGAAACCGGTCTCCTGAGCTGAGAAATAGGGGAGACGGGAAAAAACAGCCTGATAGGGCGCCACAGCGAGAGAATGGACTGGAACGCCCAGGAGGAGATGATTCATGACCGTGTTCCCGGAGACGACGATTTCATAGACGGAGGAGGGCAAAATATTATTTCTCTCGAGAACCTGGCTGATCATGCGGTTGAGAGTGTTCAGGACCAGAGTCCTGAGCTCTCCTGCCTTCTCTTGTCCGGACAGGGCATAGGTTATCCTGGAGATGACATCCGCCCCGCGGCTCGCCTGTGCGTTAAAAGCGGCCTGGCTGTCCACTGTTTTTCCGCTGTCGAGCTCGACAAGTTCCATGACCAGAGTCGTCGTCCCTGCGTCAATGGCCAGACCGAAGATGGGGGAGTCTTCTGTTGCTGGCCGGAGGTCAATGATTTCTTTATCGCGGTGAATGATAACAACCACTTTGTATTTCGCTTTTTCCAGCATCGAAGCGAGCTCTCCGAGCAGCGATGGCGAAACCTTCAAGTGTTTCTCACCAAGGCCGTCGAGAAGAAGCTCAAAAAGAGACTCTGGGGAGGAGATTCGAGGCCGGGGTATCCCGAGGACATACTTTTTCACAGCCGGGTAGATCGAGACGGAGGTTCGCTTAAGGGCGGGGAGGATCGGCACTTCCTGGACTGTCGAGCGAAAAGGAACGCCGATTTCGAGGTCGCTTTTGATTTCAAACAGGCAGGAGAGCCGCTGATTCCTTGAGAGGATCTTTTGTTTCCACAAGAATTTTTCTTTTTCTGCGGGCGCGGGCAGCTTGCCTTTGATGACCTCGACAGAGCATTTTCCGCACAGGCCGCGCTGGTTGCAGAAAAGAACAAGGGGGATGCCCGCCCGCCGGAGAACCTCTGCCAGCACCTCACCTTTCTGGGCGAGGATCGTCTTTCGGTGCGAGGGAACTCTGATCGTGCAGGCCATGCTCACCGCCAAAAATTCTCTAATAGGTTAGTATTTTGCCTCATTTTTTACAAGATGTCATTGACGCCCTTTACAGAGAGTGAGAAAATAGAAAAGAGACCTTAGGTTAACAGACTCCAAGCAAGAGGTCCGAGATGAAGTTAAGCCGACCGATTCTTTTTTTGGTACTCTTCCTCTCTGGCATCATGGCTCAAGCCATGGCTTCGCCCGAGGAAGGGATAATCAGGGGTTCTCTTTTAATGGGAGGAGGCAACATGGACATTAAAATCACGAGCACGGCATTTGAGGAAGGCGGGATGATTCCCCGCAAATACACGTGTGACGGCGAGGATGTCTCTCCGCCACTTTCCTGGACAGGAGTGCCGGAAGGTGCCGAGACGATTGCTCTTATCTCCGATGACCCGGACGCACCCATGGGCACCTGGGTCCACTGGGTGCTTTTCAACCTGCCGGCAACTGAGAAAGGGCTTCCCGAAGCAATCCCGCCAGACAGGGAACTCAAGAACGGCGCTAAACAAGGCCGGAACGACTTTCGCCGTATTGGTTATGGCGGCCCCTGTCCGCCGGGCGGAACGCACCGGTATTTTTTCAAGCTGTATGCTCTGGACGCTGTCCTCAACCTTCCGGCCGGCGCAACCAAAGCTGAGCTCCTCAAAGCCATGGAAGGGCACATCCTGGCCCAGGGCCAGCTCATGGGGAAATACCGAAGATAAACTCCTTTCTCAGAGCATCAGCGCGTTTTGAGCGCCGGATTCGACCACGTGCGCTCCGACCCGCGTTTTGCCGACCCTTTGACCTACTTCTTTAGCGCTTCCACTTGCAATTTCTCCTTGGCCTCCTCGTGTTCAGGTATCAGTTGCAATACTTCGTTATAGAGTCTGGTGGCTTCATCTTGCATGCCTAACCCTTCGTATGCGAGTGCCTGCAGGTATTTATACATGCCAATTCTCGTCTTAGCATCTTCTCCCTTGTGGGGGTAGCGATTTGCATACATTCCACCAAAGAATAGCATCTCCCGGAGCAATTTCTCGGCCTCGGCATGCTTTCCAATAGCCTGGAGGCATTTTGCCTTGTAGAAGTTGAGAGGTGATATCTGTTCATGCCACTCCAGCTCAACTTCTGCCCAACACTTCCTTGCCTCATCGGGTTTGCCCATCTTGGCATATGTGTTTCCCGCCCACCAGTGGATCTCGGCAAATTCGCGCACCAGCAGGTTTTGCACGGGTATGTTCTCCCGGCAAATCTTTGTTGCCTTTGAGAATTCTTTCAGCGCTTGCTCGAATTTACCTGCCTTGAAGGAGGCCTTGCCTTTCTCAAGACGCGCCCGCCTTACCCATCGCTGTGCCTCCAGCGATTTCCAATCATCATTTTTGTACTTCGGCAGCATATCGATGATCCGGTCGTATTGCTTCCTCTCGAAATACAGGGGAGCTAATGCCAGAGCCAACTCCGCCGGTCTTGTCACCCCACGCAGACCAGATTCAAGCACAGCGATAGCCTCGTCGGTACCTTCTACCTCCTTATACAACTGGGCAAGCTCTACCCAGCACTGGAAATGCCCGCGTGCATATTCAATGGCTTCACGATAATAGGAAATGGCCTTATCAATCTTTTTCTCTTTCTTCCAATGCAAAAATGCAAGGTTTCGATAAAGCGCGGTCAGGCATGCGCCATGACGCTGCCGATCGGCTTTTGTTGCAGCTTCAGCTGATGCTGCGGCTGCTTCCCACTCTTTTATAGCGTGCTGATATCGATAGCGAGAGGACAGCAGGTTCCCTAAGGCATACCGCGCACCGTAGTCATCTGGCTGATGGCTGAGCACATCCTCCAGAACCAACATTTCCTCAAGACGATTGGGAAATACGTATCGCCAATCTTTTGCTGAGCGCGCCATCCTATACAGCACTGCGGCTCTTTGCTCATCACCGATTCTCCTGTAGAGATAGCCCAGTTGATAGTAACACATCGGATAGAGTTCATCTTTACCTCTTTTTACAATGTCATCCAAAACCTCAATTGCCTCCTGATACATCCCACAATTTGCATAGGTCCACGACAGCTCCATGTACGAGTGGACGCAGCCACGCATCAGCTTACGGAATGCCGCAAGCGTCTCTTCTTCATTCTCGTGGGCTTTCTTGGAAAGTAGATATGCTTCGAAAGCCGCGAGGTGATCAATGGGCTGGTCTTGAAGTATGAGTTTGATTGTTTCCTGAGCATCTTCGAAGCAGCCGGATTTCCTGTACGCAGCCCCTAAAAATCCCTGTGTCTCTGCCGAGCGGCTGTTTACCTTAAGCGCGTTTTGGAAATGCTCTATGGCTTTGAAAAAGTCAGCTTCAGCAAGAGCGATTTGACCGAGACAATGGTGTGCTTTCCCGTACCCATCAGTGTATCTTGCTGCCTTCCAGAAGTCGTTAACAGCCTGCCCCATGTTGCCTATCAGCTTGTGGAGCACTCCCAGATAGTAGTGCGGCATGCCCTGCATGGGATTTCTCTTGAGCGCGGCCCTCAGCTCTGACGCCGCCTCATTCCACAAACCCTGGTTCAGGTAGATAATACCAAGTTGCAAATGTGCGGCAGAGTGGCCAGGATCTTTCCTCAAGGCTCCCTTGAAAAACTTCTGTGCTTCCCACGGTTTCTCCTCTCGCAGCGCAGATATCCCTGCCAGGCAAGCCTCTTCAACGCTCATGTCCTCGATATCTTTTTCCCTTTTTAAAACCGGACCTTCCGGTGGTAGGCTGCTTTCATCGATTGGAGTCTCGGCGAAGCGCAAGATATCTTCGCCTTGGGAGTCAGTCACAGCCACCGACAGTCTACCGTAGGGTGCCATGACCTTCTTTTGATAGGCCTTTCCTGGTGAGAGGGAAAAGCTCTCGTCAATAGCCGTCACTTCACCAGTCTTAACTATTATCCGTCCCTCCTCCAGCAGGGAATTCACGTTCAATGCAACATTGATCTGATCGCCATCTCTCCATCCATTCAAAGCGGCATCCCTTGTGGCCTTTATGAGCCCTTGGGTCCCATTCACCGGATACCAATACTCACGCCAGTGCCTTACACCGAGAGGCTCGAAGATCTCGTGGTCGGCCTGAGTCAAGAAGAGACCACTATCGATCTCGTCGTAGGGACCGTCCTCGTCCGACATGACGTAGGCAGAATGGAACCTTCCCGATGTGGTGTTACCATACGAGAAGTACTTTGTTCCTCCCAGCACGTGTTTGTTAGCGACGTGCACCAGCCCAGCATCAATGCCATGGTCATAATAACAAAAGAAGCCATCCCAAGGTTCGAGCATTGACCAGTCAGAGCCAAAACGATGGTGCAAAGTCTTGTACAAGCTGTTGTCTCTCCCCATCCATATTGGCCAGGTGATAATGTATTCCTGGGGATGGTTTATAATTCGCGCCGATGGAAATATGACCTGTGTGTTATCATTGGGGTGCATTGCTACAATTGTCCACCAGTGATATCGGTGCGGCAGAAGCGTCCGATTGTGCAGCGTTACCTCCTGCTCCAGAAAGCACTTGCCTGGATGCAAAGTCAGAACAACCTGCCACTTCATTCGATACATTCTTTCCAGGTCCCCAACGATAATAGAGGCACTTCCGTCAGGATTAGACCGTATGGCATAGTCAATAGGTGAGATAGTGGTCGGAGAATGTGCCTTTGGAAAGTTGAACTCAAAACCTCCCGAGCACCACCCGCCGCGCACACCGAAGTAACCAGGCTTAATGACATGGTTGGTATAAATGATGTCTCTGTTGTTGACCTTGTCAACGAACCGATACAGGTGACCTCCAATTTCGGGCAAAACAATAACGCGAAGATACTCGTTTTCAAGGACAAGCGTGATGTATTCTTTTTCGGTCTTCTTCCACGACATACAGTCCTTGAAAGGATAAGGGTAGATTGGCGCGTCGCTTTTCCATTCATTGAACCATGGATACGGATTGTCGGCACATACTTCGTAGGTCGGGATGATCAATTTATCCTCCCAGACCCCAACGCTTTCCACGGTTTCCAGGGTTTGAAAACCTAAGAAAAAGCAATGGATGCAAATTAAGAATATCGTGGCTATTCTTCTCATGATTCCTCCTTGCATTATTTTAAAGAAAGTATAGGGCTTCAAAAAATACCTCAAATAAGATAATGCGGCAAGAAGGATTTTGCAGTTGACACATCTAATTGGGTATGAATAAGATACAAAGCGTTAGGAAACCGGAGACGTTTTTTGCAGGCAGCCGCACATTGAAGGATAGATCAGCGCTTCAAGAGGACTTTGTCAAGCAGCTCCATTTTTGACTAAAGGCCGCAACTGAGGAATAATAACTTCCCTTTTTCTGGGAGCAGGAACGAAAAGAAGGCATTGAAGAGGACGAATGAAGTTAGAAGCTTGTTATCTCAATAGCGCTTTTGGCCGGCTGAAAATCCTGAGAGCAATCATCCTGCTCCTTTGCTTGAACCTGGTCTTTCAAGGGCAGACGCTCCTCCAAAAGCTCTCTCATAATGCCCGGCTAAGGGCTTCTGAGCTATGGTATGTGGTGAGAATTGGGGGAATTGAGGCCGGTTATCTTCGCGAGGTCCTTTTGAGTGCTTCCCCCGGAGAAACCGCGGCCGGTCCCACACGCTTTAAGACCAAAACAGAGATGCGCCTCGTCCTCAACCGGATGGGAAGCCGGGTGGAACTCACGTCTTTTTCGGTCACCGAGGAGGATCCCAGCGGTCACCTTCTGGCTACTCGGGTTGAAATGAAGCTTTCCAATCAAATAACGGTGACAGAGGCGTCTATTAAGGAAGGCATTATCGAGCTCCGGAGCGAAGCCGGCGGAAAGTCTTACACCCGGAAGCTCGGGTACAAAGGCGAGCTTTTTGGCCCGGAAGGCATCAGGATGATGTCGAGGCATGGGCTCAGAGAGATAGGCGATACGGTATCAGTTCCGACATTCATCGGCGCAGCCTCTCTGGCTACAATGCTCTCGCGCGCCCTCAAAGCCCGGGAGAACCTTGAAATAGCCGGCGCAAGCGTGACAGCTCTCAGAATCGAAGAAACTCTAAAAGATATGCCGACTATACGGACGCTCTGGCTGGATGAGGAAGGCTTTATCATCAAGCAGCAAGAGCCCGGGCCGTTCGGCCTCATCGAGGCCATCCGATCCGACAGAGAACGAGCGCTTCTCGCTGCCTCAGCCGGAGAATTGCCAGTCGAAATATATGAAAGATCCATCGTCAAGGCCAATATCCGTTTACCAAGAGCTAAGCCAATCGACCGGCTAAAAGTCCGCCTGACCCATCGAAACCCGGAGTTAGGCTGGCCGGAACTGACCCGGCCCGGCCAAAGAGTTATCGAGAAAACAGAAAAAATGCTCATCCTGGAAGTTACGAGGATAGAACCCGGGAAAGAGACGCTCTTCCCGGTGGCTTTAACCGAGCAAAATAGCGCCATCCTCGAGCCGAATGCTTATATCCAGTCGGATGACATAGAGATCAGGCGCCTCGCTGACGAGCTTGTCGGCCAGGAAAAAAACGCTTTCCGGGCAGCTATCAGACTCAAACGCTGGGTTACAGAAAACATGACCTTTGATTTAGGGCTCGTTTTCGCCCCGGCAACGGAGATTTTTAAAGACCGGCGGGGCACATGCATGGGGTACGCGACTCTCTTGGCCACACTTACCAGAGCTGCGGGCATCCCGTCGAGAATTGTTCTGGGCTATGTCTACGCTCTGGGCATGTTTGGCGGCCACGCCTGGACAGAAGTCCTGGCCGGAGAGGAATGGGTGCCGCTGGACGCAGCCATCGTTAACGAGGGTGCCGCCGACGCCACCAGGATTGCCATCCTCGCGTCTTCTCTGACTGAAGGCCCGGGTGAGCTTGGCCTGGGGGCGGCCCAGCAGGTCTTCGGCCAGGTCGATATCGAAATCCTGGAATACGAGATCGATGGCAAGACCCGCATGGTTCCGGCTGACGGGAAACCCTTTTTTATTGAGGGAAACCGTTACCAAAACCCCTGGCTCTGTATCACGCTGGAAAAACCGGACGATTTCCAGTTCACAAAGCTCGATGCCGTTTGGCCAGACAGAACGGTTGTTGCCCTCAAGGGTCATGGACGCGCCCGCGATGGCTCTTCGGGTGAGCATATTGCTTTGGAGCAGCATGAAGTTTATCCATGGCAGGACGCAGCAAAAGAAGCACAGAAAAAGCTGAGCGCGCTTATACCTGGAGGTGAGGAGATCAAGATAGAAGTCGCCAGCACTCAGCCTGCGCTCGCCATTATCAATGCTGAGAACTCACGAGCAGCGCTCGCCGTCTGCTGGGGTATTGAGGTCTTTATCTTGAAAGTCGAGGGAACCGACGCGCCGGACATCCTCCGGCGGCTTGCCGAAAATCTTCATTTTGAAAACTTGTAGGTGGTATGTTGGGAATTGATACGCTAAAAACTACGGCTAAAGAACAGGAACAAAGGATACGGCCATGGTAAGGAATGAAGGCGACAGGCTGAGGCGCGTCGTCGTTTCGCCGCCGCGAAAAGAGTACTTCAGCGTGAGGGACCCCCAAGCCCATAACATCGAGCAAGTGGCTGTCAGGGCAAAAGCCATTGAACAGCACCGCCGCCTCTGCGCGCTCTTGAGGAAATCAGGAGCACGCGTCGTCCGTCTTAAGGAGCTTTCTGGCCATCCCAATTCTGTGTTTACCCGGGACTCGAGCCTGGTTACGCCAGAGGGCTACATCAAACTCAGGATGGGCTTGCGGACACGCCGAGGCGAGGAAGACTGGATGGCTGCTGCTCTTGATGCGGTTGGCGTTCCCTGCGCCGGCGAAATCCGTCCTCCAGGGACGGTCGAGGGCGGTGACGTCATCCTGGCTGGCGATGTCGCTTTCGTCGGCCAGTCCGTGCGGACAAACTCCGCGGGCGTAAAACAGCTTTCCCGCCTTCTCGAGGCCATGGGCTATGAGGTCCGCGTCATCATCCTGCCGCCGCCTTACCTCCACATCGGAGGGGCCATGAGTCTGGTCGGGACAAAGGCGGTCCTGTGCTGCGGCGGCCTTTTCCCCCGCGGTTTCTTATCAGGCTTCGAGACAATCACGATATCCCGCGGTCATTCCGTAAGCGGCAATGTCATCTCCCTGGGCAATAATGAGGTCATCGCCGAGAAAAAGAACACGGTCGCTGCCAGAGCTCTTAAGGAGGCTAATTACAGGGTTCATTTCCTCGACCTTTCCGAGTTCGTGAAGGGGAGGGGAGGACCGACTTGCCTGATTCTGCCTGTGGAGCGGGGATAAAATGCCAGAGATAAGATTCCGGCCTGAAGCCAAATAGCCTGACGAGGCAGCATCATGAGTTAGGATAGGCGTGAAACTGGCGCGGCTTTCCTGCTCTAACGTGGAGGGAAAGCTCACATGAAAATATTAGACAAGCAAATCCAGACCCTTGGCATCAAAAAGAAACACAGCAAAAAGGAGCTTCTCTTCAGTGCAGGGGAGGAAGCGCGTGGCTTCTTCTATGTTCTATCGGGAGAAATCCGTGTCTTTAGGATGGACGAGAAGGGCAGGGAAATCGAGGTGGTAAGGCTCCAGCCGGGTGATTTTTTTGGCGAAGCGGCTGTCTTTGCGGCCGGCCGGTTTCCCGCCTTCGCCGAGACAACAAAAGATTCCGAGGTTCTTTACTTCGAGAGAGATGCTTTCTTCAGGAAGCTCGAAAAAAGCCCTGGCTTGTCCCGTTTTTTCCTCGGGCTCCTTGCCCGCAAGTGCCTCATCCTCAACGAGCGGATCGAGGCACTCGGGCTTCGGACGGTCCGCCAGAGGCTCGCCCAGTACCTCCTTTCCCATTGCTCTGGCGATAAGGGCTGCGTTGTCGACCTGAAAATCAAGAAAGCCGACCTGGCCAGGCTTCTGGGCACGGCGAGTGAGACGCTATCAAGGAACTTGCGGGACATGAAGCAGGACGGCCTGATCGACGTCAGAGGCCGGAGCATCCGGGTAAAGAACTGCCAGGGGCTGCGCGAAGAGCTCATCTGTTAATTTTTGACCAAAGTCAAGGAATTCCTGGAACCTTCCTGGTATTGTTTCGGTAGTGGATTTAATAGAGAAGGAGTTCCGACAATGGCAAAAAGAAAAATCATCGAGATCGACAGGGATAAATGCGACGGGTGCGGCCTCTGCACCACAGCGTGCGCCGAGGGCGCATTGGCCCTGGACGAGGAGAACAAGGCGGTCCTCGTGAAGGAAATCTATTGCGACGGCATGGGCGCCTGCCTGGATGTCTGCCCGACAGGTGCGCTCAAGATCATTGAAAGAGAAAGCGAAGACTACGACCCCCTGGCTGCTTATGAACACGTTGCGCGGACAAGAGGGCCGAAGGCCGCGCGGCTCGTGCATGGGATCGGCGGGGAGGCCCGGCAACCTGTTCATGAAGACTGTTCCCGGCCTGGCCTCGCAAGCCAGAAAATGAACTTCTCGGGCTGCCCGGGAAGCGCAGCCTGCGAAATCCCTGAAGAAAAGGCCCGAGAAGAGGGGAGGTCCGTCTCGGCTGCTTCAGAACTCCGCCAGTGGCCGATCCAGCTCCATCTGGTATCGCCCTATGCTCCGTATTTTAAAGATAGTGACCTTCTTGTCGCAGCCGACTGCACGGCTTTTGCATTAG
The DNA here is from genome assembly GCA_037444845.1 of Candidatus Aminicenantota bacterium. GTDB lineage: Bacteria > Acidobacteriota > Aminicenantia > Aminicenantales > UBA8522 > JARYMI01. The sequence goes on along the minus strand of JBBILQ010000001.1, from coordinate 38,791 downwards.
GGAGTTTTCACCAGGACCTTCTCCGGGGAAAAAAGCTCATCATCGCCTGCCCGAAGCTGGATGAGACCGAGGGCTACGCGGAGAAACTGGCCGAGATCCTCCGCCAGAACCACCCGCGCTCCCTGACCGTCGCCATCATGACCGTTCCCTGCTGCTCAGGGCTCTGCCGGATCGTCGAACGAGCGGCCGCGCTCTCCGGCGCCCCGGTCGAAATCCAGAAACAGGTCATCGGAATTGACGGCGAAATTGTTCCCCGGCAAGCTCCTGCCCGTTACTGAACAAGCCCGACCTGCGGGAAACATCGTTTTAAATCTCCTCGACGCTTTGCCACATCCCTCATTTTTTCCGGTTTTGAAAGAATTCTCGTTTCAATCGAAGGAGGAGCGGAATAGAGCCAATGATTTGAGTTGTCAGGACAAGGAATATTTTGATAAACTTTATGCCTATTTCTGAAGAAAAAAGGATGGAAAACGATGAGCGGACTTCAGGCGATTGACTGGATGATTATTGCTCTTTATTTCCTGGTCATTCTGGGGATATCCTGGTGGGTCATCCGGCAGGGGCAGAAGACCTCCACGGATTATTTTCTGGCCGGTCGCCACCTGGGCTGGTTCATCGTCGGGGCTTCCATTTTCTCTTCCAACATCGGCTCTGAACACCTGGTCGGCCTGGCGGGTTCGGGCGCGACTGATGGGGTGGCCATGGCGCACTATGAGCTCCATGCCTGGTGTCTTCTGGTCCTGGCCTGGGTCATGGTTCCTTTCTACATGCGCTCGAAGGTCTTCACGATGCCGGAATTCCTGGAGCGGCGGTTCTCGCCGGCGTCAAGGACCGTGCTTTCTCTCATCTCCCTGGTCGCCTACGTCCTGACGAAGATCGCCGTCGGCATCTTTGCGGGCGGGATAGTCTTCAGCGTGCTGCTGCCGGAAGTTCGATTCCTCGGCCTTGACAGCTTCTGGATTGGCTCCATCCTGGTCATTGTCTTTACGGGCGTCTATACAATTCTCGGCGGGTTACGGGCCGTTGCCTACACAGAAGCGATGCAGACTATCGTGCTGGTTTTTGGCTCGATCCTCGTGACCCTGTTCGGGCTCAAAGCGCTGGGAGGATGGGAAGCGTTGCGTTCCATCGCCGGCTCAGAGATGTTCAACCTATGGAAGCCGTTGGTTCCGTCCGGGTTAGAAGGAACTTGGGAACCAGTCAAGGAAGCGGGTCGAATGGCCTGGTATTTCAATGACAACTATCCCTGGCTGGGGATGCTCTTCTGCGCCCCGATCATCGGTTTGTGGTACTGGTGCACCGACCAGTACATCGTCCAGCGAGCTCTAGGAGCCAGGGATGAGCGGGAAGCCAGGCGGGGGTCAATCACAGCGTCCTTTTTTAAGCTTTTGCCGGTATTTATCTTCATCATCCCCGGGATGATTACGTTCGCCCTTGCCAAGAGCGGCCAGGTGCCTATCCTCCAACAGGAATTTTTTGGCCCCAGCGGGGAGCTCCTCCGGGATAACGCTCAGAAGGCCTTTCCGCTTCTAGTGGCCCATGTTCTACCCATCGGTGTGCGGGGAATGGTGGTGGCAGGACTCTTAGCAGCCCTGATGAGCTCCTTGGCCGGGGTTTTCAACGCTTCCTCTGCGCTCTTCACAATGGATTTTTACTCGCGGATGCGGCCTAAAGCGACACAGCAGCAACTCGTCTGGATGGGGAGGGTGGCCACGACAGTGATGGTAGCCATCGGTCTTTTCTGGATCCCGGTCATTCGAGGGGGGAAGGGGTTGTATGACTATCTCCAGGGAATCCAGGCTTATCTGGCGCCGCCGATCTTTGTCGTCTTTTTCTTCGGGGTTTTCATGAAAAGGTTGAACAGCAAGGGATGTCTGGCTGCTCTGGTGACAGGCTTTTCCCTTGGCCTTTTCCGCCTGGCGGTGGACACGCCAGTAAAATTATTGAAAGGCTTTTCCTACCAGGAAGGCTCGTTTTTCTGGGTCATCAACAATATCTTTTTCCAGTACTACAGCCTGGTCATTTTCATCGTCTGTGTCGTGGTCATGATTGTCGTCAGTTACCTGACCAAGGAACCTTCTTACGAAAGGATGAGCGGGCTGACGTATGCCACCAGGACTGCCGAAGACCGGTTGAAATCACGCGTCAGCTGGGGCCGCGGCGACGTCATCGCCTCAGCCATTGTCCTTCTATTGATCCTTGCCGCTTACCTCTATTTTACAGGCTAAAGCGCTGTCGATGCCGACTCTCCGTTATTTTCAGAAGCACCTCTTTCCGCTTAGCAAATCGAAAAAGATAAGGGGACGTATCTACGCCACGCTCGAAAGCACGAATAGGACAATGAAACGGGCAGGCTCGCCGGTCAGGCGGGTAACGAGCCTTCCAGCCTTGCACGCAGAACAAAGCGATGGGGGAGGGGAGACGGGGGAGAAGAAGTCCAGGGCCTGGCCTTGCTGCTGCTCAGTGGAGTATCAGGCCACGCTTTTCTCTCTCGAAAACCTTTTGGATATTTCATCCGTACTATTATGCGAAGACCCGTAATGATGATTGGAGTTGTGACAATGCCGAAACGAGTCGCTTTTTTCATCATGCTGATCGTGTGTATCGGATCATTCCCTTCCGGGAAGGCCGGAGCAAGCCAGGAAGCATCCATTGATATTGATTTAGCTTCTCGATATTTCGAGGAACTAAAAGAAATATCAGAAAAAGACAATGGCAGGCTGTGGCGTGTCAACCTTTACGGCAAAGTGCTGTTTGTCGATCCCGCATCCAGAGCCGTCGTCGCCAATCAGCAAAACATGCTGAATACTTTCAAAAAAAGGGGAAATGTATTCATCGGGGAATTGGCGAAAGAGATTAATCCTGCCAATACAGCAGCTGACCTGTATGGAGAAAAATGGACCATGGTGATCTGGGATCATTTATCCAGGGACAATAAACAGGACAGGAATTGGCTGTTAGCGCACGAATCCTGGCACCGGATACAGAAGGGCATCGGATTTCCGCCTGTGAATACGGACAACAGCCATCTGACCTGGACTATTCACGAAATGAAAGGAAAAAATCCCCTCTCCCCATGTGGGAGAGGGTCGGGGTGAGGGGGATCATTCAAAGATTCCCCCTCCCCTCTATCCCCTCCCGCCAGGGGAGGGGGCGTTTTATCGTATCATTTTGTGAATAGATCAGGCTGGATACGTTGGACGGGAGAATCTATTTAAAGCTTGAATGGCGCGCCTTAAGAAAGGCTCTGCTTTCCGCCGACCACGACAGGCTGGAAGCGATCGAGGATGCTTTGATTTTCAGGAATTGCAGACACAAAATTTTCCAATCTGCCCGCGTGAACGAGAGCAGATTTGAAATGCACGAAGGACTGGCAGAATATACCGGCGCAAAATTATGCGGGTATCCGCCAGAGGCTCTGATGATAGAGATGGAAAGGCGAATAAAAAATGCAGAGGCGCAGATATCCTTTAACTGGTCATTTGCCTATCAAACTGGGCCGGCCTACGGGATACTCTTAGATGAGTTAAAGGTTGAGTGGAGAAGTAGCTTAAACAACACGAGCGAATTCGGCGAAATCATGGAAAAAGCCCTTTCTTTCCAGTTGCCGGACGATTTGAAAACGGAAGCAGAGAGAAGATACTATAAATACGATGGCGAGGAGCTGATAAAAGCCGAAAGGGCATTTCAGGACAAACAAAACCAGCTCCTCAAAGAGTACAAAAGCATTTTCATTGACAAGCCCAGTTTGAAAATAGACTTGATCAAGATGAACATTAGCTTTAACCCGCAGGAGATATTTCCCCTGGAAGAATACGGAAGCGTTTACAGGACAGCGCACATCATTGATAAATGGGGCAACCTGGAAGTGGAAAAAGGCTTGTTGATTGACAAAAACTGGCGGCGGGTTACCGTATCCGAACCACAGATTATTGAAGGAAAAGAAATCAAAGGGGACGGCTGGATCTTGAAACTCAATGAGTCCTGGAGAGTTGTGAAAAAGGATAGCGGAGATTATGCATTGGAAGAGATTAAGCCGGGAGGGGTCGATTTTATTGAAACGAAGGAGCAGAAGGGCGCCTCGTGCATCAGTCACAGAGCCTGAGAAGATCCTCTTCTTCCTTCCCCTGGCGCCGGAGAGCCCGGATCGAAGGAATGCCGTCTTCGTCTACCTGCCCCAAAAAAATAAAACTTGGCGAGATCCCCATGATCCAGACTGATGTGTCAACCTTGAGCAGCTGTTTTCCATCCTTATCCATGAGCCAGTATCTTGCCCGCGCGTCATCACTTTCTCTCCTTGAGGCGATCAGGAAACGGCCCCGGGGTGTCCGATTGATCTCCCAGATAGTAGGCTTATAGGGGTAGATAGATTTCTTGTATTTTTCAATGACCTTACCGAAGCGGGCCCACCAGTCAGGATCGCGGCTCTGGGTCATTTCCCGGCGCCGTTTTCTCCATTCATCCAAGTCTTTGCTGGTCACCTTTTCCGCCTTTGGCAGAGAAGTCTCGATTTTGCGGACCAGTTTCCCCGAGTAGTCGATCACCTGGATGTTGGTCTCAAGCCCCTCCGAGAAAAGGACGGAGCTCTCATCATAAGGACACCAGAGGAACATCGGAGTGTAGGGGATGGGCGAGTCGGCCCCATCATGGACATAGGAAATCCGAGTGATGTGGTTGGTCTGCTTGATGCGGGATAGGATCCTGCCTTCACTATCGAGAAGCGCTATTTCGCGGAGAGAGCGATGGTAGAAGTAATCCTTTTCTTTTTCCGGCTGGCCGAGGAAGACAAGTTCAATCAGAAAGTTCCCTCCCGGGAGCGCGACTGCCCTGGATATGCCAAAAAATTCCTTGACCTGAGGCTTAATCACTCGATCGAGCTCGCCGTCGAGCTTGACCACCGTAATCCAGGGATGTCCGCCGAAGAATTCGGTGAAGAAGAGCCTGCCGTCGGCCGTGAAGCCGAAAGAAACTCCCTCAGCCCGCTGAATTTCACCCGGCCCCTGGCCTTTTCCGCCGATTTTCCGGAGATAATCGCCCGCCGAAGAATAGACCTTGATCAAGGCATCCGCCTGGTCATAGACATAGATGTTGCCGTCAGGCCCTTCTGCCACCTGCCTGGGGAAAGCGATCTCTCCTTCGGTTCCCGCCTGGCCTATCGTGATGACCTTCTCGCCTCGCAATGCTGTCGAAATCAACATAAAGATGATAAAAATGAGTTTTGTTTCTTTCATGACAGAGCCACCTTTTGTATGTTCTTTAATCTTGAAAAATATTATAATTGAAAAAAGGAAAAAACGCATTGACTTTTTCGCTCTTTGCTCTCCTCCAAGAGGACGAGGCGTTTCTCGAAGGGAGGTTGTCGTCGCAGCCGCTCTTTAATTTCCTATTTTTCCTATCTAATTTATAGATTTGATAGGATATAGGCTTTTTCACATGTTCTCTTGGCCTGCAGCCGCCGTCTTTCTTTTTCTCCAGAAAATATAGGCCGGGACACCTGCCAGGATAATGGCCAGCCCGAGAGCAGATTCGAAAGGCTGCGAGAGGATGCTGTTCAGGAATATGGCCAGGTTGACGATTATAAACACCGCCGGGATGATGGGATACCCCCAGGTTCTGTAAGGCCTGGGTTTCTCAGGCTGCGTTATTCTGAGAATGATGACGGCAGCTCCGGTTGCCGCAAAAAATAAAACAAGCGCAAAGATGACATATTCATAAAGCGTCTGGTATGTCCCTGACAGACAGAGAAGCGAAGACCAAACCGCCTGGAAGGTAATAGCTGTGGTGGGGACCCTAAAACGCTGATGAATGAAGCTCATGCGCTTGAAAAATAGACGTTCCTTGGCCATTGCATAATAAACCCTTGGCCCGTAGAGAATCGTGGCGCTAAGGCAACCGAATATTGTCACCGTGATGCCCGCAGCGATCAAAAAAGCCCCTTTATGACCGAATAGGGAGGTTGCGACCAGCTCTCCGACGCGGGCGACTCCCTTCATCCGTTCAATCGGCACGGCCATGATATAGACCATATTAACTAGAAGATAAATAATCGTAACCGCTGCCGTTCCCAGGAATAGACTCAGCGGGATGTTTCGCTTTGGGTTTTTTATCTCTTCGGCGGCGCAGCTAACCGAATACCAGCCGTCATAGGTCCAGAGCACCGCGAACAAGGCCAACCCCATGAATTTGACGTCGAGAGGCCCTGAGGAGGCAAAAAATTGACCCAGATCCTTGACGCCTGATTTGCTGCCGATAAACCAACCGCCTAAGACAATGGCCGCCAGACAGCCGATTCTCAAGAATGTGAAGAAGTTCTGGACGAGTATGCCGCTTTTTATCCCCAGATAATTTATGACAGAAAGCACTGCTATTGACCCTACCGCCACGAATTGACCAGCTGAAAGAGACAATGGGATGCCCGCGATCTCTGCTTTTATTAAAGAGGCCTGGGGAGAGAGCCCGGGCAAGAAATAGCCCGCATATTCGGCAAACCCGACGGCCAGGGCGGCAATCCCGCCGCACTCAATGACCCAGAAAAATGTCCAGCCAAAAAGGAATCCCGCCCAATCCCCGTAAGCTTCTTTGAGGTAAACAAATTGCCCCCCTGCTTTAGGAAACATCGAACCCAGCTCACCGAAGGATAAAGCGCCGCAAAGCGTTACTATTCCGCCTATCAGCCATACGGTCAACACCATGAAAGCGGATGGAACGAACTCCGCGATAAACCCCGTGGTCATGAAAATCCCAGAACCAATGACTGCACCCATTACCAGGAATACCGAATCCATAAGGTTCATCTTCTGGATGAACCTCGGTTTTGACCCGCTCTCTGCCCGTTTGTTCATGATGATTTTTCCGATTATACTTGATCGCTTTTTTCCCTTCAATCGATTTATTTTTTCAATCATTATGTTTCATAACACATGCCTTCTATCTCGTTCTAAAATAATATAACTACTTTATTTTCATCTATTTAACTAAATGTCGGCATGCCGACATTTCTTCTACTTCTTCCAAGTTTTGCTTATTCATTTTCTTGCTTTTTTCTTTTTCTTTCATTATGCTATTTTTTAAAATCGCTCGCCCTGGACGGAGGCTGTTCTTGATTATTGCGATCACGAATCAGAAAGGCGGAGTAGGGAAGACGACGACGGCTCTCAACATTTCGGCCGCTCTCGCTTTGATGGGCCAAAAGATGCTTCTTGTTGACACAGACCCCCAGGCCCACAGCACAATATCCGTCCTGAATGACCCGAGCTGCTTCTCGAAATCTCTCTATGATGTCATGATGCGCCAAGAAGAGAACATCGAAACGATCATTTCTAGGTCAACCATACCCGGGCTTGATATCGCCATCTCAAAGATTTCAATGGCCAAGCTTGAGCCATCATTGTTAGGCGAGATTGACGGTCACTATCGCCTTAAGGAGATCCTTGAGCCGGTAAGAGAAAATTATACGCATATCGTCATTGATACCCCGCCGACCCTCGGGCTCATCACCCTCAACTCTCTTGTTGCTGCAACTCATATTTTGATTCCCATCCAGTCTTCCTATCTTTGCCTGGAAGGGACGGACGACCTCATCGAGACGGTCGATAAAGTAAAAAGAGTGGCCAACCCGGAATTGCGCATCCTCGGGATTTTAATCACGCTTCATGATAAGAGGACCAACATTTCAAAAGACGTCGTCAAGAGAATTCGCAAAGTCTTTGGCAATCTCGTCTTCAAAACGCTCGTCTCTAAAAGCGTTAAGCTTGAAGAAAGCCCTGCGTATAAAGAATCCATATTCACGTATGCCCCCAATTCTGTTGGAGCCTATCAATACAGAAAAATAGCTGAGGAGATTATCCAACGTGCAGAAAACTAAACGCTCCGGGTTGCCTGATTCAATCGCCATGCGGCATGATGGTCATTTTGTCGACCTTATTTCTTCACGAGCTTCCGGGCCTCGCATCAGGATGATTTCTCTTAATAAAATTGACCCCAACCCTCAACAGGCCCGCAACGAATTGGGAAATCTTGACGAGCTTACCGCTTCTGTAAGAGCCAAAGGAGTCCTCGAACCTATCCTTGTTCGTCCAAAGAACGACCGCTATGAAATCATCGCTGGAGAGCGCCGCTTTGTGGCCTCAAAAAATGCCGGCCTCACCGAAATTCCCTGTATTGAGATGAACGTGAAAGATAATGAAGCTCTTGAGCTTGCCCTTATTGAAAACCTGCAAAGAAAAGACCTGGATGTGTTCGAAGAAGCTGACGGCTTGAATGCGCTTATCGATATTTATGGCTATAACCACGGCCAGCTTGCCGAAAAAATCGGTAAAGCCCGGTCAACAATCACGGAAATCATCAACGTAGCCAAAATTCCAAAAAATCTCCGCTCTCTTTGCCAGTCGTTCGACATCACCAGCCGGAGCACCCTCATAGAGATAGCAAAGCTAAACAAAGAAGAAGACATGGAAAGACTCATCAACGAAATCGGACAAAGAGGGCTTCGCCGCGAAGATACGCGCGATTTATCTAAGAAGATTAAAGGAAAAATCAAAAAAGGAAAGCCCTACGTATTTAGTTACAGCCCCCAACACAACGATTATTATCATCTTCGCATTGAGTTCAAGAAATATTCTGTCACCAAAGAAGAAATTATCAAGGTTCTTGAAGATATTGTTTCTAAATTGAAATCTAAACCTTAGCGCGGCGCCCAAAAGGCAGGCGGGCGAATCTCGCGTCATTAATCTAGAACCTGAGAAGAATGGTATCTTCTGTCTGAATTAAGCGTAGCCTTTTTGTAAAAAAATATTAAAGTTGACATAATAACCCTTATGCGACGCAATATTATTTTCCTTTTTCTCTTCTTTCTTCGGTTTCTGGTCTTTCTTGTTCGTTTTCTTGAGATATCTACCCAAAAATACCCTTCCGCTCCCTCTATCGGTTTATGCTTCTATTCCTAGATTACAAATATGTCAAGCTTATATAGCAGAGAAACTAGCCTGGACTATTCACGAAATGAAAGGAAAAAATCCCCTCTCCCCATGTGGGAGAGGGTCGGGGTGAGGGGGATCATTCAAAGATTCCCCCTCCCCTCTATCCCCTCCCGCCAGGGGAGGGGGCGTTTTATCGTATCATTTTGTGAATAGATCAGGCTAGCAAATATTTATTTGGGAAAAATCAAAATATGGCGCGGACTTTGCCCGCGCCACCCCTCGTTTCTGGGGAAATTACAGCCCTTTGCTCATGGCGTTCAGGAAGTCCGAGTTTTTCTTGGTCTTACCCAGTTTTTCGACCAAAAGCTCCATCGCTTCTACTTCAGAGAGCTGGCTCAAGACTTTCCTCAGAATCCAGATCCGGTTGAGGTCTGCTTCTTCGATGAGCAACTCCTCTTTTCTCGTGGCTGACCTGTTGATGTCAATCGCCGGGAAAAGACGTTTGTCCACCAACCTGCGGTCCAGGTTGATCTCCATGTTCCCCGTCCCCTTAAATTCTTCGAAAATGACATCATCCATGCGGCTTCCTGTATCAACGAGGGCAGTCGCCACGATGGTCAGGCTTCCCCCTTCCTCGACTTTCCTGGCTGAACCGAAGAATTTCTTAGGTTTGTTCAACGCATTAGCGTCGATTCCGCCTGACAATACCTTGCCCGATGGCGGGATGATGGCGTTGTGCGCTCTGGCCAACCTGGTCACGCTGTCGAGCAAAATGGTAACGTCTCTTTTTATTTCCACCAGCCTCTTGGCTTTTTCGAGGACGATATTCGCCACTTGAGCGTTTCTTGCCGGGGGCTCATCAAAAGTCGAGGCGACGACTTCACCGTTAACGCTTCTCTGAAAATCCGTGACTTCTTCCGGTCGCTCTGCGACGAGGAGGACAATGAGGAAGATTTCGGGGTGGTTTTTCTCGATCGACTTGGCGATCGTCTTGAGCAGCGTTGTTTTCCCGGCCCGCGGCGGAGAGACGATAAGCCCCCTCTGCCCCTTGCCAATCGGAGTCAGGAGGTCCATGATCCGGGCGTTCATGTTCTTGGCATTCCCGTCTTCCAGGCTGATCTTCTCGAAGGGATAGAGCGGGGTCAGGTGCTCAAAGTGAACGTTCCGTCTCATGTCCTGCAAAACATCCGGGTGAGTGAAATTGATGGCTTCGATCTTGATCAGGGCGAAGTATTTCTCGCCGTTTTTTGGAGGCCGGACGATGCCCGATATGGTGTCGCCCGTGCGGAGCTGGAATTTCCTTATCTGCGAAGGAGAAACGTAGATGTCGTCCTGGCTCGGCAGATAACTGAACTCAGGCGCCCGGAGAAAGCCGAACCCGTCTTCCAGACATTCCAACACACCCTCTGAAAACAGCAGCCCATTCTTTTTGGCCTGGGCCTCAAGAATCCTGAAAATCAGGTTGTGCTTGCTGGCGTCGTCAATTTCCTCATCTTCCACGCCGGCTTGGCCTGCAATTTTTTGAAGCTCCTTCTTCTCTTTTTCTTCGAGTTCAACCAGACTGTACTCTTTCATCTCATTCGTCTCCTTGGCTCATTTTTTCGTTTTTTCCCGATGACATTGACATCACAGGGCGTCCCGGTTTTCTCTTGTCCTGATAACCTCAACTTCGGTTATTGTTCTGTCATTCAAGCTGATGTCGCTTCATTTATCGTCCTGAAACGAATTGGCGTGCTCGATCTCGGCTTTTCATCAATGCGGGAAGGGAGGTTCGGCCGGACCCTTGCCCTCCTCCCCTTCCTGGGGAAGCTCCTGGGCCAAGATCATCTTCTCCTTTGGGGGTTTCTGAGGAAGATCTTTGGTCAGGACTATCTTAAGGACTTCGTCCATCGTTTCAACGAGATGGATGCGCAAATCCTTTTTGATCACCATGGGGACATCCTTGAGGTCCGGCTTATTATCGATGGGAATAATCGCTTCACGGATTCCTTCCCTGTGGGCCGCCAGGAGTTTTTCTTTTATCCCGCCGACAGGGAGGACTCTCCCCTTGAGGGTGATCTCCCCGCTCATGGCAATCCTTCTGTTCACCGGGATTTCGGTCAGAAGGGAGATGATTGATGTGGCGATGGTGATTCCCGCTGAAGGCCCTTCTTTGGGCGTGGAACCTTCAGGGACATGAATATGAATATCAAAATTCTTGTGGAGGTCCTTGACGATGTTCAGCTCGTAGATTTTTCCCCTGACATAGCTGAAGGCAGCCTGGGCCGATTCCTGCATGATTTCGCCCAACTGCCCCGTCAGCGTGAAATTCCCCTTGCCGTGGACCTTGGTTGATTCGAAGGTCAAAAGCTCGCCGCCAAACTCTGTCCAGGCCATGCCGATGGCGGCGCCGATTTCGTCCTTCTTATCGATCTCTGAACGCCTGTACCTGGGGATTCCCAGGTAGGCTTCGAGGTTCTTCGGCGTGACTCTTTCGCGGTGGTCTTTACCTTTTTGGACAACCTTCTTGACGAGCTTGCGGCAGATCGACGTGACCTCTCTTTCCAGGTTTCGGACCCCGGCCTCTCTCGTGTACTCGCGGATGATCTTCTGGAGCGCCTGATCGATTATCTTCAAGTTGGCGGGCTTCAGGCCGTGCGCTTTCATCTGTTTGGGAATCAAGAATTTCTTTGCGATCTGCAGCTTTTCATCCTCGGTGTAGCCTGGGAGGCGGATGACTTCCATGCGGTCGACAAGAGGGCGAGGAATCGGCTCGAGCATGTTGGCCGTGACGATAAACATGACCTGAGAGAGGTCGAAATCGGTGTCGATGTAATGGTCAAGAAATGTGCTGTTTTGCTCAGGGTCGAGGACTTCCATCAAGGCCGACGCCGGGTCGCCCCTGAAATCCATGCTCATCTTATCGACTTCATCGAGCAGGAACACCGGATTTTTGGTGCCGGCCCTTTTAACCATCTGGATGATCCGGCCCGGATAAGCGCCGATATAAGTCCGGCGGTGTCCCCGAATCTCAGCCTCGTCGCGAACGCCGCCAAGCGATAGCCGGACGAACTGTCTGCCGGTGGCCCGGGCAATCGAACGGCCGAGTGAACTCTTCCCTACTCCAGGCGGGCCAATGAGTCCCAGGATGACGCCCTTGGGATGCTTGACTAACTGCCTGATGGAAAGATACTCTATGATCCTTTCTTTGACTTTTTCCAGCCCGTAGTGGTCTTCTTCGAGAATCCTCTCGGCTTCCTTGAGGTCTCTTTTCTCGCGACTCTTTTTATTCCACGGAAGGGAAATCAGCCAGTCTAAGTAGTTCCGGCAGACGGTTGCCTCGGCCGACATCGGCGGCATCGTTTCCAGCCTTTCTATCTCCTTAAGGGCTTTTTCTTCGGCGTCGGAAGGCATATTGGCCTTTTTGACTTTTTGCTTGAGTTCCTCGATTTCGTTCGGCTGGTCTTCTTTGCGCGACCCGGGGCCGGCAGGGAAAATATTCTGACGGCTGTCCTTGCCCGAGACTTTCTGCCGCTCGTGCTTGAAACCCTCGCGCCGAAGTTTTGAATGGATCTTCAGGATTTCGTTCTCCAGAAGGTAGTTCAAACGACGGATCCTTTCGAGAGGGCTGATGGTCTCCAACAGGTTCTGCTTTTCCTCGAGAGGCAGGTAGAGATGGGAAGAGATGATATCACTCGTTCTCTCCGGAGTCGTGTCCCTCAAGGCAGGGATGATGGACTCGATGTTGGCATTCTGGTTGACTTTCAGGTAATCCTCAAACAAGGCCAGAACCCTTTTCAGGAGTTCTTTTATTTCCGGGCTGTTGTCCTCTATTTCCCGGATGACTTTTGCCAGGACTTGATAATACGGAAAAGTGCTCAGGTACTCGATGACCCGCGCCCTTTTCTTCGCCTCGACAATGACCTTAACATTCTTCTCGTCGGATTTGACCGTCCGGATAATCTTGGCGGTGACTCCCAGGGAATAGATATCTTTGGGCGAAGGGTTGTCCAATGAGGCATTCATTTGGGCGGAGAGGAAGATCATTTTATCTTTTTCTGCGGCTTTATCCAGCGCCTGGATAGAAGACGGCCTCCCGATGATGAACGGCACCAACGTTGAAGGGAAGATGACCAGGTCTCGCAACGGGATAAGCGGGATGTTCCGGATCATTTCTGTGCCGCTGTTCATTTCATGGCTCATCCTATTCTCCCACTGCTCTTTTTAGTCGTTCGAAGGCCTGTCCGTCCTCTTCCACCATTTTTCTTGAGACCTCAATCTTGGTCGCTTTCTTGGATGAGGGGAGGTCATACATGAGATCAAGCATGAGATCCTCGATGATCGTCCTCAGGCCCCTCGCCCCTAACTTTTTCTGGAGAGATTTCTGGGCGATGGCCACAAGGGCGTCTTCAGCAAACTCGAGCTCAACGCCCTCCATTTCGAAAAGCTTCTGGAACTGTTTGACGATGGCGTTTTTGGGCTTGGAGAGGATCGCCACCAGATCGCTGATATCCAGGTCATCAAACACGGCGACAACAGGAATCCGACCGACGAGTTCAGGGATGAGACCGTACTTGATGAGGTCCTGAGGAATGAGTTCGTTGAAGACATCTCCGGGGCCCTCTCTTTTTTTTGTCTTGAGCTCGGCCTTGAAACCGACAGCCGTTTTCCCGATTCTCTGAGCGATGATTTTATCCAGCCCGATAAAAGCGCCGCCGCAAATAAACAGGATGTCGGTCGTGTCAATCGGGATAAATTCCTGGTAGGGATGCTTGCGGCCTCCCTGGGGAGGGATGTTGGTCGCCGTTCCTTCGATGATTTTGAGCAGGGCCTGCTGGACACCCTCGCCGGAAACATCGCGGGTAATAGAGGGGCTGTCGCTCTTTCGGCTGATCTTGTCGATCTCGTCGATGTAGACGATGCCCCGTTGAGTCTTCTCAATATCGCCCTGGGACGCCTGGAAAAGCTTGAGGACGACATTTTCGACGTCCTCCCCTACGTAGCCCGCCTCCGTCAGGGTAGTGGCATCGGCGATGGCGAAAGGCACGGAAAGGATTTTTGCCAGCGTCTGGGCCATCAGGGTTTTGCCCGTGCCGGTTGGCCCGATGAGAAGGATGTTGCTTTTGGCAACCTCGACGTCGGAAAAACTCTTCCTCAACTTGATCCTTTTGTAGTGGTTGTAGACGGCCACGGATATTTTTTTCTTGGCCTTTTCCTGGCCGATGATGTACTCGTCAAGGGCGAGCTTAATCTGCTGGGGGGTCAGGAAATCAGCCCTCTTGCGCTTTGCGGCATCGTCTCTCAGTTTATCTGTATGTATAATGGAATGAGCAACTTCTATACAGCTATCACAAATATAGACGCCTTTTGGCCCGGCGATCAGCTTTTTCGCCTGAGCCTGGGTTCGGCTGCAGAAATTGCACTTGATGACGCTGTCCGTCTTCTCTTTAAGCGTTTCGTCCATTGTCCTTGCAAGACATCCCGGCCTCATATGAGCGGCCAGGAAAAAGCTTACTTCTTCTGGTCCCGGGTGGCGATGATATGATCGACGAGACCATAGTCCTTCGCCTCGGCGGCCGTCATGATGAAATCTCTCTCGATGTCGGCCTGGATTTTTTCCCTCGCCTGGCGCGTGTGCCTGGCCAAAATCTCATTCAGGTTCTCCCGGATGCGCAGAACCTCTTTCGCCTGGATGGCGATGTCCGACGCCTGCCCCTGGTAGCCTCCCCAGGGCTGGTGCAGGACAATGCGAGAATTGGGCAGAGAATAGCGTTTGCCCGCCGTTCCAGCGGCGAGCAACACGGCCGCCATGCTGGCCGCCTGCCCAACGCATATCGTCGCCACATCAGACTTGACAAACTGCATCGTGTCGTAAATGGCGATGCCGGCAGGAATGCTTCCTCCCGGTGAATTGATGTACAAGGAGACATCCTTCTCCGGGTTTTCAGCCTCCAGATAAAGAAGCTGGGCGATGACCAAGTTGGCCACGTCATCGGTGATCTCAGAACCGATAAAAATGATGTTATCTTTGAGCAGCCGGGAATAAATGTCATAGGCACGCTCGCTCCGGCCGTCCTGTTCCACAACAAAGGGGATTAAAGTCATAGGGAGTATTAATATAATACCGCCTTTTCCAATAAAAAGTCAATGGCTTTCCTGAGGAGGAGGTTAACCTTCACATCTTCCCTTTTTCCTTCCCTGTTAAGGCTTTCCACGAACTGGGCCAGGGGGATGTTGCTCCTCCGGGCGATCGCTTTGATTTCTTCTTCGATTTCCTCATCTGTGACTTCAACCCCCTCTTCAGCCGCGATTTTTCGAAGGACAAGACCGTTGGTGATGTTATTCTCTGCCTGAACCCTGGCTTTTTGTCTCAGGGCTTCAACGTTTTCCAGAGTCACCGTATCTGACTTGGCCGAAGTCCAGGTCTTTATGAGCTCGCCGGCTTCGCGCTCAACCAGGCTTTCCGGTAGCTCCAATGCCAGCTGCTGAGCAATCGCCTCGAGAATCTCATCGCCCATCTCGCGGCGGGCAACGCTTTCCCCGACCCTTTCTAAATCTTTCCGGACTCTCTCCCTCAGGCTGCTGAGCGTCTCGAACCCGCCGAGGCCCCTGGCCCAATCATCGGTCATTTCCGGCATATTTTTTTCTTTTATGGATATCAGCTTGATTTCATATTCCAGAGTGCGGCCTGCGAGCTTCTTCTGGGGATGATCTTGAGGGTAAGAGATGGCGAAACGTCGTGTCTCCTGCGGTTTTAGACCAAGCAGATTCTCGTTCAATGCCTTCTCATTATCGGGGTGGCCGGCCAGGACCAGGACTTTCTCTGTCGGCAATGTCCTTTTTGTCATGAGGTCTTTTCCTCTCCATTCCACGAGGACATAATCCCCCTCGAGGACTCCCCTTCCCTCTACCGGCAGGTATTCAGCCGACTTCTGACGCAGTTCTTCGAGGGCCCGGTCCACATCGGCATCCTCAACCCTGACGTCTCTTTTTTTTACTCTGATATTCTTGTATGAAGGCAGCCTGAATTCAGGGAGAACCTCCACACTGACTTTGAAACGAAAGGGCTCGCCGTCGCGGAACAATACCTCGCTGACGGCCGGAGTGACCACAGGGTTGAGATTCTCTTTGGCCAGAATCTCTCCCAGGGCTCGGGGCACAAGAGACTCGATGACGTCGTTCCTGATATCCTTGTAGAACAGACGGCCAACCAGATCCCGCGGCGCTTTTCCGCGGCGGAACCCATCCAGCCTGGCCCGCAAGACATAGCTGTCCAAGATCTTCTCCCATTCACTGGCTACTTCCTCCGGCCCAACCTCGATCTCCATCTCACGCTTACTCGGACTCAGAGAAGTGACCTTGACGCTTATTTTTTCATCTTTAGCGGGCATGGCTTCTCATCCTCCAGTTCTCATCCAAACGCTTCCTTTCGTTGAGATCCAAAAAAACACGGCTTGAACTTAGCGGAGCTTTTTATTCCAAGTGGGCAGAGCGGGAGTCGAACCCGCACTCCTTCATCAGGAACTAGGTCCTAAGCCTAGCGCGTCTGCCTATTCCGCCACCTGCCCTTAGGTTTACAGGCCTTCTCGTTGAAGGGGGAAAAGATGACGTCAGGTGCTGGAATAGCCTTTATTCTGCCATACTCCCGAGCTCCTGTCAAACCGGTTCATCCCTCCTAACGCAGGTATTTCTTGAGGCGTTCGGCAAGATCGGAATCGACCGTGACAAGAGTCCTGTAGACGTCCCGAGCGCTGTAATTGTCCTTAAGGTTCAGGTAGGTGATAGCCAGGTTAAACAGGGCCACGCCGTAATCCGGACGAAGTTCGACGCACTTCTTTAACGGCTCGAGAGCTTCTTCGAAATCACTCAGCTGCATGTAGCTGACGCCGATATTAAGCCAGGCGTCAGCGCTGTCGGGCACAAGGGCCACATAGTTCTTGAAGGCTCCGATGGATTCTTTGTGTTTTTTTTGCTTGGAGTAACAAAACCCGATGTTGTAATGGGCGGCATCGTAATCGGGCTTGATGGCGAGCGCCTGGCGGAAGGTTTGGATGGCCTCATCGTATCTTTCAAGCTTCTGATACATGATTCCCAGGTTGTAAACAGCGATCTCGCTCTTGGGATTGAGCTCGATAACCTTTTTGGCCGCGCCGATGGCGTTTTCAAACCGGCTCGCTTCATCGTACATCCTTACCACCGCGCCATAGTAGGTTATGGCATCTTGCGGGTTGAGGACGGCCAGGTTAGCGTAGGCGGCCTCAGCCTTTTCCAGCTGGCCAGCCTTGTGATAAGCCTCGGCCAGGCTGAAGTTTACCTTGATATCCTCGGGCTTCTCCTTCAAGGCCGCCTCAAGAGCGGCTACGGCCAGGTCAAACTGGCCGAGCTCCTTGCGGCACAATCCCAGCCGCATGTATCCAAGCCAAGCCGTTTCGGGCTTCTCGTTCAAGTATTTCTCATACGCCTCGGCCGCTTTAGCAAAATCCCGCAGCTCCTCGAACGCATTCCCGACCGTGAAATAGGCTTCTTTTTTGGAAATATTAAGAGAGATGGCTTTCTCCAAAGAGGCGATGGCCTCCTTCCAGCGCTGCATCCGGAAATAGACATTGCCCAATCCAAAATGAGCTTCCGCTCTGTTGGGGTCGAGCTCAACAACCTTGCTGTAAGCAGCCACAGCCGCGGAGTAATTCCTCTGAGTGCTATAGATAGAGGCGAGAAGGGCGTGGGCTTCAAGGGTGGCGGGGTTGAGTTTAATCACCCTTTCCAAGTATCGAGCCCCATTTCCAAGATCATCAATCAAAGCGAAAATACGGCCGGCCAGAAAGGCGCCCTCAAACCCGTTGAAATAATCGTCCTGGGCCCAGTCCTTGAAAGCTGTCATCTTGCCCGTTTTGGGGAGGTTTTTCCACAAATTCACCGGGATAACAACCCGACCTGTTTTTTCCAGAATCAAGACGAGCCCTATGGCCTTTCCCTCAAGGTCCAGGACAGGCCCGCCGTTGAACCCCTCGGGGATGGCGAGCGACGGCTCGATGATCGGCTGGGTTGCGCCCAGTTGATGAAGGTTTCTGATGGTTCCCTCTGAAATGACGATGTCTCCCGTTTCGTTTGCTCCAAGGGCAAAAATCCTCGCCCCAGGTTTGAGGTCAGCGGAGTCACCGAGTGTGATGTCCTGGATTTTTCCCTTTATTTTGAGGATGGCGATATCGAGGCCGCGATCGACCGAAATGATTCCCTCAACCTTTGTCTTTTTTCCTTTAACGCTGACCCCTTCCACGTCCCTGCCCTGGCTGACCAAGTGATAACTGGTAACGATGACTCCTTCGCTCACGCCAAAACCCATGCCCTTGGCCACGAGTTGCTTATCGGCTCCATAGACATAAAGAGCAAGCACGCCTTCTTTATTCTTTTCATACAGGCTCGTTGCCTCTGGCGTCTGGGAGAAGATATACGTCCCTGCGGCGAAGAGGACAAGCAAACCAAAAGCCTTGGTTTTCGAAGTCATTCTCCTTCCTCCTTTTGGACCATTCTGAGATAAATGTACATGTTGGCTATCCTTCTGTCAAACTTTCTTTGCAATTGAGCAGGCGAGGCCTCCGGCCGTTTTTTAAGCGGTTGACAAAACCCCGACCGCTCGGATAGCCTGAAAGAGCCATGTTCAGCCGTAAGCTGGCCGCTTGCCTGCTCCTGCTTCTCTTTGGCCTCGTCATCTTCGCTTTTCTTTTTCGGGTTAAGGATGAGATGATCGATTTTGAGGTGAACTACACGGCCGCCAAGAGGCTCCGTCTTGGAGAAACCCTGTACCGCAGTGAGGACGGCCATTACCAGTTCAAGTACTTGCCCTTCTCTGCTTTCCTTTACCTGCCTGTTTCTTTCCTCCCTCCTCTTCTGGCCAAAGCAACCTGGTATGGAGTCGTCATCTGTTGTTCCTTTCTCATTTTTTTCTTTTCTCTGAGACTCATCAACCCGAAGAAGGAGAAATTCCTCTGGGTCGCCGTCTTTCCTCCTCTTATCTTAGCCAAGTATTTCTTGCGGGAGATTCAGCTTGGCCAGATCAATGCTCTTGTTACTCTGGTTCTTCTGGCAATGGTCTCGAGGCTCTTGACTCAGCCGGGCCATTTCCAGCGTGAATGCGGAGGGGAGATTGCTCGTCAGGCTGGCGCCGGCTTATTTGGAGGATTGGCCACAGCCCTGAAACCCTATGCCCTTATATTTTATCCGTATTTTATCATCCGGAAAAAATGGCTCTGTCTCGCGGTATCAACGGCCGTTCTGGGGCTCGGGGTTTTTGCGCCCTCGCTCTTTTACGGCATTAGAGGGAATTTTACCGTCCTCAAGGAATGGCAGGCTTCTCTGGCTGCTTCAACTCCGTCTCTTTTCACAACTCAGGACAACGTCTCGATCCTGGCCTTTTTCGTGAAGTGGACCCGCAGCCAGACGCTCTCTTTTCTCTTTTATTTCTTCGTCCTGACCGCCCTCGGCCTGCTCTTGCTCTTTCTTTTTATCAGAGGAAAGGCTGTCCCGCGGCCGGGCCTCCTCGATTGTTTCCTTCTTCTGGCGTTGATTCCCTTGATCTCCCCCCTCGGCTGGGACTACACCTTTCTTTCTTCAGCGCCTGCTGTCATGCTCATCCTTTATCATGTTGATAAGGTTCGCCCATTCTGGCGCGTTCTTCTTTTTGTGAATTTCGCGGTCATCGCCCTCTCCCTTTATGATCTCATGGGAAGAGACGTCTACGCTTCTTTTATGACATTGTCTATTATTACGATAAGTTTTATCGTTTTAGTCGGGTATATCTCCTTCCTCAGGCTTAAAGGCCATGCTTAAGCCAGGAAGACGCCCGCCCTCCTCGAACCGGGAGAACCCGTTTTCCCCGAACGACCGGATTATTTTCGGGGTTTATCTTTCAACAGCAGCGGCCATTGTTCTTTGGCTCGGGGCCATCGGTTGGGCCCCCTATCTCCGCAGCCATTCCTCACCCTGGCAGGGTTTTGTCTACGCCGTTTTTTCTCCCCTCTGCCATCAAATCGGGTCGAAGTCTTTTTTCGTCTTCGGCCAGCCGTTGGCTGTTTGCAGCCGGTGCCTGGGCATTTATATCGGCTTTCTGGCCGGAACTGGCCTCTATCCTTTCATCAGAGGGTTCAGCCGCATTGAACTCCCCCGGATAGACGTTTTTATCTGTCTTTCATTCCCTATCGTCATCGACACGGCCGGGAATTTTGCCGGGCTGTGGAACACGCCTAACCTTGCCCGCTTCGCGACCGGTCTTCTCTGGGGACCCGCCCTTCCGTTCTATTTCATCACCGGCATCGCCGACCTCATCCTGTCACGATCGGCCAGAAAATATCGCTTGAAAACTCATTTCCATTCCACATAGAATAGAAAAAGCCGAGGACAAAGGAGGTCGAATGAACAACCAGCGTTCCGGAATGCTGATGCCGGCTCTTGTCGGCGGAGCTGCGGCCGGAGTGCTTGCTGCCGTTCCCTTTCTGGGCTGTCTCTGCTGCCTTTGGATCATCGGCGGCGCCATGTTGGCTGCCTATCTTCTGGCCCGGAGTTCTCCGGCCGCCCTATCGGCTGGAGACGGCGCCATCGTCGGCATCTTCACCGGCATCGTCGCCGCTGTTGTCGATTCCGTTGTCAGCATCCCCTTCGAGGCCGCGAACAGGGAGATTTTCAGCAAGTTCATGGAACAGATATCCCAGTTCACCGAAGAGATGCCAGCGGGATGGGAGACCTGGTTTGAGAAGACCGCAGGGGGGGTCTCTCCCGGCTTGTTCATGCTTGGCTTGGTGATTGCGGCAGTCGTCTTTTCGGTTTTCGGCGCTCTGGGTGGAGTCATCGGCGTGTCTCTTTTCGGCAAAAAAAAGATTCCTCCGGCTCAGGGAGCGAGCCATGAAATTCCTCAAGACACAGGTGATCGTCAACCCTGAGTCCGACAAGGGCAAGACGCGCGGGCGCTGGAAAGAAATCAAAGAAGCCATCAAGAGCTTTATCCACGATTTTAAGGTCGAATTCACTGAAAAACCCTTCCAGGCCACTGAAATCGTCAGGTTCGCGGTCAAGAACGGGGCAGAGCTCGTCATCGGAGTCGGCGGCGACGGGACGATCAACGAAATCGCCAACGGCTTCTTCGAAGAGAGGAGAATCATCAACTCCGGCTCCACCCTGGGCATTCTTCCCTCCGGGACAGGATGCGACCTGACCAGGAGCCTGAAAATCCCGCGCAGGTTTAAAGAAGCCCTCAAGGTAATCACCCAGGCCCCTTCAACTCTCATCGATATCGGCCGGGTTACTTTTCGTAGTCGAGACGGAGGGGAATCAGAGAGGCTTTTCCTGCCGGCTGGACGACGGTCTGTTTGATTTCGTCCTTGTTGAAGGCATGACATTCAGGGAATTCTGCCGCCAGGGCTGGAAAATCTTTTTCGGCGCTCGCCTGTCCCATCCCAAAATATCCCTGTGGCGAGCCAGGAAAGTTGAAGCCGTGCCCTCAGATGAGCAGGGCATCCTCCTTGAGCTCGACGGCGAGCAGCTGGGCCTGTTCCCTGCTACGTTTGAGGTTCTGCCCCGCTGTCTCCTTGTCAAAGGCTATGTTTAGGCGGGAGGCGATTTTTTGTCAGTCCCGGTTTTTCCGGCTGTTCAAATGATAATAAGGGTCGTTAGTAAGGACGTGCTGACCTGAGGCGTCGACGAATTTTCTGATCGGTGTGCCCCCCGTTATGTAGGTCTTGGGGTACGAGGCCATGACCCGGTTGATGTATTCACGCGTTTCGCGGTAGGGCGGAATGCCGTTGAATTTCTTAAGAGCTTCTTGCCCGGCGTTGTAGGCGGCCAAAACAAGCCTGGTGTTGCTGTTGTAAAGCTTGCACAGGTCTTTGAGGTACTTCACCCCTCCTTTGATATTGTCCTCGGGGTCAAACCTGTCTTTCACTCCGTATTGAGCGGCTGTCACCGGCATGAGTTGCATCAACCCGGCTGCTCCTTTGGGAGAAACGGCCCCGCTGTCGTAATTCGACTCGGCCTTGATGATGGAATGGACAAGGTCAGCCGGGACGTTGTATTTGCTGGAAAAAGCCTTGATGATCGGGTCGTATTGCTCCTTGCGTTCCTGGCCCGGTCCAGCCTCAGCGGGAGCGGTCAGGACAGAAAGAAGAAGCGCCGCGGCCGTTAGAGGGAGCCAAGTCATCCTTTTCCGGCTGGGCATCTTTCGAGTTATTCCTTCTTCTTTTTTTTCTATGATGCCAGAAACTGGTCCTTTTGACAATCACCCCTGAGGGTGATTTTAATCTTTCTGAATATCCCCTCTCCTTCCAGGAACAACTGCCTCCCCTCAAATCTTCTTTTCTATTAGAGAATAGCTTTTTTCCAGGGCCATGTCCAGCTGCTCGGGTTTTATCCCTCCCGCTTGGGCGAAATCGGGCCGGCCGCCTCCTCCGCCGCCGATAAGCGGAGCGATATCCCGAATCAGCTCGTCAGCCTTGAGACGGTGAGTCAGGTCTTTCGTCACGCCGACGACGAGAAAGACTCTGCCGTCAGAGGATGTCCCGAGAACAACGACGCCCGATCCGATCCTATGCTTGAGGGAATCGGCCAGGCTTCGGAGCTCTTCAACGCTCACCCCCTCGAAGCGCTGAGCCAGGACATTGATTCCCTTGATTTTCCTGATTCTCTCCTCGCTCTCTTGTGTTTTAAGAAGAGCAAGTTTCTGGCGTAAGGCCTTATTTTCCTTCTCTGCTTCCTCCAACAAGGCTTTCATTTTCTCGAGATGATGGAGGGCATCTTTACGGGAACTGCTCAAGGAAGTCGCGATATCCGCCAGGATGTCCTCCGTTTCCTGGACATAACGCAGGGCCCCCTGGCCGGTCACAGCCTCGATCCGGCGCATCCCGGCCGCAACGCTGGATTCCCCGACGATCTTGAAAAACCCGACCTCTCCCGTGGCATGGACGTGAACTCCGCCGCAGAGTTCCTTGCTAAAATCTTTGACCTCGACCAGACGAACCTTTTCTCCGTACTTTTCTTCAAAAATGGCCACAGCCCCTTCTTTGAGGCCTTCTTCAAGCGTCGTCAGCTTTGTCTTGACGGGAAGATTGTCCCGGATTTTTTGGTTGACGAGGTCCTCGATTTCTCGAATCTCCTGCTCTGAAAGGCCGGAAAAATGAGTGAAATCGAACCTCAGCCGCTCGGCCGAAACGAGCGAGCCGGCCTGCTTCACATGGTCGCCAAGAATGCGGCGCAAAGAGGCATGAAGAAGATGAGTGGCGGTGTGGTTGTTGCTGATGGCCCGGCGTCTAAGGCTGTCCACCGTTGCTTCGACTTTGTCTCCGATGTGAAGGTCGCCCGAGATGGCCTGGACGTGGTGAGCAATGACTTCAGGAGTCGGGAAAAAAGCGCCTTCCACCACACCTGAGAAACGGGCGTTGCGCAGCCAGCCGGAATCTCCGACCTGGCCGCCTGCCTCGGCATAGAACGGGGTAACCCCGAGGACGACCTGTCCTTTTTCTCCCTGCTTGAGGTCATCAGATGAAGCGCCGTCTTTGATGACCGCCAGGACTTCGGCCTCCTCAATCCTCTCCGTATCATACCCCTTATAAACTGTCCGGAGTTTTTTCAGTTTTCCGTAAATCTTCCGCTCTCCCGGCTCAGCATCCCCCTTCCAACCAGAACGAGCCCTTTCTTTTTGCAAGGCCAGTTCCTTTTGAAAACCCGCCTCATCCACATCCAAGCCTGATTCCTGAGCCAGCTCCCGGGAGAGGTCAATCGGGAATCCGAATGTGTCATAGAGCTTGAACAGCTCCGACCCCTTAAGGACCTGACGGCCCGAGTTTTTGGCCTCTTCGACAAACTGAAGGAAATAACGGAGGCCTGAGGAAAGAGTCAGGGAAAACCGCTCCTCCTCGGCAAGGCAGACGCGCGAGACGAAAGCCATCGACGATAAAAGCTCAGGGTAAGCATCTCTCATGATATCGGCCACGCTGCTGACGAGATGATGAAGAAACGGCCTCTCCAGCCCCAGGTAATTGCCATGGCGAAAGGCCCTTCTGATGAGCCGGCGGAGGACGTACCCGCGCCCCTCGTTAGCGGGCATGATGCCATCCCCGACGAGGAAGGTGATGGCCCGCACGTGATCAGCGATGATCCTGACGGAAACATCTCCCCGGTCAAGCGCGGGGTATTCTCTTTGCGCGAGCTCGCAGGTTTTCTTGATCACGGGCCTGAAAAGGTCAGTGTCAAAGTTGCTCGTCTTCCGTTCGAGGGCGGCCGCTGTCCTCTCCAGTCCCATCCCCGTGTCGATCGACGGAGAGGGCAACGGATGGAGCGTGCCGCGCTCATCCTGAAAATATTCCATGAAGACCAGGTTCCAAAGTTCGATAAACCGGTCGCTGCCTTTTTCGATCAGGACGCACGGCTCACCCTGTTCATAACCAGGGTCAATATCATAGTGAATCTCCGAGCAGGGACCGCAGGGACCGGTTTCCCCCATTGCCCAGAAATTGTCCTTTTTGCCAAAACGAAAGATTCTCTCCCGGCGAAGCCCGATGCCCTCATTCCATAACCGATAAGCCTCCTCATCTTCCTCATAGACAGTGGCATAAAGACGTTCCTCATCCAACCCGAAAACTTCCGTCACCAGCTCCCAGGCAAACTCGATGGCTTCTTTTTTGAAATAATCCCCGAAGGAAAAATTGCCTAACATCTCGAAAAATGTGTGATGCTTGTTCGTCTTCCCCACCTGCTCCAGGTCATTGTGCTTGCCCGAGACACGGAGGCACTTCTGAACCGATGCAGCTCTCCTGTAGCTTCGTTTTTCCAGGCCAAGGAAGACGTTCTTAAACTGGTTCATGCCAGCGTTCGTGAACAGAATCGTCGGATCATCCTTGGGGAGCAAGGAGGAACTGGCCACGATCTTATGGTTCTTCTGGGAAAAGAAGCCGAGGAAAGCTTCCCTGATCTCCTGGGCTCTCATGACATGTCTTCTTCTGGTTTCTCCACCTCTTCTCTTTCCACTTTGCTCATCCGCTGCTCCATCTCCTCAAGAGCCAGGTCAAGGGTGGATTGAACGCCCATGACCCGGAGCTTGAAATTATCCGGGTTGCTGGAGTAACGCAACCCCTGCTCAAAAGAGATGTAGCCGTCGCGGTAAAGCTGAAAGATAGACTGGTCAAACGTCTGCATTCCGTATTGGGAGACGCCAGCAGCGATGGCATCCCGGATGAGACCCGTCTTCTCTTTTTCCTGGATGCAATCCTGAACATAAGGCGTGCTGATCATGACTTCCACGGCCGGCACGCGTCCCTGTCCGTCCATGCGAGGAATCAGCCGCTGGGAAATAACCGCTTTAAGGAGGCTGCTGAGCTGCAGGCGGACCTGTCTTTGATGGTGGGGAGCAAAGACGGAGATGATGCGGTTAATGGTCTCTGGTGCGTCTAATGTATGGAGGGTGCTGAAGACGAGGTGGCCGGTCTCAGCCGCCAGGATGGCTGTCTCGATCGTGTCCAGGTCTCTCATTTCGCCGACGAGGATGACATCCGGGTCTTCGCGCAGCGTCGCCCTCAGACCCCGGCCAAAGCTGACCACGTCCATGCCGACCTCCCGCTGACTGACCGTGCTCTTTTTATCCTTGTGGAGATATTCAATCGGGTCTTCAATCGTGATGATGTTCTCACGGCGGTTCGCGTTGATGTAATCGATCATGGCCGCAAGAGTCGTCGTCTTGCCGCTGCCCGTCGTTCCTGTAACCAGGACCATGCCTCTCGGCAACAAGGAAATCTTCTCCAATACCTCAGGAAGAAGAAGGTGCCGGATCGTTTTCACTTCGAGCGGAATAATTCTGAGGGCGATGGCCAGGGAGCCCCGCTGATGGAAAATGCTTCCCCGGAACCGGCCAAACCCGGGCAGGCTGTAAGCTAGGTCAAGGTCAAAATCTTCCCTGAGCCTGGCTTTCTGGTAGTCTGTCATGAGCTGATCGCCAAGCTCCTGAGTGTCCTTAGAGGTCAGCCGTGGAAATCCGGTTAAAGGGATGAGCGTGCCATGCACGCGGATGATGGGGTGATTACCGGCCTTGAGATGAAGGTCGGAGGCGTCCCTCTCGATAGCGACTTTCAATAATTCGTCGATTTCCATGCTCCACCTCTTCTAAATATAGGTTAGCCAACCATACGCGTCGACTCTTTCTCCGTTTATGTAAGCAAAAAACGCTTCCTGCAGTTTTTTAACCACAGGGCCGCGCTTCCCCGTTCCCACCGTGATTTTGTCGACCGACCGGATGGGCGTGATCTCGGCCGCTGAGCCGGTAAAA
The DNA here is from genome assembly GCA_037444845.1 of Candidatus Aminicenantota bacterium. GTDB lineage: Bacteria > Acidobacteriota > Aminicenantia > Aminicenantales > UBA8522 > JARYMI01. The sequence continues at coordinate 12,598 of JBBILQ010000001.1, read as the reverse complement.
AAAACCTCATCGGCAATATAGAGCATTTCTCGAGGTATCGTTTCCTCGATAACCCGAATCCCCAATTCCTTAAGCAACGTGATGACAGAATCCCTGGTGATGCCGGGGAGGATAGAAGATGAAAGAGGGGGAGTATGAACGGCCCCGTTGTGCACAAGGAAAATATTCTCGCCGCTGCCTTCGCTGATATGGCCGCGAATGTTGAGGGCAATTCCCTCGGCGTAGCCGTCTAAGATCGCTTCCATCTTGATGAGCTGGGAATTCATGTAGTTGGCGCCAGACTTGGCTAAGGCAGGAAAGGTGTTGGGAGCTATCCGCCACCAGGAAGAGACCCTGACATCCACGCCGTTTTCCAGGGCCTCATCGCCGAGGTATTTGCCCCAGTTCCAGACCAGGATGGCGCAGTCAACAGGGTTAGGAAAAGGATCCACGCCCAAAGAATGATAGCCGCGGTAGATGATCGGCCGGACATAGCAGGACTTGAATTGGTTGGCTTCAATCGTTTCGATGACGGCCCGGCTGAATTCCTCCATCCGGTAAGGAACTTCCATCCGGTACATCTTGCACGAATCATAAAGCCGCGTGATATGGGCGTCGAGGCGAAAAACGGCTGTCCCCTTTGGAGTGTCGTAGGCCCGAAAGCCTTCGAACAGAGAACTCCCGTAATGGATCACGTGAGAGGCGATATGGATTTTTGCATCGTTCCAGGGGACCAGTCGGCCATTCATCCAGACTTTGGCGTTCTCGTCAAAAGGGCTCATTCATGACTCCTTTTAGTCGATAACAGCAACCTGATGATGATTCCTCTGAGAGAAAAAGCCATTTTAATGTTATCGTAAGTGAATCCTTAAAGTCAAACCTGCGGCCGTCGTCAGACCGTCTCCCCGCAGTGCGGGCAGTGCCTCGTCCTGATCGGGAGGGGACGGCGGCAATTCCAGCACCGTTCGGACCTGACCTGGTCCCTGGCCCTAATCCGGCTCAGCATCTCTTCGACGTCCGATTCCTGCTCCTTTTGTCCTTTGAGAGTTGAGATGGCGCGGATGAGTTCAGAAGGCTTCTGGTACCGCTCCTCGGCTCTCGAAGCCAGGCATTTCATGATAATCTCGTCGACTTCCCGGGAAATTTTTGTGTTCCTCAGGCGCGGGGGGGTGACCTTACCCTGCTGGGCCTTTTCCAGTATTTTGAACGGGTCTGGGTCGAAAATCGGCGGCCGGCCAACAATCATTTCGTAAAAAATGCAGCCCAAGGAATAGATATCGGACTGATAGCTGGCTCTGCCCAGAAATTGCTCCGGAGCCATATAGGGAGGGCTGCCGATCCTTGTTGAGGCATAGGGAACGTTGCTGAGCCAGGCCGATGTCCCGAAATCGGTTATCTTGGCTGTCCCGTCCTCGGAAATGATGATATTGGACGGCCGGAGGTCCCGATGGATGATCTTGTTCTTATGAGCGTGATCAACGCCGTGGGCGACTTGCTTGATGGTATCGACAGCCCGTTCGGGCTCCAGAATTTTCTCTTTATCCAGGACCTTTTCCAGCGTCCTTCCCTTGACATACTCCATGACCATGAAAAAAACCCTGTTTTCTTTTTCCGCGGCAATCATGCGGACGATGTTGGGATGGTTGAGAGCAGCCTGAAGCCGCGGTTCCTTCAAGAGTTTGTAAAGCTCTGCCGACTGCTTGTGGGGGACCTTGATGGCGACTTTCATATCTAACCAAGTATCCTTGGCCAGATAGACAGAGCCAAAACCACCGCTGCCGAGAGAGCGGATGATCTCGTACTTCCCGACTTTCTGGCCCTGGAGAAACATCTCAAACGTTCCAAAAATGGGCAATGAGAGATAAAGCCGCCAAAGCCGCTGTCTCGGACCTCAGGATTTGATTTCCCAGGCTCATAGCCTCAAACCCATGATCAAAGGCCTGCTTTTCTTCCGCATCAGTCCAGCCTCCTTCTGGCCCGACCAGGATAGTCACTTCCGGAAAGTCAGACAGCCCGTGGCTCATGGGCACTTCGATGAGTATTTCCCGCAGGAGCCTGCCCCGGCCCTCGACCAGAAAGAGTTTCCTTTCTGCCTGGACACTTTGAAGAAACGAGAGAAAAGGTTGGGGACGGACGACCAACGGAACAGACGTTCGACGAGCCTGCTTGGCGGCTTCCCTGGCAATCCTCTGCCACCTTGCAACCTTTTTCTCCTCCTCCCTAAGCTTGACCATCGAGCGGGACGCAAGAACAGGTACGAAGCAATCGATTCCCATCTCAGTGGCCTTCTGGATGAGAAAATCCATTTTTTTGGATTTTATAACAGCCTGAGCCAGCGAAAGCCGAATTTTTGTTCCCTTTTCCTCTTCTCTCCCAAGGATAAAGAGCTTGGTTTTCTCTCGCTCAAGCTCTCTGACCTCAGCCAGGAATCGGCCTCCTTTCTCGTCTATAAGCCAGACTCTCTTGCCCGGCCTCGCCCGCAGAACCCTGCTTAAATGATAATGCTCTCCTCCCTCGAGGAAGGCATGCGGAAATCGCAGGTTTTTCTGTTTTACCAAGAAATGGGTCGACGTCAATCGTTTCTCTAATGAATGATATTCCTGAACTTTTTGAGGAGGCTTTTGTCCGCTTCATCCAGGTTCTCGCCTCTGAGTTCGGCGAGCTTCTTCAGCATCTCTTTCTGTTCATTGGTTAACTTCACCGGCGTCTTGACAAGGATCTTCACATAAAGGTCTCCCCTTCTGTTGCTCTGGATGTCTTTGATTCCCCGGCCTTTCAGTTTCAACACCTCACCAGATTGAATGCCCGGCGGAATGCTGAGCTTAAGAGCATCACCATCAAGCTGAGGAATCTCCAATGAAGACCCCAGAGCCGCCTGGGAAAATGAAATCGGAATATCACAGAGGAGATCGTCCCCTTCGCGCTCGAAGAAATGATGCTTGGCCACCCGGATGACAACATAGAGATCGCCCCGGACCGATTCTGTGTCGCCTGGCTCGCCTTCCCCCTCAAGCCTTAGCCTGTTTCCGTTGTCAATACCCGCTGGAATCCTGATTTTGAGGGTTTTTTTCTGTCTGATTTTCCCGGACCCACGGCACTCCTCGCAGGGCGTGGAAATGACTTCGCCCGAGCCATTGCAACGGGAACAGGTTCGAGAGATGGTGAAAAATCCCTGCTGATAGCGGAGTTGCCCTCTCCCCTGGCAGGTCGGACAAGAAGCCTTTCGGGTTCCAGGCTGGACTCCCGATCCCCGGCAAAGGGGGCACGGCTCCGCCCGGTTGAGACTGATCTCTTTCTCGACGCCAGCGGCTGCTTCCTCGAGAGTGACCTCGAGCTCGAGTGCCAGGTCTCGTCCTTTCGGGGGATGGGGCCTTCTCCGTCTCGATCGAGTTCCGAAGATATCTCCCAACCCGAAAAAGCTGCCGAGAATATCCTCAAAATCCTCAAAAATGGAGGCATCAAAGCCATGAAAACCGGTGAAGCCCTCTCCCCGCAGGCCCTCCAGGCCAAAGTGGTCGTAAGTGGATCGTTTGCTGGGATCGCCCAGGACGCTGTAAGCCTCCGCGGCTTCCTTGAACAGTTCCTCCGCCTCTCGCTTGCCGGGGTTCCTGTCAGGATGGTATTTTAAGGCGAGCTGGCGATAGGCTCGCTTGATCTCCTCCTGGGAAGCGTTTCTGGTCACGCCCAAGATTTCATAGTAATCTCTCTTAGCCATTTTTCTTTAAGAGCTTTGCGGTTGTGCTCGATGCTTTTTGACGATGGCCTCAAGTTCTCCTGCCGTGAGACCTGAAGAGGGATGGATTCGGATTTCCTGGTTCAATCCCGTCATCACATCCCGGGCGGATACTTTCAGAATCCCGTCGGCATCAATCTCAAAGGTCACATCAATCTGGGGAACGCCCGCCGGCGCGGGCTGGATTCCCATCAGGTCAAACCGGGCTAAAGATTTATTCCGTGAAGCCTGACGGTTTTCTCCTTGGAGGACATGGATTGTCACTCTAATCTGATTGTCTTCGACAGTCGTAAACGGCATCGTTTTTTTTGTCGGGATCGTGGTATTTCTTTCTATAATCTGTTGATACGTATCGTTTTCCGTCTCGATACCCAAAGAATGGGACGTGACATCCAGTAAGACCACGAGCTCGGCCCTTTTGCCTCTCAAGATAGATGACTGGATGGCCGCCCCCATGGCCACAATTTCATCGGGATTGATGTCCTCACGGGGTTTTGTCCTGAAAAAATCGGTGATCGTTTTGCGGACGAGCGGCATGCGCGTTTGTCCGCCAACCAGGATGATTTCCTGGATATCTTCGGGTTCGAGTCGGCTGTCCGATAAAGCCTGTTCGATCAGCGGAACGGTTTTCTTGACAAGGTCGCCGGTCAGCTCTTCGAGCATCTTCCGGGTGAGCCTTCTATTGATGTGTCTGGACCCGGCTGAGGTCGAACAGATGAAGGGCAGGTTGATCTCGCTTTCGTGAGTGAAGGAAAGTTCCCGTTTGGCCCTTTCCGCTGCCTCCTTGATCCTCTGGAGCGCCAGCTTGTCTTGAAACAAGTCTATCTTGTGCTCTTTTTTAAAGCCTTCGACCAACCAGGCGACGACGCGGTTGTCGAAGTCCTCTCCTCCGAGGTAAGAATTGCCGTTTGTTGCCAGGACCTGAAAAACCGTGTCCTGAATCTCTAAGATCGTGATGTCGAACGTGCCCCCCCCGAGGTCAAACACAGCCACCTTGGCGTTTTTTTTGGCTTCCAGGCCGTAAGCCAGACTGGCTGCGGTGGGCTCGTTGATCACTCTGAGGACCTCAAGACCGGCGATCCTGGCCGCATCTTTTGTGGCCTGCCGTTGATGATCGTTAAAATGGGCGGGGACTGTGATCACAGCTGCCTGGATAGCTTCTCCAAGAAATGACTCAGCGCCTATCTTTAAGTAAGACAGGATCATGCCGGAAATTTCCTGGGGGCTGATTTCGGCGGAGTCGACGACCACCCGGACATCCCCGTTCGGCGCTTCGGTCAGCTGGTAGGGCAGTTTTTGCCGCGCTTCAGCAACCTCTGGAGAATTGAACTTTCTCCCGATCAGCCTCTTGACGGCAACGACGGTCTTATCTGGGTTGGTGATGGCTTGCCTCAGAGCCAGATTCCCCACTAACCTCTCCCCTGCCGAAGTGAAACTCACCGCTGACGGCGTTGTCGTCTGACCCTCCAGGTTTGGGATGACTTTCGGCCTATCTCCCTCGAGACAGGCCACGCAGGAAAAAGTTGTCCCTAAATCAATCCCGATGACTTTGGTCATGGCGTGTCCTTTTTCTTCGGGACGAGGACTTTGACCAGGGAGGGACGCAGAAGCCGGCCGTAAAGCCGGTACCCCCGCTGGAGTTCTTCAGCCACTTCAGGCTCCTCAACGTCATCCGATTCCTCGGTAAGGACGGCTTGATGCAGGTTGGGGTCAAAGCTTTTGTCTTCAATCACGATCGGGGCAATCCCCTTTTTCATCAACACATCAAGGAACATCCGGTGGATCATCTCCACGCCTTCCTGAAAACTTTTCCCGTCTGTCTGATCCCGGCTCTGGAGGGCGCGTTCAAAATTATCCAGGATGACGAGAAGCTCCCGAAGAAGCTCAGCCAGAGCATAATGCCGGAATTCTGTTTTCTCACGCTCCGCGCGCTTGCGCAGGTTCTCCATCTCGGCCAACGCTCTGAGATACTTATCCTTGAATTCCTCGATGCCCTTCTTTAGAGATTTGATTTCAGCATCCTTTTTCTTGAGCTTAGACTTAAAGCTTCTGCTCTCTTCCAAATGAGCTCCAGCGGGCTTCGGCTCGTCTTTCTCCTCTGCTCGATCGCTTTGCTTGACCGACTCGAATTCGATTTCATCTGGGCCTCCGACAGAGGTCTGAGGCTCTTCTTGCTGGTCGGTCTCCTCCTTTTTGCGGGAGCTCAGGGAGGTCTTGCCCTTCTCCTTTTCCTCAGTCTCTTCCTTGGTCATTTTTTCCTCTTTTCTCAAAGATCACGGCTGATCGTTTGGCTGAGCCTCTGGGCGACACGGTCAACCAGAGGAATAATCTTCCGGTAAGGAATTCTTTTGGGGCCGATAATTCCCAATGTTCCTAAAACCTGATTGTTGTAGCCATAATGAGAGAGGACGAGAGCACAGTCCGTAATATCGGGTATGTTAGATTCGGAACCGATCAAGACTTTGACCCGCTCCAGGCTGATGAAATCAGAAAGAAGCTTTGCCAGCTTGATCCTCTCCTCAAGATTCTGGAACAGGGACTTTAGCTTCGCCATGCTGAAAAGCTCTGGCTTTTCAATGAGCCTTGAGACTCCCTGCAGAACGATCTGGCCTTTTTCCTCTTCATGAGAGATGTACGCTTTCAGCAAGGAAATGAGCTTGTTGATCGCGTCTTCGTAGCTCAGTTTGTACCGGGGAAGCTCCTTGATCAGGTAATCCCGCACAAAAGTCAGGTTTTTGCCCCGGAAATGCTGGTTGATGTATTGAGAAGCCTTGTCCAGCTCCAGCTGGGTGAAATAGTGACGAGCTTCCACGACCTCGGTCAGGACGAGGTTAAAGGTTGTGATCAGGATGACCATGACCTTTTCCTCGGAGATTTTTATCAGGCGGACATGGTTGAAGTTGAGCCGTGAGATGCTCGGGGAAACGACAAACCCAAGGTTGTCGGAATGCTCAGCTAACAGTCTGGAGACATGAGTGAGAAGGGAACCAAAATCTCCTTTCTCCAGCGAAAAGTAGGGAGTGGCGAAAGCCATCTGCTCATCGGTAAAAAGAGTCTCATCAAACAGGCTGTTGACGTAGAATCTGAGGCCTTTATCCGTGGGCACCCGGCCGGCCGACGTGTGAGGTTGGGAAAGGTAGCCCATCTCTTCGAGCTTGGCCATGATATTTCTGACCGTAGCCGGGGAATCGGGGATGGCTTTTTTCTGGACGATAAAGCCGCTTGACGTCGGTTTGCCCAATTTCAGGTAGTTTTCGACAATAATGTTTAAAACAACTTTCTCTTTCTCTCTGAGAAAAAACGTCTGAGCCATCAATCCAACAAGAAATTTATAGCATTAACGGGCAAAATTTTCAACGAAGAGCTCGGGGGTATCCCGTCAGATGATGCGGAGGCCAGCGTAGCCGACGACTTCGTCGTAGTCTCCCGTCGTTTCGCCTGAGGTCTGGTAGCGGACGAGCTCGGCCTTCTCAGCTCCCATGGTTTTGCCCGCTAAGATCGCAGCGGCGGTCGGCTGGAAGCCGCACATGGAAATGCCCTCCTCTTGGACGATCGCATAAAGCCCCTTGGCGTCAAGGGCAAGGATCCTCTCGATCGCCAGAAAATCCTTCATTCTCGCTGTCTCTTGGCTGACATAATGGCTCATGTCTGTGCTGGCGACAATGAGAGATTCCTGTCCGCATTCATTGAGGCCGGCCACCAGTGCTGCGGCCATCTCATCTAAGTCTTCGAAACCTGCCTGGTGAGAGATGCAGACAGGGACAAAGGCAAAATCCTTTTTGAAATATTGGATAAACGGGAGTTGGACCTCTAAGGAGTGCTCGAGAGCGTGGGCGCTTTCGTCCTCCTCGACCAGAGACGAGTGGTTCATGATCCTCCCCGCTAGTTCGGCGTGGATTGGGACGTCTCCGAGGGGCGTCTGCCATGCCCCCTCAGCAGCGATGGCGAAAAGCGCTCGCGTCCCGCGATGGCTGGGCCCGAGTATGACGAACAGGTCAGGCAGGACAACTGAGGAATAGACAGCTCCAGCCACTTGACCCGAATAAACATACCCGGCGTGAGGCGAGACAACGGCTTTCGCTTTTTCCTTTCCCGCCTTGGGGTCGACCATGGTTTCGATCATCGCCCTCAATTTCGCGGCCCTTTCTGGATAAAAATATCCGGCGACGGCGGCCTTTCTAACCATCCTGGCCTCCTTCAGGCCGATCAATCTCGGCCCAGCTCACAGTCTTTCTCTTTTTTCCTTGAAGGCGATGCCAAGCCCCTGCAACTCCTGAAGAATCGGCCTGTAGATATCCGGAAGAACCGGGATATGGACTCCCCTCTCCTTGATTTTTCCCTCCAGGATGAGCTTGGTCCCGATGGCGGCGGGCAAGCCGACGGTTCTGGCCATGGACGAATCCCCGCCAGGAATGCCGAAATCGGTCAGCGTGGAAATGATCTTCTCTCTGTCTCCGTTCGGATAACCGGCAACGAACTCATGCTGAAGCGCGATCATGTCCCTCTCCCCTTCTCCGTACTGAAGCTTCTCGATCATCCGGGCAGCCACGATATCGAGGGCCGAGCCTTTCTGGACCGGAAGCGGTTCGTCACTCAGCAAGCCCAGCCACTCCAAACGCCGGACAATGGCCAAGCCGGGCTCGATCTGCAGGTATTCGCAGAGGGCTTTCTTCAAGTCTTTTTCAGCCGGACTGGCAATCAGCCGGCGTAGGAAATCCCGGTAAGTCAGGCCCGTCCAATCTTTTTCTTCCTGGTCTAACACTCCGAGCTGAACCATTTTCCTGATCGTTTCGCACCAGCCGAAATTCCGGAGAGTTCCGCGGAGCATGGTTTTTGTCTCTGGGATGCCGTAGAGGTCGATATAAGGAAGAGAGTTCCTGTTCGGGTAGGCCTCAAAAACTCCCAGTCCTTCTATCGCGATAAAGCTGTAGTTCTCGAACAGGTTTTCCGATGGGATGAAAACTTCCTGGCCGTCTTTAAGGTATTGAGCCGAATTTTTGCCTGCCAGCAGAACGCCGACCGGGCTCCAGGAGAATTTGTAGCCGAAGGGATTGGTGTTGGCCTCGGGTGCTGGCAGACCGCCGCAGAAAGAAATAAAACTCTGGATCTCGCCGCCCTTTCCCTTGATTTCATCAATGATCCGCATCGCTTCCATGTGGTCGATGCCTGGGTCGAGACCCAGCTCATTGAGGATCATGATGCCCGCTTTCCTGGCCTCGCCATCGAGCTTCTTCATGGCTTCGCTGACATAGGACGTCGTGACCATGTGCTTCTTATGAATGATGCAAAACTCGGCCACTTTAGGATGGAATGAGTAAGGGACCATGCTGATGACCAGGTCAGCCCGGCTGACTTCCTCTTTCAAAACCTCTTCACTCTTCAAGTTCAGCTCTCTGGCCAGACCGCGAGGATGACCGTCGATGAGTTTTTCAGCCTTGCTGACCGTCCGGCTGGCCACTTCCACCTGAAGGTCAGGCTGATCGAGGAGGTACCGAACCAGTGGCCTGGCCACAAGCCCGGCACCGAGAATAAGCACTTTCTTCATGATATGCTCCTTTTTTAATCAGAAATAAATTTGCGCATGTATTCATAGTCCGGGGTCAGGCCTCCCCGGAAAAGGATGACAGCCCTTTTGAGCTCTGGAGGCAGGGAGCATTGGTCAAAGGCTCCGGTGTAATCGGCTGCTGCGATGGCCGGTATGAACGGCTTGATCGTCTGGCTGAAAAAGACGGAAGATTCGAGAGAGATCTCGGCCGGAAGGTTGTCCACGGCCATGATAACGGGCCCTCTTCCATTTACTCCTTCCATGGCCATATCTTTTTCCAGGTCATAAATGAAGACGGGGTTTGCGGGGGTCGTGCATCTGACCGTGCACTCGACTCCGCCGTTGACGTCGCAGGAGATATCTCCGATGACGCGAAGGCGAGGGCGCTCAGAGCCTAAATAATGCTTTTTAAGAAATTTTTTTGTGACAAACTGCGGATACTGGGGCGACCAAAAGATTGCGTTGACGAGCACTGTCAGATAAGGGATATATGTTGACAGCACGGGCTTGTATTTTTCTGGATGGTCATAATACTCCTGAAGGTTGAATGGATGGCCGCGTGTTTTAGGTTCGACCATGTCTTCTTCTTTAAAAACGGCCTTGTAAACGCGGTTCCTGATGTAGCTCTTCAGGCGAAACATCTCTCTAAGTCCGGCCGGCTTGACATCTTCAAACGGCAGCAAGTCGAAAATCTCCTGGGCGCCCTGAGAGACGTGGCCGTACCCGGCAAACCCGAAAACTACAGGGACGAGAGAAGAATCCAAGCCATGATGATGAATTTCCCATCCGGTTTTCTGGACTGATTCCTTCGCTTCGACAAGATTGGCATAATCAATTGTCTTGCGAACGGACGCAAACGGGCTGTCTATCCCTTCGGCTTTAAGACGCTGCCCGAGAGCCCAGAGGGTATCGATCATGCCTGCCTGGCCAGCCTGCTTGCCAAAAAAGACCAGGCGGCGGCCCTGCTCATCAATAACCCGCTCGTAGTCAATCAGCGTGCAGCGAAGCCTCATCATCTGCTTGAGCATAGCCATGTTGTGCGGCTGGCCTTTGATCGTGTGGGAGAAAAAAACATAGACTCCTTCCTCGCGGAAGAATTTGAGGGGAATTTCTTTCACGGCCAGGACGATGGGACAGGTGCTGAGATCCTCAGAAATGATGACTCCTTCCCTCAGGTAATCCTCATCCTGGAAGACGCGAATAGCGGAAGGCTGGATCCAGATTTCGACCGGATGCTCCCGCATCAGCTCTCCGGCATGAGCCGGAATGAGAGGAACCCGCCTCTCCCAGGGGTTCTTGTCCTCCCTTCGGATTCCGATCAGGGTTTTGATCACCTTTTTTCTCCGCTTTCTCAGGCCTAAAATTATGTCACAACGAGTGGGAATGGTCAATCGAGTTGACGCAGGACTCTGTTCCCTTTATAGTATCTGGCTGTGATCAGGTTTTTCAACACCCTGAGCGGCCGGAAAGAGGAATTCCAGCCGCTCGTCCCCGGCGAAGTCAAGCTCTATACATGCGGCCCGACCGTCTATGACTACGCCCACATCGGGAATTTTCGCGCCTACATCTTCGAAGACTTGCTAAAAAGGTTCTTGCTCTTCAAGGGATACAACCTTACCCATGTCATGAACATCACCGATGTCGATGATAAGACAATTCGGGGAGCCACCGCTCAGGGAATCAGCCTCTCCGCTTTCACCGACACATACATCAAGGCTTTTTTTGAGGACATCCGGACGTTGCGGATCGCTCCCGCCGACTACTACCCGCGAGCGACCGAACACATCCCTGAAATGGTGGCCATGGTGAAGGGGCTTGTCCAGAAGGGCTACGCTTATAAAAAGGATGAGTCCTATTATTTCAGCATTGCCAAGTTTCCTGAATACGGCAAGCTGTCCAAAATCAACCTCGGGGAGCTCCAGTCGGGCCAACGGGTGGATGCTGACGAATACGAAAAAGAAAGCGTGCACGACTTCGCTCTATGGAAGGCAAAAAAAGAAGGGGAACCGTTCTGGCAGACAGAAATCGGCGCGGGCAGGCCTGGCTGGCACATCGAGTGTTCGGCCATGAGCTCAAAGTACCTGGGCGAAACCTTCGACATTCACTGCGGGGGCGTGGACAACATTTTTCCCCACCACGAGAACGAAATTGCCCAGTCCGAGGCGCTGACGGGGAAACCGTTTGTCCGCTACTGGCTTCATTGCCATCACCTCGTCGTCGACGGAGAAAAAATGTCCAAGTCCAAGGGCAACCAGTTTACCCTGCGGGACCTCCTGGCCAGGAATGTCGACCCGCTCGCTCTTCGCTTCCTTCTTATGTCCACTCACTACCGGAAAACGCTCAATTTCACGTTTGAGGCTTTGCGCCAGGCAGAGAGCTCGCTCCAGAGGATAAAAGATTTTGATTATGAGCTGAGAACACGGTCCTTTGGTGAAGGGGAAAGTCAAGCCGCGGCCAAGCTGATCCGTCAAACAAAAGAGAGGTTTATCCAGGGGCTGGGTGATGATTTGAACATCTCTGCCAGCCTGTCAGCGCTTTATGACCTGATCAAGAAGGCGAACATTCTCATGAGCGAAAACAGGCTTTTACGGAGTGACGCTGAAGCCATTCTCAACCTCCTTGGTTCTTTAGACGAGGTGCTGGCCCTGTCCCCGGCTCCTGATGGAGGAATGATCGAAAAGGCTGCTCTGGACAGCCTCGCGGCAGACAAGGAGCCCGGGCTGGCCGCAGAAACCCCTTTGAGCGTTGAAGTCCTCCAAAAAATCGTCCTCCGCCATAGAGCGCGGGCTGAGAGGGACTTCCGGCTTGCCGACGAGATCCGTCAACATCTCCTTAAGCAGGGGATTGCCTTGGAGGACACGCGGGAGGGAGTGCGTTGGAAGACGATTCCCGCCAAAAAGCAGCCAGGATGAGAAACACTCATGGCCTCGGAAAGTCAGGCGAAGATGCCGCGGTCGCCTATCTTAAACGCAAAAAATTTTCTCTCATTGAGCGGGGTTTTCGTTTCCACAGAGGGGAAATCGACATCATCGCTTACGACGGCGACACCCTTGTGTTTATCGAGGTCAAGACGCGGCGAGACGACATGTTCGGGCTCCCCGAGGAATCGGTCACACAAGCAAAACAGGCCCAGCTCAGGCGAGTGGCTGAGGCCTATCTTATGGTGAACAGGCTTTGTCAAGTTCCGTGCCGGTTCGATGTCCTGTCCGTCTCTTATGATGAAAAGAATGGCTATAAAATCCGCCATCTTGAAAATGCATTTTAGAGAATCGCTTGTTGATTCTTTATTCTCTTCTTGCCCGCAAGGAGTGGTCGAGGTTATTTCCGGCGCTTTTTGCCTT